>CACHIS010000001.1 GCA_902579925.1 uncultured Pelagibacteraceae bacterium
ACAAAAATCCCAATTGATTTTTACTAAGCATATGAATAATTTGTAAATTAAATTAAATCTTAATCAATGGAAATAGCAGTTTTAGCACTTGGATGTTTTTGGGGACCTGAAATTAAATTCAGTAAAATAGACGGTATAATTAAAACAGAAGTTGGCTACTGTGGAGGTAATAGCTCAGTCACAACATACAAGGAAGTTTGTACAGGAAATACAAATCATGCTGAGGTGGTAAAGCTAGATTTTGATGAAAAAATTATTACATACGAGAAAATTTTAAAAATATTTTTTCAAATTCATGATCCTACTACTTTAAATTCTCAAGGACCAGATTTTGGAACTCAATATAGAAGTGAAATATTTTATCTAAACGATAATCAAAAAAAGATTGCTGAGAAAGTATTAAAAGAGGTGAATGAACGTTTATCTGGAAAAGTTGTAACGAAAATATCTTTGCTGAAAAATTACTGTCCAGCTGAAGAGTATCATCAAAA
Organism: uncultured Pelagibacteraceae bacterium; assembly: GCA_902579925.1. Lineage (GTDB taxonomy): Bacteria > Pseudomonadota > Alphaproteobacteria > Pelagibacterales > Pelagibacteraceae > Pelagibacter. The sequence goes on from CACHIS010000001.1 coordinate 492, forward strand.
ATATTTAGAAAAGAGGTAATATGTCTTTAGTTGAAACTGATTGGTTAGAAAAGAATCTTTCCACAGTTAAAATTGTTGATTGCTCTTGGCATATGCCACAGACGAAAAGAAATGGATTTGAGGAATATAAATCTCTCCACATACCACATTCAATTTTTTTTGATATAGATGGAAATTCAAGAAAAGATACTTCTTTACCACACATGTTAATTGATCAAATAAGTTGGGATACAATTGTTTCGAACATGGGAATTCAAAAAAATGATCAAATAGTTATTTATGATAATTCTGATGTTTTAAGCTCTTGTCGTGGCTGGTTTAATTTTATTTATTACGGACATGACCCAAAATTAGTAAATGTTTTAAATGGTGGTTTAAGAAAATGGCTTAAAGAGAAAAAGAAAGTTACTGATGAAATTTCAAAAATACGTATATCAAATTATAAAAGCACTGAGAGAAAAGATCTTGTTAAAAGTAAAAAAGCAATTGATCAAAATATAGAAGAAAAAAAATTTACGTTGATTGATGCCCGAAGTAGAGAAAGATTTGAAGGTAAAATCCCTGAGCCTAGAAAGGGTCTTAGAAGTGGATGTATTAAAAACTCTTTTTGTATACCGTTTAACAATTGTCTAAATGACGACAAAACTTTTAAAAATAAAAATGAACTTCAAAAAATTTTTAAGACAAGTTTGGAAAATTTAAAACAGGAAAATATTGTTTTTTCATGTGGATCTGGTGTTACAGCGTGTGTTTTGGCACTAGCTTATTCTTTGATTAATGATAAATATCTTCCTTGTATATATGATGGCTCTTGGGCCGAATACGGATTAATTTAAATTTTATATGAAAAGATCTACGAAAACAATTTCAATAATATTTATATTTTTTTTAATAATTACAATTGTAATTGTTGGAAGATCAATGATTGGCAATCATTTTAAAAAAAAATTTAGTAAAAGGCCACCACCAGGAATAATTGTAACTGAGGTTGTCGAAAAAGAATTTTCTGAACAAATAGAAACATACGGTACAGCAATTTCTCAAAAATCAAAAACTTTTAAGATTAAAAAAGATGATCTTTTTGAGGATTTAAAACTTAAGAGTTTTGTTAAAAAGGGAGATGTTTTAATAAAATTGAAAAGTGGGGACATTTTGGCCCCATATAGTGGGGTTCTTGGCTACACAGGTTTAACTGAAGATATTCTTGTTTCAAATAACATATTTATAATTACACTTGATGACAACTCAACGATTTACTCAGATATCAAAATTCCAGAGAGTTATTCTGCATCTATAAAAAAAGGTTTACCGGTCGATGTTACATTATCTAGTTTTAAAGATAAAACCTTTTTAGGTGAAATAGATTTTGTTTCAAGCAGAATAAACGCAGACACAAGAAGTTTATTATCAAGAATAAAAGTGAAAAACAAAAATTTAGAATTGATCTCAGGTTCTCTTTTAGAAGTAAGAGTTAAATTTGATTTGAGAAATTCTTTAAGTGTACCTGATACGAGTGTGATGATAGAGGGTGATAAATCATATGTTTACAAAATTAATGCAGAAAATATTGCAAATAAAACTGAAGTTAAAACTGGCCTGAGAAGCGACAGCAACATTGAAATAGTTTCAGGCTTAACTGCAGGTGATATTATTGTAGCTGAGGGTTTAAAAAAGGTAAGACCTCGTGGAAAAATAAAACCTATCAATAAATAATGTTTATTACTGAATTAAGCATTAAAAGACCGACGGTATCTTGGGTTATGTCCCTTATACTGATTATATTTGGACTGTTTGTATTTTGGAAATTGCCCGTTAGAGAACTGCCCAATGGAATTCAACCACCTGTTGTTCAAGTTCAAGTAGACTACAAATCTGCAGCAGCTTCAATAGTAGATCAAGAAGTTACACAAGTTGTTGAGGATGTTATTGGTGGGGCAGAGGGTATAAAAAATATAGACTCGAAATCTGAAAATGGTAGAAGCACAATTAATGTTGAGTTTGATACAAGTATCGATCTAGATAATGCTGCCAATGATATTAGAGAAAGAGTTGCAAGAGTTGTGGATAATTTGCCGTCAGAGTCAGATCCACCACAAATACTTAAACGAGCTGCAGGGTTTACAACAACTATGTGGTTATCATTATCCTCATCCTCATGGAGCGACCTTGAATTAGGAGATTACGCAGAAAGATACCTCGTAGACCAATTTTCAAGTGTAAAAAATGTTGGAAGAATAAGGGTTGGTGGGTTAAGAGAATTAAGTATTAGAGTTTGGATTGATCCTATCAAACTTGCAGCTAATGATTTAACCATTAAAGAAGTTGAATTTGCTATTCGTGGCGAAAATATAAGTTTGCCTGCAGGAACGTTGGAAGCAGACAATATTGATTTAACAATTAATCTAGATAAATCATACAACGATATTGATACTATAAAGCAAATACCTATCAAAAAAACTAGTAATCGTGTAATTCTGTTATCAGATGTAGCAAACGTTGAATTCGGTCCAGTATCAGAAAAAACTCTTTTTAAAGCTCAGACTAAAGACCAAATAAATTTGAAAACTGTAGGAATAGGTATCTATGCAAGAAGTGGTGCCTCAACAGTAGAACTTTCAAATGATATCAAAAAAAAAATTGTTGAGGTAAAAAAATCTTTACCAGAAGAATTAGATTTAAGGGTTTCGTTTAATAGAGCTAACTATGTTGAGGCCGCAATTGAAGAAGTATACAAAACTTTGATCATTGCGTTTATCTTAGTAGTATTGATAATTTATTTATTTTTAGGGAATTTAAAGGCAGTCATTGTACCTGCTATTGCACTCCCCGTGAGTTTAATAGCATCATTCCTAGGTTTATACATATTTGGTCTTTCTATTAATATTTTTGTCCTTTTAAGTTTTATTTTAGCGATTGGTATAATCACAGACGACTCAGTAATTATGACAGATGCAATATACAGAAGAATAGAGAATGGTGAGACACCGCTCGTTGCAGCCTATAAAGGCTCCAAACAAATTTCTTTTGCTATCGTTGCTACAACACTAATTTTAGTAGCAGTTTTCTTACCGTTAATATTTATTGAGGGAATTTCTGGAACATTATTTAGAGAAACAGCGATTGCATTATCTTTTTCAATTGTAGTTTCTTCTTTTGTTGCATTAACTCTGTCACCAATGCTTGCAAGTAAATTTTTATATAAAAAAAAATCAAAAAAAATTTTTATTCTAAAATTTGAAAAAATTTTTTCCACCTTCGCAAAATTTTACGAGGAAACTTTAGTTAATGTTATTAATAAAACTAAAAGTGTAAGTTTTTTTATTATCTTTATAATAATTGCCTCAGTGCTTTTATTTAGTTTCTCAAAAAAAGAACTTTTGCCTATGGAGGATCGAGGAGCATATCTAATAATAGGCTCAACTGATGAAGGAAGTTCTTTTGAATATACTCAAGAACAAGCCCAAAAAGTAGAGGCAAGACTTATTCCTTTGCTACAAGCTGAGGATAGTCCATATTCAAGATTTATAATGCGTGTCCCAGGATTTGGAAATTCAGCCAATTCATATAATAGTTTTATAATAATCGCTCTACTTGATGATTGGAAAAATCGAAAAAAAGGTCAGCAAGTTGTTCTTAGGGAGGCAATTGGAAAGATAGTAACTTTACCACAAGCTCTAGCTTTTCCTATATCTCCTCAATCTATTAGAGTATCCAATTACAACAAACCAGTTCAAATGGTAATTTATGGAAATACATATGAGGAACTTGAGGTGATACAAAAAAAAGTTATACAAACACTAAGATCTAATAAAAATCTCTCAAGAATTGAGTCTGATTACAATCGAAACAAACCAGAGATAAAATTAATAATAAATAAAAATAAAGCCAAAGATTTAGGAGTTTCAACTAAATCAATTGGTGAAACACTTGAAACACTTTACGGGGGCAAAAAAATAACGACTTTTAATAAACTAGGCAAAGAATATCCAATAATTGTTCAACAATATTTATCTGATCGACGAAATAAAGAGGGTGTTTCGAAAATATTTGTTCGCTCTGAAACCAATGGGAAATTAATATCTTTAGCAAATCTTGTTAGTTTTAAGGAAGAAGGTTCAGCAAAAGAACTTGCTAGATATAATAGACAAAGAGCAGTAACAATTTCTGCAAACATTAGTGAGGGGTATACCTTAACAGAGGCGATTAAATACTTTGAAAATTTGATGGTTGATTTGGCACCAGAAAACCAAATCACTTGGAAAGGAAAATCAGAGGAAATTAAAGAGACAAGTAATGAATTATTTATAATTTTTGCTTTAGCTTTACTCACTGCTTATTTAGTTATGGCTGCAACATTTAACTCATTTATTCATCCATTTGTAATAATCTTAACTGTGCCCTTAGCTATTTTTGGGGGATTAGTGTTTATTTTATTTCTTAATAGCTCAGTAAATATTTTTTCTCAAATTGCATTAATTATACTAATAGGTATCTCAACTAAAAATAGTATTTTAATTGTAGATTACGCAAACCAAATTAGATCTAGTGGAAAAACTATTGAATTAGCTGTTAAAGAAGCGTGCGCTGTTCGGTTTAGACCAATTATAATGACATCACTAAGCACGATGATCGCGATGATGCCTTTAGTTATTGGAAATATTGGTCCGGGTGCAGGAGAAGGTTCAAGATTAGCAGTTGGTTCTACAATATTAGGAGGAATGATTATTTCAACTTTCTTTACTTTATATGTTACTCCTTCAATGTATCTCGCATTAGCAAAAAATACAAAAAGAATTGATATAGTTGACTTAGAACTAAAAAAAGAATTGTCTAAAAAATAATATACTTTTTTTTGTTTAATGATCTTTTACATTTCAATAATTGTTTTTTGTAATTATTAGATTGTCTCTCAACTTTTTTTGCTAGTCCAATTACTTTTTTATTTTTTTTATAATTTTTATAATTGCCCCATCCTTCATGATATGCAAGATACTGTTTGAAAGCATCTTTCTTTGATATCTTTAAAATGTTTTCTGATTTATTTGTATACCATCCAATGAAATCAACACTGTCTTTAAATCTTGCTCTTGTTGCTAATTTATTACCAGTTTCTCTTTTATATTGTTCCCAAGTTCCTTTAACTGCTTGCGAATAACCAAAAGAGCTAGAAGGTCGCTTATAAGGTACCACTTTAAAAATTTTTTGTCTTGCCGGTTTGGCAAGCCAATCGAAATCGGACTCCATTTTAATTATTGCTAATTGAATATAGATAGGAGTGCCCCACTTTTGCTCAACTTTTTTTGTATGTTTATACCATAAATATCTTTCACTAAAAATCGAACAACTATTGGAAGTATTTGAAGGAATTGATGAGCAGCCGATTGTAAAAAAATAAATAAAAATTAATAATTTATTTTTTAAATCTCCCATATTTATTTATAAAATTATTAAGAAGAATTACAACAATAACACCCAATAAATTTCCAAATAAATCAGACCATTGAAAAGTTCTTTCAGGTATAAGTAGGTGAAAAATTTCAAGCGTAATAGACAGAAAAATCAAATATAATATTAAATAGATATTTATCTTGAAATTAGCAAAAGTTAAAAAACCAATTATCGAATTTAAAACAAATACGTAGAAATGATTTGATGATATAACAAAATCTGGTGTTATTTGAGGTTGTATACTTTTATTGTCATAAATTATCCAGCCTAGTAGACTTCCAGGATATAGATATAAAATAATTAAAAGGATATTAATAAAATAAAATATTACTTTATATGTAGAAAAAAATTTTGACATTTAGTTAAATGATTTTTTTATAAATTATTTTTAGATATGACAAGATGAGTTTTTTGATATTAATAAGACATGGCCAGAGTACTTGGAATCTTGAAAAGAGATTCACTGGTTGGGTTGATGTTGATCTAACAGATCAAGGTAAAATTGAAGCTGAGAAAGCTGGTTTACTTATCAAAAATCAAAATATAAATATAGATTTTTATTATTCCTCATTTCAAGTTAGGGCAAACCATACTCTTAAAATAATACAAAAAGTATTAAAATCAAAAAAAGATTTTGTAAGAGCGTGGCAGCTAAACGAAAGACACTATGGTGAACTTACCGGGTTGAATAAGATTGAAACTGCAAATAAAATTGGTGAAGATAAAGTTTTCGAATTTCGAAGATCTTGGGATATCAAACCTGGAAAACTAAGTAGAGAAAGCTCTTATCATCCCCTAAATATAGAGACATATAAAAAAATACCAAAAGAGTTCATTCCTGACACAGAATCTTTAAAGGATACATACAATAGAGTTTTGGAATACTTCAAAAAGGAAATACAAACCAAACTAATAGACAAAAATATATTAATTACAGCCCACGGAAACTCTATAAGAGCTTTGTGTAAATATCTGTTCAATTTAGATAACAATCAAATTACAAGTTTAGAAATTCCAACAGGAAATCCGCTAATAATCAAGTTTGGTGAAAATTTGAAAATAAGTGAGTGTAAATATCTAGATAAAGAGAGATCTAAGAACCTTTTAGTTTTCTAAAAATTTTTAAGTTCGTTAAATGGTAAAATTTATTAGTGCTCTCAAATCCATTCAATTGATTTTTCGTTAATAATTTATCCCAAATTTTAGCGACTGAGAATTTTTCTACCTCGTATTCATTAAACAAGTTTTTATTCAAAATTTGACAACCAGTATATATGAAGTTTTTTTCGAATCTTTTTTTAATTAGATTATCTTCCAAATTAAAATCACCCTTTAAATTATTATCAAAGCTTAGTTTTTTATTAACTAATAAGAGAATATTATTCAATTTATTCTGAAAATAATATTTTTGCATATCATTAATTTCACTTATATAGTTTTCATTCCAAATAGTGTCAGGATTAAAAACAAAAAAATCATTACTACATGAATGGTTGATCATGTTTAAAACTCCTCCACCAGTATCTAAAATATGTCTACCATCCTCTATAATATTTATTTTTACTGGAAATTTTTTATCTTTAAAATAGGCGCTAATTTGTTCACTTAAATAAAAAGTGTTTAAAAAGATATTTTTAACTTTTAATTTAATGATAGTATCAATACAATTCTTTAAAATTGTTTGATTTTTAATTTGTAGCAAAGGCTTGGGTTTTTCAAGAGTTAAAGGATTTAATCTTTTACCAAATCCAGCACATAGAATAAAAGCAGTATTGATTTTCATAAATTTTTTTTGAAATTTTCTTTTAATAATTTTTTTAAATCTGAAAAAATTTTATTGTGATTGATCCTTAAGGAGATTAAATTCCAAGCGTGAGGTATTAATTTTAAGTAATCTTTTTTTTTATCTCTAATTGCTAGACGAGTAAATATTCCAATTATTTTAAGGTTTCTTAAAATGGATAAAATCTCAAAATCATTTTTTATTTTTTTCTCATCGAGTTTTTTATGGCAATTTATGTAAAGATTAAAAATCTTTTTTTTAAGAATTTTTGAGGTTTTTAATCTTACGTCATCGACCAATGACGCCAAATCGTATGCTCTATTCCCGATCAAAGCATCCTGACTGTCAATTACACCTATTCTATTATTAACTATCATTAAATTTGAAACATGAAAATCTCTGTGGACAAATATATTGTTTTTCATTTTAAGGCATGATGATAAATTTTTAATTATTTTTTTAAACTTTTTATTAAATTTTTGCCTTTTATTTTTTGGCAAATGTTTTTTTACGTACCACTCACAAAATAAATTAGCTTCTTCAATTAATATTTTGTTTTTATACTCAGGTATTTGGTAATATTTATTTTTAAAATTTTTAATTCTTTTATCTTTTATTGATTGAACTTGTTTAAGTAATTTTATTATATTTTTAAAATATAAAATCTTCTTATTTTTATTCTTCTTTAGAATTTTATAAATTGTCTCATTTCCAAAGTCCTCAATCTCAATATAATTATTATTATAATTTTCTCGATATAATTTTGGTGCTAGTATTTTATTTTTATTTAAAGTCTTGCTAATTGCGTCATACACAAGAAGATTTTTAAATTTATCTTTTTTTGCTCGAATTATAATAGAATTACCATCATTAAATTTCTTTCTGAAGAATTCTCTGTGTGATGCGTCTCCTTTTAATTTTTTAAGATTTTGCATTTATCTATAATTACAAATTTAAACCCTTAATTTGTACTATTCTTTTTTTGTAATCATTTCCATATTCAAAATTTAATTCTATCAAATTTTTTGGTTTTGGTTTTATTTTTTGCGGCCACTCAATTAATGTAATAGCATTAGAAATACCTTCAAATAGTCCTAAATTTTGAATTTCATTCAAACTTTTAATTCTAAATAAGTCATAATGATTGATCTTAATTTTTTTAATTTGATACTCGTTTAATAGATTGAACGTAGGACTTGTGACCTCAGTTATTTTCAATTTATTTTCTTTTTGAAAATTGTTAATAAGGTATCTAATAAAAGTAGTTTTACCAACACCCATTTCACCTATTAAAAAAAGTACATGTCCTAATTTCAATTTTTTTGAAATCTTCTTTGCTAATTCCTCTGTTTTTTTTTCTGAAGATAAATTAATTAAATCACTTTTAGTAGCGATAGGCATTAGGCTTAAAAGGTCCTTCTACTCCTACGCTAATATAATCTGCTTGATCTTTTGAAAGTTTAGTTAATTTAGCGCCAACTTTTTTAAGATGAAGTGTAGCTACTTTCTCATCTAAATGCTTTGGTAAAACATAAACTTTTTTTTCATAATTTTTATAATTATTCCACAATTCTATTTGAGCAATAACTTGATTTGTGAAAGAAGCACTCATTACAAAACTTGGATGCCCTGTGGCACAACCCAAATTTACCAATCTACCTTCTGCTAATAAAATTATTCTTTTTTTGCTAGGTAATTCAATTTCATGAACCTGGGGTTTTACTTCAGTCCATTTATAATTTTTTAATGCCTCAACCTGAATTTCATTATCGAAATGTCCGATATTACATAAAATCGCTCTATCCTTCATATCTCTCATATGATCAGCGGTAACGATATCTTTATTACCAGTCGCAGTTACGACAATATCTGCTTTACTAATTGCTTCATCCATTAAAACAACTTCATAACCTTCCATTGCAGCTTGCAATGCGCATATTGGGTCTGCTTCAGTAACTAATACACGTGCCCCACTTTGTCTTAATGATGCAGCGCTTCCTTTCCCGACATCACCAAAACCAGCAACAATTGCGATCTTTCCTGACATCATCACATCAGTTGCTCTTCTAATTCCGTCAACTAAGCTTTCTCGACATCCATATAAGTTATCAAATTTTGATTTGGTAACAGAGTCATTCACATTAATTGCAGGAACTAGTAAAGATTTTTCTTTTTCCATTTTATTTAAAGCTTTTATTCCTGTAGTTGTTTCTTCTGAAACTCCTTTAACGCCTATTATTAAATCTTTGTATTCATTATGCATCATCGCAGTTAAGTCACCACCATCATCTAAAAGCATATTGGGTTTCCAGCTTTTCTTACCTTCTATAGTTTGTTTTATGCACCAAACGTATTCCTCCTCTGTTTCTCCCTTCCAGGCATAAACAGGAATACCTGCTTTTGCGATTGCAGCTGCCGCATGGTCCTGTGTCGAAAAAATATTACAAGATGACCATCTTACCTCTGCACCTAAATCCACTAAAGTTTCAATTAATACTGCTGTCTGTATTGTCATATGCAAACAGCCTATTATTCTTGCACCCTTTAAAGGGGATTTTCCAGCATACTCCTCTCTTAAAGCAATAAGTCCTGGCATCTCACTTTCGGCAATTGAAATTTCTTTACGTCCAAATTCTGCTTGAGATATGTCTTTTACTTTGTAATCTTCCATGAAGTGTCTTCTAACAATTATAAATTAATTAATCAATAAAACTCTTTAAACTTTTGGAAATACAATTTCCATACTTGCACCTTTTTTATCTTTTCTATTAGATGCTTTAATTGAAGCATTATGTAAATCAACTAGATTTTTTACAATATTCAAACCAAGTCCAGAATGCTGTCCAAACTTGTCTGGTCTATTACTATAAAATCTTTTAAATATTCTGTTTGTATCTTTTTCCTTAAAGCCATGGCCCTCATCCAAAACTTTTATCAATACTCTGTCATCACTTAACTTTGAAACTTGGACTGTAACGTCTTTGTTGTTTGCGCTAAAAGAAATTGCATTATCCAAAAGGTTTGCAACAATCTGTTCAATTCTGTTTTCTATTCCAAATATATAGTATTTGTTTTTACCATCATTTTTATAGGAAATATTTATTCCTCTCTTCAATTTATAGATATTGTTAAAATCGTCTACTACAGATTTTATTATTGGTTCAATATCTAATTTTCTTATTTTTTCTTTGCTTAAAGCTACTTCGTCTTTTAACATCTGCGAATAATCTGTAATCAATCTCTCAATTCTTTGGACATCGTGACTTAGGATGTCTATTAATTTAAGTCTTTGATCTGCATTAGTCGTATCATGTAAAATTTCTGAGGCACTTTTTAATGACGCTAATGGATTACGTATCTCATGAACAAGATCAGTTGAAAAATTTTCTGCATGAGTAATTCTTTTCTGTAATTCTAAAGTCATATCATCTAAAGAATTTGAGAGTAAACCCAATTCATCATTTCTTAATTTTAAATTATCAATATTGGTTTTTTTGAGTTCTTTATTTTTTATAGTTTTTGTATAACTAACTATATTTTTAATAGGTTTAAGAAAATATCTATTTAAGACAAAAGAAAAAATCAATATCACAAACCCAACTGCTATTGCTGTTCTAATAACAAATGTTTTTCTCTCATCTATTGCTGCTTTTACATCATTGGCATTTTCTGTAATTACCAAATATCCTATATTTTCACCATCACTCATTACATTCTTGATAGTAGTTAGTTTAAATTTGTTAAATTCTTCCTCTGTAAATGTATAATGAATTCCAAAATTTTTTGATGAAGCATAATTGAGCAAAATATCATTTAGTGAAACGTTAGTATCGTTTCCAATATCTATATTTTTTTCTTTTGTTATTGTTTTTGATTTTGATTTATCTAATACTTCTAATTCAATATTATCAAGTCTTTGCGAAAATGATCTAGGGTCAAGATCTAACGTATCAGTGTCACCAATTAAATTCAAATTACTATCAAAAAATATTACTCTATCCAAATTTTGAAAAAGGAATCTTGTAGAAAATAAAAATTTTCTTATATCTTTTTCAACAAATTTTACTTTAAGTCTGGTTAAGTTATCAATTGTATTATTAATTACCTCAATATGATTAGATGATTTTTTTTTAATTAAATTTGGTTTAACATTTTTAAGGTATAAAAAAGTAAATAGTCCAATGATAGTAAAGAAAATAAAATTAATAAATAAAAATTTTTTTAGAATAGATAAGTTCTTAAGAAAATTACTGAACATTAACTAACATTCCATCTATATCCACTTCCATATCTAGTTTCTATAGCTGAAAATTCTGGATCAACTTTTTTAAACTTTTTTCTTATTCTTTTTACATGACTATCAATTGTTCTGTCTTCAATGTCTGTATCTTCTCTATAGGCTATATCCATTAATTGAGCTCTCTCTTTAATAATGCCAGGTCTTTTGGCTAATTCTTTTACAAGTAAAAATTCAGTAGTTGTTAATTTATCTGGTAGTTGTTTGCCATTCCATTCACATTCTAATTGTGAAGGATCAAGTTTTAATTTGCCATGCGATATAATACTTTTATTTTCCTCTAAAACTTCTTTTGAATCTTTTTTTCTAAGCTGAACTCTAATTCTTTCAATTAATACTTTAATTGAAAAACCCCCTGATTTTTTAACAAAATCATCTGCACCTAATTTTAATCCTAACAACTCATCAATTTCATCATCTTTTGATGTCAAAAAAATCACAGGTAAAGATGTTTTTTTTCTTAATTTTTTTAATAATTCTTCTCCATCCATTTTTGGCATTTTAATATCTATTATTGCTAAATCAGGTGGCATTCGAGTTAAACCAATAAGTGCACTTTCGCCATCTATATATGTTTGAACCTTAAATCCCTCTTTTTCTAGGGCGATACTTAAACTAGTCAATATATTTCTATCATCATCAACAAGTGCAATTGTTTGTTTTTGCATAGGCTAATATAAAAATACTAAATTGTTCTAATTTGGGCAATTAAATTAATGAAGTACACCCCAGTTTTCTCCACTGTTCAAATCTACAGTTAAGGGTATAGAGAAAGAATGCTGATCACTTTTGGCAACACTAGACATTTCCTCAATGATAATTTTGCTAATTCTCTTTACCTCTTCTTTTGGTGTTTCAAAAATTAATTCATCATGAATCTGAAGTAACATTTTTGTTTTATTTTTCGAATAACTTTTTAGTGATTTATCAAGTCTAATCATTGCCAGCCTCATAATTTCAGCTGCTGATCCTTGTATAGGAGCATTTATTGCCGCTCTTTCTTGAAAGTTTCTTACGTTATAGTTTTTATCATTGATATTAATAAAATGAGATCTTCTTCCAAAAATATTGTTAACATATCCACTTTTTCTACAAAATTTAATTGTTTCATTCATATAAGTCTTAATCTCGGGAAACCTAAAAAAATATGCATTAAGAAATTCCTCTGCTTCATAATTTGAAACATTTATTTGTTTTGCTAATCCATATTGAGAAATTCCATATATGATCCCAAAATTAATTGCTTTAGCTTTTCTTCTTTGGTCTTGACTCACCTTATTAATACCAACATTAAAAATTTGGCTGGCTGTTAAAGAATGAATATCCTCTTTATTTTTAAAAGCTTTTTTTAATTCTTTGACATCAGCTAAATCTGCCAGTATCCGCATTTCAATTTGATTATAATCTGCAGAAATTAAAACATGTTCTTTTTCAGCTATAAAAGCTTTTCTAATTTCTCTACCATCCTCTGATTTAATTGGTATGTTTTGTAAATTTGGATCACTAGAAGCCAATCTTCCAGTTGTGGTAGCTGCTAACAAAAAAGAAGTGTGAACTCTTTTGGTTTTGGGATTAATGTGCTCTGGCAAAGAGTCAGAATAGGTATTTTTTAATTTTGAGACTTGCCTCCAGTCTAGGACTAATTGTGGAAATTTGTGACCTTTGAAAGCTAGATCTTCAAGCACCGAAGCACTAGTTGCAAAACTTCCTTTCTTAGTTTTTTTTAAGTCTGCTATTTTAAGATCATTATATAAAATTTCCCCTAGTTGTTTTGGGGAGGCAATATTAAATTCTTTTTTGGATAACTTGAAAACTTCTTTTTGAATTAATTTAATTTTTTTTTCAAAATTAGAAGATAATATTTTTAGAAATTTGTTATTGATTTTAACACCTTTTATTTCCATTTCTGCTAAAATTTTCAACATTGGTTTTTCAAAGATTTCGTAAATATTGATCATTTTTTCTTCTTTCAAACTTTTGAGGAATTTTTTATAAAGTCTAAAAGTAATATCGGCATCCTCAGCTGCATAATCTTTTGCTTTTTCGACATCTACTTTACTAAAATTTATTTGTTTTTTTCCAGTTCCAACTAATTCTTTAAAAGATATTGTTTTATGATTTAAATGAATTTCAGATAAAGTATCCATGTTATGTCTATTTTTTCCTGCATCAAGCACATATGACATAAGCATTGTATCTTCCATTGATGTCAATGTAATTCCATGATTAAAAAAAATAATAAAATCAAATTTTATATTCTGACCTATTTTTTTAATACTTGGATCTTCAAGTAGAGGTTTTAATTTTTTTAAAACCAAATCTTTATCGATACATTTCTCGGAGTTATGTCCCATAGGTATGTAACAAGCTTTTCCAATTTTATGACTTAAAGAAATTCCAACTAAATCTGCTTGATGGGGATCCAATGAAGTAGTCTCAGTATCTACTGCAACTTCACCTGTTTCTTCGGCCGCTGTTATCCAATCATCAATTTCTTTGGGGTCCGTTATCAAAAAATAATCATTTTTATTTATTTCTGTTTTGTTCCCTGAAAATTTGTCAACTTTTTTTTCACTAGTGAGATCTGGTTCACCATAAGCTGATATAGCAGAGCTTAATAATCTATTAAATTCCATTTCTCTTAAAAATTTATAAAGTTTTTCTTTATCAATTTTTTTTAATTTAAACTCACTGAGATCTCTATCTGTTGGGGCATCTTGTTTTAAAGTTACTAGTCTTCTACTAATCAAAGCTTTTTCTTTATTTTCAATAAGTGTCTCTCTTCGTTTATTTTGTTTAATTTCACTTGCAGATTTTAAAAGTGTATCTAAATCACCATATTTATTAATTAACTCTGCTGCAGTTTTAACTCCAATACCAGGAACACCGGGGACATTATCGCTACTATCGCCAGCAAGAGCCTGCACATCGATTACCTTGTCAGCCCCTACACCAAACTTATTTTTAACATCTATTTCAGAGATAAATTTATTTTTCATAGGATCAAAAATACGAACATTTTTTTTATACAGTTGCATCAAATCTTTGTCTGATGAAACTATCGTTACTTTTGCACCTTGGTTTATAATTTTATCTACATACGTAGCTATTAAATCATCTGCCTCATAATTGATCAATTCTACTGATGGTAAATTAAATGCTACAACTGACTTTCTTATGTAATCAAACTGTGGAATTAGATCATCTGGCGCTTCAGACCTATTAGCTTTATAATCACTGTAAATTTCATTTCTAAATGTTTTTCTTGCTGAATCAAATATGACTGCGAAGTGAGTTGGTTTCTGAAGATTCTCGTTTGATTTTGAGTCCTCAAGTAATTTAAAAAGCATGCTGCAAAAACCACTAACTGCCCCAGTTGGTAATCCATCACTTTTTCGTGACAATGGAGGTAAGGCGTAATATGCTCGAAATATATAACCTGATCCGTCAATAAGATAAAAATGATCCGTTTTTTGAATTTTGTTCATAAAAAATTTAATATAGATTATCGATAAAAATAAGAGTATTATTTTTTGTGGAACTTATAAAGCAAAATACTCAAAACCAGCTAGTTAAATCATTAGTAGTAATTGTTTTAGGATCAATAATTTTAACAGTTTCTGCAAAAATTAAGATACCCTTTTATCCAGTTCCCATGACTATGCAAACATTTGTAGTTTTGCTACTTGGTGTAAGCTTTGGCTATAAGATTGCACTAGCTTCTGTAGGTTTATATCTATTAGAGGGTATTCTAGGTTTGCCAGTTTTTTCAAATTCTCCAGAAAGGGGTGTTGGCTTAACTTATTTCACAGGCCCGACTATGGGATATCTAATTGGTTTCCTTTCTGCGTGCTTTCTAGCGTCCTTAGTAAAAAAAGATGATAATTATTTAATTATTTTTTTAAAGTTAGTATTATCAGTATCAACAATTTATATCTTTGGCGTTTTATGGTTAGGAACAATAATCGGCTGGGATAAACCTATTTTAGAATTAGGGGTAATACCTTTTTTAATTGCAGAAATTTTTAAAATTTGCCTTTTAACAGTAATAACAAAAAAATTAATTAGTTTAAGAAAATTTATTTAGGAGATCTTTTAGATAGTATTCTTTGAAGTGTTCTTCTGTGCATCTTAAGTCTTCTAGCAGTCTCTGATACGTTTCTATTACATAATTCAAAAACTCTATGAATATGTTCCCACTTTACTCTATCTGCAGACATCGGATTTTCGGGTGGGGCAGCCTTTTTTGACGGATCAGCAAGTAAAGCTTTTTCTACATCGTCAGCGTCAGCAGGTTTAGCCAGGTAGTCAATTGCACCCTGTTTGATCGCTGCTACTGCAGTTGGGATATTCCCATATCCAGTTAGCATAATAATTCTACTAGAAGAATTTGTGGACTGAATTTCTTTAACAACCTCTAAACCATTTCCATCATTTAGTCTAAGATCGACAACTGCGAAACCAGGTTTTTTTACCTTAACCATGTCTACTCCCTTTTTCACACCTTCTGCTTGTAAAACCTCAAAACCCTTCTTTTCCATTGCTCTCGCTAACCTTTCCCTGAAAGGATTGTCATCATCCACGATAAGTAAGGATTTATTGTCAAAATCAGCTAAATTTTGTAACGGAGCTTCGTTTTTCATGAATAATATATGGATATTTTTTCCTACAATTCAATAGGTTATTATTTACTTTACATTAAATTAGTATTTGATTAATTGCTCGATTATTAAAGTTTTTTTAAATAAAAAGCTTTTTTTTGTTAAATTTTTTTTTAGGGGGCATTTAAAATGCAAAAATTTAAGTCAGTTGAAGATTTAGTTAATCAACTGAAACCGGATAAACCTGTATATTGTATTAGAAAGAATTCTATTCTTTCAGCCTCAAAGTTCTTTCAGAATGAATTCCCAGGTGAGATACTATATGCTGTCAAAACTAATCCTCATCCTAAGGTAATTAAAACCTTGTTAAAAAGTGGGGTTAATCAATTTGATGTTGCCTCAATCGAGGAGATCAAAGCTGTAAGAAAATTTGATAGTTCTGCTAAATGTTCTTTTATGCATACAGTTAAAAGTAGAGAAAGTATTAGAGAGGCATATTTTAATTTTGGAATAAAAACTTTCGCATTAGATACTAAAGATGAATTAATTAAGATTATTGAAACTACAGACAATGCTAAAGATTTAGAATTATTTGTAAGAGTAGCTGTATCAAATGAGCATGCCGAAATAGATTTGTCAAAAAAGTTTGGTGCATTAAATTCTGAGGCTTCTGGACTGCTAAGACTAGCGAAACTTCATTCAAAAAAAATTGGTTTAAGTTTCCATGTTGGTTCTCAATGTATGCATCCAATTTCATACTCTAAAGGAATTAGAGAAATGGGAAATATAATTAAAAAGACTAAAATAATTCCAGATTTCATTAACATCGGTGGAGGCTTCCCAACAATTTATCCTGATCTTGTGCCTCTATCTTTAGAAAGCTATATGGAGGAAATTAAAAAAAGTTTAGAAAATTTGAATTTAAAGAATATGCCTCAAATTATTTGTGAACCTGGGAGAGCTTTGGTTGCAGAGAGTGGATCAACAATTGTGAGAGTTAATTTAAGAAAGAAACAAAAACTTTATATCAATGATGGTACTTACGGTACACTTTTTGATGCTGGAACACCAAATATAGTTTTTCCATCAAAATTAATTAAAGAAACTTCAAGTAAAATTATTTCAAAAAAAATGACTGCATTTGATTTTTATGGACCAACATGTGATAGCATGGATTATATGAAAGGTCCTTTCCTACTTCCGAATAATATTAAAGAAAATGATTACATTGAACTTGGTCAATTAGGATCATATGGTTTAACTTTTAGAACTCAATTTAACGGTTATTACTCTGATGAGATTTATGAGGTTGAGGATAAACCAATAATATCTATGTATGATAAGAATTCAGACAAAGCTACTCTAGTTGCTTAATGTCAGAAAATAAAAATCTTGGTCACAACAGTAAAAAAGATTTCTTAAAAAAACCTGTAGAACACATTGATATTACATCTTTCGATTCTAGAAAAATTATCTCTTCTATGGAAAAAATGTCTTTTGTTTCAAGAGAAACAGCAAACGCAGCCAATATTTATAATGAAATGTTGAAGGACAAAGAATGTACAATTTTTTTAACATTAGCAGGATCTACATCTGCAGCAGGTTGCATGCATATTTACAGAGATATGGTGAAATACAACATGGTAGATGCAGTCGTTGCAACTGGAGCGTCCATAATAGATATGGATTTTTTTGAGGCACTTGGATTTAAACATTATCAAGGTTCACAGCATCAAAACGATAGTGAGCTTAGAAAAAATTACATAGACAGAATATATGACACTTACATCGATGAGGAAGAGCTTCAATTGTGTGATAAAATAATTGGAGAAATAGCTGATAAATTAGAGCCAAAAACTTATACTTCAAGAGAGTTTATTAAAGAAATTGGTAAATATTTAAAGTCAAATGCAAAAAAAAAGGGATCTCTGATTGAAACAGCGTATGACAATGATGTTCCAATATTCTGTCCAGCATTTACTGACTCGAGTGCAGGTTTTGGATTAGTAATGCATCAAGAAAGAAATCCAAAAAATCATATAACTATGGACTCAATAAGGGAGTTTAGAGAATTAACAGAAATAAAGGTTAAATCTAAAGGATCAGGATTATTTATGATTGGTGGTGGTGTTCCTAAAAATTTTATACAAGATACAGTAATTTGTGCTGAACTTTTGGGAAAAGAGGTAGATATGCATAAATATGCCATTCAAATCACTGTTGCTGACTCGAGAGATGGTGCGTGTAGTAGCTCAACACTAAAAGAGGCAAGCTCGTGGGGCAAAGTTGATACGACTAAGGAACAAATGGTATTTGCTGAGGCTACCAGTGTTCTTCCATTAATTGCAAGTAATGCTTATCATACTGGGGAATGGAAAAATAGAGAAAGAAAAAACTTTTCCAAAATATTTTGATTAATGGTCAAAAAAATTAAAATTGGAATTATTCAAAGTAAAACCTCAGGTAACATTAAAGAAAATTTAATTTTAGCAATTAAAAATATAAAAAAAGCTGCATCAAAAAAAGCTAAAATAATTTGTTTGCCAGAACTATTTTTATCAAATTATTTTTGTCAAACAGAAAACCACTCAAATTTTAGACTAGCTGAAAAGATACCAGGAAAAACAACAAAAATATTTTGTGATTTAGCAAAAGAATTAAAAATAGTTTTAATTATTTCTTTATTTGAAAAAAAAACACATGGCTTTTACCATAATACGAGTATCGTAATAAATGATATTGGTAAAATATTGTCGAAATATAGAAAAATGCATATTCCTGATGATCCTGGATATTATGAAAAATTTTATTTTACTCCTGGAGATTTAGGATTTAAATCTGTTAAAACAAAGTTTGGTAAAATTGGACCTTTAATATGTTGGGATCAATGGTTTCCTGAAGCTGCAAGGCTAACTGCTTTGAAAGGTGCGCAAATAATTTTTTATCCAACAGCTATTGGATGGCACCCAAAAGAAAAAAGGAAATTCGGTAAATCTCAATTAGATTCATGGATTACTATGCAAAAATCTCATGCTATCGCAAATGGAATTTATGTGGTTGCTATAAACAGAGTAGGAACAGAAAAGAAGGGTAAAAAGAAAATAGAATTCTGGGGAAATTCCATGATAATTGATCCAAATGGCCAAATAATTGGAAAACTAAGTAATAATAAAGAGCAAATTTTAATTCGGGAAGTTGATTACAAAAAAATAGATAAAGTTAGACAACATTGGCCTTTTTTACGTGATCGAAGAATTGATTTTTATAAAGGTATATTAAAGAATCCTGAAGATGAGTGAAAAACTTAGTGGATTTAGAATGCCTGGTGAATGGGAGAAACAAAAATCTGTCTGGATTGCGTGGCCATATAACAAAAAAGATTGGCCTGGTTTATATAAATTCATTCCTGAAGTAATTTTAGAAATTATATATAAAATATCAAATCATCAAAAGGTTAATTTGATTATTAACAATAAAATCGAAAGCATCAAAAGAATCTTCAAATCAAGCAAAATTAAGAATGTTAGTTTCCATAAGATAAAAACTGATAGAATATGGTTGAGAGACTCAGGTCCAATTTTTTTAATTAACAAAAAGTATAAAAAAAAAATTATATTAAACTTCGTATTTAATGGCTGGGCAAAATATAAAAATTATAAAAATGACAATAAAATTAATGATAAATTAAGTAAAATCATCAAATTAAAAAAAATTAATCCAGCTCTTAAAAAAAACGGGAAATCAAGAAAAGTAACAATGGAAGGTGGGGCTTTTGATGTAAATGGTGCGGGAACAATTTTATTAACAGAAGAATGTTTATTAAGCAAAATTCAAGAGAGAAATAAAAAGTTTAATAAGAAAGACTATGAGAGAATATTTAATAAATATTTAAATATAAAAAATTTTATATGGTTAAAAAAAGGAATTATTGGTGACGATACACATGGCCATATTGATGATATTTCCAGATTTGTATCAAGAAATACAATTATGACTGCAATCGAAAAAAATAAAAACGACAAAAATTATAAAAATCTTAATGAAAATTTAAAGATATTAAAAAAATCTAGAGATGAAAGGGGTAAAAAATTTAAAATCATAAAAGTACCTATGCCCTCACCAATATTTATAGATAAAACAAGAGTTCCAGCTAGTTATATGAACTTTTATATTTGTAATAAAAAAGTTTTGCTTCCCATCTTTAAGGTAAAAGAGGATAATATGGCCATTAAAATTTTCAAAAATTATTTTAAAAATAGAAAAGTCGAAACAATTGACTGCAGTAAATTAATATGGGGTTTTGGCGCAATACATTGCATGACACAACAAGAGCCCATTATTTAGTCAGGCCGCTTTTAAAGTACCTAGCAATAACCTAAAAGGTATCAACATTACTAAGGCAACAAAAATTTTAACTGCCAGGTCACCTAGAGATAACGTTACCCATGGTATTCCCGTTCCATAAAAAGATATGGAAAAAAATATAAAAGTATCAACGGTAGATCCAATCAAAGAGGATATTAGAGGAGCAACGAACCATTTTTTTTGTCTTAATTGATCAAATATTTGAACATCTAAAAGTTGAGCAATAATAAATGCTGTTCCTGATCCGATTGCTATTCGTATGGAGATTAGATCGGTGAAATTAGTAGAAAATATTAATGTAAATAAAATTCCTATCGAAAAACCAATGAAGACAATTTTTCTAGCGATCAACTTTCCAAAAGATCTATTAGCTAAATCGGTTATTAAAAATGCGATCGGGTAACTAAAAGCTCCGTATGTTAATATTTCTTCTAGTCCATAATATTTAATAGGAAATTGAACCAAATAATTAGAAATTAGTACAACAAGCCCCATTAAAAATGAAAGTGTCAAAAATGTTTTATTCATTATGCAGTTTTAGATTGAATAGGTTTTTTTTGAAATGGAGATTTAATTAATAAGCTTTTTTTTAGTTTTTTTAATCTAGGAGATAAATTCTTATTTTTTACAGATTTTAGAAATTCATCAAAACTACCTTTTTTATCTACTGATCTAACCCCTGCATTACTCACTGTTAATTTCAAGCTTCTTTTTAAAAGTTCACTTGTAAATTTTACTTTTTTTAAATTAGGTAAGAATCTTCTTTTTGTCTTATTGTTAGCATGACTAACGTTATGACCTTTCATTGGATTTTTCCCAGTTAATTCACATTTTTTTGTCATAATTTGTTCGACTATATAAAGTGAGATATTGATGGCGTCAAGTTTAATAGATTATTCTAATCCTTTTTTCCTACTATTTCATTAAAGTTTTTTACACCGTCTTTTAATAATATTTCCTTCAGCTCTTTTTTAATTAGACCAACAATATTTGGACCTCTAAAAACCATGCCTGTATAAAGTTGTAAATAATCAGCTCCTGCTAAAAATTTTTGATAAGCAGATCTGCCAGAGTCCACACCACCTACACCTATAATTTTGATTCTACCTTTTAAAACTTTATAAAATTTTCTGATAAGCTCTGAAGACTTTAACTCAATAGGTTTCCCGGATAATCCTCCTTTTTGATGGCTTTGAGTATTTTGTAAATTTTCTCTTGTTGTATCAGATGTGTTAGAAATAATAGCAGCTTCTATCTCGTTATCTAAAAGCACTTCAGAAATTTTCATAATTTCTTTATCATTAATATCTGGTGATACTTTTACCGCTATAGGTGTTTTAGAGTTAAGATCTTTCTTCTCTTTTTCTATTAGTTTTAAAAGATCATCTAATTTTTTTTGATCATGAAAATTTCTTAAATCTTCGGTGTTTGGTGAGGAAATATTAACAGTAATATAATCAGAGACCCCATTAAATATTTTTAAACACTTTATATAATCATTTTTTCTATCTTCTGAGTCTTTATTAGGTCCAATATTTATTCCAAGTAATCCGGTTGGATTATTTCTTTTAATTCGATCTACAATATTTCTAGAACCTAGGTTATTAAAACCAAGTCTATTTATCAGGGCCTCATCTTCTACTAGTCTAAAAACTCTAGGTTTTGGATTTCCGTATTGTTCTAATGGTGTAACAGTTCCTACTTCGACGAAACCAAACCCTAAATTGAACAATGAATTATATACCTCGGCATTCTTATCAAATCCTGCTGCCATACCAATTGGATTTTCTATATCTTTGTTAAATAATTTTGTCTTAAAAAGAGGGTTATTTTTTTCGTCATCTAAAATATTTGGAATAAAATTAAATTTTAGTGACTTTATCGCTAAACTATGAGCCGTCTCAGGATCTAATTTAAAAATTAAAGATCTTAAATTTGAAAACATTATTTAATTTTATTTAATATAAGATCTTTTGTTTCTTTCACACCAAAAAAACTTATAAAAAAACCCATCCTTGGTCCATTTTCGTCTCCAAAAACTACCTCGTAAATTAATTTAAACCAATCTCGAAGATTCTCGGTGTATCCATTTTCTTTGCCAGTCGAATATATCATTGTTTGAATGTCTTCTGGTTTCATTTTGTCGTCACATTTATCTAAAGTTTTTACCAGAGCTTCTAAAGCTTTTTTTTCCTCACCATTAGGTTTTTTATATTTTTTTTTCAATTTTATTACGTCATTAAAATACTTTATTGCGTAGCCTACTAAATTATCAAAGATAGGATTATCTTTTTCCGAAATGTCTTTTTTATATTTTTTAACAAATTTCCAAAGAAGTTCTTTGCTGTCAGCATTACTTGTTTCGACTAAGTTTAATAACATTGAAAAT
The DNA here is from genome assembly GCA_902579925.1 of uncultured Pelagibacteraceae bacterium. Classification (GTDB taxonomy): domain Bacteria; phylum Pseudomonadota; class Alphaproteobacteria; order Pelagibacterales; family Pelagibacteraceae; genus Pelagibacter. The sequence continues at coordinate 23,375 of CACHIS010000001.1, forward strand.
GACATAATCATATTTTCTTTAGGTACCGAACTATTATGAACATGCCATACAGGATTCATAAGAAGATGCAACTCATTTTGATTTTTTGCTTTCTCAATCAGATCCAAATAATCATCAACAGTTTTTGAAACTATTTCTTTGTGAAGTTTTTTTGCTCTTTTTGGATTTTGATACATATAAAGAGACAAACTTTCAGGAGAAGCATACTCTAGCCATTGATCAATAGTGATGCCGTTTCCCTTTGATTTTGAAATCTTCTCTCCTTTTTCATCCAAAAATAGTTCATATGCAAACCCTGACGGATTTGTTTTCCCAATCAATTTGATAATTTTTGTTGAAAGTATTGCGCTCTCTATAAGATCCTTTCCATACATTTCAAAATCAACATCTAGTGCATACCATCTCATAGCCCAATCAACTTTCCACTGTAATTTACAATTTCCGTCATAAATGCTTGTTTCCAAATCTTTTCCATTATTATCAAAAAGAATAATAGATTTTTCTTTATTAATATTTTTTACAGGTATTTCTAGAACATGACCTGTATCTGGACAAATTGGAAGAAATGGGCTGTAAGTTTTTTGTCTCTCTTTTCCTAGTGTAGGAAGTATTATATTCATTATACCATCATAATTTTCTAAAATAACTTGAAGAGAAGTGTTAAAGAAACCTGATTTATAAAGTGATGTTGAACTTTTAAAATTATACTTAAATTTAAAATTGTTTAGAAATTTCTTTAACATTTCATTGTTATGCTCACCGAAACTATTAAATTTTTGAAAGGGATCAGGCACATTAGTAAGCGGTTTGTGTAAATTTTTTTCTAATAATTCTTTTTGTGGAACGTTGTCAGGTACTTTTCTAAGACCGTCCATATCATCTGAAAAAGTAATGATTTCGGTTGGTAAATCAGTCAAATGTTTTAAGGCATTTACAATCATCGAAGTTCTTGCAACTTCTCCAAAAGTTCCTATGTGTGGAAGGCCGCTAGGACCATAACCTGTTTGGAGAATTATTTTGCCTTTTTTTTCTATAAAAGATTTTCTTTCCCGAAGCATTTTTTTTGCTTCAACAAAAGGCCATGCACTTGTTTTATCAAAATTCTCTTTTTTAATCATGATTAATTCAAATAAAATCTTAAATTAACGATTTAGCTTATTCTTATAGAGTTGAAATTTATTTACCATAAAATAATGTTCTATCAAAATGTCTAATTATAAAACTGTTTTTTTTACTCTTGGAATTCTTCAAATAATTCTAGGAATTTTTATGTTGATACCAATACTTGTTCAATTTTTTTTTAAAGAAATTGACTCTTCTTTTTTTGGCGCCTCAATTATTACAATTATTTTTGGTACGTTATTTTTTTTATCTAATCTTGATCATGATAAGAAGTTAAATTTACAGCAAGCTTTTTTGTTAACTGCGTTATCTTGGCTAAGTATTGCAATTTTTGGCTCACTTCCTCTAATATTTTCTGAAGTCAATTTTTCTTTCACCAATGCATTTTTTGAGAGTATGTCAGGTATTACAACAACTGGTTCAACAATCATTCCAAATTTAGAGGAGATGCCTAAAGCAATTTTGCTTTGGAGAGCAATTCTTCAATGGTTGGGTGGTATTGGAATAATTGTTATGGCGATCACTTTGATGCCAATAATGAATGTTGGTGGCATGCAATTATTCAAAATTTCTAACAACGACTCATCTGAAAAAATTCTTCCTAAATCGAAAGAAATTGCGTTGAGATTAATTTATATTTATTCAGGTCTCACTACACTATGTGCAATATCATATAAGATTCTTGGAATGAATACTTTTGATAGTATAACCCATTCTATGACAACAATAGCAACTGGGGGGTTTTCAAACTATAACGAGTCCATTGGTTTCTTTAACAGTTTTCCAATAGAAATTTCAGCAATGATTTTTATTATAATGGGAAGTTTGCCTTTTATCGCTTACATCAAATTCTTAAACGGTAACAAAAGAATTTTTTTTTCAGATATTCAAATTAGAACTTTTTTAAAAATAATTTTTATAAGTATTCTTATCTTATCAATTTATTTGTTTTTAGATAAATCATCAGAGCTAAACCTTAGATCAGTTTTATTTAATGTAATATCAATTTTAACAGGAACTGGATATGTAAATGCACAATTTGATAACTGGGGTGGATTTCCTCTAATAATATTTATAGGTTTAATGTTTATCGGTGGATGTGCTGGCTCAACAACCTGCGGTATAAAAATATTTAGATTTCAAATACTTTATTCATTTGTTTTGAATCAACTAAAAAAAATTATTTATCCTAAAGGAATTTTCGTTCTAAAATATAACCAAAGTCCTGTTGATGATAAATTTACCGCATCAATTATCTCTTTCATTTACATGTACCTGGTAATTTTTTTTGTAATTACAGCATTATTATCTTTGACAGGTCTTGACTTTATTACTTCAATTTCTGGTGCTGCAACCTCTATTTCAAATGTAGGACCTGGCCTAGGTTCAACTATTGGGCCAAACGGAAATTTTTCATCGTTACCTGATATCTCTAAGTGGATTTTAAGTTTTGGTATGATTTTGGGTAGATTGGAATTATTTGCAATCCTTGTATTATTTTTACCATCTTTTTGGAGGAATTAAATTTGATAGAAATTAAAAAAAACTCTTTGTCTGAAATGTTCTCGGTTTATTTTGACAAAAGAATGCTCAAAATTTTATTGCTTGGTGCAATATCAGGTTTTCCATGGGTTTTGATTGGAAGTAGTCTAAGTTTATGGTTAAAAGAAGATGGATTAAGTAGATCGACTGTTGGATGGGCTGGATTAATTTTTGCAGTTTATGCATTTAATTATTTATGGGCACCTTTAATAGATAGAATACAGATATCATATTTAACAAAAAAAATAGGTCACAGAAGAGGATGGATTGTTTTGATGCAAATTATCATCTTACTCTCTCTCGCTCTTTGGAGTTTACTCGATCCATCTGAAAATTTAGCTATAGTTGTTTCTGTAGGCTTAGTAATCGCTATAGCATCATCAACTCAAGATATAACAGTTGATGCTTTAAGAATTGAACAGATTGGTGAGAATGAGGGCAGATCCATGGCTGCTGGGGCTGCAATGGCGGTTGTCGGTTGGTGGACAGGGTACAAGTTAGGTGGAGTACTATCATTATTTGCAGCAGATATTCTGCAAAACATTGGTTTTGAAAATTATTGGCAACTTACTTTCTTAATTTTGGGAATTTTAGTAATTTTAATGAACATTGGCTTAATGTTCGTTGATGAGTCTGGAAATTTAGATAGACAAAATCAGCAAAAAGAAAATGATAAATTGATATCGTCTAAATTTAAAAATGAAAATATATTTACAAAATTGATAACATGGGTTGCTGGAACAATTGGCGGCCCAATCATTAGTTTTTTTAAAAAAAATGGCTTTTCAATTGCTCTAGGAATTTTAGGATTTGTTTTTTTATTTAAAGTGGGTGAGGCATTTCTTGGAAGGATGTCTATAATTTTTTATAAAGAAATAGGTTTTAGTAAATCAGATATTGCTATTTACTCCAAAACGTTAGGTTGGGTCACTACTGTGACGTTTACTCTTTTAGGTGGGCTTTTTGTAATAAGATCCGGGGTTTTAAAAGCAATGTTTTTTGCTGGAGTAATGATGGCAAGCACAAACCTTCTGTTTAGTGTATTGGCCTGGAGCGATAAATCAGAATTTTTATTTGCTATTGCAGTTATTTTTGATGATATAGCTGCTGCATTTGCAACAGTAGCTTTTGTCGCCTTTATATCCATGCTTGTAGATAGAGCCTATACGGCAACTCAATATGCACTTCTAGCATCAATAGGCACCGCTGGTAGAACAACTTTAGCTTCCTCCTCTGGCGCCCTTGTTGATTGGTTAAATGGTGATTGGGGAATATTTTTTATGTTAACTGCGTTAATGGTAATTCCGTCATTAATAATCCTATGGATTATGAAAAATAAACTACAACTTAGTGAAAAATAATTTTTTAAATAAATCCGTAGCTAACGTTTACTTTAAACCGTCTCCCAATTCTGAGGTTGTTTCGCAAATTTTATATGGTGATAAATTTAAGATTCTATTGAAAAGAAAAAAATATATAAAAATAAAAACTCATTATGATAATTATATTGGATATATAAAAAAAGATAAGTTTTTAGAAAATTTTAAACCCTCACATAAAATTTCAAAAGTTAAATCTAGAATTTTCTTTAAAAAAGGTAAAAAATTTTTGTCTTCAAACCATTATCTATATTATGGATCTGGTGTATGTGTAAGAAATGAAAATAAAAAGTATATAGAATTTGAAAAAAATAAATGGATCAAAAAAAATAATATCAAAAATATTGATCATTATGAAAAAAATTATATCAAAATATTCAAATTCTTTTTAAACACAAAATACTTATGGGGTGGAAAAACCTGTGTTGGGATTGATTGTTCAGCATTAATTCAAATGTATTTTTATTACAACAGAACATTTTTTCCAAGAGATACAAAAGACCAAATAAGATTTTGTAAAAGAAAAAGAGGTAAAAATCGGCTTAAAGGAGATATCATATTTTGGAAAGGACATGTTGGTATATGTCTAAATAAGTCAAGATTTATTCATGCTTATGGACCAAAAAAGAAGGTGGTAATAATGCCAACAGCACAAACAATTAAATTGATTGATAAAACAGCAAATCTAAAAATAAAAAAAGTAAGTAATATTTGTATTATTTAATCTCTACCAAAGTCAGGTTTGTTTACATCCTGTTTTAATTTAATAATTTTAGACCTAACTTTTTTAGTCTGTGATAATTTTTTTAAAATTGATTTATTATTTTTAGAATTTATATCTTTTTTGAAAGATTTTAAGTTGTTGATAAATAAGTCTATCGCTTTTGTTACATTAACTTTGTTATCAAAAAAAATATCTCTCCACATAATTTCATTTGAAGCAGCTATTCTTGAGAAGTCTCTCAAACCCCCAGCACTGTATTTAATAAGCCCAAATTTGAGTATTTTTTCAAAATCTTGAGCAGATTTAACCAAATTGTAGGCAATTAAATGTGGTAAATGACTTGTGATTGAAAAAACTTTGTCATGTTTTTCAGAATTCATAATAACAGTTTTTGAGCCCATCTTTTTCCAAAAAGAAATTAAAAATTTTAAATTCTTTGAACTTGTTTTTTTATCCTTAATTAATACACACCATTTATCCTCAAACATATCAGCTTTTCCAAATTCTGGTCCACTCACCTCTGATCCAGCAATAGGGTGACTCCTTATCCAATTTATACCACGCTTCAAAAATTTTTTAATAATTTTTGATGACTCTATTTTTGAAGATCCAACATCAGTAATCAGTGTCTTTGGCAAAATAGTTTTATTAATTTTAAGAATGAGTTCTTTATATTCACTCGTTGATGTACAAACAATCACTAGGTTTGAATTTGACAAACCATCTTTAAGTGACTTAACAATTGTTCCAGGTAATCTAAGACTTTTTATTTTAGCAATATTAGATTTTGATTTTTCATAAATAAATATTTTTTTCGCTATTTTTTTTTTTGAAATCTTTCTTACTAGAGAAGAGCCTAATAATCCACAGCCTATAATTAATACATTTCTCATTTTCTAAATATATTTTGAGTTGTTTTGATAAATTTTATATTTTCCTCTTTTGACCCAATCGTTAATCGTAACATATTTTTTATTTTATAACCTTCTTCAGTAGATCTTAAAATAATTCCCTTTTTTTTTAATTTTTCATAAAAATTATTAGCTCTCAGTTTGCATTTATTAAAATTCAATAATAAAAAGTTAGCAGAAACTTTATTTGAGGTAATATCATAATTGCTCAAAAAATTTTTCAGTTTTGTTGCATAAAAATAATTATGTTTTACTGAACGTGAAATAAATTTTTTATCCTTAAGTGACTCAATAGCTGCCTTTTGAGCTACTTCATTAACATTGAATGGAGGTTTAATAATATTCAAAGCATCGATAATTTTTTTTGAACCATATCCCCAACCAATTCTTAGGGATGATAGTCCGTAGATTTTTGAGAATGTCCTTAATATAAAAACGTTCTGCTTATTTTTGAATAAATCTAAACCAGATTTATAGTCTCTATTTTGCATGTACTCTGCATAAGCATCATCTACAACAAGTAAGATATTTTTTCTTAATCTTTTTCTTAAATCAATTAATTCAAAATTATTCAAGTAAGTACCAGTTGGATTGTTTGGATTAGCAATAAATACAATTTTAGTTTTATTGCTTACTTTTTTAATTATTTCAGAGACAGAAACTTTAAAATTTTTTTCTTTAGCAAAAACAACTTTTGCTCCAACTATTTTTGCATATATTCTGTACATTAAAAAACTAAATTGAGGAAGAATTACTTCATCTTTTGGTTTAAGGAAAAGTTGGCATAACATTTGAATAACTTCGTCTGAACCAGCTCCACAAATTATTTTTTCTTTGTCACAACTAAATCTTTTCGAGATCTGGCTTCGTAATTTTTGAGACTTTCCATCAGGATATCTGAAAAGACTTAATTTTTTATTTGATATTGCCTTCTTGGCCCTGACGCTTACTCCTAGAGCTGATTCATTTGCTGAAAGTTTAATGATTTTATTGAAACTCTTAATAGTTGATTTACCAGGTTGATAAGCCTCAATATTAAATTTTTTAAATTTTATAGTTGTCATCTTTTAAATTTTAGCCTCTTTATAAATAAAATAACAATTTTTCATATACAATTAGTTCAAATATTTTAAAAATTGACATACTAAATAACATCTTGTACAAAATTTATGCGCTGATTTACCTGAATTGCGAGCGCTTTAAAAAAACCGCTAAAAAAGTTTTTTTTCTCACAATTCAATAATTAGCATTAATAATTATGAATATTATAGAGAATACAAAAACGCTTATTATTAAAAAACCATTTAAACTTGATTGTGGTAAAACCATTAATAATTTTCCACTGGCATATGAAACTTATGGCTCACTTAATAAAAATAAAGATAATGCAATTCTTGTTTTTCATGCGCTTACTGGTGATCAATTTGTTACGGGTATAAATCCTGTCACAAAAAAAGATGGTTGGTGGTCTTACGCAGTAGGTCCTAACAAATCAATAGATACAAATAAATATTTTGTTATTTGTGCAAATGTTATAGGTGGTTGCATGGGATCGTTTGGTCCGAGTCACAAAAATCCTGAAACAAACAAAATTTATGGAACAGATTTTCCTGTTATTACAATTAATGACATGGTTAATGCACAAATAAGTTTGTTAGATCATTTTAAAATCGAAAAACTTTTTTCAGTTGTTGGTGGATCAATGGGGGGGGATGCAAGTTTTACAATTTATTAGTAATTATCCAGATAAAGCTAGAACAGTAGTACCAATCGCATGTACATCTAGTCATTCTGCTCAAAATATTGCTTTCAATGAGTTAGGTAGACAAGCGATAGCATCAGATCATAACTGGTCTGAGGGAAAATATTTATCTAATAATACTCTTCCTGATAAAGGATTGTCAGTAGCAAGAATGGCTGCCCATATTACTTACTTATCAAAAAAGGGCTTGCAAGAAAAATTTGGGAGAAAACTTCAAGAGAGAGATGCTCTTAAATTTGGATTTGATGCAGATTTTCAGATAGAAAGTTATTTAAGATATCAAGGATCAGTATTTGTAGATCGTTTTGACGCAAATAGTTATCTTTATATCACTAGAGCAATGGATTATTTTGATTTAGTTAAACAATTTGATGGTAATTTGTCTAATGCATTTAAAAAAACTAAGGCTAAGTTCTTTATAATATCTTTCACTTCAGACTGGCTATATCCAACTCAGGAAAATAAAGATATAGTTATTGCTCTTAATGCAATTGGTGCCGATGTTGGATTTGTTGAAATAAAATCTGACAAAGGGCATGACTCTTTTTTATTAGATGTTCCAGATTTTTTGAAAACTCTAAAAAATTTTTTAGATAAATCTTATTTAGAAAGAAAATAGTGAAAACAGAATATAAAATTATAGTCGATATAATAGAGGAAAATGCAAGAGTTTTAGACGTTGGTTGTGATGATGGGACATTAATGGAGTCATTAAAAAATGATAAAAACATTGACGCCAGAGGGATTGAGATTTCGAAAGATAAAGTTCAAACTTGTGTATCAAAAGGGTTAACTGTAATTGAAGGAAATGCAGAATTTGATTTAAAACAATTTCCAAATGACTCTTTTGATTATGTTGTCCTGGGTCAAACTTTACAAGCTTTTGTTAACCCTGAAATTGTTATACGAGAACTACTAAGAGTTGGAAAGAAAGCTATTGTAACAATTCCAAATTTTGGTCATTGGAAAGTAAGACTGAATTTACTTTTTAAAGGAACTATGCCTATCACAGAGTCATTGCCAAATGATTGGTATAATACTCCAAATATTCATATGTGTACGATTAAAGATTTTGTTAAATTCTCAAAAGTTATAGGCTTTAAAATCTTCAAATCTTTGGCACTGACTAATAAAAATATATCAAATATTAATAATTATAATTTATTTTACAAAAATTTATTTGCAGAATTAGGTATATTCTTAATTGAAAAATAATATGAGAGTTGAGATAATTAGGTGTTTACAGGACAATTATAGTTACTTGTTAATCAATGATATTAAAAATATTGCATGTATTGTTGATCCTAGCGAAGCGGCTCCCATTATCAAATATATAGAGAGTAATAATATTAAATTGAAATATGTTCTTAATACCCATCATCATTATGATCATGTAGGTGGGAATTTGGAATTAAAAAAAAGGTATAATTGTAAAATAGTGGGGTTTAAAGAGGATAAAAATCGTATACCAGAAATTGATATACTTGTTGAGGATAATCAAAAATGGAAAGGTGATAATTTTGAGGCAAAAATTTATCACACTCCAGGTCATACAAGTGGGCATATTGCTTTTCATTTTTTTAAGGAAAAAAAAATTTTTACTGGAGATACCTTATTTTCTTTAGGATGTGGTAGAATTTTTGAGGGAACTTACGAGCAAATGTTTAATTCATTAAAAAAAATAAAAAAACTCCCAAAAGATACACAGATCTATTGTGGTCATGAATATACATTACAAAATTCTAAATTTTGCGAGTCAAAGGATCCTGATAATTTAAATTTAAAGATTAAAATTGCAAAAATTAAAGAAAATATAAGAAATGGTCGGCCCACTATTCCTTCCATTTTATCTGATGAAATAGAATGCAATATATTTCTTAAAGCAAAGGATGTTGAAAGTTTTTCAAAATTAAGAGATTTAAAGGATAATTTTTGATTTATAAAACTTGACTATAAGTTTGCTAAGACTATATTGCCCTAACAAATTTTAGAGTATTTATATGTCATTCGCAGTAATAAAAACAGGTGGTAAGCAATATAAAGTCAAGTCTGGAGAGATTTTGAAAATAGAGAAATTAGCAGATTCTAAAGCTAGTTCGAAGATAGAATTTAATGAAATTTTAGCTTATGGAGACGATAGCAAAATAGAAGTCGGAGCCCCGATGATAAATGGTGCAAAAGTAGAAGCTGACTTAATTAAAAATAGTAAGAATAAAACTGTCTTAATTTTCAAAAAAAGAAGAAGACATAATTCAAGAAGAAAAAATGGACATAGACAGGAGTATTCTATGATTAGAATAAATAAAATTTTTTCGAAAGATGGTAAAATTCTTTCAGAGGCTGAAAAAATTTCTAAGGTAACAAAAAAGACAGAAGCAAAAAAAGAGGCTAGCAAATAACTAGAAAATAATTATGGCAACAAAAAAAGCAGGGGGGTCATCTAGAAATGGACGTGATAGTGCTGGCAGAAGACTTGGTGTCAAAAAATATGGAGGACAATCTGTTATACCTGGAAACATTATTGTAAGACAGAGGGGCACAAAAATATTTCCTGGAGAAAATGTAGGGATGGGCAAAGATCATTCAATTTTTTCAGTTATTAAAGGTAAAGTAGTCTTCAAAAAAACAAAATCAGATAGAACTTTTGTTTCAGTAAAACCCAATTAATAGTACAACTTAAACTATTGTTGTATTATGAAATTCTTAGATCAAGTAAAAATATATATTAAAGCTGGAAACGGTGGAGATGGTTCTCCAAGTTTTAGAAGGGAAAAATTTATAGAATTTGGTGGTCCGGATGGTGGTGATGGTGGAAAAGGAGGTTCTGTGATTTTAAAAGCTGAACAAAACTTAAATACATTGATTGATTTTAGATATCAACAACATCACAAAGCAAAAAGGGGTGAAAACGGTGCAGGACAAAACCGTACAGGCAAAAGTGGTGAGGATTTAATTTTAAAGGTTCCATTAGGAACTCAAGTTTTTGAAGAAGATAATAAAACGTTAATTTATGATTTTACAAAAATTAGTGAGAAATTTATTGCTGCCACTGGTGGTAAGGGTGGATTAGGTAATACAAGATTCAAAAGTTCTACTAACCGGGCTCCAAGAAAATTTACAAAAGGAACTCGAGGCGAAGAGTTCACAATTTGGCTTCAGTTAAAAACAATTGCTGATATTGGAATTATAGGATTACCTAATGCAGGAAAGTCAAGTTTATTAGCATCGGTTACCAATGCAAATCCTAAAATTGCAAACTATCAATTCACTACTTTAAATCCAAATTTAGGTGTAGCGAGTTATGATGATAAAGAAATTACGATAGCAGATATACCTGGTTTGATTGAAGGGGCTCATAAAGGTACAGGTCTAGGAATTCAGTTTTTGAAACACATCGAAAGATGTAAATCTCTTTTACATTTAATCGATATCACAAGTGAGGATTTAAAAAAAAGCTATCAACAAGTAAAAAATGAGCTAAAAAAATATAGTAGTAAGCTCGTTAAAAAAAAAGAATTGGTAGTGCTAAACAAAATAGATCTTATTGATGAAGAAGAGGTCAATCACATAATTAAAGATTTTAAAAAAAATACTAAATCAGAAATTCTTGCAGTATCCACTTTAAATAAAACCTCAGTATCGAAAATTAAATCAAAATTATTGAATTATGTCTCTTAAAAACTCAAAAAAAATTGTTATCAAAATTGGGTCTTCACTTTTAGTAGATCGAGATAAGAAAATTAGGAAAAAATGGCTCTCTAGTTTTGCAAAAGATATTAAAAAATTACGATTGAATAATCAAAAAGTTATAATTGTTTCCTCGGGTGCGATAGCTCTTGGATGTAAAAAAATGAATTATAGTAAGAAAAATTTAAAACTTGATAAAAGCCAAGCAATTGCATCTATAGGACAAATTGAATTGATGAACTTGTTTTTAGAAACATTTTCTAAATATAAGTTAAATATTTCTCAAATTTTACTTACCCTTGATGATACCGAGGAGAGAAGACGATCAATTAATGCAAAAAGGACTTTTGAGAATTTATTTGAACTTGATTTCATTCCTATTGTTAACGAAAATGATACTATCGCTACAACTGAAATTAAATATGGAGATAATGATAGACTAGCATCTAGAGTAGCCCAAATTACAAACGCTGACACATTAATATTATTGTCTGATGTGGATGGTTTATATACAAAAAATCCAAAAAAATTTAAAGATGCTCAGTTGATAAAGAGTGTCAGTGATTTAGACAAAGATATTAAAAATATAAATATTAAAGGTATAACAGAATTAGGTAGTGGTGGAATGAATACGAAAATTGAGGCTGCTAAAATTTGTAATTTAGCTGGTTGCAACATGGTGATAGCAAACGGATTAAATTTTAATCCTATCAATAGAATTCAGAATGAAGATAACTGCACTTGGTTTATTTCTAAAATATCTAAAATGCATGCAAGAAAAAAGTGGATAATCAGCTCAATTTCTCCTAAAGGTGAACTTGTAATAGACGACGGCGCAAAAAGAGCTCTTAATAAGGGAAAAAGCTTGTTAGCAGCCGGAATTACAAAAGTATTTGGAAGATTTAATAAAGGAGATCATATTAGAATTTTAGACAACAAAAAAAAAGAATGTGCTCGTGGACTTAGTTCTTTTTCATCTAAAGAAATAAATTTAATAATGGGTTGTCATTCAAATGAAATACAAAAAATTTTGGGATATATTTCAAAATCTGAGGTAGTTCACAAAGATGATATGGTAGAGGTATAATGAGGGAGATATTAATTAGTATTGGAAAACGATCAAGGTTAGCATTTGATAAACAAATAAATACTAATAAAAAAAATAAAGTTTTAAATAAATACGTCAAATTAATTGAGAAAAATAAAAACCTAATTCTTAAAGAAAATAAAAAAGATATAAATCAAGCTATTAAGAAAAAGCTAAGAGACAACTTGATAAATCGACTAATTTTAAATGAAAAAAAAATTTCAAATATTATAAATTCAATTAAAAAAATAATTAAGTTAAAGGACCCAACTAATAACGTTATTGAAAAATGGAAAAGACCTAATGGACTAGTATTTACAAAAATTTCAATTCCAATTGGAGTTATAGGAGTAATTTATGAAAGTAGACCAAACGTAACCTCGGACGTTGCGTCATTGTGTTTTAAATCTGGAAATCCAGTTATTTTGAAAGGTGGTACTGAGGCTTTTTATTCTAATAAAATTTTATCAAATTTATTTAGAAAAGCATTAAAGATTAATAAAGTTGATCAAAATTTTGTTCAATTCATTGATATAAAAAATAGGAAAGTAGTTGATTTTTTACTAACTAAAATGATTAATTTTATTGATGTAATCATACCAAGGGGCGGAAAAAATTTAGTTAAAAAAGTACAAAACATTTCTAAAATTCCAACCATTGGTCACTTAGAAGGGGTTTGTCATTCGTATGTCGACAAAGATGCTGACCCCAATATTGCTAGCAAATTAATAATAAATGCAAAATTAAGAAATACGGCAATTTGTGGTGCAACTGAAACAATTTTACTCCATGAATTTATAATTGAAAAGTTTGGAATTAATATATTAAAAAAATTAGAGGAAAAAGGCTGTAAGATAATCGGAGATAATAAAATAAGAAAGATTTATAACGGTAAAATCAAAAAAGCCTCAATCAAGGATTGGTCAAAGGAATATTTATCTCCTACTGTTTCAGTGAAATCCGTCAAAGACTTGCAAGACGCTATTTGTCATATTAACAAATATGGAACTATGCATACTGATTGTATCATTACTAAAAACAAAAAATCTGCAAAAAAATTTTTAAAGGAGGTTAAAAGTTCAATAGCAATGCACAATACATCTACACAATTTGCAGATGGTGGAGAATTCGGATTTGGTGGCGAGGTTGGTATTTCAACAAATGTTCTTCCTCCGAGGGGACCTGTTGGACTAAGACAATTAATTTCTTACAAATATCAAGTAACAAGTGATGGTAAGATCAGGAATTAAATTGATCAAAAAAAAAAATAAAGTTGGTATCCTAGGTGGGTCTTTTGATCCTGCACACAAAGGTCACCTTACAATCTCCAAAGAGGCTATTAAAAGATTTGATTTACAAAATGTTATTTGGGCAATAACTAAAAAAAATCCTTTTAAAAAAAAAACACATGCAAGCTTAAATAATAGAATTAGATATTGTAAAAAAATTATAGGATCTAATAAATTTATTAAAGTAAAATTTTACGAAGATACCATTAATTCAAATAGAACGTTTGATTTAGTAAATCATATTTTAAAGAATAAAAAAAATAAAATTTATTTCATAATGGGGGCTGATAATTTAATAAAATTTCATAAATGGTATAAGTGGAAATCAATTTCACAAAAATGTAGAATAATAGTTTTCGACAGGCATGGTTATAAAAAAAAATCTTTAGATTCAACATCATATAAAAGATTAAATGAAGAAAATTTGAAATTTATAGAATTTAAAAAGGTCAATATTTCTTCTTCTCAATTAAGAAAAATTTGATATGCTAAATACGATTAATGGATAAAACTTTAGATTTAAAAAAAGTCATAATTAAAACTTTAGATTTAAATAAAGCCCTAGACATTGTCAGTATTGATCTTAAAGACAAAAGTTCTATGGCAGATTATATGATAATTGCCAGTGGTACTTCCTCTAGACATATCCAGTCACTTTCAGAACAAGTTTTAAAAAAACTTATAGATTATGGAATGAATGAGTCCAAAATTGAGGGAAAAGAAAGTAGTGAGTGGAAACTTGTAGATGGAATAGATCTTATAGTTCATATTTTTCATCCTGAAAAAAGGAAATTTTATGAATTGGAAAAAATGTGGTCTGAATTTATACCAAAAGAAAAGTTAATAATATGAAAAAAATTTTTTTTACTTTAAATGCTTTGATTATTTTTAAATTTTTAACTTTAAGCGTTGTTAATTCTACTGAAAATAATATTTACCAAAAAATAGATTTGTTTGGAGAAGTGTTAGAAAAGATTAATAAAGAGTACGTAGATGAAATAAATCAGTCTGATAGTATGGACTCAGCCATCAATGGTTTGTTGCAATCACTTGATCCTTACTCGGCATACATGTCCCCAGAAATTTTTAACGAAATGCAAACTGAAACAAGTGGTGAATTTGGAGGCTTAGGAATAGAGGTAGGTATGGAGTCTGGAGTTGTTAAAGTTATTTCGCCTATTGACGACACACCCGCATCGAAAGCAGGAATTAAGGCAGGGGATTTCATTATAAAAATAGACGACACACAAGTTCAAGGTAAATCTCTAAGTGAAGCTGTGGATTTGATGAGAGGGCCTGTTGGTTCGTCCATAAATTTAACAATTAGAAGAGTCGGTCAAAAGAAAGCGCTTAAATTTAATATTGTTAGAGAAATCATTGAAATTAAATCTGTTAGAGCTGAATTACTAAAGAAAGATATTGGATATATTAGATTAACCTCTTTCAATGAAAATAGTAGTGAACAAATAAGAGACCAAATTAAAAAATTTGAGGATAATCAGAATGTAACCTCATATATACTTGATCTAAGAAATAATCCCGGTGGCTTGTTATCTCAAGCTATTAGAGTTTCGGATTTTTTTTTAAATAATGGAGAAATAGTTTCGACTAAAGGGAGAAAGTCCTCTGAAAATAGAAGGTGGTTTGCAAAAAAAGGAGATTTAATTGATGGCAAAACTTTACTCGTCTTAATAAATTATGGATCTGCATCAGCTTCAGAAATAGTTGCTGGTGCACTTAAAGACCATAAAAGAGCAATAATAATCGGGGAAAATAGTTATGGAAAAGGTTCGGTGCAGTCAATAATACCACTTAAAAATAAAGGGGCTATAAGACTAACAGTTGCAAAATATTACTTGCCATCAGGTAAATCTATTTCAGAAGTTGGAGTAAGTCCAGATATTGAAATTAATGAAGATTCAGATGAATTTAGAATTAAGACTGAAACTGATAATCAATTAAATTACGCTTTAAAACTTTTAAAAGGCTAAATGAAAGATGAATACAAAAATTTACCATTGCGAAATGGTGTAGGTATAATTGTCTTAAATAAAAAAAATAAGATTTTTGTTGCAAGACGAATAGATAATCCAAAAAATTTTTGGCAAATGCCACAAGGGGGCATTGATGAAGGTGAAGATAGTCTTTCAGCCGCATATAGAGAATTAGAGGAGGAAACTAGCATAACAAAAGTAGAACTTATAAAAGAACTGGACGGCTTTATTACATATGAGCTTCCTGATCATTTGTTAGGAATAATATGGAAAGGTAAGTATAAAGGACAAAAACAGAAATGGTTTCTAATGAAATTCACTGGGGAAGATAAAGAAATAAATATTCAAACAAAAAAACCTGAGTTTCTAGAATGGAAATGGGTTGATCTAGAAACTTTAACAGAAGTAGTGGTGGACTTTAAATTTAATGTCTACAAAGAACTTAAAGAAAAAATTAAAAATATTATTAATTAATTGACCTTAATACTTGAACTTTTTGGTCAGCTAAATATTTAAACTGATCACTTATTTCAGTTTGATTAGCCTCTTCTTCAGCTTTTTTAAGTAAATCTTCTAGTTTTGATTTATCTAAATCTACAACATTGAAAATTATACTCGTTAAGATAGATAAATTATTATCTTTAAATTCTACAATTCCATCTTCAACGTAGTAACTTTCTTCACCTGATTTTGAGAAAATCTTAATTATACCTGGTTTCAAAAAAGAAATAATAGATATATGATCTTTTAAAATTCCCATTTCACCTTCAAACGCAGGCACTACTACTTCTAGAACATCCTCTTTCACAAGGAAAGATTTTTCAGGATTCACTATTTCAATTTTAAACCCTTCACTCATCAAGCAGCAGCTTCTTGTTCCATTTTTTTTGCTTTTTCAATTGCTTCCTCAATAGTACCAACCATATAGAATGCAGCTTCAGGCAAATTATCATATTCACCTTTGCAGATAGCGTCAAAACCTTTTATAGTTGAATCCAAATCAACTAATTTTCCAGGAGATCCTGTAAAAACTTCCGCAACAAAAAATGGTTGGGATAAGAATCTTTGAATCTTTCTAGCTCTCGCTACAACCAATTTATCTTCCTCAGATAATTCATCCATACCTAAAATAGCTATGATATCCTGTAGTGATTTATAAGATTGTAATATTCTCTGAACGTCTCTAGCTACTCTGTAATGTTCCTCACCTACAATTCTTGGGTCCAAAATTCTCGAGGTTGAATCTAGTGGATCAACAGCAGGATAAATTCCTATCTCAGCTATTTGTCTTGAAAGTACTGTTGTAGCATCCAAATGCGCAAATGAGGTTGCTGGCGCAGGGTCAGTTAAATCATCAGCTGGTACATAGATTGCCTGGACTGAGGTAATTGATCCTTTGTTAGTAGTTGTAATCCTTTCTTGAAGGTTACCCATATCGGTTGCTAATGTTGGTTGATAACCAACTGCTGATGGAATTCTTCCTAAAAGAGCAGAAACTTCTGAGCCAGCCTGGGTAAATCTGAAAATATTATCAACAAAGAAAAGTACATCCTGCCCTTCTTGATCCCTAAAGTATTCGGCCACAGTTAATCCTGTAAGAGCAACTCTTGCTCTTGCGCCTGGAGGTTCATTCATTTGTCCATAAACTAATGCAGCTTTTGATCCTGGGCCATCTTGTTTGATAACACCTGACTCTATCATTTCATGATAAAGATCATTACCTTCTCTAGTTCTTTCTCCTACACCTGCAAAAACAGAAAATCCACCATGTGCTTTTGCAACGTTATTAATTAATTCCATAATCAAAACTGTTTTTCCTACACCAGCGCCACCAAATAATCCAATTTTTCCCCCTTTTGCATAAGGTGCAAGTAGATCAATTACCTTAATACCAGTGACAAGAATTTCTGTTTCAGTAGACTGATCATTAAATTCAGGGGCAGCTCGATGAATTGGCCAATTTTCTTTAGTTTTAACTTCACCTCTTTCATCGATCGGTTCTCCAATAACATTAATAATTCTTCCAAGAGTTTCAGGTCCAACAGGTACTTGGATAGGAGCATTAGTATTAATTACTTCATCGCCTCGTTTAAGTCCTTCTGTTGCATCCATTGCGATTGTTCTAACTGTTGTTTCACCTAAATGCTGAGCAACCTCTAGAACTAACCTGTTATCGCCATTTTTACATTCTAAAGCTGTTAGAATTTCTGGAAGTTCTCCTTCAAATTTTACGTCAACTACTGCTCCTATAACTTGTGTGATTGTTCCTTTGCTCATAATTATAAACTTTCTGCTCCTGATATGATTTCTATTAGTTCTTTTGTAATTGCTGCCTGACGACTTCTATTATATTGGATAGTAAGTTTGTCAACCATTTCACCTGCGTTTCGGGTTGCGTTATCCATTGCGCTCATCCTTGATCCTTGTTCGCTAGCTGAATTCTCTAACATTGCCTTAAATATTTGTGTTGAAATATTTTTTGGTAATAAATTACTCAAAATCTCATCTTCATCTGGTTCAAATTCATAACTTTCTTCTGAAGACTTTTCCTCACTAACCTCATTGTTCAAAGGAACTAACTGCTGAGCTTGAGGAATTTGAGTAATTACATTTTTAAATTGATTATAAAAAATAGTGCATATGTCAAATTCACTTTTTTCAAATTTATCTATTACTATTTTACTGACCTTTTCAGCATCAAAATAATTTGCATTTTTTGACTCTTTGAAAGAAATATTTTCAATAATTTTATCACCGTACATTCTTTTTAATTGATCATTTCCTTTTGAACCTACAGTGATGATTTTGAGTTCTTTTCCTTCACTTAAAATTTTTGAGAAAAAGCTTTTGGCTTTTTTAATTATATTAGAATTGAAACCTCCACATAATCCTCTATCTGATGTCATTACAACACATAAATGTACCTTATTATTTCCAGTTCCTGATAAAAGTTTTGGAGCATTCTCTTTATCTGAGACTCCATTAGATAAATTTAAAATAACGTTTTTCATTTTTTCTGAGTAAGGCCTTCCATTCTCTGCATTTTCTTGAGCTTTTCTCAATTTTGCTGCGGCAACCATCTTCATAGCCTTCGTAATTTTCTGTGTGGACTTAACACTTGCTATTCTTTTTTTTAAATCGTCTAAACTTGCCATTTTTTATTATTGTTTAAAGTTTTGTTTAAGTTGAGTGATTACTTCTATTAATAGTTTTTCTTTATCTTCTTCAAGTTTTCCAGAACTTTGAATTGATTCAATTATTTCAGGTTTATCAGATTTACACTTTTCAATTATTTTAGACTCAAACTCTGCTATATCTTTCAAATTGATATCATCTAAATAACCTTTAACTCCGCAAAAAACAGATACTACTTGCTCCGCGACTGTCAGTGGTGAATATTGTTTTTGTTTCAAAAGTTCTGTCAACTTTGAACCTCTATTAAGTAACTGCTGCGTAGAGGCATCTAAATCTGATCCAAATTGAGCAAAAGCAGCCATTTCTCTGTACTGTGCTAGCTCAAGTTTCATCGAACCCGATACTTTTTTCATAGCTTTTGTTTGAGCTGAAGACCCAACCCTCGATACAGACAAACCAACATTAATTGCTGGTCTGATACCTTGGTTAAAAAGCTCTGTTTCTAGAAATATTTGGCCGTCTGTAATTGAAATTACATTTGTTGGAATAAATGCAGAAACATCACCTCCTTGGGTTTCAATTATTGGAAGTGCTGTTAGTGATCCTCCACCATGTTCATCACTTAGTTTTGCTGCTCTTTCTAATAATCTACTGTGTAAGTAAAATACATCTCCTGGGTATGCTTCTCTTCCTGGGGGTCTTCTTAAAAGAAGAGACATTTGTCTATATGCAACAGCTTGTTTTGATAAATCATCATAAATAATTAATGCGTGCATTCCATTATCTCTAAAATATTCACCCATTGCGCAACCCGTATAAGGAGCTAAAAATTGTAATGGAGCTGAGTCTGATGCTGTAGCAGCAACAATAGTTGTATATTCCATTGCGCCCGCTTCTTCCAAGGTTTTTTGAATTTGTCTTACTGTAGATCTTTTTTGACCAACCGCAACATAAATACAGTATAATTTTTGTTTCTCATCACCCGATTCATTTATTTTTTTTTGATTTATAATTGCATCGACAGCGACAGCAGTTTTACCTGTCTGTCTATCTCCAATAATCAATTCTCTTTGACCTCTTCCAATTGGCACCAAACTATCAATTGATTTTAATCCTGTTTGCATTGGCTCACTAACTGATTGTCTAGGTATAATGCCAGGAGCTTTAACCTCTACCCTCGTTTTTTTAACACTTTTATCAAGCGCTCCTTTTCCATCTATTGGATTTCCTAAACCATCAACCACTCTACCTAAAAGTTCTTTTCCAACTGGTGTATCAACAATATTTCCTGTTCTTTTAACAACATCGCCCTCTTTAATATTTCTGTCGTCACCGAAAATTACTACACCAACATTTTCACTTTCCAAGTTAAGAGCCATACCTTTTGAACCATCAGCAAACTCAACCATCTCACCAGCTTGAACATTATCTAGGCCATAAATTCTAGCAATACCATCTCCAACGGATAATACTTGACCAACTTCAGTAACCTCAGTATTTTCACCAAAATTTTTAATTTGCTCTTTTAATATTTTTGTTACTTCTGAAGGATTTATTTCCATTTATGCCTCTATCATTCTATTTTCAATTTGTTGTAATTTATTTTTAATTGAGGTGTCAACCATAGTACTTCCTACTTGAATCACCAGACCTCCTATTAAACTTTTATCATATTTGTAGTTTAATTTTATTTTTGAGCTAAAATTTTTAGTTAATTCCTCTGTAATTTTATTTATTTCATCATCGGATAACTCTTTTGCTGATTTTAATTCAGCTTTAAGTTCACCTCTTTTTTTTGAACATATTTCAATAAAACTTAAAAGAATTTTCTCTAAAAAAAAGAACCGCCTTTTCTGAATTAAGAAATTTAAAAAATTTTTAAGTAAAGTTTCAAATTTATAATTTTCTGAAATTGAAGTTATGATCCTGAACAAATCATCTTTTTTTGTTATTGGATTCTTTAATAAGTTTTTAAAATCCTCACTTGAGTTAATTAAATCGAGGATTGATAAACACTGTTCCTCAATTTTAGGTAAAAGATTGCTTTCATTGGATAGCTCATAAAGTGCAAGAGAATATCTTTCTGATGAAGTTATTGAAAATCCCGTGTCTTTGCTCAACTTTATTCCTCTATAATGTTGAAGGTTAAATTAAAATCAGGCTCTAATTAGCATATGACCTTTAGGTCTTCAAGTAACCGATTTGTTAAAAAGGTCTTTTTTTGCTCATTAATTGAAGTTTATGGGGTCAACATCAACTGAAAGTTTTATTCCAGCTGCAAACTTATACTTTGGAATAATTTTTGCAATTGAGTTCTGTACCTTCATAGATTTAATTCCTCTAATTAGCAATCTAACTCTAAATTTTCTTCTCAATCTAAATATAGGTGCGTTTACTGGACCCAATACCCTGCCTTCAATTTTACTTTCTATGAAATTTTTAAATCTTAAAGCTTCTGTTTCTAATTTATTCTCATTTTCACCAGTAAGTATTAGTGAGATAAATCTTTGGAAGGGAGGGAGTTTATTTTTTTTTCTAACTTCTAACTCTCTTTCCAGAAAAATATCAGGATTTTTATTAGTAATATCATCAATCATTTTTGTATCATGATTATATGTTTGAAAATAAACTGTAGCTGGTTTCCCGGTTCTGCCAGCTCTTCCTGAGAGTTGGTGATAGAGTTGTAAATTCTTTTCAGCTCCCCTTAAATCATGTCCCTGTGATGAGAGATCAATGTCAACAACTACAATACAATTTAAACTTGGAAAATGGAATCCTTTTGAAATTAATTGAGTTCCTACTAAAATATTGGTTTCATTTTTAATAATTTTATTCAACTTATCCATTGAGTGTTTTTTATTCATGGTATCACTTGAAAAAATTTCAACTTTCTTACCTGGAAATTTTTTTTTTACTTCGTCTGATATTCTTTCGACACCTGGACCACTAAAGATAAATTCACAATTTCCATCCTTTGAACAGTCTCTTTTTAAAAATGATTTATATCCACAGTAATGGCAAAGCAAATTATCTCTCTTTTTGTGATAAACTAGATTGATACTACAATTTGGACATGAAAAACTTTTATAACACTTATTGCATAGTACATGTGGAGAAAATCCCCTTCTATTAAGAAAAAATAAAACTTGATCTTTTTTTTCTAGGTGTAAATTTACCTTTCGGACAATTTCGTTAGATAACCAAGATTGTTTTTCTAATTTAAAATTATTTAAATTTATGATTTCATAATTTGGAAGAGATGCATTTTTATATCTCTGATTTAACCTAGATACACTATACTTACCTTTTTTTATGTTTTCAAATGTTTCGATAGATGGAACTGCCGTTACAAGATTTATGGGGATATTTTCAAATGATGCTCTGGCTATCGCCATATCTCTCGCATTGTAAGTTACACCCTCATCTTGCTTAAATGACTGATCATGTTCTTCATCAACAATAATCATCCCAAGTTTTGTGAATGGTAAAAACAAAGACGACCTTGCTCCAATTATAACCTGAATATCTCCACTGGTAATTCCACTCCATATTATTTCTTTTTTTTTTTTAGATATTCCTGAATGCCAGACGCCTGGATTAAAACCAAAGTATTCAAAAAACTTTTGTTCAAACTGGCCAGTCAATCCTATTTCAGGTAATAATATTAAGCCTTGAGAACCCCTCTCTATTATTGATTTTATTGCCTCAAAATAAACTAAAGTTTTTCCAGAGCCAGTTGTTCCCTGTAATACATGTACTCTAAACTTATTATTCGCCATACTCATTTCTTCAAGACATTTTTTTTGATCCTCAGAGAGTTTTGTTGAATTATTTTTTATATTACTTTCAAAAACTTTAAGATTTTTTTTTAGATCATTTTCAATTACATTGTTGCTCAACAACATCAATTTTAAAGCCATGCCCTTTGGAATAATATTATATTCTGAAAACCAATTTAAAAAGTTTATAGTTGTTTTTTTTAGAGGTTTAACTTGTAGTTTCTTAAAAACTTTTTTTAACTTAAATTTTTTTTGTTCATTATCTTCTAGTTTATCCCACACCACCCCAGTTAGCTTATTTTTACCAAAGGGTACTGATACATATTCACCAATTTTTAAATTTAAATCACTTTCATATGTAAATGGATGATTAAATATATTGGGTAATAGAATCGGATATTTCATATTTTATAATATGAAAAAAAATTAAGAGTGTATTGCTCTTTTATCTACTGATAAAGCTGCTTCTTTAACTGCCTCTGAAAAAGTCGGGTGAGCGTGACATGTACGTGCGATATCCTCTGAACTAGCTCCAAATTCCATAGCAACCCCAATTTCAGCAATAAGCTCACCTGCATGCGGACCTATTATATGAGCACCTAAAACTTTATCTGTTTTTTCATCAGCTAAAATTTTTACAAATCCTTCTGCATCATCAATAGCTTTTGCTCTTGAATTGGCCATAAATGAAAATTTTCCAACTTTATATTTCATTTTAGTGTCTTTTAATTGTTCCTCAGTTTTCCCAATGGCCGCAACTTCTGGAGTAGTATATATAACTCCTGGGATAGTGTCATAGTTGACATGCCCTGATTGTCCTGCAATGTTTTCAGCAACAGCAATACCTTCATCTTCAGCTTTGTGAGCAAGCATGGGTCCTGATATTACATCACCGATTGCATATATGTTTTCTAAATTTGTTTTAAATGATTTATCAGTTTTAACTCTTTTTCTGTCATCAAGTTCAACTCCAATAGCCTCTAAATTTAAGCCCTCAGTATTTGCCTTCCTGCCGACAGAAATTAAAACTACATCACAATCAAAATTATTTTTATTTCCTTCTTTATCCACAGTGGATACTACTACTCCAGATTTATTTTTTTTTATTGTTTCAACTTTATTTTGCATATTAAACTTTATTCCTTGTTTTTTTAAAATTTTCATAAATTCTAAGGATATTTCTTTATCCATCCCTGGAGTGATGTGATCTAAAAACTCTACCACTTGTACTTCAGAGCCCAGTCTTGACCAAACTGATCCCATTTCTAACCCAATATAACCACCACCTACAACAACCATTTTATTTGGAACTTTTTCAAGCTTTAAAGCACCTGTCGAAGAAACTATTTTTTCCTCATCGATTTCAATTCCTGGCAAAGAAGTAGCTACAGATCCGGTTGCTATTATAGTTTTTTCAGATTTTATAATGGTCTCTTTGTTATCATTATCTTTAATTAAAATTTCGTTTAGAGATTTAAAACTGCCATAACCTTTGAAATAAGTTACCTTATTTTTCTTAAACAAAAATTCAACGCCTTTTGTGAGAACAGTGACAGCTTTATCTTTACTTTTCATCATTTTATCTAAGTTTAACTTAACATCTCCTACTTCTATTCCTTTACTTGCTAAACCCTTAATTTTGTGAAATTCCTCAGATAAATTTAGTAAACTCTTTGAAGGTATACATCCTACATTTAAACAAGTGCCTCCTAAAGAACCTCTTGACTCTATACATGCTGTTTTTAAACCTAGTTGAGAAAGTCTAATCGCACAAACATATCCTCCAGGTCCACCACCAATAACTACTGCTTGAAATTTTTCTGACATCTAAATATCCAAAAACAACCTTCTTGGTTCCTCTAAATTTTCCTTTATCATTTTAAGAAATGAAACTGACTCTTTGCCATCAATAATTCTATGATCATAAGATAAAGCTAGATACATGATTGGTCTAATCTGGATTTCACCATTAAATACAGATGGTCTATCAACAATATTGTGCATTCCTAGTACTCCAGACTGAGGTAGGTTTAAAATTGGAGTTGAAAGCATGGAACCGTATACTCCACCATTACTAATTGTAAATGTTCCTCCCTGAAGATCTTCAATTACAAGTTTTCCTTCCTTTGCTTTTTCAGATATCTCTTTAATGTTTTTTTCTATCTCTGCAAAAGATAATTCATCTGCATCTTTAAGAACTGGCACAACTAGACCTTTATCTGTTCCAACAGCAAAGCTTATATTATAATAATTCTTGTATACAATTGTATCACCATCTATTTCAGCATTAATCGCAGGATAACTCTTTAAGGCGACCACACATGCCTTTACAAAAAATGACATAAATCCAAGTTTAATACCATATCGATTTTGAAAATCTTCCTGGTTTTCTTTTCTCATTTCCATAATATTTGTCATGTCGACTTCATTGAATGTTGTTAGTAAGGCTGCATTTTCTTGAGCTTGTTTTAGTCTTTTAGCTATAGTTTGTCTTAGTCTGGTCATTTTAATTCGCTCTTCCTGACCATATTTAATTTTTCTCTCTGAGGGCGGAGGATTAACTCCCATCAAATTGATTAAGTCACCTTTCACTATTCTTCCATCTTTTCCAGTTCCTTTTACTGATTTTACATCAATGTTATTTTCATCAACGATTTTTCTAACTGCTGGAGATAAAGTTTGGTTATCTTTATCAATATTTACCTCTGTTTTTTTTTCTTCCACCTCGTTGCTTAAAACAAGTGGCTCTTCTTTTATTTCTTCGACACTATTTTTTTCATCAAATATTTCTAATTCTTCTTTATCTATTATTGGATCTAATTTTATTACGTTATCTTTTTCATTTGATTGAATATCTTTTTGCTGATTTGATGGCTGAATTTTCTTTATTTCTCCTGTTTTTTTAACCTCACCCCCATTTTCAATTACTGAACCTAAAATTTCTCCAACTTTAACTACTGATCCATCTTTAGAGTTAATTTTAGACAATTGACCTGTTACTGGTGATGGCACCTCTAAATTAACCTTATCTGTTTCTAACTCTACAATTGGTTCATCAGCATCTACTGATTCTCCTTCACTTTTCAGCCATTTTGAGACAGTTGCCTCCGTTATGCTTTCACCTAGAGCAGGAACTAATATCTTTTCACTCATTATAAATTATTCAAAAACTTTCTTTATAATTTCTTGTTGTTGTGAAATATGTCTTTTTGCATATCCTGTTGCAGGTGATGCATCTGGACTTCTTCCAATATAAGAAACTACTTTATTATTAGCCTTAATATTATCTAAAGTCCATTGGATATAATCTCTAACAGAGAACCAAGCTCCCATGTTTTGGGGTTCCTCTTGACACCAATAAAATTGAGCATTTTTAGCATAAACTTTAAGTTCTTTTGCAAGACTCTTTGCAGGGAAAGGATAAAGTTGTTCAATTCTGAAAAATAAAATATCGTCAGCTTTTAATTTTTCTCTAGCCTCTAATAAATCAAAATATATTTTGCCTGAACATAAAACAACTTTTCTTATTTTTTTTGGTTTTTTTAATTTGATAAAACCTTTACTTTTTGGGTCAATTGCATGATCCCATAAAAATCTGTGGAAAGAATTTTGTTTACCAAAATCATTCAAGTTCGAAACACAATTTTTATGTCTTAGTAAAGATTTAGGTGTCATAATAATCAAAGGTTTTCTAAAATCTCTATGCATTTGTCTTCTTAGTGCATGAAAATAGTTTGCTGGAGTAGTACAATTTACTACCTGCATATTATCATTAGAACACAACTGTAAAAACCTTTCTAGTCTTGCCGAAGAATGTTCGGGTCCTTGACCTTCATAACCGTGTGGCAATAACATCACCAATCCAGATGCTCTGGACCATTTTCTTTCTCCTGAGGCTATGAATTGATCGATGACTACTTGGGCACCATTTGCAAAGTCACCAAATTGTGCTTCCCAGATTGTAAGTGTGTTTGGTTCAACTAAACTATAGCCATATTCAAAACCTAAAACTGCTAATTCTGATAGAAAACTATCAACTATCTCAAAACTTTTTTGACTCTTAGATATGTTATTTAAAGGTATATATCGGGAATTATCTGTTTGATTCCTTAAAACAGAATGTCTTTGACTGAATGTTCCTCTTCCCGAGTCTTGACCAACTAATCTAACGGGATACCCCTCGTCAAGTAATGAACCAAATGCTAAAGCCTCAGCTGTTGACCAGTCAATTCCATTTTCTTTCTTCACGACTAATTTTCTATTATCCAGAACTTTAGAAATGGTTTTATGAACATTAAATTCTTCTGGAACTGTATTAATTTTATTTGATATATCTCTCAATTTATCAATATCATAACCTGTAACACCTTTTTTATCTTTCCCTCTGTCAGGTTTGTATCTTGACCATGTCCCCTCAAACCATTCAATTTTTGGTTTATAATTTTTTGCATTTTTATATTGGTCATCAAGCAATTCTTTAAATTCTTTAATTGAATTTTTTAAATAATCTTCAGTAATTGATCCCTCTTGAATTAACTTTTCGCCGTAAACTTTTATAGTTGTTGGGTGTGAACGAATTTTTTTATACATTAATGGTTGAGTGAAAGAAGGTTCGTCCCCCTCATTATGACCAAACCTTCTATAACAAATTAGGTCGACTACAACATCTCTATTAAATTTTAATCTAAAATCTATTGCTATTCTTGCAGCATAAACAACAGCTTCAGGGTCATCACCGTTAACGTGAATAATTGGTGCTTCAACCATTTTTGCAATATCTGAAGGGTAAGGAGATGACCTTGCAAATCTAGGACTAGTAGTGAACCCTATTTGGTTATTTACTACTATGTGAATAGTTCCACCAGTATTATGTCCTGGCAACCCTGACATTGCAAAACACTCGGCGACAACTCCTTGGCCTGCAAAAGCTGCATCTCCATGAATTAATATCGGTATTACTTTCTTTCTCTCTTTATCTTTATGAAAATATTGTTTTGCTCTTGTCTGTCCTAACACTACTGGATTGACTGCTTCAAGGTGAGATGGATTATCTGTCAAACTTACGTGTACAGAGTTTCCATCAAACTCTCTATTTGATGAAGCACCTAAATGATATTTCACATCTCCAGTGTCATCTTCAGAATTTGAATTAATTTCTCCAGCAAATTCGTTAAAAATTCTTTTATAGGATTTTTGCAAAACATTGGCTAGCACATTTAATCTACCTCTATGAGACATGCCTATTTTAACCTCTTTTATTTTTGACTGACCACCAATTTTGATTATTTGTTCAAGCGCTGGGATTAAGCTTTCACCTCCATCAAGACCAAATCTTTTTGAACCAACATATTTGGTGTGTAAAAATTTTTCAAAACCCTCTGCCTGAATTAATTTTTTAAGAATTGCCTCTTTTCCATTTTGAGTAAATTTAAAATCATCAGCTTTTTCTACTCTATCTCTAAACCATTTTCTCTCAGTTGGATTTGAGATATGCATATATTCGTAACCCAAAGGACCACAATATTTATCTCTTAAAAATTTTAAAATTTCGGAAACATTGGAATATTGCTTATTAATAACTCCGTCTAAAAAAATTTTACTATCATATTCCTCTTTTTTAAATCCGTAAGACTCTGGATGAAGCTCATCTAAATAGTCTGTTTCACGAAGACCCAGTGGATCCAATTTAGCAATTAAATGTCCTCTTTGCCTATAAGATCTTATCATAGCAACAGCATTGATTGAATTAGCGTTAGATTCTCTCGAAACTAATTCATCTTTTTTATAATTTCCGTTGTTTAATTTTTGCTCTTTATTTATTGAGACTTTTTTGGTCGGACTCCATGATGGACCATTTATTTCATTTACTACATCTTCTGCTTGATCCCCAATTTTACTAAAATACTCTTTCCAACTATCTGGTAATGATGGATCTCTATTTACAAACTTTAGATACATTTCCTCAATAAATGAGGTATTAGATTTGCTTAAAAAAGCAGTTTTTTCGAATTCAAGATTCTTACTAGAAGACATTATTGTTTATTAATATAAGCCTACAAAGAATTTTTTCAATTAGACAATTTATTAAATAATGTATTTCCAATTTTTGATGGGGAGTTAGCCATAATAATTCCACAATCTTCCATCTTTTTTATCTTGTCTTTAGCGGCACCTTTGCCTCCTGAAATTATAGCTCCAGCGTGACCCATTCTTCGTCCAGGTGGAGCTGTGACGCCAGCAATAAATCCAACAATTGGTTTTTTTATTTTGTGATTATTAACAAAATCTGCAGCCTCTTCCTCTGCAGTCCCTCCGATTTCTCCTATCATTAAAATTGATTGGGTGTCATCGTCATTTAAGAACAAGTCCAAACAATCTATAAAATTTGTGCCATTAATAGGGTCGCCACCTATTCCAATACATGTTGATTGTCCAAGCCCATTTTCTGTTGTCTGGGCCACTGCCTCGTAAGTTAACGTCCCTGACCTTGAGACTATCCCAACGGTTCCCTTTTTATGAATATTGCCAGGCATTATGCCAATTTTACACTCATCAGGTGTTATGATTCCTGGACAATTAGGACCAATCAACCTACATTTTGAATTGTTTAGTTTTTGTTTAACTTTAAGCATATCCTGAATAGGTATTCCCTCAGTTATACATACAATAATTTCAATAGATGCATCAATCGCCTCAATTATTGCTGCAGCAGCAAATTTTGCTGGGACATAAATCATTGTTGCATTAGCACCTTCGGACTCTTTTGCCTCTTTCACTGTATTAAAAACTGGAAGGCCTAAATGTTTTTGACCACCTTTTTTTGGTGTCACACCTCCAACTAAATTTGTTCCATATTTTATTGCTTGATCAGAATGGAATGTTCCATGAGAACCTGTAAATCCTTGGCAAATCAATCTTGTGCTTTTATTAACCAAAACTGACATTACTTAATTACCTCTACAATTTTTTTTGCAGCATCATCTAAGTTTTCAGCAGAGATTAGTTTTAAACCTGAATTATCTAATATCTCTTTCCCTTCCTTAAAATTCGTTCCAGCTAATCTGACAACTAAAGGGACATTGATTTTCATTTCTTTTGCAGCATTTACAACCCCTTGCGCAAGAACATCGCATCGCATTATGCCACCAAAAATGTTGATTAATATTCCCTTAACATTTTTATCAGACAAAATTATTTTAAGAGCAGCTGAAACTTTTTCTTTAGATGCTCCTCCACCAACATCTAAAAAATTTGCTGGCTCTTCTCCATATAGTTTAATTATGTCCATAGTTGCCATTGCTAAGCCAGCCCCATTAACCATACAGCCAATACTTCCATCTAATTTGATATAGGCTAGATCATGTTTGCTTGCTTCAATTTCAGCAGGATCTTCTTCGTTTAAATCTCTTAATTCTAAAATTTCTGGATGCCTAAACAAAGCATTGCTGTCAAAATTTACCTTTGCATCTAAACATATAATCTTTTTTTCTTTAGTTAGTATTAATGGGTTTATTTCGACCATATTTGCATCTGTTTCAATAAACATTTTATAAATTGATTTAATTAAAGATATTGCTTCTTTTTTAGAATTTTTATCTAATTTAAAAATATGAATAATCTTTTCACATTCTTCATTTGAAATCTCTTTTTTTATTTCTATTTTATTAGTTAAAATTTTATCTGGTGACTTGCTTGCTACCTCCTCAATATCCATGCCACCTTGATCACTAGAAATAAATGCAATTTTTGAGGAAGCTCTATCTACTAAACAAGATAAATAAAACTCTTTTTCAATATTTGATGATACCTCGACATATAACCTTTTTACTTCTCTTCCTTCAGGTCCTGTCTGATGAGTAACTAATTTTTTACCTAGTAGTTCTTTAGCTGATACCTCAAGTTCTTTAAGATTATCTAAAATTTTAACACCGCCAGCTTTTCCTCTGCCCCCTGCATGAATTTGGGCTTTTAAAACATATTTTTCTGTTTTTAATGACTTACATTTCTTTAAGAGCTCTTCAACTGTAAAACCAAATACACCCTCTGGAACAATTGCTCCAAATTTTTTTAAAATTTGTTTAGCTTGATGCTCGTGTATATTCATTATTTATTCAAATCTGGATCTATTTTAGATGCTGCTTCCCAAAGTTTTTTCACTGCATCAATTGAATGAATAAATTCAGATTTTTCTTTCTCATCTAATTTTATTTCCTCTATTTTTTCGACGCCATTTTTTCCGACTATAGTTGGAACTCCGGCATATAAATCTTTGATTCCATATTCGCCATTTAAATATGCAGCACATGGAAGCATTTTTTTTTCATCTTGAAGATAAGCTTTAGCCATCTCAACTCCTGAAGCTGCTGGGGCATAGAAAGCTGATCCCTTTTCAAGAAACTTTACAATTTCAGCTCCACCATCTCTTGTTCTCTGATTTATTTCTTCTATTCTTTTTTGTGAAATCTTTCCCTCTTTGACTAAATCTAATAAAGGTTTTCCTGAAACTTTAGTAAATCTTGGAAGAGGTACCATTGTATCACCATGACCACCCATCACCATTGCTTCTATCTCTTTAACTGGAACACTAAATTCTTCGGATAGAAATAATTTGAATCTAGAGCTATCTAATATACCTGCCATTCCAACTACTTTGTTTGGAGATAGTCCTGAAAATTTCTGAAAAGCCATTACCATCACATCTAATGGGTTTGTAATACATATTACAAATGCATTAGGCGCATTTGCTTTAATTCCCTCTGCAACTTGCTTTATAATTTTTAGATTAATACCAAGTAAATCATCTCTACTCATACCAGGTTTTCTTGGAACTCCAGCTGTGATTATAATTACCTCTGAATCTTTAATGTCTTTATAATCATCTGTCCCTGAAAATTTAACATCAAAACCATCTACAGATGATGATTGTGCAATATCTAGTGCTTTTCCTTTTGCAACACCACTTACAACATCAAATAAAACTACTTCATTTGCTAATTCTTTTATTCCAATTAGGTGAGCTAAAGTTCCACCTATTTGACCTGCACCGATTAAAGATATTTTACTCATTGCTCTTTTATTTCATTGTTGGCATCACAAATTCAGCGTTAGATCTAATTCCTGAGGGCCATCTTGAAGTTATTGTTTTTAATTTAGTATAAAATTTTATTCCTTCCATTCCATGCATAGCGCTATCTCCAAACAAAGATCTTTTCCAGCCACCAAAACTATGAAAAGCCATTGGCACAGGTATGGGTACGTTTATACCAACCATTCCAACTTGAATTTTACTCGCAAATGTTCTTCCAGCATCTCCATCTCTTGTGTAAATGCTTACACCATTTCCATATTCGTGCTCATTTATTAATTTTGAAGCTTCTTCAAAAGTTTTAACTCTAACAACTGATAGAACTGGGCCAAATATTTCTTCTTTATAAATTCTCATATCTTTTGTCACATTATCAAATAAACAACCACCGATGTAAAAGCCATTTTCGTATCCTTGTAATTTTAAATTTCTTCCATCCACAACTAATTTGGCACCTTCCTTTTCACCTAAATCAACATAACTTTTTACTT
Organism: uncultured Pelagibacteraceae bacterium; assembly: GCA_902579925.1. GTDB lineage: Bacteria > Pseudomonadota > Alphaproteobacteria > Pelagibacterales > Pelagibacteraceae > Pelagibacter. Next base: position 55,362 of record CACHIS010000001.1, read on the forward strand.
TTTCTAAATGTTCTTTGGTGACTAGAGGGCCCATTTCAGAATTTTTGTCCATTCCTGGTCCAACTTTTAATGCCTCTGCTTTTTTTGATAATCTAGACACTAATTCATCTCCAATATCACCAACTGCTACAGCAACTGACTGAGCCATACACCTTTCTCCGGCTGAACCGTAAGCTGCACCCATTAAACCATTCACTGCACCATCTAAATCACAATCTGGCATTACCACTAAATGATTTTTAGCACCACCTAATGCTTGAACTCTTTTTTCATTTTTTGCTGAATTTTCATAAATATATTTTGCTATAGAAGTCGAACCAACAAAACTCACCGCTTTTATATCTTTGTTTGTTAGTATTGCATCTACTGCCTCTTTATCTCCATTTACCACGTTAAATACACCGTCTGGAAGACCAGCCTCTTTCAATAATTCTGCTAATCTTATTGCACAAGAGGGATCTTTTTCTGATGGCTTTAATATAAATGTATTTCCGCAAGCAATTGCTATTGGAAACATCCACATTGGAACCATAGCTGGGAAGTTGAATGGTGTTATTCCAGCGACAACGCCTATTGGTTGACGCATTGACCAGCTGTCAACATCTGTACCTACATTCTCCGAAAATTCTCCTTTTAACAAGTGTGGGATTCCACATGCAAATTCTACTACCTCTAAACCTCTAGTTAATGATCCTTTCGCGTCTTCATAAACTTTGCCATGCTCAGAAACAATTAGCTTAGTAAGCTCGTCATAGTTTTTTTCAATTAACTCTTTAAATTTAAACATAATCCTCGCTCTTTGGAGTGAAGGTTTAATTGACCAAGTTTCAAAAGCTTTTTTTGCAATTACTACAGTCTGATCTAAATCATTCTGAGAGGCTAGTCTGACTTCTTTCTCTTGTTCGCCAGTAGCAGGATTAAAAACTTTACCTTTCTTTTCTGAAGATCCGGGAATTATTTTTCCACCTACAAAATGTTCAATTAAATTCATGAATAGGATCTTTTAGAGTAAAAAATCTTACGAGTCTATTGTTTAAATATTAGCTGTTGCTAACATTTTTTTTATTTCAGCAATTGCCTTTGCAGGATTTAATCCCTTTGGACACGCACTTGTGCAGTTAAGAATTGTATGACAACGATATAATTTAAGTTCATCAGCTACCTTTTTAAGTCTTGTTTGCCTTTCCTCATCTCTACTATCTATTATCCATCTATATGCTTGTAATAAAACTGCTGGACCTAAATATTTATCACCATTCCACCAATAACTTGGGCATGATGTAGAGCAACACGCACACATAATGCACTCATATGCTCCATCTAACTTCGCTCTATCTTCTTTAGATTGAAAAATTTCAGTAACTTCAGATTTTGAACTAGATTTTAACCAAGGTTCAATTGATTGGTATTGTTTGTACAATCCATCTAAATCTCCAATTAAGTCTTTTTTAACTTTTAAATGAGGTAATGGATAAATATCAATATCTCCATCTATATTTGCATGTGGAGTTGTACAAGCCAAACCGTTTTTTCCAGCCATATTCATGGCACAAGAACCACAGACACCATGCGCACACGATCTTCTATAAGCGAGAGTAGGGTCGATTTCATTTTTAATTTTATTTAAAACGTCTAAGACTTTAGATGGACAATTATCCATATCAACTTCGTAGGTATCAATTCTCGGATTTTCTCCTGAAGATGGATCCCATCTATATACATTTACTTTTTTTAAATTTTTTGAACCAGTTTTGTCTTTAAAATATTTACCTTTTTTTATTTGAGACTTTTCAGATAAACTGATTTGCACCATTAATAAACTCTTTCCTGAGGTGGAAAATATTGTACTTCATTAGTTAGTGTAGATTTATGGACGTCTCTATAACTTATTTTACTATTCTTTCCTTCACACCAAGCTAGAGTATGTTGCATAAATTTATCATCATCTCTTTTGGGATAATCTTCTCTAGCATGTGCACCTCTACTTTCTTTTCTATTATAGGCAGAGTCAACCGTTACAACAGCTTGTCTAATTAGATTATCAAATTCTAAGGTCTCTACTAAATCAGTATTAAATATCAAAGATTTATCTTTAACACATATAGAGTTTAGACCATCAAATGTTTTTTTAATTTCATCAACACCCTCTTTAAGGGTCTTTTCTGTTCTAAATACAGCACATTTGGATTGCATAGTCTTTTGCATAGACAGTCTTAATTCAGCAGTGCCAACATTTCCTTCAGAATTTCTAATTTTGTCAAAACGATCTAAACATTTTTGTGTCTCAGACTCACTAATTTCTTCATGTGGCGTTCCAGGTTTAATTAATTCTGCAGCTCTTTTCGCAGCAGCTCTTCCAAAAACAACAAGATCTATTAAAGAGTTCGAACCTAATCTATTTGCTCCATGAACTGAAACACAGGCAGCCTCACCAATTGCCATTAATCCAGGGACTGTTTTCTCAGAACCATTTACAGTCAACACCTCTGCTTTATAATTGGTAGGTATACCACCCATATTATAATGAACAGTTGGTACAACTGGTATTGGTTCCTTGGTAACATCAACATTAGCAAATAATCTTGCTGCGTCTGTTATGCCTGGTAATCTACTCTCTATAATTTCTTTATCTAGGTGGTTTAAATTTAAATGGACATGATCTTGATCTTTTCCAACACCTCTACCCTCATTAATTTCAATAGACATAGACCTACTAACAACATCTCGCGATGCTAAATCTTTAGCTTTAGGTGCGTATCTTTCCATGAACCTTTCACCTTTAGAATTAGTAAGATATCCACCTTCGCCTCTTGCTCCCTCTGTTATTAAAGTTCCATGCCCATAAATCCCTGTTGGATGAAATTGTACAAATTCCATATCTTGTAATGGTAAGCCTGCTCTTAAAACCATTGCATTTCCATCTCCTGTACAAGTATGTGCTGATGTTGCTGAATAATATACTTTTCCATATCCCCCAGTAGCTATAATAACAGTATGAGATCTAAATCTATGTATTGTTCCATCGTTTAAATTCCAAGCGATTAAACCTTTGCACTCGCCATCTTTCATTAAAAGATCTAGAGCAAAGTATTCAATAAAAAATTCAGTTCTGTGCTTCAAAGCTTGACCGTAGAGCGTATGTAAGATCGCATGACCAGTCCTATCTGCTGCTGCACAAGTTCTCTGAACTATTCCATTTCCATAATTTTTTGTCATTCCTCCGAAAGGTCTCTGATAAATTTTTCCATCTTCTGTTCTGCTAAAAGGAACACCATATTTTTCTAATTCAATTACAGCCTTAGGAGCTTCTTTACAAAGATACTCAATGCTGTCTTGATCACCTAACCAGTCTGCACCTTTTACAGTATCGTACATGTGCCATCGCCAATCATCCTCACCCATGTTTCCAAGAGCGGCTGAGATTCCTCCTTGAGCTGCAGAGGTATGACTTCTCGTTGGAAATACTTTCGAAATACATGCAGTTTTTAATCCTGCTTCGCTTAAGCCAACTGCAGCTCTTAAACCTGAGCCTCCAGCACCTAAAACAACTACATCGTATTCGTGATCAATTATTTTATATGAACTCATATTTAAATTATCAATATAATTGTAATTAATGGAATTACTACAGCTGAAGCATATAAAAGCTTATTTGCGACATTTTTGATTTTATCATTCTTGATATAATCCTCAAAAACCTCACTAATGCTTAAAGCTGAGAAAAAATAAGCATTAATAATAAAGATACTAAATAAAAATTTGGAAAGTGGATTTGAAAAAAAAGCTATTAAATTTGTGCTATCTTGGTCATAAATCTTTATTAAATTTAAAATAAACCATACCATCAACGGAATTAATAGAGCTCCACTTATTTTTAAAAAAATCCATTTTTTTGTTGCAGTTATCATATTAAATAAAACTTTTTCCTATTATAAAAAAAATTATAGTTAAAATTACCGAACCAAAAATTACTATTAAACCAGATATCTTGGTTGTCCTAAGTTCAAATCCATAGCCAAGATCCATGAATAAATGTCTAATTTCACTAAGAATTTGAAATGAAAAAGACCATGTAATTCCTAAAATAATAAATTTTCCAAATGTTGAACTTAATAATAAATTAATACCTTCATATTTACTTTCATTAAGAAATATTAAAGAAATCCATAAACAAATTAAAGTAATTGCAATAATGTTTATTATGCCTGTTATCCTGTGCGAGATAGAAACAAGAGATGAAATTTGCCATCTATATATTTGAATATGTGGTGATAAAGGAGATTTATTTTCCATAAAAACTATTGTTAATTAATGTTTCAGCTATTTCAACTGCATTCAAAGCTGCACCTCTTAAAAGGTTATCTGAAACAACCCATAAATTTAATCCATTCTCTATGGTTTTGTCTTTTCTAATTCTTGATATAAATGTTTCATTTCTTCCTTCTGCTTCAAGTGGAGTTATGTATCCACCATCAACTCTTTCATCGATAACTTTACAACCCTCAAAATTATTTAGAGCGTCCCTTACTTTTTCTAACGAAAATGATTTTTCAAATTGTAGATTGACTGCCTCTGAGTGGGAAACAGATATTGGTAATCTTACACATGTTGCTGTAAGGTCAATTCCATCACTTAAAATTTTTTTAGTTTCGTTCCTCATCTTCAATTCCTCTTTTGTGTAACCATCCTCTGAAAAAACATCAATATGAGGGATAGCATTGAAAGCTATTTGCTTTGTAAAATTTTGGGATTTAATATTTTTACCGTCTAAGACTAGTTGAGTTTGCTCAAATAATTCATCCATTGGCGCTTTACCAGCTCCTGAAACCGATTGATATGTAGAAACCACTATTCTTTTAATTACAAAAAGATCATGTAGTGGTTTTAAAGCAATAACTAACTGTGCTGTTGAACAATTTGGATTTGCAATTATATTTTTTTTAATATTATTTAAATCATCTGAATTAACTTGAGGGACCACCAAAGGAACATCTGGGTCCATTCTAAAAAAGCTCGAGTTATCAATTACCAAACAGTACTTTGCCGCTTTTTCTGCAAATTTTTCAGAAATTTTTCCTCCAGCTGCAAAAAAAGCGATCTTCACTTTTGAAAAATCAAAATTTTCTAAATTGTAAACCTCAATTTCTTTTCCTTGAAATTTAATTTTTTTTCCTGCACTTTTTGGTGATGCAACCAAATAAAGATTTTCGATAGAAATTTTCTTCTTTTCAAGAACTTCTAAAGTTTTTCTCCCAACATTTCCTGTTGCTCCTACTATTGCAATATTCATGGTGTAACTTTTATACTAAATGAAAGGTAAATCGCAAATTTTTCCAACAAATATTTTTTCAGCAATATCTATCTTAAATTGAGTTTTGGTGTCCCAATAAGGTTTATTAATCATAGCAATACCAATAACTTTTTTGAAAGTTGGAGAATATGCTGCGGATCTTACATATCCCACGATATTATTTTCATCATCTAGTAATGTCTTTTCGCAATACATGTCAATTTTATCATGATCAATTTTAACTCCCATTAATTTTCTTTCAATTCCTTGTTGTTGAATTTTTTTCAATTTTTCTTTTCCAATAAAATCAACATTGCTATCCAAATTTATAAACCTATTAAAATTTGCCTCAAAAGGATTGTCTCTATTATCAAAGTCATTTCCATAAGATAAAAGCGCAGACTCTATTCTCTCAATTAAATTTGGACATCCAGCTCTTACGTTGAATTCTTTTCCTAATTCAAATAAATAATCATACAAATCTTGACCAGCTAAATTATCTTCAACGTAAATTTCAAAGCCACTTTGTTTCGACCACCCAGACCGGGCAACAAAATATTTTTTACCTTTAAATTCCATATATTGAAAATTAAAAAATTTTAACTCTCTAATTTTGTCACCAAATAATTTTGCCATTAGATCATCTGACAAAGGTCCTTGAACTGCAAGAATATTTACATTTGGTTCACTAATTTCAACTTCAAGATTTTTTCCAGCTGCAAGTCCTTTTGCAAAAAAAATAACATCTGAATCTGCAATAGATAACCACCATTTATCGTCCGCTAATTTATTTATAATTGGGTCATTTACTAAAAGACCTTTATGATCTACCAAGGGTGCGTAATAACATTTACCTACTTTTGAATTTGACAAATCTCTACATGTCATCAATTGAACTAGCTTAGCAGAGTCTTTGCCAGAAATTTCAACTTGTCTTTCTGCTGCAACATCCCATACTTGAACAAATTTTTTTAAATGGTGGTAGTCAGATTCTAAAGACTTGAAAGAAGCAGGCAATAACATGTGGTTATACACTGTATAGCTACTTACTCCATGAGCCTCAATTCTATCTGTATAAGGCGTACTTCTTAATCTTCTTGATTTAACTATAGGAAAACTTCTCATTTTTTTATAAATTCTAAGATCTTTTCTCTCATTTCAAAAGCTTTTTCAATCATAATCATATGTCCAGATCCATGAATCACGTGAGTGCACGAGTCTTTGACTGAGTTTGCAAATTTCTTTGCATGTTCCAAATTAACCATCTTATCTAATTCACCCAATATAAACATCGTTGGGCAATGAATAGTCTTTGCTGCCGCTGTCCCGTTGATGTAATTATTACAAGCATTTAAATCGATTGCTAAAATTTCACTTATATCTCTTGGTGATTTGATTATTTTTTCAACTGGATTTCCTCCAATAAATTTTTTCGAACCCTCATAACCCCACTTCATCATTAATTTGACAGCGTCAGAGTCACCATTTTGTGCTAGTTTTATCAAATCAGGATGAACAGGCATTTTATTCGAACCTCCGACAAAAACTGCTTTATCTAATTTGTCTTTATATCTGTAAACATATTCTAATATTTCAAGACACCCTTGTGAGTGACCAACTAAAATTAAATTTTTTAATTTTAGCTCATTAAATACCTCTTCTAACCAATCAGCAATTTTTTCGATACTTTCTAGACAGGGTCCATCTGAGATACCATGCCCAGGTAAATCTATAGAGAGGACGTTGAAGTTTTTATTTGAAAAAAATTGCTCAGTAAGAGACCATACGATGTGGGAAAGACCACTTCCATGAAGAAAAACTATCGTTTTTTTTGAGTCATCTATGCCTTGACCCGAGTCAGATGCATGAATTTTCTTATTATTAATTTCGAATATCAATTATTGACCTAAAATTTTTTTCTTAATTCAAACTTTTGAATTTTCCCTGTTGATGTTTTTGGTAACTCACAAAAAATAACTTGTTTTGGTACCTTAAATCCAGCAAGAGTTTCCTTACAAAAACTTATCAATTCTTTTTCGGTTACAGGCTTATCTTTTGTCATTTCAATAAATGCACATGGTACTTCTCCCCATTTTTCATCTGGTTTTGCAACTACAGCAGCTATAGATACAGATGGGTGTTTTGCCAAAGTATTCTCTATTTCAATAGAAGATATATTTTCACCACCAGAAATTATTATATCTTTCGATCTATCCTGAATTTTAACGTACCCATCGGGGTGCATTACAGCTAAATCACCAGAATGAAACCAACCACCATGCATGGCTTTATTAGTTGCATCTTTATCTTTGAAATAACCTTTCATAACTACATTTCCTTTAATCATAATTTCTCCAATTGTCTTCCCATCTTTGGGTACTTCCTTCATTGTTTCAGGATTCATAACAGTGATTCCTTCGGTATTTGGATACCTAACTCCTTGTCTGGCTTTAATCTCGTTTTGTTTTTCCTCGTCAAAGTTATTCCAAGCATCATTCCATGCGCATTGAGTTACATGCCCATAAGTTTCTGTTAAACCATAAACATGCATAACCTCGAATCCAAGTTCATTCATTTTTTTAAAGATTACACTTGGTGGTGGTGCTCCTGCAGTAAGCACATAAACTTTATGTTTTAACTTTTTTTTATCAGACTCTGGTGCTCCCGCAATCATGTTTAAAACTATTGGCGCTCCACCAAAATGAGTTATGTTATGCTCATCGATCAAGTCAAAGATTTTCTTTACGTCAATATTTCTTAAACAAATAGTTCTTCCGTTCAACATAGGAACAGTCCAAGGATAACCCCATCCATTACAGTGAAACATTGGCACAATAGTTAAGAAATTAAGTCTATTAGGCATATTCCAAGCTACTGCACTTCCAGTTGACATTAAATATGAGCCTCTATGATGGTAGACAACACCTTTTGGATTGCCAGTTGTACCTGAGGTATAACTGAGAGAGATTGCTTGCCATTCATCCTCTGGCATTTTCCAATCATAGTTTTCGTCACCTGTATTTAAAAAACTTTCATACTCCAATTCGCCTATTTTTTCACATTTTGATTGATCTGCATGTTCATCATTAATATCAATAATTGTGATTTTTCTTTTTAAGATGCCAAGAGCCTTTTTCACCTCAATATGTAGCTGCCGATCTACTACTAAAACTTTAGCTTCGCTATGATCTAAAATATAAGCTATTGTTTTGGCATCCAATCTTATGTTGATTGTGTTCAGCACTGCACCAGTCATTGGTACAGAATAATGACCCTCAAAGATTTCTGGGGTGTTAAATGCCAAAAATGATACTGTATCTCCTTTTCCGATACCAATCTTGCTTAAGGCACTCGCAAACTTAACTGTTCGTTTGTAAACTTCTGACCATGAATATTTTCTATCCTCATAAATTATAGCTTCATAGTCTGGATAAATATCTTTAACTCTGTTGATAAAAGTTAGAGGTGTAAGAGGAACATAATTAGCAGCGTTTTTATCTAAATCGGTATTGTAAGAACTCATTTTAGTTAAATTTAAAGTTCATGATATTTGAGCTTCCAGAGATAGCAGATTTATAGTGCTGTTCAGCTCTAGGTAGAACTTTATCAAAATAAAATTTTGCAGTGTTTATCTTGTTATCATAAAATTTTTTATTTTCATTGTAATCTTTAAAACTTATATTAAGTACTTTAATCCATGCAAAAGCTAATGATACATAGCCCAGAGTTTTTAAATAATCATTAGCGGCCGCACTTACGTCATCCTTATTAGTCTTAGCTTTCTCAATTGACCATTCACTGAATTTTGAGAGAATGTCTATATAGTAATTAAATTGTTCAACAAACGGCGTTAATTTTTCATTATTTGAATTAGCCTCAGATTTAATTATATTTAAAAACTTATTGATTACATTGCCATTTTTATTTGATAATTTTCTAAAAACTAAATCAGCTGCTTGGACTGAATTTGTTCCCTCATAAATTGGAGTAATCCTATTATCTCGATACAATTGCTCAATACCTTGATCTTTTGTATAACCATATCCACCAAATACTTGCATAGCATCACTTGTAATTTCCATTCCCAAATCTGAAAATAAAGATTTTACAACCGGTGTCATTAATGAAACCATATCAGAAGCATCTTGCCTTATTTTTTGATCATTATGATTTAGGCTAACTTCAGTTTGTTGTGATAACCAAAAACATAATGCTCTTTCTCCTTCAATAATTGATTTCATATTCAACAAAGTTTTTCTTATATCTGCATGTTCAATAATTGAGTCAGCACTTCCATTCTCTGATTTATTATTACTTTTTCCTTGTTTCCTATCTTTCGCATAACTTAATGAATTCTGATAAGCAATTTCTGATATTCCCAAGCCTTGAATTCCAACAACTATTCTTTCTAAATTCATCATCGTAAACATTTGACTTAATCCTTTATTTTTTGGACCAATCATAAAACCAATTGCCTCATCAAAATTTAAAACACATGTAGCTGAACCTTTGATGCCCATTTTTGTTTCTATTGAACCTGTGGATATTCCATTTCTCGCGCCGATTGTTCCATCTTCTTTTACAACAAATTTTGGAACTAAAAATAAACTTATTCCTTTTGTTCCCTTTGGTGAATCTGATGCCCTTGCTATTACTAAATGAATAATATTTTCAGTTAAATCATGATCACCAGAAGTAATAAATATTTTTTGGCCTGTAATTTTATATGTGCCGTCTGGTTGTTCTAAAGCTTTTGTCTTAAGTAAACCTAAATCTGTACCACAAACTGGTTCAGTTAAACACATGGTACCACTCCATTTTCCCTCGACCATCTTGGGAAGAAATTTATTTTTAATTTCATCATTTGCATGATGATGAATACAATTATAGGCACCTAATGTTAATTCACTATAAAGTTTAAATGCTAAACTAGCTGATGATATCATTTCATCAAAAAAAGCACTTACTGTTTTAGGCATTCCTTGTCCACCATATTTTGGATCACAAGATAGTGAGGTCCAACCATCCTCAATATACTTTTGATAAACTTCTTTATACCCAGGTGGTGTTCTTACAACTCCATTCTCTAGTATAGCAGGATTTTCATCCCCAGCTTTAGCAAGTGGTAGAATTAAATTTTGATTTATTTTTGCTGCCTCTTCTAAAATATCTTTAACTAGATCTGGACTGACATCTTTATATTTTTCTAATTCGTTGTAATATTTGTTATCTCTTAGTTTCTCAAATAGAAACATCATATCTTCTACTGGTGCAATATAACTTGGCATAAAGTCAGTTTAAAATAATTAATAAATTATTGCAATTTTGAAATTATCGCATCTCCCATCTGAGAAGTTGAAACTTCTTTCATTCCTTCTGACAGAATATCTTTTGTTCTTAATCCGTCATTTAACACATCTTGCACAGCTTTTTCCAAGACTTCAGCCTCTTTGTCCAAGTCTAAAGAATACCTTAGAGCCATAGCAAAGCTCAATACACTTGCTATTGGATTTGCGATTCCTTTGCCTGCTATATCGGGTGCTGAACCATGTATTGGTTCATACATTGCTCTCATGTCTCCATCTTTATTTTTTGCTCCTAAGGATGCTGATGGAAGAAGCCCAAGAGACCCTGTTAACATTGATGCCTCGTCTGACAACATATCACCAAAAAGGTTATCAGTTAAAATCACATCAAATTGTTTTGGATTTCTGACTAATTGCATAGCACAATTATCTGCGAGCATGTGGTCTAAATTTACATCTTTATAATCTTTATCATGTAGCGCTTGAACTTCTTCCTTCCAAAGTTGTCCTGCCTCCATTACATTTGACTTTTCACAGGATATTACTTTATTTGATCTTTTTCTTGCCAGATCAAAAGCAATCCTAGCAACTCTAACAATTTCACTACTTGTATAGGTGTGTGTATTTACACCTTTTCTCTCACCATTTTCTATTGGTTTAATTCCCCTTGGTTCACCAAAATAAACTCCACCTGTTAATTCTCTAACGATCATTATATCCAGGCCTGAAATTATCTCTGGTTTTAAAGTTGAGGCATCAACTAATTGTTTAAAGCATATTGCTGGTCTTAAGTTGGCAAAAAGTTTTAATTCTTTTCTTAGCTTTAATAATGCTCTTTCTGGTTTTTTATCAAATTCTACACTTTCCCACTTTGGTCCACCAACAGCACCTAGCATTATAACTCCACTCTCTAAAGCTTTATAAAAGACTTCATCAGTAATAGGTGTTCCATGCTTATCATATGAACAACCTCCAACTAGTTCCTCATCTGTCTCAAAACCTAATGATTTTTTGTCATTAAACCAATTAATTATCTTTTTTACCTCATCAGTGACTTCTGGGCCAATTCCATCCCCAGGCAATAATAAGATTTTTTTTTTTTTTAATTTAATCATGAAACACCCATGGCTTTTTAATTTTTAAACTTTTCTCAAAACTTTCTATCTTATCAGTTTTTTCTAGAGACAATGCTATATCATCCAAACCTTCTAATAGACATTTTTTTTTGAATGGGTCTATTTTAAATTTTGTTTCATTATTCCCAAAAATAATTTTTTCTTCCTTTAGATCTATAAAAATTTCTTCTTTTCTTTTTGCATACTCTGATAATTCTTTAATTTTTTCATCATTAAGAATAATTGGTAAAATTCCATTTTTAAAACAATTATTATAAAAAATGTCTGCAAAACTTGAGCTTATTACACTAGTAATACCAAAATCTAATAATGCCCAAGGTGCATGCTCTCTTGATGAGCCACATCCAAAATTTTTACCAGCAATTAAAATCTTTGAATTAGTGTATGGTTTTTGATTTAAAACAAAGTCATTTATTTCTTTACCTTTGTCATCATACCTCATCTCAAAAAATAAATTTTTACCTAGTCCAGTCCTTTTAATTGTCTTTAAAAACTGTTTTGGAATAATCATATCCGTATCAATATTCACTATTGGTAGATATGCTGGTATACTCTTCAAAGTACTAAATTTTTGCATATTAATTTTGATATTTTCTTACATCATCAAGATTTCCTGAGATTGCTGCTGCTGCAGCCATGCCAGGGCTAACTAGGTGAGTTCTTCCACCTCTTCCTTGTCTTCCTTCAAAATTTCTATTTGATGTTGAAGCACATCTCTCTTCTGGTTTTAATTTATCTGCATTCATTGCTAAACACATTGAACAGCCTGGTTCTCTCCATTCAAACCCTGAATTTACAAAAATTTTATCCAATCCTTCTTGCTCTGCTTGTTCTTTTACTAAACCGGACCCAGGTACAACCATTGCATGAACATGAGAGGCTATTTTTTTATCTTTAAGAATTTTTGCAGCCTCTCTTAAATCCTCTATTCTGCCATTCGTACAGCTTCCAATAAAAACTTTATCAATCTTAATATCTTTAGCTGCCATATCTGGTCTTAAACCCATATAACTTAAAGATCTCTCTAAAGAATTTTTTTTATCCTCATCCTTTTCATTTTTTGGGTTCGGTACTTTTTCATCAATTGTAATTACGTCTTGAGGTGAAGTTCCCCAAGTTATCATCGGTGAGATTTCATTTGCAGTTAAGTTTATTTCCTTATCAAACTGAGCACCTTCATCAGTATTTAGATTTTTCCAATTTTCTAAAGCTTTATCCCAATCTTTTCCTTTTGGAGACATTGGTCTACCCTCTAAATATTTAAATATTTTTTCGTCAGGAGCTATTAATCCTGCTCTAGCACCTCCTTCAATCGTCATATTGCAAATTGTCATTCTGTTCTCAACACTTAGTGATCTAATTAGATCGCCTGCATATTCTATTACACAACCTGTTCCACCTGCAGTGCCTATTTTTCCAATTATTTGAAGTATTACATCTTTGGATGTAACGCCCAATGGAAGTGTGCCGTTGACGTTTATTCTAAAATTTTTAGCTTTTTTTTGTACTAATGTTTGAGTTGCTAAAACATGCTCTACTTCTGAAGTCCCAATACCAAATGCTAATGCACCAAACGCACCATGTGTTGCTGTATGACTATCACCACAAACAATAACTGTACCAGGTTGAGTGAAACCTTGTTCGGGACCAGTCACATGGACAATTCCTTGTCTCTTATCACTCATTCCAAAAAGTTTAATTCCAAATTCTTTACAATTAGCCTCTAGAGTTTCGACTTGGATTTTAGACTCATGGTCTGAAATGCCTTTTGATCTATCAGTTGTTGGAACGTTGTGATCTGCAACTGCTAATGTTAATTTTGGGTGTCTTACTTTGCGTTTAGAATTTCTTAATCCTTCAAAGGCTTGTGGACTAGTAACTTCATGAACTAAATGTCTATCAACAAACAATAGTGCTGTTCCATCTTCTTGCTGATGAACTAAATGATCTTTCCAAATTTTATCGTAAAGTGTATTGGGCATTGAGAAAAAAATTATTTTTTTTCCTGTAAATTTTCAAGTTTTTTTTCTGTTTTAATTTCAGCTACAGAGGTCTCTTTTTTTAAAGTTTCCTCTTTTTTAGCCTCAACAGCTGCTGGTTTTAGTTCTTTTGGTGCCTCTGGCTCATTCTCTTTTGCAGTTGGTACTACATTTTCTTCTGTTACACTCTCAGGCTTTACATCAATATCGATACCAATTTTTTTTCTAATTTTTTCGGCAATTCTTGCAGATTTACCAGTTCTATCTCGCAAATAATAAAGTTTTGCTCTTCTTACTTTTCCTGAACGAATTACTTTAATTGAGTCTATTACTGTTCCATATAAAGGAAAAGTTCTTTCAACACCTTCTCCAAAAGATATTTTTCTAACGGTAAAAGATGAATTTATATTCCTACTTTTTTTTGCAATACAAACACCTTCAAAATATTGGATTCTTTCTTTTTTTCCTTCTGTAATTCTGACGCCAACTTTTACAACGTCTCCAGGAAAAAAATTAGGTATTTTTTTTTCTGAAAGAATTTTTTTTACGTTACTTTGATTTATTTCTTCTATTGTTTTCATTTTGATATTAAGCAAATTAATCCTTCTTATATTTATGCCACAAATCTGGTCTTCGGTCGCGTGTTATAGCCTCAGATTGAGATAAACGCCAGTCTTTAATTTTAGCGTGATCACCAGATAATAGCACATCTGGTACTGATTTTTCCTCCCAAACCTGTGGTTTAGTATATTGTGGATACTCCAAAAGGCCATTTTCAAAAGTTTCCTCAGAAGCTGATTTATTATTTCCTAAAACTCCAGGCAAAAGTCTCAATACACTATCAAGCACTACAAGTGCAGCATTTTCTCCACCTGATAATACGTAGTCTCCTATACTTATCTCCTCAATATTTCTTGTAGATAGTAATCTTTCATCAACTCCTTCAAAATGGCCACAAATTAATGAGAATGATTTTTCCAATGATAAATCTTGAGCAAGTTTTTGATTAAATATTTTACCTTTTGGCGAAAGGTATAAAATCCTATCTCCTTTATCTATGTTTTGATCTATAGAATTTGCTAATACATCTGGTTTTAATAACATACCTGTTCCACCACCGTAGGGAGTATCATCAACTGTTTTATGTTTATCTGTTGCTGAGTCTCTTATGTTTATTACATTCAAACTCCACAATTTTTTAGACATTGCTTTTCCATAAAGACCTTTGCCTAAAGGCCCAGGAAAAATATCTGGATAAAGTGTAAATACTTGAGCTTGCAACATTAATATCCTTTACTTTATTTCTTCTCTTCTTTTGGAGCCTCTGCTTTTGGCGCTTCCTCTTTTTTAGCCTCTGCTTTTGGCGCTTCCTCTTTTTTAGCTTCTCCTGCTGGAGCAGCATCTGCCTTTGGAGACTCTTCCTTTTTAGTTTCTTCCGAACCTTCTTTTTTTCTATCTTTTTTTGGAATTGCTTTTTGTGGGTTATTTCTATTAGCAGGCATAGGCATCAATTCATTTTCACCTAAGATTCTAGCTACTCTTGTTGTAGGTTGTGCACCTTGACCTAACCAATATTTTATTCTCTCAGCCTCTAATCCAATTCTTTCTTTTTTTTCTTTTGGTAACAATGGATTAAAAAAACCTACTTTCTCTATAAATCTACCATCTCTAGCAAATCGACTGTCGGCTACAACAACCTTATAAACAGGCCTCTTTTTTGTACCACCTCTAGATAATCTTAATTTTAACATTTACTCTCCTTTTTATTTTAATTGATTAAATAATTCTGGAGGTATTCCTTTATCAGACATACCTTTCAGATTTCCCCTTGACATCTTCTTCATCATTTCAGACATCATTTTAAATTGTTTTAACAATTTATTGATAGTGGCTGGATCAGTTCCTGAACCATTAGCAATTCTTTTTTTTCTAGAACCATCAATTATTTTTGGGTTCTCTCTTTCTTTTTTAGTCATTGATAAAATTATAGCCTCATTTTTTGTAATAACACTCTCATCAATACCTGCAGCATCCATTTGAGATTTCACTTTTGAAACTCCTGGCATGAAAGACATGATGCCTTCAATCCCTCCCATTTTTTTCATTTGTCTCAGTTGAGTTAAATAATCTTGCATTGAGAATTGTCCTTTTTTTAAATTTTCCTCTGTTTTTTTTATATTTTCTTCCCCAAGATCTTGGGCTGCTTTTTCAACAAGAGAAACGATATCTCCCATCCCAAGAATTCTATTTGCAATTCTATCTGGGTGAAAAACTTCAAGATTTTCGATCTTTTCGCCAATACCCAAAAATTTAATTGGAACCTGTGAAACAAATTTCATACTTACAGCAGCCCCGCCTCTCGCATCACCATCTGCCCTTGTTAAAATAATTCCGGATAAATTTACTGTATTATTAAATTCTTTTGCTACTGATGCAGCTACTTGTCCAGTAAGAGAGTCAGCAACTAAAAACGTCTCTGCCGGTTTGATGGTACTTTCAATTTGTTTAATTTCACTCATCATCTGCAAATCTATTTGTGTTCTACCAGCAGTATCGAATAAGATAATATCTGCTCCATTCAAGTTTGCTGCACTAATTGCTCTTTGACAAATATCACTAGGTTGTTGACCTTCAATTATTGGAAGAGTTAATATATTATTTTGTTCACCTAAAGATTTTAACTGCTCTTGAGCAGCTGGTCTGTAAATATCCAAACTGACCATCATTACTTTCTTTTTTTTTGTATTCTCCAGATATCTTGCAAGTTTAGCAGTTGTTGTTGTTTTACCAGAACCTTGTAGCCCGACGAGCATCATTGGCACTGGTGGAACTGCATTTAAATTTACATCATTATTTTTTTCACCTAAAAGATTAACTAATTCATCATAAACAATTTTTACCACCATATCGCCAGGTGATGTTGATCTAATAATTTCTTGACCTAATGCTTTTGGTTTAACCTTTTCAATAAAATCTTTAGCAACTTCAAGAGACACATCAGCTTCTAATAAAGCTTGTCTTATTCCTCTCAATCCTTCATCAACCTGATTTTCATCAAGTGATGGAGCTTTTTTTAGAGAGGAAAAAACTTCCTCAAATTTATTTGTTAAATTTTCAAACATATTTATTACACACAGCAGTAATCGCACTAGTGGGCGAACCCTCGCTGACTAGTGTCGATCTCTTTGTTTCCAAAGACACCGCAAATTTAATGTTTTTGCGGAAACTGCCACAAACTATAATAGAGGTTCAAAAAGTCAATAAATAAGTTAAATAACTATATATGGACATCAAAGCTTTTAAAATGGACGGATTGGGTAATGATTTTGTGATAATCGATAATAGAGAAAAAATTACCAATTTGACAAAAGATCAGATAGTTAAAATTTGTGACAGAAATTTTATTGGCTGTGATCAACTAATATTTATTGATCCAGATAGTTCTGCAGATGCAAATTTAAGATTTTTTAATTCAGATGGAGGAGAGTCTGGAGCATGTGGAAATGGAACTAGATGTGTTGCAAATTTGATTTCAAATGAAAAAAATAATAAGTCAATAATTTTAAATACGCTATCTGGAAAATTAAAATCTGAAATTTTAGAGAAAAAAATTGTTACAACAGAAATTGGTAAAGCAAAGTTAAAATGGGATGAAATACCTTTATCAAAAGAAATGGATACAAAAAACTTAAATATAAAAATTATTGATACAAATAATAATGAGCACTTAGGTGGCACTGCAATTAATGTAGGTAACCCACATATTGTTTTTTTTGTTAAAAAGATTGAGGACTTCAATATAGAGAAAATTGGTCCTGAGATAGAAAATCACGAAATCTTCCCAGAGAAATGTAACGTAACAATTGCACAAATTTTTAATAAAAATTTGATCAAAGTAAAAGTTTGGGAAAGGGGAGCTGGTCTTACTAAAGCTTGCGGAACTGCAGCGTGTGCTACAGCATATGCAGGTAAATTAAATAATCTTACAGAAAATAAAACTGATATAGAGTTTGCAACTGGAAAATTATCAATTTCTATAGATGAAAATGACTCTATTCACATGAAAGGACCTGTTTCAAATATTAAAGGAATAAATATAAAATTGTAATGGGAATCTTTGATAAATTTAAAATCGGATTTAAAAAAAGTGCATCAGCGATTACATCTGGACTTAAAGAAATAATTGTCAAAAAAGAAATTAATGACGAAAATTTAAATAAAATTGAGGAATTTTTAATTCAATCAGATGTGGGGGTTGAAGCTGCCTCTGAAATAAAAGAAATAATTTCTAGAAAAAAAATTGATCCAAATAAAGATCTACCTAAAGAGATAAACTCTATTTTAAAAGAATACATAATTTCTTTGATGAAACCTTTGGAAAATAAATCCTTCTTCAAGAGAAAGGGAAGGCTTAATGCAACTTTAATTTCTGGGGTGAACGGCGTCGGGAAAACAACAACTATCGGTAAAATTGGAAAGATATTAAAGAACAACGGCAGTAAAGTCATATTTGCAGCTTCAGATACATTTCGTGCCGCTGCAATTGAACAACTAGAAAATTGGGCAAGTAAAGTAGATGTTCAAATAGTAAAATCATCTCAAGGAGCTGATCCTGCCTCAGTTGCTTTTAAGGCTGTGGATGAAGCTATTAAAAATAGTTTTGATCAAGTTTTGATAGATACTGCAGGAAGACTCCAAAATAAAAAAAATTTAATGGAAGAATATAAAAAGATAGCGAATGTCACAAAAAAAATAGATCCCAACGCACCTCATAATGTTATCTTAGTTTTAGATGCAACTTCAGGACAAAATGTATTAAATCAAGTCGAAGAATTTAATAAAATCATTCCAATAACAGGTATCGTGATGACAAAATTAGATGGTACAGCCAAGGGAGGAATTTTGTTAGCGCTAGCAAAAAAATATGAAATTCCAATTATTGCACTAGGTTTGGGTGAAAAAGAAGACGACTTACAGTTGTTCGAAGCAGAAAAATTTGCCGAGGCTTTTACTCAAATTAATTGATTAAATTGCTAGAGATCAAAGGTTTATAGATGTTACATTTATAATTATCATCAAATTTATAATGACCACAATCTTTAGAAAATGAGGAGATTATAAAGTCGAATTTACCAGTGGTAGGATAAAGTTCTAGTTTTTTACTGATGATATCATATTTAAAATTAGCATTTAAACTTTTCACTGCGCTAATCATTACTAATGTTTTATCATCTTTTAATAAATAATATGCAAAATCATCTGGAAAGACTGGAAAATCATATTCTTGTAAAAAATATTTTGCTTTTGAAGGAAACCACTCGTAAGAAATTAAAGGTGAAGAAGACTTTGTTAAATGATTATATATATAAAGATCTTTTGGATAATCATTTATATAATTATTATTTTCGCCTCTAGCTAAAATAGATTTTTCTCTTCCTTTAAAATATAAACTAAACTCTTTGTTGTGTGAGTCCATATGATCTATGTGAAATAAATCATCTGGTTCAAAAAAATCATCTTGTGAGTAAGCATTCGCAATAAAAATAAATATTGCAATAAATAAAAAAGATAATCCTTTCATTATCTTTTAATAAAATTAAATTCTGAGTTATATTTGTTGAGATTGTGGCTTAATTTAAACTTTTGAGAAACGAATTAAGAGCTTTAACAAGATTTTCATCATACTCCATCATATGATTGTCATGTTTTGTGAAATAAGAATATTTTGGTTCATTTGCTTTTTCATATATTTTTTTTCCCATAAAAAATGGAACTATTTGGTCAGCTTCACCATGCATTATTAGAATTGGAATTTTTATATTTTGAATTTTGCTTTTATTATCAAATTTATCTTTCAATAACAAATTTACGGGTATGTATGGATAAAACGTTTTTGCTGCATCAATCATAGAAGTAAAAGGAGTTTCCAATATAATACCAGCAAAGTTTTTATTTTGTGATAAATGAGTTGCAACGCCAGTTCCTAATGACTCGCCATAAATAACAATATTTTCCTCCTTGACACCTTTGCTAACTAACCAATTTATTCCACTTTTCCCATCTTCATAAAGGCCTTTCTCAGATGGTTTTCCTTCATTACCACTAAACCCTCTCCAGGCAATTATTAAAAAGTTAACATCCATTTTATGGAAGTGGTTTAGTTTATGAATTCTATTTTCAAGAGAACCAGCGTTTCCATGAAAAAATAAAACAGTTTTATATTTTTCTAAGTCTTTTTTATGAAACCAACCCAATAATTCAATGTTATCAT
The DNA here is from genome assembly GCA_902579925.1 of uncultured Pelagibacteraceae bacterium. GTDB lineage: Bacteria > Pseudomonadota > Alphaproteobacteria > Pelagibacterales > Pelagibacteraceae > Pelagibacter. The sequence continues at coordinate 75,344 of CACHIS010000001.1, forward strand.
CTGTATTAATTTTTACTTTTTCAATGGGGACTGATATTTGATCACCAGAATAATTATTTTCGCTAGGATGATATAATAAATTTCTCTGATAAAAATATAAAAAAACTATGATTAAAAAATAAACAAAAATAATTATTTGAAAAAATAATAACAAATTATTCCTATACTTTTTCAACATCTTTTTTCTTTGCTAAGTATATGCCAAAAAACACTAAGATCGTTCCAATGAAATGATAATTTTCAAATTTTTCATCAAATAAAAAATACCCATAAATCGCTCCGTATACTGTAAAAACATAAAGAGTGAAACCTGTTAAAGATGCACCTAATTTTTTTTGAGCAAGAGTATAAAGTGTAAAAGCTATTATTCCTGGGGAGATAGCAGCAAAAATTACCCAAAAGTAAAATTCAGGTATAAAAGCTGTATGTTTATAAAATATCTCCTCGCCAATATAAAATGGTAATAAACTTAAAGCTCCAAAAAATGATATTAAAGTGAATCTTTCAAAAATTTTAAGTTCTGAACTCCAGTAAAATAAATAAATAGAATATAATGCCCACCCGATTGCAGCAGCCAACATCCATAAATCACCAATCGTAAATTGTAAATTAATTAATAAATTTAAATCTCCTTTTATAATGATTGTAAAAACTCCTATTAAACATGCAATTAATCCAATTATTTTTGTGAAATTTACTTTTTCGTGAAAGAAAAAGTAAGAAATCAAAATTATGAATACTGGTGATGATGTGTAAATAATTCCCATATTAGTTACAGTTGTGGTTTCACCTGCTAAAAACGGAAAAGCTCCACATACCCCACATCCCATTGAGCCCAAAAAAAATAATTTTTTATATTCTTTTTTAATAATCTTTAAATTTTTTTTTAATGTTATGTATGTAAAAGGTAATAATATTAAAAAAACTAGTGTCCATCTCCAAAAAGCTAATGATATTGGAGGTACAAACTCAACACCACCTCTTGCTACAACAAGATTACTGGCCATAAAAATTGGCTGAATAAATAATAATGAAAATGAAAAAAAATTTTTTTTCGAATTAGTCAATTTAATTGAAATTAACTTTTATCAAAAAAGGCTTCGTAAATCATCATAATGATAGCAGCGGCCATTAAAATATAAACTGGCAATACATCAAGAAAACCTATCATCATTGATTTAGTAAGCGTTGTTGCCAAACCAACTAAAAAGAAAACAGCAAACGATAAACCTATTACTGTTGTTATTTTATTCATACGATTATTCCTGACATTCTTTCTCTAACCATTTGGCAATACCTAAAAATCTGTGATCGTCATATTTATTACCAATTAATTGAACTCCTAATGGTAAATTATTTTCGCCCTCAAGTAAAGGCAGTGAAATACATGGTGTTCCAAGATAAGACCAAACTTTATTAAACTCCGCTGTACCAGTGCTTTTTAAGCCTTTTGGTGCAACACCGGGGCTGGATGGGGACAAAACTCCATGATAATCCTCAAATACTTCCTCATAGGACTCGTAGCTTCTTTTCATAAAATCAATTGCCTCAGCATATTCTTTAGCCGTGTACTTATTCCCGTTTGAAATAGCATCCTGCATATATTTAGAAAGTTTTTTTTTATACTTTTTATAATAAATTGAGAAATTATTAGCTAAATCAGTTTCATGAATAATCTGATGATATTTGTGTATATCTTTGAAATACGATGGAGTATCAAAGATCTCAATATTTTTTTTGAAAGATTTAATAAAATATTCAAAAGCCTCTCTTGATTTTTTATCAATTATTTTCCAATGATCAGTTTTGTAAAAAATAAACTTAGGCTCAAATATTGGACCTTTTTTTGTTTCTGATAAAATATTTTCTGTTGAATAGTGAATTGTAGCTGGGTCATACTTATCTTTTTTAATCAACACTTTCGCTAGCACAGCTACATCTTCAACATTACGACCAAACATACCAATTTGGTCTAGATTATATGATGTTCTCAAAACACCATTTCTTGAAATAAGTCCATAAGTTGGTTTATACCCAACAACTCCACAATAAGATGCTGGTCTAATTATAGATCCACCTGTTTGAGAGCCAACAGAAGCTGGTGCCATAAAGGAGGCTACAGAAGCAGCCGATCCACTTGATGAACCACCTGGTGTTCTACTTTTATCATGTGGATTTGTGGTTGGCGGTGGACCCAAATAAGCAAGTTCTGAAGTTGCTGTTTTGCCCATAACAATTGCTCCTGATGAATGAAGCAAATCAATTATTTCTGCATTTTGTGAATAAGATTTACCTTTTCTAATAACGGTTCCACATTCAGTTGGCATATCAACAGTTCCGATTATATCTTTAACTGCAATTGGCACTCCATGGAGAGAACCCGTAGGTTTACCTGCTCTTCTATGTTCGTCTGCTTCAGTTGCTTTTTCTAATAAAACCTTACTATCAAAATGTGCCCAGGCCTTTATATCTTTATCAAACTTTTTTATTCTATCTGTATATGTTTTACAAACCTCAACTGATGTAAGTTGACCGCTCTTTATTTTTTCACTTAATTCTTCTAAGCTTAAAGAGAATATGTCTGTCATTTAAAACTAATTAGCAAATAAAGTCTCAGGCAACCAAAGTGCTATTCCTGGAAACAAATACATTAAAACCATTGCTAAAATTACAATTCCCAAAAATGGCATTATACCACTAAAGATTTGCATCAATTCAACATTCTTTGATTGAACACCTTTTAAATAGTAAGCAGACATCGCCATCGGTGGGGTTAAAAATGAAGTTTGTAAGTTTAATGCAATCAACATTGCAAAAAAATATGGATTTACTCCAAAAAATTCAACTAAAGGTAAAAAGATTGGAACAAAAATTATTAAAATTTCTGTCCACTCGAGTGGCCATCCTAACAAAAAAATAATTATTTGGGTTATTACTAAGAACTGCCAAGGTTGAAGATTTAAAGATTTAAAAAAATGCTCAAATACTTCATGACCACCTAAATAAGAAAAAACAGAAGCAAAAGTCCAAGAACCAATAAACAACCACATAATCATGGCTGTTGTTTTTGCCGTTAAAAATACCGACTCTTTAAAATTCTTCCATTTTAAAGTTTTATAGAAATAGGAAAGCACTAAAGCACCAAAAGCACCTACTGCAGCAGCCTCTGCTGGAGTAGCAATACCTGCAAGTATTGTACCCAAAACTAAAATAATAAGTGAGAATAATGGTAAGAATGAAACTAAAACTTCTCTCATAATTACAGAAGGTGGTGGTATCTCTTCTGCAGCTGGTTTTGGAGCTATTGATGGATTTAACCAAGCCCTAAAAACTGCATAACCAATGTATAATCCAGCTAACATCAGTCCTGGAAATATTGCAGCAGCAAATAATCTTAAGGGAGATAACTGTGCAATAACAGAGTAAACAATTAACATAATGCTAGGTGGAATTAAAATTCCTAAACACCCACCAGAACAAATTATTCCAGATGCGAATTTTTTATCATACCCAGCTTTCACCATCGCTGGCCAAGCTAAAAGACCCATTAGAGTTACAACTGCCCCAATAATTCCTGTTGCTGTTGAAAATAAAGTACAAGTAATTAATGCTGCAACTGCCATTGAAGCAGGAAGTTTGTGAGAAGCTAACCTGATTGCAAAAAATAATTTTGCAACTATTCCCGCTCTTTCAACTAAATAACCCATGAATAGAAAAAGTGGTACAGCTGTTAAGACATTATTGTCCATTACCGTATAGGTATTTTGCACAAATAGTTGGAATATCCTATTATCAAAAAGATGTTCCATTTTTGTTGGATCAAAGTAAGCATAATATCCAAAACCCAAACCCATTGCCATTAATGTGAATGCAATTGGGAATCCTAATAAAACTGCAAATAGGAATATCCCCATCATCATAATTGCCACCTCTGGATTTGTAAGACTAAATAACATCGTCTGCATTTCCTTTTTGAGCAGTTCTCATTAATATTTTTTCAGTTTCCTCTGCATCTGCTGAAACTCTTTCTGGCCAACTACCTTCTTTAATACAAATTAAACATCTAAATACTTCGCTAATACCTTGTAAGGTTAAAAGAGTTCCTGACAAAGGTATTAAAGACTTTGCCATATAAATTTGAATCTGTGCTGGACTATTCCAGCTAGTTTCTCCAATTTTCCAGGCCAAAGCAGCATATTCATAACCATAAAAAGCAAGAGCTATAACGCCCGGAAAAAAGAAAATAAAATATAAAACTAAATCGATATAAGCCTGTGTTTTTTGAGAGAATAATCTGTAGATAACATCTCCTCTAACGTGCGCTTCAGTTGATAATGTATAAGCGCCTGCCATCATAAAGATTGCTCCATACATTTGAAGACTAAAATCAAAATTCCATAAAGTGGGAGCATTTAGTGCATATGCCATAAATACCTCATAGCATGTTCCACCCATTAAGATAACTATGCACCATGAAAAAGCTTTACCCATCGAGACACTTAAACGATCAGCGAACTTTATGTAGGATCTCATCATAAATATAAACTTTTATTGAATTGTGCTCAAATAATCAAACAAAAAAGGGGGCCGAAGCCCCCCTTAATAAAAATTATAAAAGTTAATTATATCTTAACTTTTCCAATTGGACCAAACTCATTTTCATAAGCAAGTTTGTAATTTGGCTGATTCATCAGCAAGTATTTCATTACTCTCTTCGCATATGATTTCTGAGAATCGACAACTTTTTTAAAGAAAGGATCTTTCTTATTGAAATCACCGATTACCTTGTCCCAACCTTTTAATTGTTGAGCTAAGATCTCATCAGAAGTTTGATAAACATTTACTTTATGCTCATTCATCAACTTAGCTAAGTCAGCTGAGTATCTTACTAAAGCTTTAAAGTAGTTATCACTGTTTGCAGCGTAAGCAGCATTTTTCAATATTGCTTGGTGCGCTGGTGATAAACTATTGTATGTTTTTTTGTTTACTGGTATCTCAAACATCTCTTGAGATTGGTGAAAGCTTCCTAAGTGATAGTGCTTAGAAACATCTTGCATACCAAATTGAGAGTCTGAAGTTGGGTTGTTAAACTCAGCTGCTTCAATCAAACCAGTTTTCATAGCTGGTTGAATTTCACCACCTGGTAATTGTCTAACTACCATTCCCATTGCAGTTAAAACGTTAGTCGCTAAACCAACTGTTCTATACTTCATACCTTTAACGTCAGATACTTTAGTAACGTTCTTTTTGAACCAACCGAAAGGCTGTGCTGGCATAGGCATATGGAAAAAGCCAATATAATCGAAACCTACTTTTGCAAGTGTTTCATCATAAAGTTTTCTTCCTCCACCATACTCCATCCATCCCATAACTTCTTGAGATGACATACCGTATGAAGGACCAGTTCCAAATAAAGATGCAGCTGGATTTTTACCATACCAATATGCAGTCACCCAGTGACCCATATCGACTACACCAGAACTTACTGCTTGTCCGATTTCTGAGGTCTTTACGACTGCTCCAACTGGTTGAAGATCTATCTTAAGTGTACCTCCAGACATTTCGTCTACCATTTTGCAGTAGTCTCCGGCCATTTCAAAAAAGATGTTTGCTCCACTTGGCCATGCAGCTTGCATCTTTAAAGTTTTGTGACCGCCTGCAGTTGCTATGTTCGGCATTGCAACAGCAGCTGCAGCTACAGCACTCGCTTTAGCAGCAGTTTTAAAGAACTTACGTCTTGAAGATGTTTTAATCTTCAATGATTTGTTTTCTTTAGTCATTATTACTCCTCTTTAGTTAATTAACTGGGGTAATTAAGCATAGAATCAAATTAGAGTCTTTCTAAAAAAACGTGCAGATGACGCACTATTTTAATTAATTTCAATCTAGGGTAGTATTAATTAACTTTATTTACACAACTTCCGGTGTTGAAAAACTCATCAATGTTATCAATTGCTAAATTGGCCATTGCAATCCTGGTGTCCTTAGTTGCACTACCTAAATGAGGTAAAATGAACGCTGATTTAATTTTTAGATATCCGGGATTTAAATTTGGTTCATTCTTGTAAACATCTAAACCCGCTGCATATATTTTTCTTCTGTTAAGTGCGTCTATCAAAGCGTCATCATCAACTATATCACCTCTTGCAACATTTGTTATTACTGCTCCTTTTGGAAAATATTCAACTGTTTCTTTATTTATCATATTTTCAGTTTCTTTAGTTGCAGGGCAACAAATAGACAAGACATCTGAAACTGAAAAAAGACTTTTAATATTATCGTGATAAGTAGCTCCATTTTCTTTATCTTCAGATAACTTTGATCTATTGTGATAATGTATGACCATACCTAAGGACTTTGCTATTCTTGCAATTTTTTGTCCAATCCTTCCCATCCCTAAAACACCTAACCTAGTTCCAGTTAGTTGCTTACCAATTAAATAATCTGCTGACCATTTCCAACCACCGTCTTTTGCAGACTGAATACCTTCTGAAGCCCTTCTGCATGCACCTAAAATTAATAGTATGCCGATTTCTGCAGTAGCATCGGACAATACATCTGGAGTATTGGTAACTGCGATACCTTTTTCTTTAGCAGCATTTAAGTCGATATTTCCAAAACCTACTGCAAAGTTTGAGATAATCTTAATTGTATCAGGCAACTTGCTAATAGTCCCTTTATCCATTTTATCAGTAAGTGATGTTAAGATTCCATCACAACCTCGGCTCATATCTATTACTTTGGATTGAGAATATAGCTCATCATTGGTATTAAATATTGGATTAAATATTTTAGACGCTTTATCCTCACTATCTTTGATCAATTTTCTTGTAATCAAAATTTTTTTCATAAACTTTTTTATTAATTAAGATCGAATATCTTGCCAGGATTCATAATATTATTTTGATCAATACTTCTTTTAATCAACTTCATTAAAGGAATATTGTCTCCATGCTCTTTTAGAAGATATTCTTTTTTGTGAAGACCCACGCCGTGTTCACCAGTTATTGTTCCATTTAATTCTAATGTCTTTTTAATCAATAAGTCATTAAATTCCCTTATTTTTTTATAAGTTTCTTTTTTTTCAGGATCAAATGGTAACAGTACATGAAAGTTCCCATCTCCAAGATGGCCCACCATTGGAGCCCTAAGTCCAAATTTTTTTGCTTGCTCCTCAGCATAATTTACGCATTCTGTTATATTTGAAATAGGTAGACACACATCTGTCGAGTAAACTCTTCCATTATTTATCAAAGCTTTTACAGAATAGTATACATCCCATCTAGCTCTCCAAAGTTTATTTCTTTCTTCTAAATCTTTGGCCCATTTAAATGAGCTACCATCATTATCTTTGGAGATTTCTTCCACGATTTTGATATTTTCATTATTAGATAGTTCTGTGCCGTGAAATTCAAAAAAGAGCGTAGGTGTTTCTTCAACATTGGTTAATTTTGAGTAATTTATACTTATGCCCATTTGATCTTTGTTGAGCATTTCAATTCTTGCAATTGGTACACCATATTGAATTACTTGTTGTGCAGTTTGAACTGCTTTCTCCAAAGATGGGAAATGACAAACAGCAGACATTATACTTTCTGGTATAGGTGAGAGCCTTAATTGAACCTCAGTTATTATCCCTAATGTTCCTTCAGAGCCTATAAATAAATTAGTTAGATTATAACCTGCTGAAGTTTTTTTTGTTCTTCCACCTGTATTAATAATATCACCAGTGGGCATAACAACTGTAAGACCTGTGATAACAGTCTTCATAGTACCGTATTTAACAGCCATTGTTCCTGAGGCTGATGTAGAAGCCATGCCACCAATAGCTGCATTTGCGCCTGGATCGATTGGAAAAAAAACCCCATCTTCTCTTAAATATTCGTTTAGTTGCTCTTTTGTTACGCAAGCTTGAACTCTACAATCAAAGTCCTCGGCATTAACACTTAAAATTTTGTTCATCTTTTCTAAACATATAGTTATTCCCTCCTCATTGCCTACAACATTACCCTCAAGGGATGTCCCTGTACCAAATGGCACTACAGGAATCTTATGTTCATTACAAAGTCTTAGTATTTGAGAAACCTCTTCATTAGTTTCTGGAAATACTACAGCTTTTGATAAAATCGGATCATAGGTGTCTTCACCTCTCGCATAATTTGTTCTAGTAGATATAGAAGTTGAAAATCTTGAATTAAAAATCTTTTTAAGTTCAGTTTGGACTTGATCATTCATATGAAAGAATACTAATAAAGATTAAGAGAAAAATACAGCTTATTTAGTTAGCATTTTCTTTATGTTTTCTAAAGCTTGTGAAATATTATCTCTTGAGGCTGCAAAGCTAAATCTTACGTAATTTTGGCAGGTTTCGCCAAAAGCTGACCCCGGCACTATTGCTACTCCTGCTTCATGCATAGCCTTTCTAGCAAACTCTGCTCCATTCATCCCGGTGCCAATTACTTTAGGAAATGCATAAAAAGCTCCACCGGGCAAACTACATTCAACTCCAGGTAAATCATTTAAACCTTTATAAATTATATCTCTTCTTTGTGTAAATTTTTCCATCATAGCATCAATTGAATCATCAGGACCATCCAATGCAGCAATTCCTGCAAATTGAGCTGCAGCATTAACGCATGAGACACTGTTAATTAACAATTTGTTAACATGTTCAACTAAATGTTGGGGCCAAAAACTCCAACCAAGTCTCCATCCAGTCATAGAATAAGCTTTACTCCATCCCTCTAACACTATTAATCTTTCTCTTAATTCTGGATAATTAAAAAATGTTGGCATTTCTTTTCCGTCAAAAATTTGTCTGCTATAAATCTCATCACTAAGTATTGTTACATGGGGGTGTTTTTTAAGACCATCAGCTAGAACATCAATATCCTTTCTATCCACAAAGCTTCCAGTTGGATTGTTGGGGTTAATTAAAATTAACAATCGAGTTTTATCTGTTATTAAAGATAATATTTTATCTGGATCAAATTTTAGATCTTTATTTTCTGTCAAATCATATGGAACTGAAGTTGAACCTGTATAATTTATCATAGACTCGTAAATCGGGAATGCGGGTGTTGGATGTATAATTTCTGCTCCCGGCTCACCAAAACATTGGATAGCATAACTCATTGTAGGCTTTCCACCTGGCATTATTATTATTCTTTCAAAATCAATATCTACGTTATAACGTTTTTTTATCCATCTAGTTACTGATTGACGACACTCTGGGATACCGTTTGACATTACATATCCATGATGTCCGTCATCAAGTGCTTTTTTAGCAGCCTCAACAACATGTTTTGGAGTTTTAAAATCTGGTTGCCCTAATCCTAAATGGATCATAGGTTTTCCTTGAGCTTCTAGTTTTTTTGCCTCCGCAAGAACGGTAAATGCTGACTCTGTACCTAATCTCTCAAGACTTTTAGCTAATTTCATAATTTATCCTCTATTTTCTATAGATTAATTTTGAACTATTCAACTCTTTTAAATTTTTACAGCCCATTAAAACCATATTTCTATTTATCTCATCGTGCATGTTTTGAAGCAAATGTTCAACACCTTGTTGCCCACCTGCGGCCAAAGAGAACAAAAACATTTTTCCAAAACTACAGGCTTTTGCACCTGCTGCTATAGCCTTTAAAACATGTGTTCCTCTTCTAACCCCTCCATCCAAAATTATTTCTAATTTATCACCTACAGCATCCGAAATCGCCTTTACTTGATCAAAGGGCGATCGTGATCCATCCAGCTGTCTACCTCCATGATTTGAGATCATTATAGCGGTGCAACCAATATCAATTGCTCGTTTTGCATCTTCAATTGACATAACTCCTTTTAGTGCAAAAGGTCCATTCCACCTCTTTGCACAATATTCTGCATCCTTCCATCCCATTGCAGGATCGTATTGTTCATTGATATATTCGATGACGGACTTTGAGATATTTGTTCCTTTGTCTGTTTTTTTTTTAACATTTGATAATTCAAATTTTTTACCAGTTAAATAATTAAATACCCATCTCGGTCTCATTGCAAAACTTAATAAGCTTTGTAAGGTTAATTTTGGTGGTGTTGTAAAACCTGTCCTGTGATCTTTTTCTCTATTACCTGCTACTAGAGTATCGACCGTTAAACACATTGCATCAAAACCAGATCTTCTAGACCTATCAATCAAATCATCCGAAATAGATCTGTCTTTATGAACATAAAGTTGAAATAATTTCGGACCACTAGAAATATTAGATATTTCCTCAATAGAATTATTTCCCATAGAGGACATACTGTAAAAAGTACCATATTTTTCGGCAGCTCTAGCTGAAGCTTTATCTCCTTCGGGATGGTAAAGTCTTTGCATAGCAGCTGGTGAAAGAAATATTGGAATATCTATTTTTCTTCCAAACAAAGTTGTTGATAAGTCTGGTTTACCAACACTTGCTAAAATGTTTGGGACCAAATCACATTCGTTAAATGAGTCTGTATTTCTTCTTAAAGTTGACTCATCATCAGAGCCACCGTCTATATAGTGAAAAATTGGTGAAGGTAATTTTTTTTTAGCTAATTTCCTAAAATCATCAAAATTATGACAATTTTTTAAACTCACACTATTTTCTAAATCTTAAATTACTTCTATTTAAGTCACTTATCTTTGTACAGCCCATGAGTTTCATATCTCTTTGCAGTTCAGCTTTGTACTGACCTAAAGCTCTCTCAACCCCCGCTTGACCTGCTGCAGCTAGTGCATAAAGATATAATCTTCCACCAGAACATGCTTTAGCGCCTAATGATAACGCTTTAAGCATATGAGTACCTCTATGAATTCCACCTTCACATATTACATCAAGCTTATCACCAACAGCATCAACAATTTCAGCAAGTTGATCAAAAGGAGACCTTGATCCATCAAGTTGTCTTCCTCCATGATTTGATACCATTATACCAGTGCATCCTATGTCTGCTGCTCTTTTTGCATCTTCTACACTCATAATTCCTTTAAGAGCAAAATGACCTCCCCATTTAGAGCAAAGATTTTCAGCGTCTTTCCAATTCATAGATTGATCCAACATAGTTGAAAAATAATTTCCAATTGATGAGTTAACATCAGTACCTTCTTTCACAAAATCTTGCAAATGAGGTAATTCAAACTTACCTTTTGTTAGATAATTAATACCCCACATCGGCTTAGTAGCAAAACTAAATAAACTTGCTAAAGTTAACTTTGGTGGAGAGGTAAATCCTGTTCTTAAGTCTCTCTCTCTGTTTCCTCCAGTAATAGTATCAACTGTTAAAGCCATCACATCAAATTTTGCTGCTTTAGCTCTTTCCAAACAAGAGTCATTTAAACCTCTATCTTTATGAAAATAAAATTGAAACATTTTAGGAGTATCAATCATTGAAGAAATTTCTTCTACGCTCACTGTAGCTAAAGCAGAAACTCCAAACATTGTATTGAATTTTTTAGCTGCTTTTCCTACCGCTCTTTCACCATCATAATGAAAAAGTCTTTGTAAAGCTGTTGGAGAAAGGTAAAAAGGTAAATCCAGTTTTTTACCGAATATTGTAGTTGATAAATCTATATTCTCAACTCCCCTCAAAACATTAGGAACTAAATCCACATCATCAAATGCACTTGTGTTTCTTGCGTAAGTAACTTCATCGTCAGCTGCCCCGTCAATATAATGAAATATTGGTGACGGTAATTTTTTTTGAGCTAATTTTCTAAAATCTCTAAAGTTATGACAATCTTTTAAATTCATTGAATATTCCTAGAACTTTTTAAGAAAATTAAACATATAACTATTTGCCCCAGGATTCTTATCCCCTAAGCTTGCGTTAGATACATGATTATAAGATACGGCAAAGTTAGTTGTATCGGAAGTTTTATAAGAGAATTGTACTTCTGACTTGAATTCCAAAACATGACCCAAATCTTTTCCATCACCTTCATGATATAGTCCTGGGGCAAAACTTGGGGTAAAATAAAAAGAACCCATATCCACATTCCATTCAACACCTGTATAAACGTACGCAGCTGAGTTTTCAGTTAAAAATCCACCCGTAATTGGAGAGACATTTCCTAAAAATGTGTCTCGATTTAAATTTTCATCTTGATGTTGAAAACCAAACAGTGTTGCTTTTTGTTTATCATCGCTAAAATCAAAATTTCCAACAAATAGATTTATTTGATGGTTTTCATTTTGTACTGTTGTATCTCCATATAATTTTGAAGGAAAAATCAAAATTATTACAATTAAAAAAAATTGTTTAAGGTTCATAGTTTTGTTCAAGATTATTTTCTAATATAAAATTTTTTAATGATTATGGCACCGCCCACAAGGAATATCAAGAGAGGCATTAACCATAAAAAATAAGTATTTTTATTCAAAACTGGGTCGTACAATATCCATTCCCCGTATTTTTTTTTCAAAAAGCTATAAATTTGCTCCTCTGTCATCCCCTCGCTTATTTTATTACTAATTACCAATTTTAAACTTAATGCAAATTCTGAGTCAGAATCATAAACTGATTGGCCCTGACAAATTAGACATCTTAAATTTTTAGCAATTTTATTTTCAGTTTCAATTTCATCTGCTTTTATTAAATTAAAATTAAAAATCAAAACTATAATAAAAAATATATGTAACAATCTCATTTTATTATTTTCTCAATCTCTATCAAGTTTCTATTATTTATTGGGCCGATATATCTTTTTATGATTTTATTTTTATGTATTAAAAAACTTTCAGGCACACCATAAGCACCCCAATTAATAGAGGATGTGCCATCTTTATCGACAAAAATTTTATCATACGGGTTACCTAATTCTCCTAAAAAATTTTGTGCATTTTTATTATTATCTTTATAATTAAGACCTATCAATTCTATTTCTTCACTTTTTTTTAGTTTCATTAAAAACTTATGTTCATCTCTACAAGGAATACACCACGAGGCCCATATATTCACCAAGTAGAATTTATTTTTGTTAAAAATATTTTCTGAAATAATATCTAAATTAGTATCAAAAGATTTGAAGACTAATGATGGAACTTTTTTTTCTAAATCTACATTTGGTGTATATATATTTGAATTTTTTAAACCTTTAAAAAAAATTATAAAAGTCGCAGTAAAAACTATAATTATTATTATTGGTATAATGTTAAATCTCATATCTTTTTTTAAACATACTCATTAGTCCACCAAAACTTAGAAGTAGCACTGAGATCCATATCCAAATCATTAATGGCTTAACTTGGTATCTGATATTAAAATATTCTTGGTTCTGTACATAATTCATTGTAATAAATTTATCTGTAAAAAAGTTTGTTTTAATGTCCGCCTCACTAGTTACAATATTTGGTTGATTATATATTCTAAGCTCTGGCCTCAGAGCATCTATTGAACCATCTTCATGCTCCACTTTAAACTTTCCAATTATCGATTTAAAATTTTTACCGTTTTCTTGAACTATATTAGCAAAGTTTATTGAAAATTTATCAGACTTGAAAGTTTCACCAATTTTTAAATTAGTAATAACTTCAGTAGAAAAGATATTATTTAATAAGATACTAAGTATTAATAAACTGAAACCAAAATGGGCAACATTTTGGGATAAATTTTTTAATTTTTTTATGAAAAATTCTCTTAAAGTTACAAAAAATAAAAAAAAAGCACTTGATACCAGAATAGTATTTACCAAAAAACTTATGTCAAATTCCTTGATAATTAATGCTGATATCAAAAAAGAGATTATTAATAATAAAAGCATATTAAGTTTATCTTGAAAATCTGACTTTATCCATTTTAGTTTTGGCCCTATTGCCATTGCAAATAGAAATGGAATTAAGAGGGGTAATATGAGTTTATTATAAAAAGGTGGCCCCACAGATATTTTATTTGAGGTCAAAACCTCTAAAAAAATAGGATAAATAGTCCCTATTAAAACAACTGAAAGGAAGTACATCATAAACCAATTGTTAACTAAAATTGATGTTTCTTTACTTAACCAAAAAAAATTATTTTCTGTTTTCTCTTTATCTTTATGAAAAAAGAAAAAAATAAATATGGATAAAAAAATCAATGAAAATAAAAAAATTAAAATAAATAGACCTCTCTCTGGATCGTTAGCGAATGTGTGAACTGAATTAAGAATACCTGATCTTACTAAAAAAGTGCCACTCATGCTTAGAGCAAAAGTTGCTATAGAAAGAACCATCGCCCATGATGTAAGTATTCCTTTTTTTTCTAAAACTAAAATACAATGTAAAAGAGTGGTTAATGCAAACCAAGGCATTAAAGATACATTTTCAACAGGGTCCCAAAACCAAAATCCTCCCCAACCCAATTCATAATAAGCCCAAACTGATCCTAATAAAATTCCCAAAGTAAGAAAAATCCAAGATACTAAAACCCACTGTTTAATATGTTTTGCCCATTCTTTAGATACATAAGATGAAACCATCGCAGCAAGAGCTGATGAGAAAATTATAGAGGAACCTACATACCCTAAATATAAAATTGGCGGATGTATAGCTAAAGCTGGATCTTGTAATATTGGATTTAGACCCAGACCCTCCTCTGGCACAGGAAAAATAAAATTAAAAGGACTGGAAGTTTTAATTAGAAATACAAAAAATCCAATAATTATTATTTGTTGAAATAATAGAGTGAAAATTCTGTAATTTTTTGGTTGTCTATCTGACTTTAATAAAAATATAAATACAAATAAAGTTAGCACTAATAGCCATAACAATAAGCTTCCTTCATGGTTTCCCCAAGTTCCTGAAATTTTATAAAACAATGGTTTAGTTGTATGAGAATGATTAAAAACAGTTTCATTGCTAAAATCTGAATTTATGAAAGATACAATTAATCCAACAAAACTAATAATAACAAAAAAAAATTGAAGAAATGTAAAAGATATTATTTTTTTATCTAAATTTTCAGCATTTTTTAAATTGTTTATTGAAAAAAATATAATAAAAAATGAAAAAAAAAGTCCAAAATTTAGAGAATAAGATCCTATCAAGCTAGCCAAGTTTACTTCTCCTCTAATGCGGCCTTTACTTCTGGAGGCATATAATTTTCATCGTGTTTAGCTAGAATTTTTGTAGCTAAAAAAAAATTTTTATCTTTTAAATATCCCTCTGCAACAACTCCTTTTTCTTCAGAAAAAAGATTTGGCATAACACCAGAGTAAACTACATTAATTTCATTTTTAAAATCTGTAACAACAAAATTTATTTCTTTTGAAATTATAGATATTGAGTTTTTTTTAACCATTCCACCAATTCTAATTTTTTTTTTATCAATTTCACTCAATGCTTTAATTTCAGTTGGAGATTTAAAAAAAACAACATTTTCTTCTAAAGATTTAATTATTAAAAAAACAGATAAAACAACAGTAATTAAAACAAGTGATATAAAAAAAAATCTTAATTTAACTTTACGCCCATACATGTTTCAAAAGTTAAATGTTTGAGGTATTTGACAAAATTGCTTTGTTAATACTTTGAGATTTTGCAATAGCAGCTCTTTCAGAGTTTAGTGACCCAAGTTTAGAAACAAATTTATTTTTCTCTTTAGTATATTGGATTTTAGTAATTAAAAAAAGCACAAGAAAACTAAACAAAGTAAATGAGAATGCAGACCAAACATATAGTCCATATCCATTCATAAATAATAACTCATTTATCATAATCTATCTAAACCTTTATTTTTAATTTTTATCAGTTCTGTATTATATTTCATCAAAAAAATTAGTAGAGAAAATAGAGCAAATGCCGCAGTCATTATAATTAATGGAAACAACATTGATGTATGAATTGAAGATTTTGATAATATGTTAATTGAAGCTGGTTGATGCAATGTGTTCCACCAATCGACCGAGTATTTAATAATTGGAACATTTATTATTCCTAAGATTGTTATAATTGTCGTAACCTTAAATATTTTGTCATTATTTTCATAAATTCTCCAAGCGACAAGATACATTACAAAAAAAAGAGAGAGAATTAGCATTGAGGTAATTCTTGCATCCCAAGCCCACCATGTCCCCCAAGTAGGTTTACCCCATATTGATCCTGTTACTAGAGCTATAATATTAAATACTAAACCTGAGGGTGCTAAGCTTTTTGAAATTAAGAAAAAATTTTTAATCTTAAATATATATCCAATTACAGATAATAAAGTCATTGATGAAAAAATTCCAAGTGAGATCCAAGCAGCAGGTACATGAACATACATAATTCTGACTGAGTGACTTTGTTTATAATCTTCAGGAGATAGTACTAGTGCCTCTGTTAATCCTATCGAAAGAATTATAATAAATAAAAATAAAACATATTTAGGAGCTTTTGAAGTAATTGAAAAAATTTTACCTGGTTCAAGATATTTAAACATTTTAAAAATATAAATTTAATTTATTGTTTTGTAATATGAAAAAACTATCTGATCAAGAATGCAGAGGGAGATAATAACGAAGGGATAATAAGTAGCACTCTTGATCAGAATTAAGACATTTAATCAAATTGCTGTGTCCATGATTTGAGCTAAATGTGGTGAAAAAATGATCTTTCTTAATTCGAAAGCTTAAAATAACTAGAACCCTTTTTACCTGAAAAAATTTCCTCAATTAAAGGATGTTTTATTGGCTCACCAGACTCATCAACTAAAAGATTTTGCTCAGAAACGTATGCCTCATAAGTAATTTCATCATTTTCAGCTAGTAAATGATAAAAGGGTTGATCTTTTCGTGGTCTGACATTTTTTGGTATAGATTGATACCACTCCTCTGAATTATTAAATTCAAAATCGACATCGTAGATAACTCCTCTAAAATCGAAATGCTTGTGTTTAACGATATCTCCAATTGAAAACTTAGCTTTTTGAATTGCCATACTATTAGTATGGGTATTTAAAAAAAAAAATCAATAAGAAAAATAAATAGTTTTTGTGAAAATATTATTTGTGTTAATATCTTTATCGTGAATAAATCTTTATTAAAGTTTCTCACTGATTTTGGACCCTTGATAATTTTTTTTTACTACTATTACGATAGTGGAAAAAATTTAAAAGTTGCAATTCCACCGTTTATTGTTGCGACAATTATTGCATTAGCAATTGTTTGGTTCTTAGAAAAAAAAATACCAAAAGTTCCATTGCTTAGTGGAGTTTTAATTACTTTTTTTGGTGGCTTAACAATTTACTTTGATAATCCAGTTTTTATTTATATTAAACCAACAATTATAAATATTCTCTTTGCATTTGCTCTGATATTTGGAAGGCACTTCACAAATGAGCCTGTTTTGAAAAAATTAATGGGTGGATCTATCTCACTAACTGACGAGGGGTGGGAAGTATTAAACAAAAGATGGATATACTTCTTTTTTGGGCTTGCAATACTTAACGAGATAGTTTGGAGAACTCAATCTGAGGAATTTTGGGTAAACTTTAAAGTGTGGGGACTTTTACCAATTACTTTTATATTTACTGCATTTCAAATAAGTTTAATTAACAAATATAAAACAAATGAATAACAATTTACGTCTAATAATTGATAATGTTAGTAAAAAAAATATTGAGGAAAAACATTTTTTTGAGAAAGACGAATTAAAAATTATTTTAGATCTGTACGCAAAAATGGTTTCGGAAGGCTCGTGGAAAGATTATGGTCTTAATATTTCAAGTAAACAAGTTGGTTTTAGTGTTTTTAAGAATGCTGCTGAAAATGCGCTTTACAAGATTTGTAAAAATTTTAAGCCAAAAAATAAAAACCTTAAATATCTAATTACTGATGCTAATGGTAAAATATTAAGAAATTCTTTTGATCTAAAAATCTTATTAACAAATATTAATTGGAAAAAACTTTAAATTATCTTCTTTGACCAAAAAGTCTCAGCAACATTATAAATAAATTAATAAAGTCTAAATAAAGTGTTAATGCACCCATCACAGCTTTTTTACCCATCAACTCCCCCGTGTCGCTAGCAGAATACATGTTCTTAATTTTTTGAGTGTCGTAAGCAGTAAGTCCTACAAAAATTAAAACTCCTAAAATAGAAATTACGAAATACATCATTGAAGATTTCATGAATATGTTAACTATTGATGCAATAATAATTCCAATTAATCCCATCATTAAAAAAGATCCTAATTTTGTAAGGTCTCTTTTAGTTGTGTAGCCGTAAATACTCATTGCGCCGAATGTAGCAGAACAAATGAAAAATACTCTTGTGATGCTCATGCCAGTATAAACTAGTAAAATTGACGAAAGAGATAAACCCATTAATGCAGCAAAAATCCAAAAAGTTGTTTGTGCTTTAGCTGAACTCATTTTGTTAATGCCAAAGCTCATATAAAATACAACACCAAGCGGAGCTAACATCACTAACCACTTTAACCCTGACATGTAGATTGCGTTACCCATTTGGGTTAATCCAACTATAGATCCTGAGCTATCAGTAACGACTGACATTTTGAAAGTTATAAGTGCAATTATCCCCGTCAAAAGGATGCCAGTTGTCATGTAGTTGTATACTTTAAGCATGTAGGCTCTTAAGCCTTCATCCGTTACTGCAGTGGATTGTTGAGCAGCTTCTTTAGCTCTTCCTAGAATACCTTTTTTATTAAATTCCATACGAAATATATATAATCTTTTACTAATTATTCAAGATACCTTAGAAGATTAGTTAAACAATAGACACGGTAAAAGTTAAATGAATTATAAAAAATTAGGTAATACTACCCTTGATGTTAGTACAATTTGTCTCGGAACTATGACTTGGGGAGAACAAAACACAGAAGAGCAAGGTTTTGAACAGATGGATTATGCGCTCGAGCATGGGGTTAATTTTTGGGACACTGCTGAACTATATTCAATACCCCCAAAAGAAAAAACTTTTGGTCTTACTGAAAAAATTATTGGTAATTGGTTTCAAACAACAAAAAAGAGAGAGAAAGTTATATTAGCTACAAAAGTTGCTGGGCCTTCAAGGAATTATATTAGAGGTGGAGAAAATAGTTTTGGTATTAAAAATATGACGATTGCGTTAAATGAAAGTCTCAAAAGATTAAAGACCGACTACATTGATCTTTATCAATTACATTGGCCAGAAAGAAAAACTAATATGTTTGGACGTTTGGGATATGAACATAAGGAAGATGATAAGAACTGGAATAAATTTGAGGATGTTCTTGAAAATTTGCAAAAATTTAAAAAAGAGGGAAAAATCAGAGAGGTTGGGCTTTCAAACGAAACTCCATGGGGAGTAACTAAATGTTTACAAATATCAAAGGAAAACAATTTGCCAAGAATGATGTGCATACAAAATCCTTACAATTTATTAAATCGAACATATGAAGTAGGCTTAGCAGAAATCTCCATCAGAGAAGAAGTTGGATTACTTGCATACTCACCTTTAGCAACTGGTTATTTGACTGGCAAATACAGAAATAATCAAATGCCAAAAAATTCAAGATTAGAAAGGGATGGGGACTTTTGGACCAGGTATGAGAAGCCCAATACAACTAAGGCTGTTGAGGCTTATTTTGAGATTGCAAAAAAAAATAATATTGATTTGACACAAATGTCATTAAAGTTTTGTGAAATTCAGCCTTTTGTTACATCGGTTATAATTGGTGCTACGAAAATGGATCAGTTGAAAACTAATATAGAAAGTGTAAATATAAATCTTTCAGAGAAGGTAATTAATGAAATTAACGAAGTGCAAAACATCTATCCAAATCCATGTCCTTAATTAGAAAAATTTTTTACCTATCATTTGCTATTCTACTTATTTCGATATCTAAAAGTTTTGCTGAAGACTTAAAAAAGATTGGCAAATTTAAGGATTGGGAAGTTTTAGTAGTTTCAGAGTCATCAGGTAAAATATGTTTCGCTCAGTCTATTCCAGTATTACAAGCACCCAAAACAAACAAAAGAGATGCACGATTATTTGTAACTTTTAGACCTAATGAGAAAATTTCTAACGAAATAAGTGCGACTGCGGGATATGAATTTAATAAAAACAATTCTGTTTTAGCAACATCAGGAAATAATAAATTTAAATTTGATATTAAACAACAAGGTTTTGCTTGGATGACAAGTGGTAAAAAAGAAAACATAATGGTTAAGGTTATGAAAAAAGGATCAAGAATTATGGTCACTGGCTATAATGAAAAAGGATCTCAAACCATAGATCATTATTCATTGTTGGGATTTACTAAAGCTTATAACTCTGCAAAAAAAGCTTGCAGTTAATTAATGAAATCAAAAAAAAGAATTGTTTTAGCTTATTCAGGAGGATTAGATACATCTATAATTCTAAAATGGCTTCAAGAAAATTATAACGCAGAAGTAATTTGTTACACTTCTGATATAGGACAAGAGATTGATAGAAAAAAGATAATCAATAATGCTAAAAAATTTGGTGTTAAAAAGATTATAATTAAAAATTTAAAAAATATTTTCGTAAAAAACTATGTTTTTCCAATGATACGAGGTAACGCGGTTTACGAAGGGGTTTACTTATTAGGAACTTCCATAGCAAGGCCATTAATTGCAAAAGACCAAATAAGAATAGCAAAAAAATTTAAAGCGTTTGCAGTATCTCATGGAGCAACAGGAAAAGGTAATGATCAGGTCAGATTTGAGCTAGGTTATCATTATTTTGGTCCAAAGATAAAAGTTGTTGCTCCTTGGAGAATTTGGAGACTGAGATCCAGAAATGATTTAATAAGTTATGCAAAAAAACATGGGATACCCATCCCAAAAGATAAAAAAGGTGCACCTCCTTTTTCTGTCGACGATAATTTATTTCATACCTCAACTGAGGGTAAGATTTTAGAAAATCCAAAAAATTCAGCTCCAGAATTTATTTTCCAAAGAACAACCTCTCCTGAAAAAGCACCAAATAAACCAACTTTTATTTCAATTAATTTTAAAAATGGTGACCCTGTTGGAATAAATGGAAAAAAATTAAATCCTGAAAACATTCTTACCAAATTAAATTTTATTGCTGGAAAAAATGGCATAGGAAGAGTTGACTTAGTTGAAAATAGGTTTCTTGGAATTAAATCAAGAGGAGTTTATGAGACACCAGGTGGAACACTTTTGATTCACGCCCACAGAGCTATCGAGTCAGTGACATTGGATAAAAAAACGATGCACAAAAAGGACTCGGTCATGCCAAGATATGCAGAATTAATTTACAATGGTTATTGGTACTCAAAAGAAAGATTTAAATTACAAAAAATTATTGATCAAAAAAGAAATAAGGTAAATGGATCTGTAAAACTTAAACTATACAAAGGGAATATTACTATCCTATCTAGAATTACAAAGAGTACAGCGTACTCAATGAAAAAAGTTTCTTTTGAGGAAAATAAAACGTTCAATAAATCTAATGTTGAAAGATTTATTAATTATCACAAGAAAAAACTCTAATATTGTTATGTTTTAGGACAATTTATGGTTTGTTAAATTTATTTTTAGTTATATCTTAGAATCATGGAATCGATTAAAAATTGGATGAGGGATACAGCAAACATATTGTTTGACGATAGTAAAAATGATCTCCGTTCACTTCCTAAAACTGTCAGATTGCAAATTTTATTAGTTTTGAGCTTTATTTGGACAACAGTTTTTAGTTTATACGTATTTTCATACACAACTTTTGTATTTGGTTGGACTGGACTTTTTTTAGCTCATATTGGTTTGATCTTTGCCGTGTATATGACCTTTAAACATTTTCATAGAGCTGAAGAAAATTCATCTAGTGTTTTTAAAACAAAAAATTTTGATCCCTTTAAAATAATGGTTCTCGTTTTTGTGATCGTATTTATATTCGTATTTTCAAAAGGAATTGAAGTTCTAACAAGTCCAAACCCTTACTCTTATTCAATACCATATGATGGTTCATCAAAATCTGTGTTTGAAAAATGGTTGCCATTTAGTAAAGACAAATAATGGAAAAAGTAGCTAAAAATTTACAACTTATTTTAATGGTTATTATTTTAATAAGTACAGTAATTGCTGTAGGTATTGAAATGTATAAAATGTTTGAAAATAGATCTGTTACTTTAGCTGATTTACTACTAATGTTTCTTTACCTAGAAGTGCTTGCTATGGTGAGAGTTTTTTGGAACCAACAATCAATAAGCATTACATTACCACTTTTAATAGCTATTACTGCTCTAGCGCGATTTATAATTCTTCAAGGAAAAGAAATGGATCCAACAGCATTAGTTTATGAAGCAATCGCTATAGTGTTGATTGCAGGTGCAATTGTTATTCTTAGATTAAGACACAGTGATAAACTTGGACTTAAGAAAAAAAAATCAAAATAAATAGAAATGAAGTTTGATGCCTCTAAGGCTGCGGCCTTAAACAAATTAGACAATTTTATTGAGGTAAATCTTGCTGAATATTCTAAGTTAAGGAATTTTGATTTTGGACCGGAAAAAAGAACCAATGTATCCTGTTTATCTCCTTACATTACCCACGGAGTAATAAACGAAAAAGAAATAATTGAAAAATCACTTAATAAATTTTCTTTTTCAAAAAATGAAAAATTTATTCAAGAGGTTTTGTGGCGAACGTATTGGAAAGGCTGGTTAGAATTAAGACCAAATGTTTGGACAGATTATTTGATTGAATTGAATAAAATTAGAGAAGATTTTAAGGATAACCAAAACTATAATAACGCTATTGAAGGAAAAACAAATATTGAGTGTTTTAATTATTGGGTAAATGAACTCAAAGAAAACAACTACTTACATAATCATGCAAGAATGTGGTTTGCAAGTATTTGGATTTTTACTTTGAAGTTGCCCTGGCAGTTAGGAGCAGAATTTTTTATGCAACACCTTTATGATGGAGATGCTGCGTCTAACACTCTTGGTTGGAGATGGGTAGCTGGGGTTCAAACGCAAGGAAAACATTATCTAGCAAGTGAATGGAATATTAAAAAATTCACAAATAATAGATTTAATAATATTAAATTAAATGAGAATGCTCCCCCAAAGGTTTCAGAAAAAACTTACTCAATTGTCAAACAAGATTTTAGTAATAAAAATATAGATAATAGAAATCTTTTAATATTTGAAAATAATTTATCATTTGAAACTAGTGATTTCCAAAATAATGAATTTAAAAAAATTTATATAATTACAAATAAAAATGAGAATAGATCCATAAAATTAAGTGAAAATGTTATCAAATTTAAATCACTTTTAATTGATGACCAAAAGCAAAGATTAAATGATAAGTCTATAAATTGTGAAACAATAGATATTAGTGAAATTAAAAATATAGATGAGAGTATTATCGCTTTATATCCAAATGTTGGTGAAAATCTGGATTATTTAAATTCAAATAGTTTAAAATTTAATTATCTGTATAGAAAATTAGATCAATATTCTTGGCAATATTGTAATAAAGGTTTTTTTAATTTTAAGAATTATATTCCCAAAATAATTTCAACTTTTAATTAAGGTTAAATTTTATTCATTCTCCAATTTATATTTTTTTCTATTATAAATTTTTTTTTCATTTTTTATTATTTTATTTTTTAACATTGGTGAACTTAATAATTTTGCTATTGGATTTTTTTTTTTAATTTTTTTTCTTTTTTTGATTTTCTTTACCATAAAAAGTTATCTTGCAAGTTTGATAAAGATATCACCCATGCCCGCCTCTAAATTTTCTATAGGGGTATTATTTCTAAATTCGCAAAATCTTCCAGTTATCTGATGACTTTTTACAAAATCTATCTCGTCCTTTTCACAGCTTTTCCCATTATGTAGTAAACCTATTACTATTCGATCTTTGATACTGTAGACTTGTTTATCATTAATTTTATCACCATCACAAAAATAATCTTTATTTACTCTGTTTGGAAAGTCTTGTTTTTTGCAGGGATTTTTAATTGTAAAAACAAAAAACTCTTTTACTTCATCGCTAAACTTATGTCTCATCTTTTGAACCTCGGAGTATTTCATAATATCACATGAACATGGGATACAGCATTTATAGTAGCTACCACAAATCTTATTTTTAGTTTTTCTTTCTTTAACAAATATAAAATCTGGCTGACTGTTAGGATCAATTAATGAGCCAGATACAGCACAATATAATTTATTGTACTCAATAAAATCTTTATAAGTAATATCTTTATCAATTATATATTTAAAGAATTTTGGGCCTGCAGCATTTCTATTTTTATCTGGAAATATTCTTGACCAGTCATTAATCAAATCTTTGTAATAGTTTTTTTCTGATGAATTTGAGATACTTGAAAAAGACAAAACTAGAGTAATAATGACCGATGTCTTAATTATATTTTTTAAAAATCTCATTTATTTAGATTAAAATTTATGGTTAAAGTTCAGTCTAGATTAATAGTTGTAACTTTCTAGTGTTAAATATAAACAATATGAAGTTTTTGTTTAAACATTTGTCGCACTAAATTAACCTTTTAAATTATTAATTTTTATATATCTAAAAGAAATGAAAAAAATTAGTTCAATTATCTGTTTACTAGTAATGATTTTCGTACCAACGATTACATTTGCAAATATAATTAATCAACTTAATGAGACTGGCAAGTTTACTAAATTAAATGAAACACTAACTAAGTCGGGTTTAGATAAAAATCTAGAGGGCGATGGGCCATTTACAATTTTTGCACCATTAGATGATGCATTTGCTGCAATTAGTGCACAAACATATTACGGCCTCTTAAGAGAAGAGAATAAAGAAAAATTAGTAAACATCTTAGGAAGACATGTTTTTTCAAAAAAAATAACTTCTTCAGAAATAAACGGTGAAATAAAAATTAAGGCAATTAATGGTGAAGAGATAACGATTAAAAAGGTTAATGGAATTGTATATATAAATGAGGCTGAAGTTGTAACAGCTGACATTGAAGCTCTAAATGGTGTAATCCATTTTATAAATAGAGTTCTGCAACCTTTAAATTAGTTATTTTTGATTTAAAACAATTGTTTCGTTTAATTTTTTGATAGAAATCGTTTCATTTTCACCATTAGTCCATCTAACCTGAATTTTTATATTTTTCTCATTTTCTCGAATTCCATAGTGAGCCACTGGCTCCATTTGGCAAAGATAACCAGATCCAGAGTCAATTGTTTTAGAATGTTTTCTCAAATTTGAAAATAATGTCACTGTTGCTCCTCTTGCAGGCGCACCATATTTATTTAAAGGTTTTATTCTTAAATATTTATTTTGAGGATTTACTTTTGCTTTATACAAGGACAATGGCTGATCAAAACTTTCTCCGTGTGAAACTAATAACTCTAGAACACCATCATTATCTATATCAGCAACTGCTGCTCCAGTTCCATATCCATTTGGCTCTAAACCAGTATCTAATGGTATTTGCTCAATCACACCATTATCTAATATTTTAAAAAGTTTATTAGGTTCACCAATGTTGTTCATGAAGACTTCATCATAACCATCATTATCTAAATCAGCTGAAATAACAGTTCTTATTCTTGATGGCTCATCAAAAGGTGGCTTGGCTATATCTTGAAAGATATTATCCTTTAACACATAGGCTCTGTGAAATCCTCCCCAATTTCCATTTAAAATGTCCAATCGTCCTCTATAATAAATATCAGACAAAGCAGTTCCTCTCCCATTTTGAAGAAAATCTTCAACTCTATATTCGTTTGCAACGTCTAAAAATTTACCCTCATTGTTTTTATATAAAAAATTTGCTCCTCTTTCATTAGCTGCAAACACATCAATTTTATCAGAAATAATATGTCCAGCTACAACAGCACGACCGCCAGTGACCTTTGCAAGATTTAATTGAACAGATTTATCAACTATTGTCTCGTCACTATATTCATAAAATCTAGTTGGTCCTCCATAATTAGCAACATAAACACCATAATTTCCATCACCTTTTCTGTCGACACAGGCAACTGATCTGCCAGCAGTTAAATTAAGATCTCTCTGATTTTTTTCAATTTCAAATAAATCTACGTACTTATCTTTTTCTAAATCGATAAGTCTGTCCGAATATTTTTTTGTACCACTATATGTATCAGTGTTAAGAAAATATATTTCTTCATATCCATCTTTATCTATATCGCATGCAGCGACCCCAATAGTTCTCCTAAACTCATCTGTAAATTTTTTTTGATTTACAATATTGATTAATTTTCCATCCTCATATGATAAAGCTAAATTCAAATAACCAAATCCTGTGACTACAAAATCAAAATTTCCATCTTGGTTTACATCAGTTACAGAAACTCCATAGCTAAGTCTTTTGGGATTATCAACAATTTGGTTTGTTATATCCTCAAAAAAATCAGCATATAGACTATTTGGGATGAATAGAAAAAATAAAACTACTATTTTTTTTAAATATTTTATCATCTTAATTCTCACTTTTTTCATTTTTATATTTTTCCATCCAATCACTAAATATTTTTATGGCATCCTCCATCTCCCTAGTTTTGTTGGGATGATTTTTTGCTCTACCTAGCATAGTTGCGATGACATTTACCTGATACTTAATTGAACGATTTTTAATAGTTTTAATTGTGTAATTAGCTTTTTCCATGTTTTTAAATCCCAGGCCTTGAGTAGTGGTTTTAGGATTATAATCTGAATACAGTGATAAATTTATAGGTTTAAATTTTTTACTCAGTGGCATTTTGTCTATGATTTTAAACAATATTTTATAATTAAGTTTATCCATCATCTTTTTAGATTTTCCATCGAAACCAATTAAATTAATAGAAGATTTTTCTTTCTTATTAATTTTACAAATTAATTTTACATGTCTTTTATGGAAATCTTTTATTTTAGCTTGATATTTTTTTTTTACTTCTAGATATATTTTATCTTTATAATTTGGTGCAGAAACAAGTAAAATTCTACTTTTCCATTTATACTTTTCTAGGTTCATATTTTTTTGCTAGAACATCTCTTAGAGCAGTACTTAACTCTCTCCCAATTTAGCTTCCATTTTTTTCTCCAAGTGAAAGGTCTTTTACAAATAATACAGATTTTAAAAGGAAGATTTTCTTTTCTCACTAAATTGTGTTTTGTTTTATAAATTTTTCTGCAGCAGGGAGAATTAATTTTTTCCTATCAGTTTTCATTTTATCAAAAATTCTAACCATCATGGATAATCTAGGATTTTTCAAAAAAAATTTTCTATTTCGATCAATAAATCTCCAATAAAGACCATCCATTGTATTACACCAGTCTCCTTTTTTAAAATCCATCATTTTCATAAAATAAGCAGATCCACAGATATACGGTTTAGTTGCAAATATCCCACCATCACTGAATAATCCCATTCCGTAAACATTTGGGACCATTACCCAGTCAGAAGAGTCTACAAACATTTCCATAAACCACTTGTAAACAACATTTGGTTTTATCTCACAAAGATTCATGATGTTGGATAAGATCATTAATCTTTCAATATGGTGAGACCAGCCGTGATTAAGAGCATTTTTAATCGCATAATCAAGTGGTGGCAAACCAGTTTTTCCATCATACCAAGATTTTTTCATTTTTCTATTTTGTTTAAAAAAATTTCCAGTTTCCATTTCATTTGAGTAACTCTGGTAAATTCCTCTCATAAATTCTCTCCAACCAATTACTTGACGTATGTAACCTTCTAAAGAATTTAATTTAATTTTTTTGCTTTTATGAAAGTCGAGAATTTTTTTGATAATCAACTCAGGCGTTATCAAGCCTAAATTGATATAAGGACTTAAAGCACTATGAAATAAGATATTATCCTTTTGATCAACTGCATCCTCATAATCACCAAATAAATTTGATTTTTCTTTTATAAAAAAATTTAAAAGTTTAATGACATCATTATATTCTGTTACATGCCAAAAATTGTCTGTTGTGCCAGGATGATCCTTAAATAATTTTTCAATAATTGGTTTTAGTTTTTTTGTGTGGTTTGTTTCATTAATTTTTGGAAATTTTGGAATAGAAATATTTTTAGGTAATTTATTTCTATTATCCTCATCAAAGCTCCATTTACCTCCTATTGGGTTTCCATCTGGGCCCATTAATATTCCTGATTGTTTTCTAACCTCCTTATAAAAGGTTGCCATAAAGGGTTTTTTTGATTTAGATAAATATTTTTTAAATTCCTCTCTCGAATTTAAAAACATCGGAGTTTGAATAATATTCCACTTTATTTTTTCTTTTTTAATGAATTGATTTATTTTTTTTTCAAAGAATTTATCCTCAATCTCAAAGCTTGAAATTTCTTTTATTTTTTTTGAAATTATAACTTTCTTTAATTTCTTTAAATAATCATCTTTAAATTCTTTATCTTCAATTTTAATATATTTTAATTTAAATTTATCCTTTTTAAGACTTTCAGCATGTGACCGCATAGAAGATAAGAAGAGAAGTATCTTTTGTTTATGATGCTTTTCATAAGTGCACAATTCATAATCTTCAGCCATGAAAAATAGATGGTCTTTTTTGAAGCGATCCAAGTATTTTGATGGAAATAATTGATTTCCCAGTATAAAGAATAAGTTCATAGCTAAATATAACTAATAAATTTTTTTATGTCAGAAAAATATCTAATTTTTGGTGCGACAGGTTCAATCGGATCTAGCTTGGCCGAACAAATGGTAAATTCAGGATTTAATGTGCATTTAGTTGGGAGAAGCGAAACTGAAACAAAGAATATTTCTGATAAATTAGATTGTACTTTTACAATCGCTAATGTTTTGGAAAACGGTTTTATAGAAAAAGTTAAAAATGATATTTCAGAAGTTAAGGGTATTGCTTACTGTGTAGGTTCTATAGACCTAAAACCTTTAAGAATGGTAACAGAAGAAGATTTTAATAAATGTATGAAATTAAATCTCTATTCAGCAGTTGAGGTAATTAAAGGTTATCAAGAAAGTTTAAAAAAAAATAAAGGATCAGTAGTTCTGTTTTCAACAGTAGCTGCTCAAAGAGGATTTACTAATCACGCAATAATAGCATCTACAAAAGCGGCTGTTGAGGGATTGACAGTTTCTTTAGCTGCAGAGTTTGCACCAAATATAAGAGTAAACTGTATTGCTCCAAGCTTAACAAATTCAAAAATTGCAGAACCAATGTTAAAAAATAAAGCTTTGGCAGATGGTATAGCCAAAGCTCATCCTTTAAAAAGATTAGGTGAAGGAAAAGACTCAGCTGCTCTTGCAAAATTTCTAATTACCGATGATAGCTCATGGGTTACAGGTCAAATAATTGCTGTCGATGGTGGAAGATCAAAACTTTCTTAGAATGGATTTAGATTTAAAACATCTCAAGAAAATTAATTCATCATGGCTAAAACATTTTTTATATGCGAGCTATTTTAATTTTTTAGCTCTTTTAGTTTTTATTACTGGTGTAATACATAGTATTTTCCCATGGATCTTTGTTTTCACACCTTACAAACTTGCAAAAAAAATTGTTGATGGAACAGAAAAACAGTTTGGCTCAGATACTAAGAAAAGGGATTGAATTAAAATCTAGTGGTACAACTGGACCAAAAAAAAAGATTTATCAGTCACCAGAAAAATTAAAAAGTGCAAATAAAATTGCACGAGAGTGCCAAGAAATTTCTTCCAAAAGTAAAATTTATACTATTTGTAAGATGGAACATGCGGGTGGTCTATTAGCACAAACACTCCCTGCTTTTGAAGTTGGTGCTGAGATAAAAATTGAAGAGTTTAATGCTTTTAATTTTTGTAAAAAAATAAGAAACTTTACACATACACACATTACTCCTGATCATGGCAAAGCCATCTCTCTTACTAAATCGTTCAAAAGTTTAGATCTAAATGGTATTTGGGTGACATGTGGTAGTGAACCTGTGCAATGGGATTTAATAATTAATTTTGTCAAAAGAGGTTGTAACTTCATGGTAAATTGGGGTATGACAGAAATTGGTCCATGTGCGATTAATACAACATTTAAAAATACAGAAAAAGTTTTAGAATATAAAAAAAGATCAATCGAAGGAACTCTAATGGGAGATAATTTATATTGTGATACAAAACTTGAAGACGGCACACTCCATGTAAAAGGAGATATAAGTGTGTTTGGAAATAATTGGTTTAATACAAAGGATAAAGTAAAAAAAAATAATAACAATGAATTTTATATTCAAGGAAGAGCGGAGTAAAAACTGAGAACCGTAATTAAAACAATTTTTTTTTTTATAATCAGCATTTCAGCTGCGCAATCTGAAAACTTTAAATTTCAAAAATTAATCGATTTAAATAGCCCTTGGGGTTCAACTTTTATTAATAACAAAGAGTTATTGATCACAGAGAAAAGTGGATCAATTAAATTAATCAATCTTAACACAAAAAAAATTTCTAATATTAATCATAACCTTAATTTTTTAGAGCATGGTCAAGGTGGTTTGTTAGATATTCTTTATAAAAACAATTTTGTATATATTTCATATGCTGAAAATAGGGGTGATGGAAAAACAAGCACTTCAATAGCAAAATCAAAATTTAACAAAAAAGATTTTATCTTTAAAAATATTTTTCAAGCAAATCCGCCTATCAACTCTGGATATCATTTTGGATCACGGTTAGCTATAAAAGATAATTTTCTGTTTGCATCTGCTGGTGAAAGAGGAGAGGGTATGATTGCACAAGATCCTACTAGACATCCTGGCAGTATTATTAGGATAAATATTGATGGTAGTATCCCAAAAGATAATCCAAAATTTCAAGGTAAATCAGATTGGCTTCCAGAAATTTATCAAATTGGAATTAGAAATCCTCAAGGTTTAACTTTGTCTCCATATGATGGAAAAATTTATATGAGTAATCACGGAGCACGAGGGGGTGATTGGTTTGGCGAAGCCAAAAAAGGTGAAAATTATGGATGGAAGATTTTAGGATGGGGTGGAACAAACTATTCGGGCATTCCAATTGGTCCTAAATGGAAACCAGGATTTACAAAAGCAATACATTATTGGGTCCCGTCTATCGCAACAAGTGCGATAACAATCTATAAAGGGAAAGAATTTAATGAGTGGAATGGACATGCTCTAATTACTTCACTAAAAGATAAGTCTTTGAGAAAATTAATATTTGATGACATTTTAAATGTGAAAGAAGATATTATCTTTAAGGATAAAGTTGGGAGAATAAGAGATATTCAAGTACATCCACGTAATGGGAAAATTTACTTTTTAGGTGCAGATGCTCTTTGGTTAATGGAGAAAAAATAGTTTTTTTAGATACAACTAGGTAATTAATTCTATTAAAACTTTGGTCTAAATAAATTTATGAATTGGGTTATCTTTACAGTTTTAGCAGCTTTTTTTCAAAATCTAAGAACGTCATTACAAAAAAAATTAAATAAAAATCTTTCATTAGTCGCCTCAGCATACGTAAGATTTGCTTTTGCTTTACCATTTGCATTTTTATTATTTTTCATTTTTCATAATTTAGATGTCATCCCAGAAGTTCTGAATCAAACTAATTTTATTTTTTACACTTTTTTAGGATCCATTTTGCAAGTTACATTTACAATTACACTATTATATCTTTTCAGATTTTCAAATTTTGTTGTTGGTACATCATTGAGTAAAACGGAAGTAATTCAAATTGCTATATTTGAATATATTTTGCTGAAAGACAAATTAAATTTATTTGGAATTATTGGAATAATAGTGGCTACTACAGGAGTAATTGTAATAACGATTAAAAACGTGAAATTATTTCTTAAAAATTTTTTTTCAAAAGTAACTCTCATTGGATTAGGTGCAGGTCTTTTATTGGGTCTTAGTGTTGTCTATTTTAGAGCCGCAGCACTATCACTTGAAAATTTTTCTTCTAGTTTTGATAAAGCACTTACGACAGTTTTTTTTGCTTTGATAATTCAAACTACAGTAGTGACTGCTTATCTTCTAATTTTCGAAAAATCAGAGTTCAAAAAATTTTATGATAATAAATTTGAAATTTGTTTAACAGGCTTGGCTGGTTTTTTAGCTACGTTATCTTGGTTTTTTGCGTTCACTTTAATTCAGGCTTCTTTTGTAAGAGCAGTTGGTCAAATTGAAATATTTTTTAGTTATATTTCATCCAAATACCTTTTTAAGGAAAAAATAACGTTTATCGAGATTATGGGGATTTTAATATTTATAACAGGGGCAACTTTATTATTACTAACAAAGTAATCTAATTATTTAGCAATTTATTTTTGGCCTTTTCAAATTCTTCTTGTGTCAAAACACCAGATTCTTTTAATTTATTAAGTTTTTCAAGCTCATCACTTAAAGACTGCTCATCACTAAGTTGATCATGGGAAATATTGTCTTCATTATTATCCTTTACTTTCTGATTGGCTTCTCTGGCACTAAAACCGCTCATAATAGCTGTGCCACCTAAATATAAAACAAAAAGGAAAATTGGAATTACTAATCCAAAAAAAATTAATTTTTCCATAATCTAATCCTCATCCTCTTCTTCTTCTCGCCAATTTTTTTCATACATTAACCAAGCAGCATATATAACTGAAAATGTACCAACTATCATACCATAATCAAAACCTGTTTGTTGATCATATAGGTACCATCCCAGCTGGGTTGCTCCAATAGTTGGGACTGTTAAAATCAAAAATACTATTGCAATTCTGTAAGGATATTTAGGTTTCTTCACACCTTAAAGTATCAAAAAATTTAATGGGTTGTAACTTTAAAGTTGCGATCTTTTGAAACACTCTACAGTATTTTTTAATAAACATGCGATTGTCATTGGACCAACACCACCTGGGACTGGCGTTAAAGCTCTAGCACTTTTTGAAACTTCATCAAAAGCAACATCTCCAACAATACCCTTCTCTGTTTTATTGATACCTACATCAATCACTATTGCATCTTTTTTTACCCAATCTCCTTTAACAAGCTCAGGTATACCAACAGCTGCAACAAGGATATCCGCTTCCAAACATTCGGCTTTGAGATCTTTTGTTTTTGAATGAGTGATTGTAACTGTACAATTTTCTTTCAAAAGAAGTTGTGTCATAGGTTTTCCATTCAAATTTGATCTTCCAACTATTACAGCTTTTTTTCCATTTAAGTTTGGTTCAATTTTTTTAATTAACAAATAACATCCTAATGGAGTACACGGAACAGAACTTTCGTAGCCTGACGAAAGGTTTCCAACATTCATTGGATGAAATCCATCTACATCTTTGGACGGGTCAATTGCCTCTATAATCTTTTGTTTGTCTATATGTTTTGGCAAAGGTAACTGAACCAAAATACCTGAGACGCTATCTTCTTTATTCAACTCATCAATTTTATCTAAGATAACTTTTTCCTCCACAGAATCGGGATACTTAACTACCTCTGATTTTAATCCTACTTCTTTTGCTGATTTCTCTTTATTTCTTACATATATCTGGCTGGGTGTAAGATCTCCAATTAATATAACTGTTAAGCCTGGAACTTTGTTATGTTTGTTTTTTAATT
This sequence comes from uncultured Pelagibacteraceae bacterium, assembly GCA_902579925.1. Classification (GTDB taxonomy): domain Bacteria; phylum Pseudomonadota; class Alphaproteobacteria; order Pelagibacterales; family Pelagibacteraceae; genus Pelagibacter. The sequence continues at coordinate 108,847 of CACHIS010000001.1, forward strand.
CAACTACTTCTTTTCTAAGTTCTTCTCTTAATTCAGCTGCTGCCTTTTTTCCATCTATTAAAATCATAAGTTTAAAATATCAAGGGTGCTATATAAAGTTTCATACACATTTCTATAAACCAAATCAATAGAAGTAATATTATGGGTGAAATATCTAAGGATCCTAAATTTGGCAAAAAACGTCTTATTCTAATTAAAAACGGATCCGTTAAGCGATAAGTTAATTCTAAAATTGAATAAACAAATCTATTTTGAGTATTCAATATATTAAATGCAATCAACCAACTTATAATTACATTGGCAATAACTACATAAGAGTAAAGCTTTAAAACTTGTAAAGCCAAATAAAAAATAGCTATCATTTTTTTTCAATATAAATAGATGAACTTGGAAATGCAAAGGATGCTTTATTCTTCTCTACTATGTTTTTAATTTCAATTGCCAATCTCTCTTTCACTGCCAGCCACTCATTCCAACTATTTGACTTTGTAAAACAACGAACATACATATCAATTGAACTATCAGAGAATTTATCCACTCTTACTGCTACACCAACTTTAGGGTCATAATCTTCACTACTATTAATGTAGGCCTCAATTTCATTTCTAATAGTTTTCAATTGATCAACAGTCGAGTCATATTGCAGAGTTATAATCCAACTAATTGCCCAATTATTTTTAGCACTATTATTAATGACAGCATTTTCTGCAAATTGAAAATTGGGTATGATCGCAAGAGACTTATCAAACTTTCTTATTGTAGTTGATCTAAAACCAATTTTTTCGACTATGCCTTCAATAATTCCCTCTACCTGTATCCAGTCTCCAATTTTAAATCTTTTTTCTACCAAAACTAAAATTCCAGATATTAAATTTTTAAAAAGATCTTGTGCACCCAAAGCAACAGCAACACCAAATAAACCAAGCCCTGCAATAATTGGACCAATTTTAATACCCCATAACTCAAGTACTGCAGCTAAACCTAATATAAAAATTAAAATTTTTAGTGATTTAATTATCCATCCAATAAGTTCTCTTGTTAAAAGTTTGTCTAGTCCACTTAATATATAGGATACTGGCTCAATTATTTGGTGGATAACCCAAAATATTAAGATCGTTATCAGCGTTCTATTTATAGTATCAACTATATCTCTACCTTCAGATGTGAAAGTCATGTAATAGCTCGCTATAAAGAAACCTAGAACGATAGGTAAAAATCTAGCTGGACCCTCTAAAGAACGAACAAAAGTATCATCTAGTTTATTTGTGGTTCTTTTTGAAATAATTTCTAATTTTTTGATAACTAATTTACTTATCAACCCCCTAAAAATTAGAAAAACTAAAAATATAAGAATACCTATTAGTATTTGAAAAATATCTACCCCAAGAATTCCTTTACTCCAAACAGATAAAAATATATCAGAAAAATTATTTATTATTTCCATTACTAAATTTTATATAACAAAAACTCCTCTTCTCCAGGATTAAAAAGAAATATCTTTCTCCATTTAATTTCATTCAATATTGACGAGGTTTTTTCGCCTAAACACATTAAATTTGTGTCTTTACAAAGACCTTCCAATTGATGAAATTTAATAAAATTTAAAAAACTATGTGCGCTATTTTGGGAATAAATATAGACTATGTTTGGCATATTTTTTTTTAATTCTTTTACAAATTGTTCACTAAAATTTTTATTATGATTAACTCTATAGTTCATAATTCTTTTAATTTTATAACCCTCATTTAATAACTCCTGATCTAGATTAACTGATATTTTTTCTCCACTCACATAAAGTAGTTTTCCACTTGATGAATTATAGTTTTGTAAAACTAATTCTTTTAAATTTGAAACGTTCCCCCCTGCAGCAATTGTATTTTGAAAACCCAAGCTTCTTGCCTTTTTTTCAGTAGCTTCTCCAACACAAAAACATTTGATTGTCTTGTTTATTTCATTCAGGTTTAAAAATTTTACAGCATTAGCGCTGGTAAAGACAATCCCATCATAATCTGTAAAATCGATTTCATCGTGAGTTATTTTCTCTACACTTAATAACGGCAGGTGAGAAACCTGATGACCCAGAGATTGAAATTTCATAATCATTTCAGAACAATCTTCTAAAGGTCTTGTTAATAAAATATGCATATTATCTTTTATAAGAATTATTAGATTTTGATTTTAAAATTTCACCAACTTCTTTACCTATTTCACTATAATCTTCTACTCTACCAGTTTTCTTTTCATAAAATCTTTCTGAACCGTCAAGTGAAAAAAGTTCAGCTTCCAAAGTGATTTTATTTCCCTCTATATTTGAATAAGCTCCAACAGCTGTTTCACAATCACCTTCCAAAACTTTCAGGACATTTCTTTCACTGTGCGCCCTTATAAATGTTTCATCATGATTTATGTTTTTCAAAATTGAGATTATTTTTTCATCTTGTTCTCTGCATTGAAGTGCTATTATACCTTGTCCGGCACTTGGAATTATTTTTTCTGGAGAAAATATTTCTGAAATTTCACTATCGAACTCTAAAAATTTAATTCCTGCATAAGATAAAATTATTGCATCATATATTCCATCCTTTAATTTTTTTAATCTTGTATCAACATTGCCTCTAATAAGTTTACATTGAATATCTGATCTAATTTTTTTGATTTGATATTCCCTTCGAAAAGAAGAAGTGCCAATAATAGAATTAGTTTTTAATTCTTTTAATTTTTTTTTATTTAATGTAATAAGAATTTCTCTAGGATCATTTCTTTCTAAAAACGCATCTGTTGTAAGGCCTTCAGTTTCCAGTGTAGGCATATCTTTAAGTGCATGAACAGCTATATCAACATTTTCATTCATAAGTTCTTTTTCAATATTACTTGAAAATAATCCTTTACCACCAAGTTCTGATAATCTCATATCTTCAAACTCGTCACCCTTAGTAGTAATTTTCTTTATAATGATATCTTGATCATTAAATTGTGTATTTTTAAGAATTTTTTCTCTGGCTTTTTGAGCGTAAAGTAAAGCTAACTTGCTACCTCGTGATCCAATTATAATTTTTTTACTCATAAATATATTTATTTCTTACTTGTATTGAGATTGTACAATTATTAAAAACTATTTGAATGAGTAAAAAACCCTTAATTCTTGGAATTGAATCAAGTTGTGATGAAACAGCTGCCTCTCTTGTAACGGAAAATGATCAAGGATCACCGGTTATATTATCAAATATTATATCTAGTCAGGTTGAAGTCCACAAAGATTTTGGTGGTGTTGTTCCAGAATTGGCAGCTAGATCTCATATAGAAAAAATTGATTTGATAGTTCAAAGAGCGATAAATGAAAGTGAAAAAAGTATAGAGGATATCGATGCGGTTGCCTGTACTGCAGGACCAGGACTCATAGTATGTTTGTCAGTTGGCTTAAGTTTTGCAAAAACTTTTGCCTCTATAATAAATAAACCTTTTATTGCCGTAAATCATTTAGAGGGACATGCGTTAAGCCCTAAAAGTAATTCATTATTGGATTATCCATATTTACTTCTCTTAATATCCGGAGGTCATTCACAATATTTAGATGTTCAAAATTTTGGAAAATATAAAAGATTAGGAACAACTATTGATGATGCTTTAGGTGAAGCATTTGATAAAACGGCTAAGCTTTTAGGAGTAGAGTTTCCAGGTGGCCCACAAATTGAAGTTTTAGCTAAAAAAGGTGATCCAGAAAAATATAATTTACCAAAACCAATTTTAAATAAAGGTGGATGCAATCTATCATTTGCAGGGCTAAAGACGGCTGTTTTAAAGATAACGAAAACTATTAAAACCGATCAAGAAAAATTTGATTTGGCAGCATCATTTCAAAAAACCATTGAAGAAATATTATATAAAAAAACTAAAATTGCTTTTGAACAATTTGAAAAAAATAAAACACTAAAAAATAAAGTTTTTGTAGTAGCTGGTGGAGTTGCAGCAAACAAAAAAATTAGATCAGTGCTAATTAACTTATGTAAAGAAAATAATTATGAAAATATATTTCCCCCCATAGAACTTTGCGGTGATAATGCTGCAATGATTGCAATAGTAGGTTTAGAAAAATTTAAATTAAAACAGTTTAATAATCTAGATTATCCAGCTAAACCAAGATGGGCATTAGATGAAAAAGCAAATTTTTTAAAAGGAGCTGGAGTAAAATTGTAATGCAATATTGGTTAATGAAATCTGAACCCGATGTTTGGTCAATTGATCAACAAAAAAAAGCTGGTGCAAAAGGTGCGCCTTGGGACGGTGTAAGAAATTATCAAGCAGCCAAAAATCTAAAAAATATGAAAAAGGGGGACCAGTGTTTTTTTTACCATTCAAACATTGGGAAGGAAATTGTAGGCATTGTAGAAGTAATCAAAGAACATTACATCGACAAAACGGATAAATCTGGAAGGTTTGTAGCAGTAACTGTTAAATTTTTAAAAAAATTAGATAAACCACTAACTTTGGAAGATATTAAAAAAAACAAGGATTTAAGCCATTTATCTTTAATTAAACAAAGCAGATTATCCGTAATGCCTATTGACTCTAAAAGCTGGAAGATTTTAAATAAGATGAGTAAATTTTAAATATATGCCAAAAAGAAAAAAATCAAAAAAGAAAAAAGCTAAAAAAAAATATTCAAGAAAAAAGAGAAAAATAAGAATAATAGCGAAAGCTAAAAAAACTTACAAGAAAAAATCTAAAACTAAAAAAATTGAGGCGTCAACCAAGGAACAAATAATCAAAACTAGACCTGAATGGATAAAAAGAAGTCTGGCAAATAAATCCCAATATCAAAAAAAATATTCTGAATCTATTAAAAATAATAATACATTTTGGAAAAAAGAGGGAAAAAGAATTACTTGGATAAAACCTTACAAAAAGATAAAGGACGTAAAGTACAGCAAAGATGAGGTAAGGATTAAGTGGTTTGAAGACGGTACTTTAAATGCATCAGCTAACTGTATTGATCGTCATTTAAAAGATAAAAAAGATAAAACTGCAATTATTTGGGTTGGTGATGATCCAAAAGATACCCAAAAAATTTCTTATAAACAATTACATCAAAAGGTTTCAAAAGCTGCTAATGGCTTAAAAAAACTGGGGATACAAAAAGGTGATCGTGTAACTATTTACCTGACAATGATTCCTGAATTAGCAATCCTAATGTTAGCTTGTGCAAGAATAGGTGCCGTACACTCGATAATTTTTGGTGGTTTTTCTGCAGAATCAATTTCAGGAAGAGTAAATGATTGTAAGTCTGAATATATAATCACTGCCGATGAAGGTGTGAGAGGTGGTAAAATAATTCCTCTTAAAGCAACTACAGATGAAGCTTTATCTAATTGTCCTAATGTCAAAAAATGTATTGTTGTAAAGAGAACTGGTAACTATGTGTTCTGGAATGAAGATCGAGATGTTTGGTATCATGATTTAATAAAAGATGTTCCAAATCATTGTGAGCCTGAGGAAATGAATGCTGAAGATCCTTTATTTATTCTTTATACATCAGGATCAACTGGAAAACCAAAAGGAGTTTTACATACTACTGGTGGGTATATGGTTTACGCTTCAATGACACATCAATACATTTTTAATTATAAACCAAACGATATTTATTGGTGCACAGCGGATATTGGATGGGTAACTGGTCATAGCTATATAATTTACGGCCCTCTTGCAAATGGTGCAACCACTATAATGTTTGAAGGTGTTCCAAATTATCCTGATAGCTCAAGGTGGTGGCAGATAGTAGACAAATATAAAGTAAACACCTTTTATACAGCACCAACAGCCATAAGGGCCTTAATGAGAGAGGGCGATGGTCCAGTCAATAAAACTTCTAGAAAATCCTTAAAACTATTGGGAACTGTTGGAGAGCCCATAAATCCAGAAGCATGGATGTGGTATTATAAAACTGTTGGAAATTCAAAAAGTCCAATAGTTGATACATGGTGGCAGACAGAAACAGGGGGAATTCTTATTGCACCACAAACTGGAGCTATTCCATTAAAACCAGGATCAGCAACAAAACCTTTTTATGGAATTAAACCGGTATTAGTTAATAAAGATGGAAAAGAAATAAAAGGTGAAGGTGAAGGTAGGCTTTGTATAGCTCAATCTTGGCCTGGTCAAATGAGAACGGTATATGGTGATCATCAAAGATTTATTGATACGTATTTTTCACAGTTTGATGGAAAATATTTTACTGGAGATGGATGTAAAAGGGATAAAGATGGTTACTACTGGATCACTGGTAGAGTTGATGATGTGATTATTGTTTCAGGGCATAATCTAGGTACAGCTGAAATTGAAAGCGCATTTGTTGCACACCCAAAAGTAGCTGAAGCTGCAGTAGTTGGCTATCCTCATGATATTAAGGGAAATGGATTGTACTGTTATGTTACACTTAACGCAGGGGAGAGTGAGACTGGCGACTTAGATAGAGAGTTAAAACTTTGGGTAAGAAAACAAATAGGACCTTTAGCTACACCAGATTTAATTCATTTTACTCCAGGTCTTCCAAAAACAAGATCTGGAAAAATTATGAGAAGAATTTTAAGAAAAATTGCAGCAAATGAACATGGGCAACTAGGTGACACAACTACTCTTGCTGATCCAAGTGTCGTAGATAGTTTAGTAGACAATAGAAAAAATATTTAAAATTTTATCCTTTCATTAAATTCTTTTTTTACAACGTCCCATTTTAAAATTACTGAGTTAAGAACTATTTTGCGATCTAGAATTTTTAAATCTTCAGCTATTGGTGCCCACTTGTATAATGATAAGGCGCTAGGATTGAATGGAAGATCATTGTAATAATTATCCCAATTAATATTTCGTAATCTTTCATCAAAACTTTTTTTTGCATTTTCTATAACATCTGTTGGCATTTTGTTTGTAGTTTCATCATCTAAAATTTTTAAAAAGATTTCTTTTGCCTTTTCAGTGTCATGATAATTAAAGTTTGCTTTGAGTTTTGAAAATGTAAAAAATGTTAGATCTTGGAGAGCAACCGCATAAATATTCCACTTTGCAAGGTTTACTGAGTCCATAAAAGTGTCATTCTCGAAATGAAGAACATACCTGGTCCCCATTCTTGTTTTAAGATAGCCATAAAGAGTTACCTGACTTACCCATGCTGATTTTGTCTGAATAAAAGTTTCAAGTTCGTCTAAGTTGCTAATTTTCCCTTTAGGGATGAAAGCTTTGAACATGGCAAAAAGATAAGTCCTAAAATCATGCCAAGTTAAGTCTCTCCAAGTTAATTTGTATTTACCCATAAAAAGCCCTATTTTTGACACTTAAAACTGAAAAAGGCCAGTAAATTTACCAATTTTAACACTTTAAATCTATTTCATAATGGTTATGGTTTTCGCCAGTTATAACTAAAAAGAGAGAGGTATAAATGTCAAAACAAGAACAACACTGGGAAAAATCCAAGGGTTTGCTAATAATGACTTTAGCAATTTGGTTTGTTTTCTCAATTGGCATCTTCTTATTCGGGGCTGAAATGAACGAAGTTACGGGACCATTTGGTTATCCGTTGACTTATTGGTTCACTTGTCAAGGTTCTCTTGGAATTTTCGTAGTACTAATTTTCTGGTTTGCGAATAGACAAGAAAAAATTGATGAAGAGTTTGGCTTTAGTGAGAGAGGAGATGACTAATGCTAAAAGGTAATTTTATAGACAATTTACCTAAGGTTTATGGAATCTATACAGGAGGATTTTTAGGTTTCATAATCATTATGTCAATTGCCGAACAGATGGGTATGACAGCGAAAACAATTGGTATTTGTTTCGTTGCCTTCACAGTAGCCATCTATGCAATAATTGGTTATCTATCACGTACAGCGCAAGCAGATGCGTACTACGTAGCTGGAAGACAAGTACCAACCGTGTTCAACGGAATGGCGACAGCAGCAGACTGGATGTCTGGTGCCTCATTCGTTGCAATGGCTGGTGGTATTTACTTTAAAGGTTACGGATATATGGCACTACTTGTAGGTTGGACTGGTGGATATGTATTAGTTGCATCACTATTAGCACCTTACTTGAGAAAATTTGGCTGTTACACAGTTCCAGATTTTATAGGTACAAGATACGGTGGTAATTTAAGTAGATTTATGGCGGTAGTAGTTTTAACTGTTGCTTCATTTACTTATGTGACTGCACAAATTAACGCCACAGGTACAATTGCATCTGTTGCACTAGATATTCCATTTCAATACGCTGTTTACGTTGGACTAATAAGTATCTTACTTTGTTCAATGCTTGGGGGTATGAGAGGAGTAACTTGGACACAGGTAGCTCAATATATCGTACTAATCATAGCTTACTTATTACCAGTATTCTGGATCAGTAACAAAATGGGTGCGGGTTTCTTTCCTCACTTTATGTTAGCTGATGAAGTTTCTAGAATAGCTGAATTAGAGGCTCAGTTTGGTTTTGTTAAAAACTCTGCTGAAAATCTAAAAGAAGTGCCAAAAGGTTTGGCTGGAATAACTAAAGCTCACTCAGCGGTGAACGCAACACCTTGGGCATTTATTTCATTAGCGTTAGCGATGATGATGGGAACAGCTTCATTGCCTCACGTTATGATGAGATATTTTACTACTCCAAGTGTAAAAGCAGCTAGAAAATCAGTAGGTTGGTCATTATTCTTTATCTTCCTACTTTATTCTTCTGCTCCAATGTTAGCGACACTATCTAAGTTGTCATTGATTGATCCATCGTTACCAACAGGTATCATCGGTAAATCAATAACTGAAGTTCAAGCAATAGATTGGTATCAAAACTGGAACCAAGCAAACTTAATGTTTGTAAGCGACTTTAACGGAAATGGAACTCTAGAGTTAAATGAGTTTTTCATGGGTGGTAAAGCCGTTGTGTTAGCAACTCCAGAAATAGCTGGATTACCATATGTAATCTCAGGTCTGGTTGCTGCTGGAGGTATGGCTGCTGCCATGTCAACAGCTGATGGTTTGATTTTAGCAATTGCAAACGCAATCTCACACGATGTTTACTATAAGATCATCGATCCAAAAGCTGAGACTGCGAAGAGACTAGTTGTTGCAAGGGTATTACTTGTAGTAATTGGTTTTGCAGGAGCAACAATCGCAGCTCTTGAAATCCAAGGTATCTTAGGTTCAGTAATCTGGGCTTTTGACTTTGCGATGTCAGGACTATTCTTCCCATTAGTACTTGGTGTATGGTGGAAGAGAGCTAACAAAGAAGGTGCCATAGCTGGTATGTTCTTGGGATTAGTTTCTGGTGCTGCTTACCTAATTTGGGTAAGAACAGGCGGAAGTGGATTCTTGGGTATTACTCAGTTAACGTTTGGTATCTTTGGATCAGCTGTCAGCTTAGTATCTATGGTTGTGGTCAGTTTAATGACTTCAGAACCAAATGCTGCTACGCAAAGAATGGTTGACGAAGTTAGAGTACCATCAGGTAGATCTATCATCGGCAAACAATAAAAAAATCTTTTTAAGGGGCGATTAATTTCGCCCCTTTTAATTTCTAGCTTTTTCAAATATAAATTTCCAATGTCGGCTAACTTTCATCCTTTAGTATATATAATAGACTATATTCTTGGCGTAATTATGTGGACTTTAATTGGGAGAGTAGCAATGAATATTTTTCAAAGAGAGGACTCTCAATTTTTTTTTATGAAGGTATTTGTTAAATTTACTAACCCTCTTATTAATTTATTTAAACCTATAACTCCATCTTTTATAATCCAACCAATTGTTCCACTTTATGTAGCATGGTTTTTCTTTATGATAAGATTTTACCTTATGCCTTGGGTTTTAGGATATTCAGTTATGGGTATGTTATCTTTTCCTTTAGAAAGCGAAATTTCACGACAAATTTATCAATTTTTTAATTAAATTAAATTTTAAAATTTGGTACTAGTAAGTTAAATTATCAATGAAAAATATACAAATTTCACCCTCGATCTTATCTGCTGACTTTAGTCAATTAGGCAACGAAATTAAAAGATTAGAAGATGCAGGCGCAGACATGATACATGTAGATGTAATGGATGGTCATTTTGTTCCAAATTTGACTATTGGACCTCCTGTAATAAAAGCGCTCAGAAAATATACTGGCTTAACATTTGATGTACATTTGATGATTTCACCTGTTCACAAATATATTAAAGATTTTGCAGATGCGGGAGCAGATATAATCACTATTCACCCAGAGGCAACAGAGAATTTGAGTCAATCTCTTAAATATATAAAAACTTTAAAAAAGAAAGTTGGTGTTTCATTAAACCCAAATACCAAAATTGACTCTATAGAAAATGAATTGCCAAATATTGATTTGATACTTGTTATGAGTGTATATCCAGGTTTTGGTGGTCAAAAATTTATCCCTGATGTCATAGAAAAAATTGAACAATTAAAAAAAATTAGAGATGAGAAAAAATATGAATATGACATCGAGGTAGATGGTGGAATTAATTTTGAAAATTCAAAAAGTGTTATAAGTGCTGGGGCTAATATTCTTGTATCTGGAACAACAATCTTTAAAGAAAATAATGGAAATATAAAGAAGAATATAGAAACACTCAAAGAAGTGTAGAATGCTTTTGAATGAATTTTTTAGATCTTTAAGAAATTTTAATAATTTAATAAAAAAAAAATTTATAGATATTTATAGAAACTCAAATTTTTATGATAAAAAAATCTCTAAAACATTCAATACTGTCTTTCAATATAAGCCAAGTCCATACTTATTGTCGTCTATAATTAAATATCAAAATAAAAAATACAAAATCGATGAATTGGGTTTCAATACTATTTGGCTAAATAAGTCTGAAACAAGAGAATTTATAAAATTAAATAACTTTTTCTGGTTTTTTAGTCTTGATTTAAAATCCTCAAAAAAATCAGTTCAAAAAGTTATCTCGGATTGGATTGATAAAAATGATAAATATGAAAAGGTAATTTGGGAATTTGACATTACCGCAAAAAGAATAATTTCATGGCTATCTAATCATCAACTTTCTTATAACGAAGGTACCAGAGATTATAAACTAATGTTTGATCACATGGTTCAAAAACAAGCAAATCACTTAATAAATGAAATCAAAAATTCAAATAATTTAGAAAATAAAATAATTGGTTGTTCGGCAATTATTTTAACCGGATTAAGTTATAAGAAAGATAAAGTCTATTTAGAATTTGGATTGAGCTCTTTAAAGAAAATTATTAAATATTCAATTGATAACCAAGGTTATTTAAAATCAAGAAATATACAGCAGCAAATTTTTTACTTAAAATATTTTATACTTATAAGAGAGTGGTTCAAAGAGTCTCAAATTGAAACCCCAGAATATCTAAATGAGGCAATATATTTTCTGGGTCAAGCGTATGCTTATTTTTGGCAAAACACTAGAGTTGACCTTTTATTTAATGGAAATAATAATTCTAATAATCCTGATTTTGATAATTATCTTAAAAGATTGGGATATAAATTTAAAAATGATAAAAAAGATTACTGCGGTTACACAATTTTACAAAATAAAAAAATATGTTTAGCAATGGACACTGGGTCTTCTCCCGATTTTAAGCACTCCAAAAACTATCAATCGGGTGCTTTATCTTTTGAACTAATTTCAAATGGCAAAAAACTAATAAGTAATTGCGGTTACTACAAAAGAATAAATCAAAAACTTAATCAAATATCCAAATCCTCTGCAGCTCATAGTACGTTAGTAATTGACGATAGTTCATCATGTAAATTTTCAAGAAATGAAGATGCTTGGTTACTTAAAAGAGGTTTAAAAATAACAGAAAAAAAATTTATATTTGAAAAAAATTATTGGAAAATTACAGCTGCTCATGATGGATATTTAAAAAAATACAATTCAATATGTAAAAGAGAAATTGAATTTTATCCAGAGCGAATGCTATTTATTGGAATTGATAAAATTTTTAGAAAAAAAATAAATAACAAATATAAATTTCAGATTCGATTTCATTTAGATCCAAATATTAGATTAATGAAAACTCAAGATAATAAATCGATTTTGATAGAATTAGATCAAGAAGGGTGGAAATTTACTTGTGATAATTATGAAATAAATATTGATAATGGTTTGTACTTCGGTAAAAAAAATTCATATATTGAAAATCAAAATATTTTTATATCAGGAATTTCTAATAATAATGAGGAAAGCATTAAATGGGAGATTAAAAAAATATAATGGTAAAAATTAGATCAGCTTTAATATCTTTGTCAGATAAGTCTAATTTAGAGCCTCTTTTAAAAGAATTAAAAAAAAATAATATTAAAATTATTAGTTCAGGTGGAACATTTAAAACAATTAGAAAACTGAAAATAAACTGCTTAAAAGTCTCAGACTTTACAGGGTTCGATGAAATATTAGATGGTAGAGTTAAAACATTGCATCCCAAAATACATGCTGGAATTTTACATAAAAGAAATAATAAATCTCAACTTGGAGATATGAAAAAAAATAATTTTGAAAATATTGACTTGGTAATAGTAAATTTTTATCCCTTTGAAAAAACCATAAAAAAAACCAAAAGACACACAGAAATATTAGAAAACATTGATATTGGTGGACCTACTATGGTAAGAGCAGCTGCGAAGAATTACAAAGATGTGACAGTAATTACCTCTATTGATCAATATTCAGAACTTATAAGTCAATTAAAGAAGACAAAAGGTTGTACAACTTTAAAATTTAGAGAAAAAATGTCGAGAGCAGCGTTTAGTGAAACTGCGTATTATGATAGTGTAATATCAAATTATTTAAATAAATTTTACCATATTAATTTTCCCAAAAAAAAAGTTTTACAAACAAACTTAATTGAAAATTTGAGGTATGGTGAAAACCCTCACCAGGGAAGTGCCTTATATTCTGAAAATTTAAACAACAAAATAAATAAAATTCATGGAAAAGATTTGAGTTATAATAACTATAACGATATCTTTTCCGCGCTTACCATTTCAAAATCACTTCCAAAAAATAAAGGTACCGTCATTATAAAGCACGGAAATCCTTGTGGTGTATCTGCTGAAGAAAATCATTTGGATAGTTATAAATTGGCTTTACAATGCGATCCTATAAGTGCTTTTGGCGGAATTGTTTCATGTAATTTTAAAATATCAAAAAGAATAGCGTCGGAACTAAACAAAATTTTTCTTGAAGTGATAATAGCTAGAGGGTTTGATAAAGAAGCACTTAAGATTTTAAAATCAAAAAAAAACCTCAGACTTGTTGACTCTAGAAATATATCACTTGGTGAAACATTTAGATTTAATACTTTAGGTAGTTTTTCTCTTGTACAGTCTGAAGATAACAAATCATTCTCTAAAGAAAATTTTAAAGTTGTCTCAAAAAGAAAACCTAGTAAATCACAACTTAATAACTTAATTTTTGCATTTAATATTTGTCGTTATGTAAAATCTAATGCTATTGTGCTTGTTAATGATAAATCGACAGTGGGCATTGGATCTGGACAACCAAGTAGATTAGACAGTTGTCAAATTGCAATTGATAAAATGAGAAAATTTTCAAAAAATTGTAATGAAATTTTCGCAGCCTCAGATGCCTTTTTTCCTTTTGTAGATGGTGTAGAAAAATTGGTTCAGTCTGGTGTAACGGCAATTATACAGCCTGCTGGTTCAATTAGAGATAAAGAAATCGTAAAATTTGCAAATGATACTAATACAATTTTGATTTTCTCAAAAACTAGACATTTTAGACATTAACTAATTGATCAATTTTGGCTGCTAATATGAAATCATTTTCAGATAAGCCAGTTATAGCATGAGTGGTAATATTAATTTTTGCATATCCCCAACCAAAAATAATATCTGGATGATGACCCTCATCTTCTGACACTTTTCCCACTTCATTAACAAATTTTTGACTGTCTAAAAAATTTTTAAAATCAAACTTTTTTTCTAAAAGATAGGCTTTTTTATCATTTTGAACAATTTCCCATCCATCTACTTTTTTTTGATATTTGTGAATTTCAGAAATATCAAAAGCTTTTACCCCACCTTCACAAGGAACACATTTTTTATTTAATAAATCATTCATAACTAAAATGGAGCGGGCAAAGGGGGTCGAACCCTCGACCTTCTCGTTGGCAACGAGACGCTCTACCACTGAGCTATGCCCGCCTATTCTATTAATATTAAAACTATTAGCTTTTTAATAATTAAGCAAGTGACAAAATGATTAAAATTAGAAATGAACTGTGTCAAGATTACAAAAATCTGACCCTATATCAAAATAAATTTTACAATTTCTTTATTAATTTTTTTCTAATAATCTAACTCAGATAAATTTTTTTTAAAAACATAGTTTAGTTTTTCAATAAAATTATTATCAAAATTTTTTTGCCAGTCGTTTTTAGGTCCCAAATGAAAAAAAGGTATTTTTTTTTCTTTTTCTCGTGAGATTATAAACTCGCTAAACCCATTAATTTTTTCTATTTTTTTTAAGTTTTCAAATGATGTACTTTTTACTGAATTTTTTGCTTTTTCTCTACTGAAACCCTTTTTGCTATTTGTTAGTTTATCTATAAATTCTACTATCTCTTTAAACACAAAAAAAGTTTCATTTAATAGATCCTCATATCTTAAAAATTTAACTGGTATTAATTTATTATTTTTCCAAGATTGATAATTTTTTTCCCAGGAACTGATAAACTGATAATCGCTGTAATCATTTTTTTTTTTAAAATCATAAGTAAAACTATTTTCATCTTGCATGACTTTTAGTGCCTTATCATGATTAATTTGAAAATGTCTAGACATAGAGTCTAGTACATTTCTTGGATCTCTAACAATATAAATTCCACCAAGTGTATTTTTTTGATTAGTAAAATCATTTTGACCTATTTTGACTAAAGCATTATGTGTTTTAAAAAATCTTATTTTTTTATCAGAATTAATTTTTTCTTGCGCTTCAACCCATAATCGAGTTGTATCCCCAGGTTTTCTAAGATCATATTTAAAACTATCAAAGTGTTCTTTTACAGGAAATTGCCTTATATTTGTCAATTGCTGATCTCCTAAAAAGAAACCATCGTTAGTATAGTAATATGCACTAATTAAGGATCTTAACCATGTATTTCCATTTTTAGGATAAGAAGCAAGCCAAATAATCATTTATTTAATCTTTAAAATTTTTTTAATATTATTAATATATATATTTTTAATTTATGAAACTTCCAAAAATAATACCTATTTTCCCACTAAGTAATTTCATAATTTTTCCAAAAACCACAGTTCCTTTAAATATTTTTGAACCAAGATATGTAGATATGATCAATGACAGTATGAAATCAAATAAATTTTTTGGAATGGTTCAACCCAAAACTCCAAAAAATCTTGAGGACTCAAAAATACCAATCCTACATAATATTGGATGTTTAGGTAAGATAATTAGTTTTAAAGAAACTGATGATGGAAGATACCTAATTGAATTAAAAGGTGTAATTAGATTTGAAATCATAAAAGAGATAAATTCAAATAAAAAATACAGAGAATTTGAAATAAATTTTAATAATTTTTCACAAGATCTAGATGAAAAAAAAGAAGATTTAAAGTTTTCAGATCTTGAGCTAATTTTTAAAGATTTAAAAATATTGTTTGAAAAAAAAGGTTTTATAATTAATTGGAGAGACTTGGAAAAGCAAAGTTTAGATGAAATAATTAACGCTCTTGCAATGACTTCGCCATTTAGCTTAGAAGAAAAACAGGTTTTATTAGAAGCTAAAAACTTAAATGTTCGAAAAACTAAGATTGCCGAAATTTTAAATACCTATTCTTATGATCAATTTGAAAATACCACACTTCAGTAAGTTATAAATTTAGACCTGTATCAGCAATTTTTTTAAAATATTTATTCATTAATTTATTTTTACCTATTAGTTTTACGCTTCTATCTATAAAATTTTTTTTAAATTTATCATTTGAATTGAAACTTTCGTAAATAAAGTCTACTCCTTCACTAAAAATAAAATTTCTACTCTTTGTTCTATTTTGGAATTCAACACATACACTTTCATCTAAAGATAATCCTAATTCGATCTTTTCATTAATTATTTCTAACAATATTGAAATATCTCTTATAGACATATTAAATCCTTGTCCGGCTAATGGGTGAAGCTTATGTAATAAATCACCAAATGCTAAAATATTATTTCTATAATAGTGCCTTAAGTTTAAAGAAGATAATTTAAATTTTGAAATCTTACCAATATTCTTTATCTGGTAATCGAAATTAAATTTTTTAATTATAGACTCTATATTTATTTCAGTATCGAAATTTTCTGTTCTTATAGAATAAACAATTGAAGTTTTTTCATTTGAGATTGGTAAAAAGGCTACTGGACCGTTATCTGTAAAAACTTGAGAGGCGGTATTATTGAGCTTAAGTTTTTTGTGATATATAACTGTAGTAAAAGCAATACTACTATACTCTTTTTCAAATTTTTTATGAAAAAATTTTTTTGTTATCTCATGTTTTAAATCGCAATTGATCAGTAAATCATAATCACTTTTATTTAAACTTTTATATCCAATATCTTTTTTAAATTTAGAAAATCTACTTTTTTTTAGCTCTAAGCATAATTGATTTGTTATTTTGTCATTTTTCACAATAGAAAAAAGGCTTCTTTCCTCATCTTCGAATCTAATTATGTCTTCATTTCCAGAATTTTCTGAAAAAATTTTGATTTTTTTAATTGGCCATAAAATTTTATTAATATTTGATAAATTCTTGTTAAAATAATCTATATTTGATTGTGAAATTCCTATGGTTCGAGTTTTATCTATATTAATTTTTTTGTTCTTATAAAAAATATCAACAAAAATCTCTTTATTAATTAGAGCTTTTGCTAAAGCTAAGCTAGTTAGGTTATTGCCAATTATACAAACTTTCATAATAAATTTAATTTTAACAAGAAAAATTAGATGATACAAAGTGATAAATTTGATTCATTAAATATGAATATAAAAAAAATTACCCTACAAACCTCACTTTTTATCGCAAAAAGGTTGGCAGAAATATTTGGATTCTTAATATTGCTTGCAGGTTTTTTATTATTAATTTCTTTAATTTCGTATTCCGCTGAAGATCCAAATTTTATATTTACCGAAAATACTGATATCAAAAACTTGTTAGGTATAAAGGGAAGCTATGTATCTGATTTTTTCTTTCAATCTATTGGATTAATTTCATACTTATTTTCTATTACACTTGTTATTACTGGCATCAATATAATTTTTAAAAAAGATCTTTTCCTATTAATTGAAAATATTTTTTACTCAATACTATACTCGTTAATTGGTTCGTTATTCTTTAGTCATTTCTATAACACTACTTTTGCACTTTTTATTAATGGCAATGGTGGGTTTGTTGGCAGTTATTTAAATGAAAATATTTTCACCAATTTGATAATGCTTAATGATAACATATCTTATTACTTTTTGATCGTTATAATAATTGTGCTATTTTTCAAAAGTATTAATTTTAATTTAAAAAAAAATCTTAAATTTTTTAAAAGTATAACTTTATTTTTCACTAAGAAAAATAAAAATTATACAGATAAAAGTGAAATAATAGATGAATACATACCCCAAGAAGAAATCAAAAATTTAATTCAAGAAGACTTGCCTTTCATAAAAGCCGATGAGATAAAAAAATCAGAAAAATTGAAATTCAAATTACCTAATTTGGATTTACTCAGGTTTCCCTCCAAAAAAGAAAGAGAAAATCCAAGAAAAAATAATTTTAGTGATCCTGAATTTATAGAAAAGATATTATTAGATTTCGGTGTGGATGGAAAAATTAAGAGGGTAAGTAATGGGCCAGTGGTAACCTTAAATGAATTTGAACCAGCTGCCGGTGTAAAAGTTTCTAAAATCATTAATCTCTCTGATGATATTGCAAGGAATACAAGTTCAGAGTCCGCAAGAATTTCAACAATACCTGGCAGTAATACTATTGGTATTGAAATACCTAATATATCGAGAGAAAATGTTTACTTAAGTGAAATTTTAAATAACTCTAATTTTCAAAATAAAGAAATAAAATTGCCAATTGCTCTTGGCAAAAACATATCTGGAGAACCAATAATTAGTGATTTGTCATCAATGCCTCACTTGTTAATAGCGGGTACAACAGGATCAGGAAAATCAGTGTGTATTAATACAATAATTTTGTCACTTCTTTATAGACACACCCCAGAAAAATGTAAGTTTATCTTAATAGACCCAAAAATGCTTGAGCTTTCTACTTATGAAGGGGTGCCACATTTATTGTGTCCTGTAATTACAGAAGCAAAGAAAGCAGCGTCAGTTTTGGGTTGGGTAGTTAAAGAGATGGAAAGTAGATACAGATTAATGACTAAGGTGGGTGTAAGAAATATTGATGGGTATAATTTAAAACATAAACTTCCTATGCCTTATATTGTAGTGGTAGTTGATGAAATGTCTGATTTAATGTTAGTAGCTGGTAAAGAAATTGAAAATTATATTCAAAAACTATCTCAGATGGCTAGGGCTGCGGGTATCCATATAATTATGGCCACTCAAAGACCTAGTGTTGATGTGATAACTGGTACAATTAAAGCTAACTTTCCAACACGTATATCATTCCAAGTAACTTCCAAAATTGATAGTCGGACTATATTGGGTGAACAGGGAGCTGAACAATTGTTAGGCAAGGGTGATATGTTATATATGTCATCTGCAAACAGAGTTATAAGAATACACGCTCCTTTCGTCTCTGATGATGAAATTGAAAAAATAAATAATTTTTTAAGATCTCAAGCTGAGCCAGATTACGTTGATGAAATACTAAATTTTGTAGATGAAAAAGAAATAAATGATGGCTCAAAAAATATGAATGACAAAGATGAACTTTATCAAAAAGCATTGGAGATAGTTAAATCAGAGGGTAAAGCCTCAACCTCTTTTTTACAAAGAAAGTTACAAATTGGATATAATCGAGCTGCAAGAATTGTTGATATGATGGAAGCAGAGGGAATTGTGAGTAAAGCTAATCATGTTGGTAAACGCGAAGTTCTTTAATGATAAAAATCTTTATAATTTTATTTTTTTTTCTCTCACTTGCTCAAACATCAGCATCCACTAAAGATAAAATAATTCAAAATTTAAAAGATACAAATAATTTAACATTTAATTTTGAACAAAACGTAAATGGCAAAACTCAAAATGGTAATTGTATTCTGTCATTTCCACAAAAAATTTTTTGTAAGTATAACTTAGAGAATAATAAAATTTTAGTTGCAAATGGAAAATCAATAGTTATCAAGACCTCAAATAGCTATTATCTTTATCCTCTTAAGCGAACACCCCTTAATTTAATTTTAGATAAAAACTTTTTGGTTAACAAAATTAGAAATTTAAATGAAAGGAAAATAGATAATAAATTCGTAAATTTTAGATTTTTTGAAAATGATTTCGAAATAAACATTTTTTTTGATTTAGATAATTATAATTTGATAGGCTGGCAAACAACCGATATATACCAAAATTTAAGTATTACCTTCCTTTCTTCAGTAAAAAAAAACCAAAAATTTGAAAATGACTTATTTAGTTTGCCTAAACAAAATTAAATCACAACAGATTCTTTTTTAAAAATTCTCATTCCTCTTGATATATAATTATTTAAAGCATTTTTGTGGTCTAGGGAGCATGTGTGGACCCATACTCTATCAATATTTTCAGAAAAAGAGTTCTTAATTGCTGACGACAAAAGGTATGAACCTAGTTTTTTATTTTGATATTCTTCCAATAAACCTAAATAAGCGATTTCGGTTTCTTTTCTATCTTTATGAAAAATAAGCTCAAAATAACCTGCAAAATCATTTTTTTTTTTTAAAATATAAGTTTTTACTTTTGGATCAGATATATACTTAATCCACTGTTTATCTGTCCAAGCTAGTCTGTCAGTCCATCGATGTTGTTTGCCTATCTGCTTATAAAAAAACTTGTTGATCTGAAAATCTGCTGGATCACTAAAATGAATAGAGCAGTCATCTGGATGAGATTTTAGTGTTTTTAAATCTTTAAGTGAATTAATCTCTAAATAATTTCTTTCAACTTTAATGCTCACTCCACCATCTTTCCAACCTTTTCACCTCCAAACAGATGAAAATGTAAATGAGGTACCTCTTGGCCACCGTTTTCAGAAATATTGGCTAAAGCTCTGTAACCTTTGCCTGTATCTACTGAGATACCAAGTTTTTTTGCGACTAAATTAATACCTTTTAATAGACCCACCATTTCCTCTGGAGTGGCCTTTTGACTAAAATCATCAAGATCAATATATTTTCCTTTAGGTATTACCAGTGCATGAATTTTTTTTTGTGGATTAATATCATAAAATGACAAGATATGATCATCTTCATAAATTTTTTTACAAGGGATCTCTCCTCTTAAGATTTTAGCAAAAATATTATTATCATCGTAACTCATTTTTTTCTTTTATTTAGTTCTTCCATTACATCCTCAATTTTTACATCATTCGCCTCAAGATACATTATCAAATGATAAAAGACGTCAGCTGCTTCATGAATTTTATTTGAATTTTTTTCCACTGCTTCAGTAAGTTCATTAATTTCCTCTAGGATCTTTTCTTTGCTCAACGATTTATCACTAAGTAATTTATTAGTGTAAGAACCATCTACTGGAGTTTTTTTCCGCTCTCTTGCAAGATTAAATAAGCTTTCTAAAGTATTAAGCATATTAAATTCTAACAGGTATTCCTTTTGAGTCCAAATAATCCTTGGCTTCTTTTACTGAGTGTTTTCCATAGTGAAATATAGAGGCTGCCAAAACCGCACTAGCTTTTCCTAATTTAATTCCATCCACTAAGTGATCCAAATTACCCACCCCACCAGATGCAATAACTGGAATATTTACTTTTGATGAAATTTTTGACATGAGATCAATATCATAACCTACTTGTGTTCCATCTCTATCCATAGAAGTAACTAATAACTCCCCTGCACCATTTTTTTCCATTTGTTCAGCGTACTCCAATACATCAATACCACTATTATTTCTTCCTCCGTGAGTAAAGACTTCCCACTTATCACCATTTTTTTTAGCATCGATTGCAACTACAATACATTGAGACCCAAATTTTTTTGAACTATCGATAACAACTTTTGAATTTTCAACTGCCGCAGTGTTTATGGAAACTTTATCAGCGCCACAATTAAGTAATTTGTTAATATCCTCAACACTTCTAACACCACCTCCGACAGTTAATGGCACAAAACACTTTTTTGAAGTTTGCTCCACAACATCATAAATAGTATCTCTATTTTCATTAGACGCAGTAATATCTAAAAAACAAATTTCATCTGCTCCACCATCACTATAAATTTTGGCTTGTTCCACAGGGTCTCCTGCATCTTTTAGATCAACAAAATTTATTCCTTTAACAACTCTACCATTTTTTACGTCTAAACAAGGTATTATTCTATTTTTAAGCATCTTCTTTTACTAATTCCTCTAATTTTATATCTCCATCATAAATAGCTTTACCAACTATTATTCCCTCAACATTTTTTAAATTCTTTGCTTTTTTAATATCTCCTATTGATGAAACACCACCTGATATAATTACAGGGCTCTTTGACATCTCAGCAACTTTCATCGTTTCATTAAAATTTGGACTTTGTTTCATACCGTCTCTATTAATATCTGTATAAATTAATCTACTGACACCATAGTCGTTAATTTCTTTTAAATAATCTAAAGTTAATTGATTAGAGCTTTCTTTCCATCCAGATATTGACAAATACCCATCTTTAGCATCTAAACCTAGAGCAATTTTATTTGGAAATTTTTCACATGATACTTTTAAGAAATTTTTATCTTTAATAGCTGCACTTCCCAGAATTACTTTCTCAACACCAGCATCGATATATTTTTGAATACTATCAGATCTTCTAATACCACCACCTACTTCAACTTTTAAATTAAATTTACTAACTATATCCTGAATAATTTCTAAATTTACGGTTTCACCAGTTAAAGCACCATCTAAATCAACTATGTGTAAATTTTTAAATCCATGATCTTTAAATTTTCCTGCTTGCTCGATTGGGGACAATTCATACTCGGTCTTTTTATCAAAATCTCCTTTAACTAATCTTACACACTTTTTATCTTTAATATCTATTGCAGGAAATATTTTCATTTTACAAATTTATAAAATTATCAATTATTTTTAGCCCAATCCTATCACTCTTCTCTGGATGAAATTGGGTTCCAAAAATATTTTCTTTTTCAACAGAGCAAACAATATTTGATGAATAATCTGTTGTTGCTGAAATCACTTTTTTATCATTTGGAACAAATTCATAACTATGAACAAAATACATATGAGAATTATTTTCTATATTTTTAAAAATTTTACTATCTTTGACAATATTGATTTGATTCCAACCAATATGAGGAAGTTTATACTTACCGTTCTGATTATCTATTTTTGAAACTTTTCCTGAAACCCATCCTAAACCTTTAGTTTCAGTTTCTTCATAACCAACATCAGCAAACATCTGCAAACCAACACAAATTCCAAGTAGAGGTTTTTTATGATTTATTGCAAATTCATTTAAAGTATCTTTGAGACCTTTAATTTGATCCAACGCATCCATACAACTTTTAAATGAGCCCTGCCCTGGTAAAACTACTTTGTCACTTGATTTTATCTTATTTAAATCTGAGGTAACTTCGATAGTTACTTTATTTTTTGCAACTTCTTTAAAAGAGTTTATTACCGAGCTTATATTGCCCGATTTATAATCAACAATTGTAACATTCATTAAACTTATAAAGAACCTTTTGTAGAAGGAATAGTTTTTTTATTCCTCGGATCTATTTCTAATGCAGTTCTTAGAGATCTTGCTAATCCTTTATAGCAGGACTCGATAATGTGGTGACTATTATCACCATAAATATTTTCAACGTGTAGAGTAATTCCAGCAGCTTGAGAAAATGCTTGGAACCATTCTTTAAAAAGTTCTGTATCCATCTCGCCAAGTTTTTCGACCTTTAAATTAACTTTCCAAATTAAATAAGGTCTATTTGAAATATCAATTGCAACACGTGATAGAGTTTCATCCATTGGAATCATCGCATGAGCATACCTTCTAATACCAACAGATTTTTTCAAAGCTTTTTTTAAAGCTTCGCCAATAGCAATTCCTGTATCTTCAGTTGTGTGGTGTAGATCAATATGAGTATCTCCTTTAGCTTTTATACTCATGTCTATTGAAGAATGCTTAGATAGTTGTTCAAGCATGTGGTTTAAAAAACCTATTCCTGTGTCAATTTTGTATTTACCTTTACCGTCAATATTTAAATCAACACTAATGCTTGTTTCTTTTGTTTTCCTGCTTATTTTGCCTTTACGCTTCATAATTAAAAACAGGTATACATATATTATTCGATTATGGCAATAATACTAAACTTGGACTTGAAGTATCAAATTTAGTATCCATTTGTAAGCTATGACAACGATTGTGTTAGTTAGAAAAAACAACGAAGTGGTAGTAGCTGGTGACGGCCAAGTAAGTATGGGCAATACTGTCGTAAAAAGCACTGCCTCAAAAGTCAGAAAAATTGAAAAGCGAGATGTCGTAGCTGGCTTTGCTGGATCAACAGCTGATGCATTAACTTTATTTGAAAGATTAGAGGGAAAATTAGAGAAACATGCTGGCAACTTATCTAGGGCTGCTGTGGAATTAGCTAAAGATTGGAGAACTGATAAATATCTAAGAAGATTAGAGGCACTAATGGCGGTAGGTGACAAGAGTAATAGTTACATTATTTCGGGAACCGGTGATGTTCTAGAACCTGAGGGTGACGTTATTGGAATTGGCTCTGGTGGTAATTATGCTTTGGCTGCAGGAAAAGTTTTAATGGAGAGTAATATATCAGCAGAGGAAGTTGCAAAAAAAGCTATAAAAGTTGCAGCAGATATTTGTGTATTTACAAACGAAAATGTTAAAGTTGAAAAGATATAATGGATAAATCAAACGTAACTAAATTACATCCTAAAGGAGATCATCAAAAAGAAGAGACTTCATTAGTAAGCTCCTTGTCACCAAGAGAAATTGTATCTGAATTAGACAGATTTGTTGTAGGTCAAAATAAAGCAAAAAAAGCAGTCGCTGTTGCTTTAAGAAATAGATGGAGAAGACAAGCTTTAAAAGGTGAAATGAGAAATGAAGTTTTACCTAAAAATATTTTAATGATTGGACCAACTGGAGTTGGAAAAACTGAAATTTCAAGAAGACTTTCAAAATTAGCTGAAGCTCCTTTTGTTAAAGTCGAAGCAACGAGATTTACCGAAGTTGGATATGTTGGGAGAGATGTTGAGCAAATCGTTAGAGACTTAGTTGAAATTGCTATTTCTTTGGAGAAAGTTAAAAAAAGAAAAAAAGTTTATGCTAAAGCACAAAAACTAGCGGAAGAAAAAGTATTAGATGCTCTAGTAGGCAAAAAAGCAAGTATGGCTACAAGAGAAAGCTTCAGAAAAAGACTAAGAGATGGTGATTTAGATAATAATGAAATTGAAATCGCTGTAAGTGACACTGGGGGGAATAATACAACTTTTGAAATACCTGGAATGCCTGGAGCAAATGTAGGAATGATTAATATTGGTGAAATGCTTGGTAAATCTATGGGTAACAAAGAAAAAAAGAAAAAAATGACAGTAAAGGAGTCACACGAAATTTTAATTAATGATGAGTCAGATAAATTAATTGAACAGGATAAGATTGTAAAAGCAGCAAAAATTTCTACTGAAAATAATGGTATAGTTTTTTTAGATGAAATAGATAAAATATCTGGGAGAACTGATAGAGTTGGAGGGGATGTTTCTAGAGAAGGGGTTCAAAGAGATTTATTACCTCTGATTGAGGGGACGACTGTTAATACTAAATACGGACCAATTAAAACTGATCATATTTTATTTATTGCTTCTGGTGCTTTTCAATTGGCTAAGCCATCTGATTTACTTCCAGAATTACAAGGAAGATTGCCCATAAGAGTTGAGCTTGAAGCTTTAACAAGTGATGATTTTAAAAGAATTCTAAAAGAGCCTGACTATAGTTTGATTAAACAGTATAAGGCTTTACTAGAAACTGAAAATGTTGAACTTGAGTTTACCGAAGACGGGATTGATGCAATCGCAAACATTGCATCAGAGGTAAATTCTACTGTTGAGAATATAGGTGCTAGAAGGTTGCACACTATTATTGAAAAAATCCTTGATGAAATAAGTTTTACTGCAACAGATAGATCTGGAGAAAAGATTTCTATTAACAAAGAATACATAAATCAAAATCTTGATAATCTTGTTAAAGACACTGATTTATCAAAGTTTATTTTATAATTTTTTTTTGAGAAAAACGTAAAAAGCTCCCGCTCCTCCATTCTCAATATCAGCATCTGAAATATTTTTTATTTTTTTTTTTAACTCAGAGTTATTTTTTATAAATTCTGGCACTGAGTATTTTAAAATACCTAATTTATTGGATTTATAAGGGTCTTTATCGTTTTGGGAATGCAAACCTTTACCTGTTACGATTAGCACTTTGTAAACACTTTTTTCAAAACAATCGTTTAAAAAACTTTCAACCTTTTTGTTTGCTTCATCAAGGGAAAAACCATGAAGATCTAAAGATTTAGATATGTAAGTCTTATAAGTGTCTTGATTTAAATCTTTGTCAGTTAATTTATCTTTCTTAGATAAAAAATTTTCCCAATCTTTTTTATCTTTATTTGAGATGTTATCTGTCAATTATGTAAGGGTATTTACTAACTGCCAATTTGGATTGTTTGTACTAGTATCTCTAGAAAAAACCCAAGTATCATAAATTTTTTTTATTTTCTCAGGATCTCCTGATACAATTTTTTTATCTTTATCTCTAATACAAGTTATTACTTCACTTACAAATTCAACAGTAACTTGTAGAATTTTACCTAAATATTTATGATCTGTAATTTTAGCGGAATTAATACCAATAAAGGTTATTTCAGCATTATGACCTCTTTTAGCTCTCTCACTTAGAGCAACGTTAAACTGATCATAAACTTTGTTGCTTAATAATGTTTTGCTAGTTGTAAGTTTGTTATCACTATCACCAAAGTCTGTTATGATTGTTTCATAAGCAATTTTAGCTCCATTTAAAAAATCTTTTTTTGCGCTTTCATCAAAACTTGTTTTTTCTCTTTTTTGCGTTTCTTGATTAATATTCTTTAAGATTTTTTCAAATTGGGGTGATGTTTTGCCTTCAAAGCCAGTTCTTTTTCCTAAAATACCTCTTAACCTCAAGAATATAAAACCAGCTATCATTGCTAATAAAATGATGTCAATGTATTCAAAACTATAATTCATAATATAAACTTAATTACTATGTTGATTAATTTCAACTAACAATTACATTAAAGACAAATGAACACAGTTCTTTTAGCTGTTATTTTAATCCCTATAATAGAAATTTATCTTTTTATTAAGGTAGGATCTCAAATAGGTGCTTTCAGCACCATATTCTTAGTATTTTTTACTGCGGTTCTGGGGGTGTACTATGCTAGATACGAGGGAATTAACACACTTAGATCAGGGATGATGCAAATAATTAAAAATCAAATTCCAGCCCGCGAATTAATCTCTGGTGCTGCGATAGCGTTTGCGGCTGTTCTGTTAATCATACCAGGATTTGCAACTGACTTAATTGGTTTCCTCTTAATTATCCCAATAACACGAAAGTTAATTTTAGGAAAATTTAACAAAAAATTTGAGAATAAAGATATTAAAAGAGATGATTTTATTGAGGGAGAGTTTGAAGATATAGAAGATGACAATGACAGAAAGATTTAAAATTTTAGCAAAATACATAAAAGATATGTCTAGTGAAACACCTGATGTTGAAACTTATATATCTACTGGAAATAATATTGGTAAATATCAATTAGACATAGATATCAAATCAATAGCCCTTAAGAAAAAAATGATTGAAGTAATTATAACACTAAAATTTAAACACAAAGATACTCAAGTCAAAAAATCTCATTTTGAAATTGTATACGCTGTAGCTGTAAAAATTGATGAATCTATAAAAGAAAAAAAAGACCTAGAAAAAATTGTATTATGCGACGTACCTAATTCAGTAGTTTCAGATATAGAAAAATCATTTACAGATATGATGCAAAATTCTGGATTTGCTAATATTAAATTAGAAAAAAAAATTGATTTTACAAAACTTTATTTAGAAAGATTAAATTAAAAATAGTTTTTTTTTAGAAATGTCTTTAAGTAAATTTGATGATTCTTAAGCTCTTCAGGAGACGGTTTGATAACCTTTGTAGAATATGTAACTTTTCCAGTATTTAATTTTGAAACTTCTTCCTCTTTATTTTTAAAATCTAAAGTTGGTTCTTTTTGGTCTATCAAATTTATATAAACTTTAGCTAGCAAATCACAGTCGATAAGCGCAGTATGTTGAACCCTTTTGGAATTATCTATCCTAAATCTTTTACATAAAGCATCCAAACTAATTTGGGAGC
>CACHIS010000002.1 GCA_902579925.1 uncultured Pelagibacteraceae bacterium
AATATGGACCTCAAAAAAAGAATTTGTCTGAAACATTAAACTTTATTTTGAGTAGAAATAAATGAAAAAGAAATATGAACTATTAGATGAGATTAATTTTCCCTCAGATTTAAAAAAAATACCTGAAACAAAATTACAAAAAGTTGCTGATGAATTAAGAGAGGAAATGATTGATGCTGTCTCTGTGACAGGTGGACATTTAGGAGCAAGTCTTGGGGTAGTAGAATTAACTGTCGCCTTACATTATATCTTTAATACACCTAACGATAAATTAATTTGGGATGTTGGTCATCAATGTTATCCACATAAAATTTTAACTGGTAGGAAAGATAAGATAAGAACACTAAGGCAAGGCAATGGTCTTTCTGGTTTTACAAAAAGATCAGAAAGTGAGTATGATCCTTTTGGTGCTGCGCATAGCTCGACATCTATTTCATCAGCACTAGGTATAGCAGAGGCAAACAAACTATCTAATAAATCAGACAATGTAATTGCAGTAATTGGTGACGGTGCAATCAGTGCAGGAATGGCATATGAAGCTATGAATAATGCTGGAGCCTCTAAAACCAAAATAATCGTAATTTTAAATGATAACGATATGTCAATTGCTCGACCAGTTGGAGCAATGAGTACTTATTTAGCAAAAATCTTTTCAGGAAAGATTTATTTTAGTTTAAGAGAGACTATAAAATTAATTATGTCAGCCTTTTCAAAAAGATTTAGTGCAAAGGCACGTAAAGCGGAAGATTTGATTAGATCAGCTGTAACAGGTGGAACTTTATTCAGTTCACTTGGATTTTATTACATTGGTCCAATAGATGGCCATGACTTAAATTCACTAATTCCTATTTTAAAAAATGCTAGGGACTCAAAGCATGAGGGACCAATTTTAATTCATATTAAATCAAAAAAAGGAAAAGGCTACTCCTTCGCAGAAGAAGCTAACGATAATTATCACGGAGTGTCAAAGTTTAATGTTAAAACTGGAGAACAATCAAAAAGTTCAAGCACATTACCCTCATATACAAAAGTTTTTGCTAACACTTTAATACAACATGCAAAAAAGGATAGTAAAATTGTAGCTATTACAGCTGCTATGCCTGATGGAACTGGCCTCAACATTTTCCGCAAAGAATTTCCAGATAGGACCTTTGATGTTGGGATTGCAGAACAGCACGCTGTTACATTTGCTGCAGGTTTAGCAACAGAAAACTTTAAACCATATGCTGCTATTTATTCTACTTTTCTTCAAAGAGCTTATGATCAAGTGGTTCATGACGTGGCAATCCAAAGTTTACCTGTTAGATTTGCAATTGATAGAGCAGGACTTGTTGGAGCTGATGGACCAACACATGCTGGTAGCTTTGATACAACTTATTTGTCAACTTTACCAAACTTTGTTGTCATGGCAGCTAGTGATGAAGCTGAGCTTGTAAGAATGATAAATACCTCAACAGAGATTAATGATAGACCATGTGCATTCAGATACCCAAGAGGAACAGGATTAGGTTCTATCTTGCCCTCAATAAACGAAAAAATTGAGATAGGAAAATCGAAAATTATCAAAGAGGGAAAAAAATTAGCGATCCTAAATTTTGGAGCAAGATTAAATGAAACTTTGAAGGCCGCAGAAAATTTATCAAAAAAAGGTGTATCAATAACAGTTGTTGATGCCAGATTTGCAAAACCTTTAGATGAAAATCTCATTTGGCAATTAGCTACAACTCATGAAGCGATTATGACTATTGAGGAGGGTTCAATTGGTGGATTTGGATCTCATGTGGTAAATTTTTTGACAAAAAAAGGGTTAATGGACTCTAATTTAAAATTTAGATCATTAACTTTACCAGATATTTTTATTGATCAAGATACTCCAGATAAAATGTATAAAGTGGCAAATCTTGACTCAGTTTCAATTGAGGAGAAAGTTTTAGATTTACTAAATTCTAATATAGTTTTGAAAAAACAAAATTAAAAAATTAACCACACTGAGCTTTATTTAGAAGATAATGATCTAACAAAATACACGACAACATAGCCTCACCTACAGGCACTGCTCTAATACCCACACATGGATCATGTCTACCTTTTACTGATATATTTGTATTCTCTCCAAACTTATTAATTGTTTTTCTACTTTTTAAAATTGAGGAGGTTGGCTTTACAGCAAAAGAAACAATTATTTCTTGACCTGAAGAAATACCTCCTAGAATACCTCCAGCATTATTAGATTTAAACTTTGTTTTTTTTCTATTTTGAGAAATCTCATCTGAATTTTCCTCACCCGACAAATGTGCTGAGTTCATACCTGAACCAATATTAACTCCTTTTACAGCATTTATACTCATCATACCTGATGCAATGTCAGAATCTAATTTTGAGTATATAGGTGCACCTAATCCGGCAGGAATACCATTTGCTCTTACTTCGATTATCGCCCCACATGACGATCCAGCTTTTCTAATATTTAATAAGTATTTTTCCCAGATTTTTAACATTGATTTATCGGGGCAAAAAAATGGGTTTTTAGAAATTACTTTATCATCCCATTTATTGGTATCACATCCTAATATTCCAAGTTGGGTTACGGCTCCAGTGATTTTAAATCTTTTTCCTAATTTATTTCCTAAAACTTTTTTTGCTACAGCACCCGCTGCAACTCTTGCAGCTGTTTCTCTTGCAGATGATCTACCACCACCCCTGTAGTCTCTTATTCCATATTTCTTAAAATATGTGAAATCAGCATGTCCCGGTCTAAATTTATCTTTAATATCATTATAATCTTTTGAACGCATATCTTCGTTGTAAATTAATAATGATATTGGTGTGCCTGTCGTTTTCCCCTCAAAAACTCCTGAAAGAATTTGAACCTTGTCACTTTCCTTCCGCTGCGTAGTAAACTTAGATTGCCCAGGTTTTCGTTTATTTAATTCTTTTTGAATATCGGCTTCTTTTAATGGTATTAATGGTGGACACCCATCGATAATACACCCAATAGCTGGACCATGGGATTCCCCCCAAGTTGTGAATCGAAAAGTCTTTCCAAAAGTATTAAATGACATTATTTATATTATATAGATTATTTTGTTTAAATTATGAATCAAAAAAACTCACTAGGGCTTAATAAATGCTTCTTAGATCTAGATAACCCATTTGAACTATTTCAAAAATGGTTTGAGGAGGCTAAAAAAAAAGAAATTAATGATCCAAATGCTTTAGCACTTGGTACCGCAAACAAGCAGGGTATTCCCTCAGTAAGAATGGTTTTACTTAAAGGACACAGTGAAAATGGATTTGTTTTTTATACAAATTTAAATAGTCAGAAAGGAAATGAAATTAAAGAAAACCCAAATGCTACAATGTGCTTTCATTGGAAAAGTCTACTAAGACAAATAAGGATAGTTGGAATACTGAAACAAGTAGATAATCAAACAGCTGATGATTACTATAACTCTAGAGAATATGATAGCAGAATAGGTGCTTGGGCCTCAAAACAAAGCAGTATTCTAAAATCTAGAGATGAACTTTTAGATGCTTTAGAGAATTATAAAAAAAAATATAACGACAAAGATAATGTACCAAGACCAAGCCACTGGTCTGGATGGAATTTAATACCTTCCACAATTGAGTTTTGGTTAGATGGAGATAATAGAATACATGAAAGGTTAAAGTATTCCTTAGATAAAAATGGTAGTTGGATTAAAAGTCTTTTAAGTCCCTAAAAATCTCTAGACAAACTAAATGAAGTTAAATTTTCAAGAATACTTTTTTCATTGCAATCTTTAAATATCGATAACGAGTTTGACGCTAAATTTATGTAATGGTTTGCTTTTTGATAACATTCTTTAATAATTTCATATTGTTTGATTATAGATAATGTATAATTAAAATCACTTTCATCTCTTCTATCTTTTAAAAAAACACCTTTAAGACTTTCCTTTTCTTTTAGATTTGCTTTTTGAAATAACAAGATTATTGGTAGAGTAACTTTCCCTTCATAAAAATCTTTGCCAATTTTTTTTCCAAATAACTTTAACTCAGAATTGTAATCTAAAGTATCATCAGCCATTTGGAACGTTAATCCCAAATTCCTTCCATAAAATTCTAAAGCTTCTTTTTCCTTAGAGGTCATATCTGACAAAATTGCACCAACTTTGGTAGCTGCTGCAAATAATTCAGCAGTTTTTGCAGAGATTATTTTTAAATAAGTTTCCTCCAACATATCTACCTCACCTCTATGCTGTAATTGAAGAACTTCTCCTTGAGCAATCTTAGAGGAAGTTGAGGATAATAATTTTAAGACTTCAATATTTCCATCATCTACCATCATTTCAAAACATCTACTAAGTAAATAATCTCCAACTAAAACAGAAGAATGGTTATCCCAAACTTTGTTTAAAGTTTTTCTCCCTCTTCTGATAGATCCATTATCTATTACGTCATCGTGCATTAAAGTTGCTGAGTGAATAAGTTCTACACAAGCAGCTAAATTTATATCTCTAGTTCCTTTTGAATATCCACATAATTTTGCAGAACCTAGAGTTAGTAAAGCTCTTAATCTTTTTCCACCTGTATCAAGGTGATAGTTTGTCATCTTCTGAACTAAGTCGACTTTGCTCTCTAATTTAGACTTTATTTTTTCTTCAACTAACATCAATTTATCTTCAACTGAATTTTTAAGTTGAAAATATGAATTATTGATTTTGTTCTTTAACTGTATGACACTTCCCATTTATTGGGCAAATTAGTATAATAGGTTGCTTTTGATACTTATCAATTGACGCACCTGAATCTTCAATTATAAGGTGTCTTTATATTCACAAAAAAATTCTATAAATACTAAAAATGCTCTCTTTTTTTAAAAAGAAAAAAATTATTCCACATATTAAGCTAAGCGGCGTAATTGGAAATGTTGGTAAATTTAAACAAGGTATAGATTTTTCTGGTCAAGAGGAGATTATTTTAAAAGCTTTTTCAGTTAAAAAAGCACCATGTGTAGCTATTACAATTAACTCCCCTGGCGGTTCTCCTGTCCAATCACATTTAATTTATAGTCTAATTAGACAACAGGCAAAAAAAAATAAAAAAAAAGTAATAGTTTTTGCTGAAGATGTAGCAGCCTCTGGTGGATATCTAATTGCGTGTGCAGGTGATGAAATTTATGCGAACTCAAGTTCAATAATAGGCTCGATTGGGGTTATTTATTCTTCTTTTGGTTTTACAGAATTGATTAAAAAGATAGGTGTCGAAAGAAGAGTGCATACTGCAGGGAAAAATAAAAGTAATTTAGACCCATTTCTAGATGAAAAAAAGGAAGACATTGAAAGATTAAAAAATATTCAATTAGATTTACATAAAGATTTCATAGATGTGGTCGAAAAAAGCAGGTCATCAAAACTTAAAAAATCTGAGGTAGAATTATTTTCAGGTGAATTTTGGTCAGGTAGAAAAGCTAAAGATCTTGGTTTGATAGATGAGATAGGAAATACAAATCAAATTTTAAAAGAAAAATTTGGAGAAGACGTTGTTATTAAAAAATTTGAAAGATCAAAAAGTTGGCTTAGTAAAAAATTATCTTCTTCAAATGACCATGTCGATAAATTAGCAAATATATTAGAGGAAAAATCAGTTTGGCAAAAATATGGCCTCTAAAAAAAATAAAAAAAAACCAAAATTTCAAACTTTCCAAGATACAATTATTAATCTTCAAAAGTTTTGGAATAAGAATGGATGTGTAATTTTACAACCTTATGATATGGAAGTTGGAGCTGGAACATTTCATCCAGCTACTACTCTAAGATCTCTTGGGCCTAAGCCATGGAAAGCAGCGTATGTTCAACCTTCACGAAGACCTACAGATGGAAGATATGGAGATAATCCAAATAGACTTCAGCATTATTATCAATTTCAAGTTATAATAAAACCCTCTCCAATTAATATTAAAAAACTTTATTTAAATAGTTTGTCAGTAATAGGAATTAATCATAAAGAACACGATATAAGATTTGTTGAAGATGATTGGGAAAGCCCAACTCTAGGAGCTGCAGGTCTTGGATGGGAAGTTTGGTGTGATGGCATGGAAATATCTCAATTTACATATTTTCAACAAATGGCAGGTTTTGAATGTAAACCAGTTTCAGTGGAGATAACCTACGGCCTTGAAAGAATTTGTATGTTTACCCAGCAGAAAAAAAATGTTTATGATTTAGTTTGGAATGATGAGGGTGTTGACTACAGGGAAGTTTTTCATCAATCAGAAAAAGAATTTTCAGCTTATAACTTTGAGCATGCTAATACAGAAAATTTATTTAAAATATTTGATATGCATGAGAGTGAAGCAAAATCATTAGTTGAAAAAAATATATCTTTACCTGCATACGATCAGTGTTTGAAAGCTAGTCATATATTTAACGTATTAGATGCTCGTGGAGCAATTAGTGTTGCGCAAAGGGCAGAATATATTAGTCGAATAAGAGAAATCACAAAACAAGCTGCTACAATTTGGGTACAGTCGCAAACATAGAATGTCAGAATTTTTTTTAGAGCTATTTAGTGAAGAAATTCCTGCCGGGCTTCAAAAAAATTTAAGAGAAAAAATTTTAGAAGATTTTAAAAATTTATTTGAGGAAAAATCAATAAGATCAAAAAAAAATTTTTCTTTTTCAACTCCAAATAGGTTAGTTCTAGTTTTTGAAGGCCTAGATAAACAAATTAAAATTAAATCTAAAGAGATTAGAGGCCCTAAAACTAGCGCTCCTGAACAAGCGTTGGAGGGTTTTTTGAGATCAAACAAAATTAACAAAAAGGATTTATTTAAAAAAAAAACCGAGAAGGACGAATTTTATTTTTACAAAACTTTAAAAACCTCATTAAAAACACATGATTTACTTACTGAATTCATTCCAAAAATTTTGAGTAACTATCAATGGAAAAAATCAATGAAATGGGGTGAATTTGATTTAAATTGGGGAAGACCATTAAAATCAATTTTATCAATATTTGATAAAAAAATTTTAAGTTTTAAATTTCATCATTTAGCTTCCTCTAATTTGACTTTTTCAGATAAAGATTTTGAGGAAAAAAAAAGATCTTTTGAAAATTTTAAGAAATATGAAAAATTTTTTGAAGATAATGGAGTTATCGTTAATCAAAATAAAAGATTAAAAATAATCAATAAATCTTTTTTAAAGATATTAGGGAAAAAAAGGTTAAAAATTAATGAAAATCCTAAATTAATGGATGAGGTTGTAAATTTAGTAGATAGCCCAAATGTTTTATTGTGCAAATTTGATAAAAAATTTTTATCGGTTCCTAAAGAGATTTTGACCCTAACAATGGAGTCTCACCAGAAATATTTTCCAACATTTAATGATAAAAATGAAATTACAAATGAATTTTTAATTGTAACAAATAAAAAAGACAAAAAAGGTCTCATTAAAATAGGTAATGAAAGGGTAGTTGATGCAAGATTAAGTGATGCAGAATTTTTTTGGAATAAAGATAAAACTCAAAATTTAGTAAAAAAGGTGTCAGAATTAAAATCAATGAATTTTTTTAAAGGGCTTGGATCTTATTTTGACAAAGTTCAACGAATGAGAAAAATTGGTGGAATGATTTCAGATGAATTGTTAATTAGTAAAGAGAAAGTAGAATTGTTAGCATCAATTTGTAAGACTGATCTTACTTCTGATCTTGTTGGTGAATTTCCTGAACTTCAGGGACTTATGGGAGGGTACTTTTCTGAATATCAAGGATTTGATAAAGATATTTCCTTAGCTATCTCTGAGCAATATTTACCAATTGGACTCAATTCAATTGTTCCAAAAAAACCACTCAGTGTCACGTTATCAATTACAGATAAGATTGATACCTTAGTTGGTTTTTTTGGTATTAACGAGAAACCTACAAGTTCAAAGGACCCATTAGCATTGAGGAGAGTTGCTCTCGGTATAATAAGAACCACTATAGAAAATAGAAAGAATTTGAAAATAAATGATCTTTTGAATTATTCCTCACGCCTTTACGATGACCAGGGATACAATCTTGAAAACAAAAATTTACAAAAAGAATTACAGGATTTTTTAAAAGATAGATTTAGATACTATCTTAAAGACAAAGAAATACGTTACGATATAATTGAGGCGACTTTATCATCATTTTCATTAAATAATTTATTTTCATCTTTTGAAAAAGCAAAATGTCTTAATAAGGTAATTAACACCCAAATTGGTATAGACATCAATTCAAGTTATAAAAGAGCATCAAACATTTTAGATCATGAGATGAAAAATAACGAGATTGAAATAAATGATACAACTGATCCTGGTATTTTTAAAAGTGATTTTGAAAAAAACTTATATAAAAAAATTAATGATATTAAAAAATATTACTCTGCCATAAACAGTGATGAAAATTGTGAAAAATCATTATCAATTTTAGCTGAAACTAAAAAAGAAGTTTTTGAATTTTTTGATAATGTAAAAGTTAATGAGGATAATGAAACTTTAAGAAAAAATCGTTTGGAACTTATTAATATGTTATGTAAAACGTTTCAAAATTATATAAATTTTCGATTTTTAAAAGCTCATAATGAATAAGTTAATTCTTAATTTTAAATCAAAAGAATCAAAAAAAACAAAAGATCCAAAAAATTTTTTGGGTGGAAAAGGTGCAAATTTATCTGAAATGGGAAGAATGGGTTTACCAGTACCTCCTGGTTTTACTATCTCAACAAAGGTGTGCGAAATTTTTTATAAGGATAAAAAAAAATTAAATTCCAAATTAATTAGCCAAATAAAAAAAGAAATTAAAACATTAGAAGAAGATGTATCAAAAAAATTTGGAGATTCAAAAAATCCTCTTCTTTTATCAGTTCGATCTGGAGCAAGAGTTTCAATGCCAGGTATGATGGATACAATTCTGAATTTAGGACTAAACGATAAAACAGTGGTTGCTTTGGCCAACAAAACATCAAACGGAAGATTTGCGAAAGATAGTTATAGAAGGTTTATTCAAATGTACGGGAATGTAGTCATGGGTGTTGAAAGTTACAATTTTGAAGAATTGATAGAAAATTATAAATTAACAAAAGGTGTACTGCTAGATACGGATCTTGATGAAAAGGATTGGGATGGGTTAATAAATGATTTTAAAGATTTAGTTAAAGAAAAGACCAGTAAAGATTTTCCTCAAGATGTTTATCATCAATTATTCGGTGCAATATGTGCTGTATTTTTATCTTGGGAAAGCAAAAGAGCGAAAGTTTACAGAAAGTTGAATCAAATTCCTTCTGAATGGGGAACGGCTGTTAATGTGCAATCTATGGTTTTTGGAAATATGGGTAATGATTGTGCAACAGGAGTTGTCTTCACCAGAAACCCTTCAGATGGATCTAATGATATTTATGGAGAATATTTGATTAATGCCCAAGGAGAAGATGTTGTAGCTGGAACAAGAACTCCCCAGTATATTACAAAGAAGGCAAGAAAAGAGGCAAAAGTTAATGATGTATCTATGGAAGAATCAATGCCGAAAGTATATCACGAATTATATAAAATTTTAAAAAAACTCGAGAAACATTATAAGGACATGCAAGATGTAGAGTTTACTGTTGAAAGAAATAAACTTTGGATATTACAAACTCGATCTGGAAAAAGAACATCAAAATCAGCAGTAAAAATCGCTGTTGATATGGTTAGAGAAAAGTTAATCAATAAAAATGATGCTGTTTTAAGAGTTGATCCTAACTCTTTAGACACGCTTTTGCATCCTACTTTAGATGAAAAAAGTTCAATCAAGGTTATAGCAAACGGTCTTCCGGCGTCTCCTGGTGCAGTAAGTGGAAAAGTAGTTTTCACTTCAGAGGAGGCTGAAAGATTTAATGATATGATGCAAGATACAATCTTAGTTAGAGTTGAAACTTCTCCAGAAGATATTCAAGGAATGCATGCTGCGAAGGGAATTTTAACTTCAAGAGGAGGTATGACTAGTCATGCAGCTGTTGTAGCTAGGGGAATGGGAAGACCTTGTGTTTCTGGTTCAAGCGAAATTGAAATTAATTATGATAAAAAAGTTTTTAAAACATCTTCGGCTGAGATCAAAGAAGGTGAAACAATTACTATTGACGGTTCTACGGGAAGAATAATTTTAGGTACAGTTCCGACTATAAAACCTGAGATATCAGGAGATTTTTCAAAATTGATGAGCTGGGCCGATAAAATTAGAAAACTTAAGGTACGAACTAACTCTGAGACTCCTCTAGACACTAAAACAGCCAGAGATTTTGGTGCAGAGGGAATTGGACTTTGTAGGACCGAACATATGTTTTTTGATGAAGAAAGAATTTTATCAGTACGAGAAATGATTTTATCAAAAACGCTAGATGATAGATCTAATGCTTTAAAAAAAATTCTACCACATCAAAAAAAAGATTTTATGGAGATATTCAAAATTATGCATGGGCTTCCAGTTACTGTAAGATTATTAGATCCACCATTACATGAATTTTTACCGAAATCTGATAAAGAAATTTCAGAAGTAGCTAATGTTGTTGGATCAGACAAAAAAGATATTGAAAGCAGAATAGAAGAACTTCATGAACAAAATCCAATGTTAGGACATAGAGGTTGTAGACTTGGCATTTCATTTCCTGAAATTTATGAGATGCAATGTAGAGCGATATTCGAGGCTCTTGCAGACTTAAAAAAAAACAAACAAAAATTTGCTTTTCCCGAGATAATGATTCCTTTAGTTTCAACCGAAGCCGAGATTAAAATAATGAAAGATTTAGTAATTAACACTGCAAGAAAAGTTCAAAAAGAAAATAAAACTAAAATTGAATTTCTTGTGGGTACAATGATTGAGTTACCTAGAGCAGCAATTAAGGCTGATGATATTGCAAAACATGCTGAATTCTTTAGTTTTGGCACTAATGATTTAACACAAACAACTTTTGGAATAAGTAGAGATGATAGTGGTAAATTTTTAAATGATTATATAGATAACAAGATTTTTACTATTGACCCGTTTGTATCCATTGATGACGGAGTGAAAGATTTAGTCGAAATAGCGGTTTCTAAAGGAAAAAAACAAAATAAAAAAATTAAATTAGGTATATGTGGTGAACATGGCGGTGATCCAAAGAGTATTAAATTTTGTTCAAAAGCTGGGCTTAATTATGTTTCCTGTTCACCTTATAGAGTTCCTATAGCTAGATTAGCAGCGGCACAGG
This sequence comes from uncultured Pelagibacteraceae bacterium, assembly GCA_902579925.1. Classification (GTDB taxonomy): domain Bacteria; phylum Pseudomonadota; class Alphaproteobacteria; order Pelagibacterales; family Pelagibacteraceae; genus Pelagibacter. Next base: position 11,231 of record CACHIS010000002.1, read on the forward strand.
CTGAGCTTTTGAAAAATAAAAATTAAAAAAAATCTTATAATCTAGATTTGAAGTTTGAAATCTATAGCTGGGGCACTATGAGTAATGCTTCCAACCGAAATTCTATTTACCCCAGTTGTAGCAACAGATTTTACAGTTTTAAGATTTATATTTCCTGAAGCTTCTATCTCATAATATTTTTTAACAAGCTTTACACCTTTTCTAAGATTTTTAATACTCATATTATCAAACAAAATAGTGTTAAATTTTAGTCCAATAATCTTTTTCAATTGCTTTAAACTATCCACCTCAACTGTAATTTTTTTTCCTCTTTTATTTTTTATTGCCAATAAGACTAATTCTCTTAAATCAGAACTAGCAATATGATTATCTTTAATCAAAAATTCATCACTCAAATTAAATCTATGATTTGTACCGCCTCCCAATTTAACTGCATATTTTTGAATAACTCTGTAATTCGGCAAAGTCTTTCTGGTACAGCAAATTTTACACTTTTTTCCAGCTAGTTTTACAAATTGATTTGTTTTTGTAGCTATTCCTGAAATATGGGATAAAAAATTTAATGCAACCCTTTCTGCAATCATTATAGAATTAGCCCTGCCTTTTATTATTGCTATTACAGAATTTTTTTTGACTGTGGACCCATCTTTTTTTTTTATTATAAACTTTGTTTTTTTATCAACTTGCTTAAAAGATTGTTTTACAAATAGCAAACCTGCAACAACTGCTTTTTGATTAGAAATTATTTTTGCTTGAACAATCTTGTTATCATTTAGGAGGTTAGATGTTATATCTCCGTAAGGATACAAATCTTCGGTAAGTGCAAGTTTTACTCTATCTTTAATAAAATTTTCACTTAATTTAATTTTTGACACGAAGTGTTATCTACCGATAGCAACCATTTTTTCTACTGACAATCTAGCTTTGTCAATCGTCTCTCGGTCCATGATAATTTCACCTGTTTCATTTTCTAAACAGTCTAAAATTTTAGGCAAAGTAATTTTCTTCATATGTGGACACATATTACATGGCCTTATAAATTCTACGTTTGGATTTTCCACTTGAATGTTATCACTCATAGAACATTCAGTTACCATCATTACTTTTTTCGGCTGATTATCTTTAACATAATTAATCATTCCCGATGTTGATCCTGCAAAATCACTTGCTTTAATCACTTCTGGAGGACATTCTGGGTGTGCAATTATTTTAATCCCAGGATTATTTTTCCTTATATTTTTAATCTCTTTTTCATTGAATTGATCATGAACAATACAAATTCCCTTCCATGAGATAATTTCAACATCAGTTTGTGAAGCAACGTATTTAGCTAAATAGTCGTCAGGTAAAAAAATAACTTTTTTAACACCTAAGGATTTTACAATTTTAACTGCATTAGCAGAAGTACAACACACATCTGTTTCTGCTTTTACATCAGCAGATGTATTTACATACGAAACGACAGGAACTCCGGGATACTTTTTTTTTAATAATCTTACATCTTTACCAGTAATTGAAGAGGATAATGAACAACCAGCTTTCATATCTGGTAATAAAACTCTTTTATTTGGGCTCATTAATTTTGCAGTCTCAGCCATAAAGTGAACTCCGGCCATTATAATTATATCTGCCGAGGTCTTTGATGCTTCAACAGCAAGAGCCAAAGAGTCTGCAGAAAAATCTGCAATGCCATGATAAATTTCTGGAGTTTGATAGTTATGAGCAAGTATTACAGCATTTTTTTCTTTTTTTAATTTATTAATTTTATGGATATAAGGAGCATGAACTGCCCATTCAATCTCAGGCATAACTTTTGAAATCTTCTTATAAATTTGATCAGTTGCTAACTTTACTTCTTGATTAAAATTCATAATTAAAATTTATCAATTTGAAACCTACTTGTCATTGATTTAATGTGGGTCATATTTGCGGCCATGCTGAAATTGGTAGACAGGCACGGTTGAGGGCCGTGTGGACCGAGTCCATGAGAGTTCGAGTCTCTCTGGCCGCACCAAAAACTCAAATCTTAAGCCATTCAGGCACAAATATTTTAAATGAACCATTTTTACTTTTTAAAGTAAGGTCTTTTTTGAAATTTTCATTTGAAAATTTTATCAAAGCAAATGGATATTCCTCATTTATCAAAATTTTTCCGATTTCAAAATTGTTATAATATACCGTTTCACCCTCATCGAGTTTTCCATCAATTATTTCAACTGGCAATAGCCTTTTAGTAAGTTTATTCTTAAGTTTAATTCGAGCAGTATTTTCCTGTCCTACATAACACCCTTTTTTAAAATCAATACCATTAAGTTCCTCAAAATTACACTCAATTCCAAATAATTTATTTTTTAACTTATTCAAATTCTTTGGAACAATCCCAAGTTTATGACTTTGATGATAATAGTCCTCAATCTTATTATTCTTTAATTCAAGTTTCTTCAGAGATAGATAAAGTTTTTCTAAATTGATTATTAATCGAGCACCCAAATTTTTATTCCTTGGATCTAGAACCAATGGATCTTCTCTATATTTTATTGTAAAACCAAGAATATCTTTTGAGTTATCTATTGTTAAATATTTTTCATAACTAAAACTCGCAACGACAAATTCATTGCTAAGATTAAGAATTTCTACCTTTGATCTTATTTTATATAGATTTAATTGTTTTACTATTTCCTCAGATTGAGATTTCTCGCAATCAATAAAGAAACCTGTTTTATGCTTAACAACTATGAATTCATAAAGAAACTTACCTTGAGGAGTTAATAATGAGGCGAAACAGCTTGAATTATCATTAACTTTGTTAATGTCATTACTGATCAAATTTTGTAAAAACCCTCTACTATCTCGGCCATTCACATAAAGTATGGCCCTATCTTCTAATATATAAACACTATTATTCATATTTGATTGATCAATGAATTTAATATAATAGCTTTTTTTACAAATGTTAGATCTAATAATTAAAAATGGAGAATGTTATATTAACGGGAAGCTAGAGAATAATGATATTGCCATTAAAGATGGTAAAATATCCAAAATTGGCCAAGTATCAGGAGAGACAAAAGAAGTTTATGATGCAAAAAGCCAAATAGTTTTACCCGGGTGTATAGATACTCAAACACATTTCAGAGAGCCTGGTTCAACAGACACGGAAGATCTTCATTCCGGAAGTAGGGCTGCCGTCGCCGGAGGTATCACCGCGGTATTCGAAATGCCGAATACTAACCCACCAACTTCAAACTTAAAAGAATTTCAAAGAAAATTAGATCTTGCTAAAGATAGAATGTACTGTAATTACGCTTTCTATTTTGGTGCAACAGCAGGCAATGTAAGTCAACTTACAGAGTTAAAAAATTTAGAGGGATGTTGTGGGATCAAATTATTTGTAGGTTCCTCAACAGGCAATCTTTTAGTCGCACTAGAGGAGGATATTGATAAAGTTTTTCAGAATAGCTCAAAGGTAGTAGCCGTTCATTCAGAGGATGAAGAAATTTTAAATAAGAATAAAAAATTAATTAAAAATGGTGATGTGCACTCCCATCCTATTTGGAGAAGTGAGGAGTGTGCAATTTCATCTACAAGAAGAATAGTGAGGCTTGCAAAAAAATATAATAAAAAAGCACATGTATTACATATTACTACTAAACAAGAAGTAGATTTCTTATCTCAACACAAAGGAAATATAACATTTGAAATCACTCCTCAACATTTAACAATTTATGCACCTGACTGTTATAATAAACTTGGGACGTATGCTCAAATGAATCCTCCAATAAGAGATAAGTCTCATTATGATCGATTGTGGTATGCAGTGAAAAATAATTTGAATGATACAATTGGTTCAGATCACGCACCACATTTAAAAGTGAATAAAGATAAGGAATACCCTAGTTCTCCATCAGGAATGCCAGGTGTTCAAACGCTCATGCCAGTAATGTTAGATCATGTAAATCATGGAAAGTTATCGCTATCTCAACTAGTAAATCTAGTATGTGAAAATCCAATAAAAATTTTTGGAATTCAGAATAAAGGTTTTATAAAAGAGGGATATGATGCTGATTTCACAATTGTAGACATGAATAAAAAAATTAAAGTTAAAAATGAAAATATTGAGAGTAAATGTAAATGGACACCCTTTAATGGATTTGAATTTAATGGAACACCAGTAGCTACAATTATTGATGGAAAAATTAAAATGAAAAATGGTAAAATAATTGGTGAGCCCAAAGGTAAGCCATTAGTATTTAATTAATTACATCAAAATAAAACCTTGATTAGATAGGTAAGATAATAATCAATAAATTTAAAATGAAATTTTTTTTTTTTTAAAAATAATTTTTTCACATATGTATGGTATTCAAACCTTCTCGCCCACCAATTTAAATTTTTTTTTTCATAATTCTTAATTGTATCACCATATATATTTTGAGTATAAACTGTTAGAGACTTTCTCAGACATAGGTAATTTTTTTCAAAAAAATAAATATAAATAAATGCTCTTGCATCAAAAAACATTCTTTTGAAATTATTATTTGAAAAAGATATATCTTTAAGTAATTTTTTTAAAAAATTTCTCTTAAAGACCATAGTGCTTGTGGGATTAAAGTATGGCCAAGTATGTAATGTGAAGAATTTATTTTTAAGTTTCTTTTCAACTTTCAAATTTTTGTTTGGATAATAATATATTGGATTGTCTTGAATAAAATTAAGCTTTTTTTCTTTGTTAAATAAGTCCACAAAAAATTTTATTTTATTTTTGAGAAAATAATCATCACTATCAAGCAAAAAAATGATATCACCCTTAGACTTTGAGAAAGATTTATTAATCGCATTGAGTTGATTTAATGCTGAAGATCTAATCTTTTTTTTAGAATTGAAGATTCTTTTTATTTTTTTATTCTTTATTTTTCTTATAATTTTTTTAGAGTTATCAGTTGAATTATCGTCGAATATTATAATTTCTAAATTTTTATATGTTTGGTTTAAGCAACTAATAATACTTTTTTTTATAAACTTTTGATTATTATAATTATTAATTAAAATACTTACTAATATATTTTTTTGAACCATTTTAAGTTTGTTTGTAAAATTTTTTTTAAGTCTTTATATTTAAGACTGTATTTAATTATTCTTAAAATGTCATTTTTTGAGTTAATGACTTGGTTAATACTTTCTTTATTATTTATTTGTTTTAAATCTATAAGTGGTTTTTTTTTCATTATTTTTGATAAAGAATCCAAAACTTCGAAATTTGAATATTCTTTTTTATTTTTAATATTAAAGATCTGGTAATTATTTTTAAATTTATCTAAGTTTTCGACAACTTTTAAATTAATGTTGGCAATATCATTAACGTGCATATAATTCCTATAAGGATAAATCTTTTTGTTATAATCGTAATAAAGAATATTTTTTTTCATCTTTAATAGATTTTTATAGAATATGGGAACTATTCTACTAATAAATTCATTTTTTTCTCCAAGCTCACCCTGTGGATCAGATCCAATAATATTTGGATACCTTAAAATAATTACCTTGAAATTTTTAGATGAAAGAGTTTCAAGATATTTCTCAATTTTTAATTTGTACATAGAATAAGGAGAGAGATTTTTTTTAAATTTGTTCTTTTCAAATACTGATAGTGAACTTGAAAAAATAAAATATTTCACATTTGTTTTTTTTATATTCTTAATAAATTTTATCTGTGACTTGAAATTTTTGAGATATTTATTTTTTTTTCTTATACTTTCTCTCACACAAGTGAATGAAGCTAGATGAATAATCGTATTAATTTTTTTCTTTTCAATAATTTTTTTCAAATTATTATTTGAAATATCTAAAATATTATTACTTGAATATTTTTTAGCAAATAAATTACCTCGAGATAAATTATCGACTACAGTTAATTTTTTTCTTGTTTTTTTTAGATAGTTTTTTGCCGTAAAAGAACCTATATAACCTAGACCACCTGTTATTAGTAAATTAAATTTCATTTCTCTAAATTTATAAATTATTTACAGAAAATGTATTGACTAGAATTACACCTATTACAATTAGAAATAATCCCAAAATAGATTGCCAAGCTAAAGTTTGTTTAAAAAAGATATAACCTAATATTGCAATTGTGAATATGCCAAGGCCGCTCCAAGTTGCATAAACAATTGCGATTGGTAATTTATTAACTACAAAAGTTAAAAGATAAAATGCAGTTAGATAGAAGATAACTAAAGCAAACGTAGGCATGAATTTTGAAAAATTTTGTGATGTTGGTAACAACATTGTACCCGCAACTTCACAAAAAATAGCTCCAAAGAGAAACAAGTAAGTTTTTATCACTACTTTAAAATATTATTATTCATTAGATCAGTTTTTATTTCATCTAAAATCGCTGGATCATCTATGGTAGGTGGCATTTTATATTCCTCTTTATCAGCTATTTTTCTAATTGTTCCTCTCAAAATTTTACCAGATCTAGTTTTGGGAAGTCTCTTAATAACTATAGCAACTTTAAATGCTGCAACTGGACCAATCCTTTCTCTAACCATTTGAATACATTCTTTTGAAATTTCATTACTACTTTTATTAACACCCGATTTTAAAACAACTAATCCTATTGGTAGCTGCCCTTTAAGTTTATCTGAAATTCCAAGAACCGCACATTCAGCAACTGATTGGTGCTCAGACAAAACTTCCTCAATTGCACCTGTAGATAATCTATGTCCAGCTACATTTATTATGTCATCAGTCCTGGACATTATCCAAATGTAGCCATCCTCATCGATATGACCTGCATCATATGTTTGATAATATCCTTCATAATTAGACATATAATTTTCTTTATATCTTTGATCAGCGTTCCAAAGGGTTGGAAAAGTCCCTGGAGGTAAAGGCAGCTTAACAACAATGTCTCCCATTTCATTTGGTTTTGCTAAAGTTTGATCAGATTTTATAATTTTTACATCATAACCTGGCACAGCTTTACAAGCAGATCCATATTTTGTTTTCATCATTTCAATTCCTGTGCAATTTGAGCTTATTGCCCAACTAGTTTCAGTTTGCCACCAATGGTCAATTACTGGGACCTTCAATAAATTTTCAGCCCATTTTATTGTATCAGGATCTGCTCTTTCACCTGCTAGAAAAAGACTTTCGAATTTGCTCAAATCATACTTAGTAAAGAATTTACCATCAGGGTCCTCTTTTTTAATTGCTCTAAAAGCTGTTGGTGCTGTAAACAAAGATTTAACTTTATAATCAGAAATTATTTTCCAAAAGGCCCCAGCATCTGGAGTACCAACAGGCTTACCTTCAAATAGAACAGTGGCACACCCTTTAAATAATGGAGCATAAACAATATAAGAATGTCCAACGATCCAACCAATATCACTTGCTGACCACCAAGTATCTCCCTCATCGATATTATAAATATTTTTCATAGTCCATTTTAAAGCAACTATATGTCCACCAATATCTCTTACTATTCCCTTAGGGGTTCCTGTTGTACCTGATGTATAAAGTATATACGCAAATTCGTTTGAATTCATTTCAACACAATTAGTCTCTTTTGCATTCGATATTGCTTCATCCCAGCTAATTTCCTTAGGTGATCTTAATTTTACCTCGTGACCATTTCGTTGAAACAAAATTAATTTTTCAATTTTGTGATTTGCTAGTTTAACTGCTTCATCTACTAAGGGTTTATATTCAACTGTTCTCCCAGGCTCAAAACCACATGATGCAGTAATTAATATTTTTGCTTTACTGTCATCAATTCTACTAGCAAGCTCATTTGAGGCAAATCCACCAAAAACAACGGAGTGAATTGCTCCTACTCTCGCGCAAGCAAGCATTGCTATGACTGCCTCAGGTATCATTGGCATGTAAATAATTATTCTGTCACCTTTATTGACACCCTGATTAACTAAAGCTCCTGCAAATTTAGAGACTTTTACTTTTAATTCTTCATATGTATATTGATCTTTGTTGCCAGTTATTGGACTGTCATAGATAAGTGCAGTTTTTTTTCCATTTCCTTTATCGATATGAATATCCAGTGCATTATAACAAGTATTAGTAACTCCATCCTCAAACCATTTATAAAAAGGAGGGTTAGATTTATTTAAAATTTTTGTGGGTTTTTTAAACCAAAAAATATCTTCAGAAGCCTCTTTCCAAAAATCCTCTGGATTATTAATAGATCTTTTGTAAATATTGTTAAAATTATCTGACATATTAATATTGATTCGATAGTTAAATTATTGTGGTTTTTAAATCACAAATTGTATTTAATTTTAAAAAATGAGTAAAATCAATGTAAATTAATGTCAATTATGTCTTCTATTAAGTGTTTTTATTTGGTATTTAACCACAACTTTTGCCTAGGGAAGCTTAGGCATGGTTTATATAAACTAAAGTAAAAACTAACTAAAGAGGGAGTTTTTTATGAAAAAACTTAAATTGTTTGCGCTAGCAACTTTAGCCCTAGTGGGTTATGCAGGTGTTGCTAATGCAGCAGACGCAACGATGTTGATGCAAGACGACTTTGTTGGAATATCTTTTTGGATAATTTCAATGGGTATGTTAGCAGCTACAGCTTTTTTCTTTATGGAGAGAGGCACTGTTAATCCTGCATGGAAAACATCAGTAACTGTTGCGGGTCTTGTAACTGGTATTGCTTTCATTCATTACATGTACATGAGAGAAGTATGGGTTGCTACAGGTGACTCACCAACAGTATACAGATATATTGACTGGTTAATTACTGTGCCATTACAGATGGTAGAATTTTACCTAATTCTTGTTGCAGTAAGAAAAGCAAATTCTGGAATGTTCTGGAGATTGTTAATCGGTTCATTAGTAATGTTAATCGGTGGATATTTAGGAGAAGCTGGATACATCAACGCTACACTTGGTTTTGTAATCGGTATGGCTGGATGGATCTACATTCTTTATGAAATATTCTCTGGTGAAGCTGGAAGAGCTGCCGCTAAAAGTGGAAACAAAGCTCTAGTAACAGCGTTCGGTGCAATGAGAATGATTGTAACTGTAGGTTGGGCAATTTACCCATTAGGTTATGTATTTGGTTACCTAACAGGTGGTGTAGATGCTAACTCATTAAACGTTGTTTACAACTTAGCTGACTTCATTAACAAAATTGCATTTGGTCTAGTAATCTGGGCTGCTGCAATGAGTTCTGGAGCTGGTGCAAGAGCTAGATAATTACTATTTAAACTAAATTTATAGGGCGAGTATGTTTTGCATACTTGCCCTATTTTTTTTTAGCCCTATATTCCCCTAATGGCTAAAATCATTTACATCACCCATGATAATGAAAAACATACCATCGAAGTTCAAAATGGCTTAACCGTGATGGAAGGTGCTGTTCAAAATGATATACCAGGTATAGATGCTGACTGTGGTGGAGGAATGGCTTGTGCAACTTGTCATGTTTATGTCAAAGAAGATTGGTTTAATAAAATTCCAAAGAAAGAAGATGGAGAAGATGATATGTTAGATATGGCATTTGAACCGAAAACAAATAGTAGGCTTAGTTGTCAAATAATTGTTTCAGATGATATTGATGGACTTGAAGTGAACATACCATCCAAACAAGCTTAAATGAATAAAACTGATGCATTAATTATTGGAGCAGGTCCGACAGGATTATTTACAGCGCATCAATTAAAATTAATTGGATTAGATTGTGAGATTGTTGATAATTTAGATAAAATCGGTGGGCAATGTATCGAACTTTATCCTGACAAGCCAATTTATGATATACCTGCAGTACCAGAGTGCACTGGAGAGGAACTTACTATCAATTTGTTAAATCAATTAAAACCTTTTGATATCAAATTTCATTTAAGCGAAAGAGTTGAAGAAGTAAAAAAAGAAGACAATAATTGGTTAGTTAAAACTAACGGAGGGCATACTTTTTTGACACCAAATGTAATTATTGCAGGTGGTGTTGGATCATTTGAACCTAGAAAATTTTCACCAAAAGAATGCGAAAAATTTGAGAATAAATCATTATTTTATTCAGTAAAAGATAAGAGCGTATTTAAAGGAAAAACAGTTTCAATTTTTGGAGGTGGAGATAGTGCATTAGATTGGGCTATTGAGTTATCAAAAGAGTCTCATGTTAACTTGATACACAGACGAGATGAATTTAGAGGCGCACAAGCAACAGTAGATAAAATGTATGAACTTAAAAAAGGCGGAAAAATAAATCTTTTTACCAAGTATCAAATGGCCAATGTGCATGGAGAACAAACACTAGAAACTATAGATCTCAAACATGATAATAATGAAATAAAAAACTTGAAGACTGATTATGTTTTAGGTTTTTTTGGTCTTATTATGCAATTAGGACCCATTGCTAATTGGGGACTCAATCTAAACAAAAAAACTATTGAGGTGGACACTGAAAAATTTGAAACAAATCAAAAAGGTATCTATGCAGTAGGTGATATTTGTAATTACCCTGGCAAATTAAAACTAATATTATCAGGGTTTCATGAAGGCGCTTTAGCAGCAAGAGCGTGTTTTAAATTAGCAAGACCTAATGAAAAATATAGATTTGAATTTACAACTACATCAAAAAATTTATTAAAAAGATTAGGCAAAAAAGAGTGATAGATCTTTTTTCAGCTAATACACCTAATGGTAAAAAAATTAGTATTATGCTCGAAGAAATTAAATTTGATTATAAGGTAATCAAGGTTGATATTGAAAAAGGTGAACAATTTAAAGAAGATTTTAAAAAAATTAGTCCTTTAAGTAAGATCCCAGTAATTATTGATCATAAGAATAAAAAAACAATTTTTGAGTCTGGTGCCATATTAATTTACTTGGCCGAACTAAGTGGAAAATTTTATAATTCCGAGGAAAGATTAGAAATTAATCAATGGCTTATGGCTCAAATGGGATATGTGGGTCCAATGTTAGGCCAACACCATCAATTTCATCATTATAATCCTGGAAAAAGTAAATTTGGTGAAGATAGATATTTCAAAATTTCTAGAAGAATATACAAAGAATTAGATGATAGGTTGTCTGTATCAAAATATTTATCAGGAGATAATTATACAATTGCAGACATCGGTACATTTCCATGGATAGCAAGGCACGAATGGCACGACATTGGACTTAAAAATTATAAAAATCTCACTAGATGGTATGAGGAAATTTCTGAAAGAGAGGGTGTTAAAAGAGGCTTTGCATTTATGAATGAAAGCGAGAAACCACCTAAACCATGTTAATTCATTGAAGAAAGTAATCTAAATAAAGAGGCAAAAATTCCGTGACCCGAGACCTCTATAGCAAGGACAATGATAATTATTAAGATTATTTTTGTATCCATTAACTAAATACAATAAACAACAAAATTATCCAAAAAAAACCATAATAATAAAATATATACTTTTTCGTAAAGTAATAAGTTACTGGGTTATGGACTTTTTTCTTTTTTTTATTTTTTCTAGTCATCTGCGTGAACTTTTTCATTCTTTTCATGTTTTTCTTGTGCAGCAATAGTATACTTTGCAACTGGTCTCGCCATAAGTCTTTTTAATCCAATCGGCTCAGCTGTATCAAGGCAATAACCATAAGTATCATCTTTAATTCTTATTAAAGCTTTATCAATTTCTGAAATTAATTTTATTTGTCTATTAATTGCTTTCATTTCCACATTTTTGTCAGTATACGAACTTGCTTGATCAACAATGTCTGCAGAAATACTATTATCATCCATACTCCCATTATACAAAGCTTCATTATTTGCCTTCACTAGCTCTTTTCGCCAATCTTGTAATTTTATTTTAAAAAATACCTTATGTTTTTCACACATATATCTCTCATTATCCTTAGGAATATAATTTTTTGAAATTTTGATTGGAGTTTTTACAACTACCTTTGGTTTACTAATAACTTTTATTTTAGGTTTACTCTTAGTTTTACTCTTAATTTTAGAAGTCTTTTTTTTTACTTTGCTTGTTTTAGGCATTATTTCAAATTGAATTCGAGGGAGTATATTCAGCAGAATAAAGGTGTCAAGCAAGGTTAATTATTGTAATTATTTACTTATGAATGTTTTAAACAGAAATATAAATAATATTTTTTTTATTTTCCTCATTTCTCATTTAATAATTTGGACGTTGGTTCCATCATTAACAAATAATAACTTACCTCTAGATACAATAGAAGCACTAGCATGGGGTAGTAATTTAGATTGGGGATTTAATAAACATCCACCAATGAGTGCTTTTTTTTCTGAAATCTTTTTTCAAATTTTTGGTGCTCAAGATTGGGCTTACTATCTATTAAGCCAAATATTTGTTTGGATTGCTTTTTATTATGTTTTTAAATTTGCTCATGAAATTTTAGGAAATACTAAATTAAGTTTATTATCTGTATTTTTGTTAGTTTCAATTTATTTTTATAACTATACGACCCCAGAGTTCAATGTGAATGTCTGCCAACTTCCATTTTGGGCACTAGTAGTTTATTTTTCTTGGAAGATTTATTCCGCGAAAGACATTAAATTTATAGACTGTTTTTTAGTTGGGTTATTTGGGGCGCTAGGCTTTTTGTCAAAATATCTTTTTGTATATTTGTTAGTTTCAATTGATTTATTATTTGTCTATTTGATATTTTTCAAAAAAACTAAAAAATTTGATTTTAAGTATTTGATTACTTTAGAGGTATTTATAGTCCTATTAATCCCACATTTAATTTGGCTTTTTCAAAATAATTTCATAACAATTTTATACGGTATTCAAAGAACAGGTTTAGAAAACGCAAATATTTTAAATCATATAAAATATCCATTAATATTTCTTACCAAACAAATGGGAATACTTATTCCATTTTTTTTCTTAATTTGGTTATTAATTAAAAAAATTAAATTTAAATTTAACTTACAGGATAAAAAATTACTTTTTTTAATTACAATTAATATTTTACCTATTTTTTTGATGCTTCTTACATCTATAATCACAGGCTCGAAAATTAGAACCATGTGGATGACACCTTTTTATTTATTTTTTGGAGTACTATTTATTTATGTATTAAAATCTCAAATTAATTTAAAAAAAATAAATTCTTTCTTATACGGCTTTTTATTTTTATTCTTCTTATCACCGAGCATCTATTTATTTGAGTCAATTTATCAAACAGAAAAGAGAACTGATTATCCTGGAAAGGACATTGCTTTAAAAACACAAGCCATATGGAACCAAGATTTTGAAAAAGAGATACAATTTGTTACTGGAGATGAATGGAAGGCAGGAAATCTTTCATATCATCTTAAATCCAGACCGGTATGGGAAGGATTTACAAACGAAAAAATAATAAAAAACTCTTCACAATTTATCTGTGTAGATGAAATATGTATGGGTAGATATTAAAGAAAATTATTTTATGAATATTAAGATATTAATCCCTGTCTATAATGATTGGAAATCTACTTTTAGACTATTAGATGAAATAAATAGTTTAAATCTAAATAAAGAATTTAAAATTTCCATAATCATTATCAACGATGCTTCTAATCATGATCTTTTAGATCATAAAAAAAATTTGGAAAATATTGACTCAATTAAAATTCTAAATATGAAAAAAAACCAAGGACATGCAAGGTCTATTGCTTCAGGATTAAAATATACTTTTGAAAAAGAGGATTTTGATTATGTTATTCCAATGGATGGGGACGGAGAGGATAGACCGGAGGAAATTAAAGATTTTTTAGATCAAGCAAAAAACTTTAAAGGAAAAACTTTTGTGGGGGAAAGAGTTAGAAGATCTGAAGGAACAATTTTTAAAATTTGCTATCAGCTTCATAAAATAATAACATTCAGCTTTACAGGTAAGTCAATAAAGTTTGGTAACTATACTTGCCTTCCTAAATCAACTGTTGAGAAATTAGTTAAAGAAAAAGCTACTTGGAATAGTTTTTCTGGCTCACTAAAAAAAGTTCATGATAATTTGACGCCAATTCCTTCAGTAAGAGGAGCAAGATATTATGGGCCATCCAAAATGAGTTTTATAAATTTAATTAAACATTCACTAGCAATTATGAGTGTTTTTAGAAAAACTTTTCTAATCCGATCAGCGTTCTTCATTATCATATATATTTTGCTGATAAAAAGTAATGCTTCTATAATCACTTCAATACCTTTAATTTTATTGTTAATAGCTGTCTATTCAGTTTCAAATTTAGCATTGAGAGAAAATATGGAGGAATTCAAAAACTCTTTAAGTCAAATAAAAGATATTGAAAAAATAAAATGAAAAAAAAAGATCTATATTATGAGAGAATTCCAACAAAACTTCTAAGAGAAGATGTAAAATACTTAGGAGACACCCTTGGAAAAGTAATAGCTACTCAGGAGGGTTCAAAGTTTTTTGATTTAGTAGAAAATGTTAGAAAATTATCAAAAGCAAATAAAAAAAATCCTAATCAAAAAAAATTGAATAGTAAAGTTATTGCCGCCATAAAAAAAATTAATCCACAAAATACTTTTAAATTAACAAGAGCATTTTCACATTTTATGAATTTTATAAATTTAGCAGAATTAGTTGATGCTTCCAGAAGCCTAAATCAATATGAAAATAACAAAAAAAAATCAAATAAACAGAATTTATTTATTGAAGAAATTTTTGAAGATCTATTTAAGAAAAAAAATATTTCAAAAAATGCAATTTATAATTTAGCTAAAAACTTAAATATCGGTATTGTTTTAACTGCCCATCCTACTGAGGTCAAAAGAAGAACTTTAATTCAAAAGCATCATAGGATTATTGAGATACTTGAGCAAAGGGAGTTGTTAAAAAATTTTCCATCAAAATTGAAAACACTCGACAAAGAACTTTTTGATGAATTGACAGTTATTTGGAATACGGATGATTTAAAAAGAGTAAGACCATCACCCTTTGATGAAGCTAGGTGGGGACTCGCTATAATTGAAGATAGTTTGTGGGATACAGTTCCAAAAGTATACAGAAAATTAAACTCTATATTTGTAAAAAATATGGGTAAAAATTTACCAAAGAATTTTAACCCAATAGTATTTGGGTCATGGATGGGAGGTGATCGAGATGGTAATCCAAATGTAACTGCTGATGTTACAAGAAAAGTAATTCTATTATCTAGATGGGAAGCTGCAAAATTATATGAGAAAGCTCTTACAAAAATAATAAGGTCTTATTCTATGAAAAAATGTTCAAAAAAAATTCAAAAAAAAGTCGGAAAATCGTTTGAGCCCTATAGAGTTTTTTTAAGACCTTTAAGAGATAAAATTCGATTAACTCATAGATCTATTGAACAACATTTAGTCAATAAAAAACCTTTAAATCATAAAGAATTAGTAAGTTCTCGAGAAGAAATATTAAAACCCTTAAGAGTAGTAAGAGAGTCTCTTGAGCAAAACCAAAACGAAAATATAGCTAGTGGTGAGTTGTTAGATTTGATGAGAAGAGCTAAATGTTTTGGTATTAATTTAGCAAGATTAGATATCAGACAAGAGTCTTCTAGACACAGTCAATTGATAAATGAATTTGTAAAAAGAAAATATAATAAAAGTTATTTAAAATTTAGTGAAGATAAAAAAATAGAATTCCTAAAAAAACATATTCTTACAAAAAAAAATCAAATAAATGATTTACAAATAAGAAATAAAGAAAATAAAGAAGTTTGGTCTACTTTTAAAATTCTAGCTAATGAGCCTAGTGAAAGTTTAGGAGCCTATGTTATATCAATGACAACCTCAGCTTCTGACATATTATCTGTAGTATTTTTGCAGAAGGAGGCAAAAATTAAAGATAAATTAAGAGTGGTTCCTTTATTTGAAACTTTGGATGATCTTATTAATTCAAGATCAATAATGCAGACTTTATTTTCACAAAAATGGTATAGAAAATTAATTAATAATAAACAAGAGGTGATGATTGGGTATTCAGACTCCAGTAAGGACGCTGGAAAAATATGTGCTAGCTGGCATCAGTATAAGGCCCAAGAGGAAATAGTGAATTTGGCAAAGAAATTTAAAATAGAGGTAATTTTTTTTCATGGCCGAGGCGGATCCGCAGGAAGAGGTGGTGGTCCAATTCAAGCAACTCTCAGATCTTTGCCTCCCAACTCTGTTAACGGTAAAATTAGAATTACTGATCAAGGTGAAGTTATTCAGCAAAAATATGGCTATGAACCCTTAGCTAATTATAATTTGTGTAGCTATATAGGTGCTGTAACTGAAGCTACTTTAAATCCACCACCGTCCCCAAAAAATAATTGGAGAAACCTTATCGAAAAAATGTCAGACATATCAAAAAGCTCTTATAGAAAAAATATAAATCAAAGTTCAGAATTTATTAAATACTTTGAAACAGTCACTCCTCACAAGGCGCTTGGAAAACTTTCAATAGGCTCGAGACCATCAAAAAGAAAAAATGTTGATAATATAAAAAGTTTAAGAGCAATACCCTGGGTTTTTGCATGGACACAAATTAGACTTATGCTTCCAGCATGGCTTGGGAGTGCTGAGGCTTTAAGATATTCCTACATAAATAAATTTAGAAGAACTCTATTGGATATGGAGAAAAATTGGCCATTTTTTAATTCTATGCTTGATACGCTAGACATGGTTATTGCAAAAGCTGATCCTGAAATATCAAAAATATACGAAGAATATTTAGCAGACGATAGTTTAAAGAGAGTTGGAAAGAAACTTAGATTTCAATTTGATGTTATTAAAAAATTGAATAAAAAAATTACGCCTAAAGAGATTGCTATGATTAGAAAACAATTTAGATCTCCAATTATAGCTAGAAGTATATACTCTGAGGTATTAAATATTATTCAACCTACCGTGATTAAAAAACTTCAAGTCAATAAAAATCCTAAAAATAAGCAGTATTTAAATGATGCGTTGCTAACTTCCATAGCTGGTATTTCAGCTGCAATGAAAAACACTGGTTGATAATTTTTTTAGACAGCCCTAATTGTTGGCAGACAGTAAAAATCAGCTGTATCTATCTTAGAAGAATATTGTCTTCTCATATTCCATTTTTTATGAACGCCTGCACTTGCAAGACTTAGTGTAGATCTTCCATATCTATAGTTGGTATTGTCAATTGATTGCATTAAAGTTTTTATTTTTTCGTCTTTTTCCGATGAAAATAAATTTTTTCTTCCATCATCATTACGCAATCCTGTAAGCATAACCCCTGCTTTCTGGTAACGATAACCATTCTTAAAGATACTTTCTAAAATTGAAACTGCAGTTTTAACAGTTTCAATACTATTATTTGTTGCAATAGGAAAATCAATCGTCTTTGCATTTGAATAATAACCATAGTCTCTTTGAAAAGGACTAGTTCTGACAAAAACTGTAATTGCTTTTGCAACTAAAGACTCTGATCTAATTTTCTCAGATGCATTTAAACAATAGTTTGCAACCGCTTCTTTTAATTCTTGAAATTTTTCAATTCTTTTTCCAAATGATCTTGAAACTACACAGCTCTTTCTTTTCGTTTGTGTTGTCTCTAAACCAATACATGGCACTCCCCTAAGTTCCATTGCAGTCCTAGAACTTAAAACATTGGAACATTTTTTGATCCATGTATTTGATTTATTTTTAAGTTGTTTTGCATTATAAATTCCGTTTTTTTGATAAAACTTCGTAAGCTGTCTGCCAACACCCCACACATCGTTGATTTCAATTTTTTCTAAAATAGGATCTAAGTTTTCAATACCAATTAAACTGGTAACACCTGATTGTTTTTTCTTCGCAATATGATTTGCAACTTTGCTTAAAGTCTTAGTTTTAGCAATTCCAATACTAGTTGGAATACCTGTCCATTGTAAAACTGTTTCCCTAATTTCTCTCCCAACTTTTTCAACATCAGAGTCTGGAAAGTTAGATAAATCTATAAATGCTTCATCAATTGAGTAAACTTCTATTTCAGTATTAAATCTTTTAAGTGTTCTCATTACCCTTCTAGATAAATCTCCATATAAAGAATAGTTTGATGAAAAAACTTCAACTTTATTTTTAACAATAATATCTTTTGCTTTAAAATAAGGTTCACCCATTTTAATTCCTAAAGCTTTTGCTTCATTGGATCTAGAAATTATACAACCATCATTATTTGATAAAACAACCACAGGTTTTTTTCTTATTCTCGGATTGAATAATCTTTCACATGAAACGTAAAAAGAATTACAATCAACTAAGCCTATTTTTTTAGTACGTAGAATGGATGACATAAGTCACAACCCCCCAGATAAAAACATCTTCTTCTTCGTTAATTAAAATTCTATTAGAAAAATCTTTAGACCCAGATGATAGAAATTTTTTATCTCTTTCTTGAACTAAAGTTTTAACCACAAGTTCATCATGAACATTTGCAATAACAGTTGAAAAGTTTTTTGGTTTTAAACTTTTATCGACAACTAATAAGTCTCCATCATTAATTCCAACATCCACCATGGATTTTCCTTGAACTCTGATAATAAAAGTAGCTGGAACATTTTTGATTAAGTGCATGTTCAGATCGATGTCTTCTTCGATATAATCAGTGGCAGGCGAGGGAAAACCGGCACCAGCTTTATGTAGATAATAGGGAATAGTTAGTTTCATGTTCTTGTTTTGTTCTAATTTATAGCCCATTTATACAATGCACGCAAGAGGTTGTATTTTGAGTCCGTAATTGAATCAAAAGTGAATCAAAACGTGAACATCAAAACTATATTTTGTATGCTTGTGGATAACTTCAACCAAGGATAGTTTAAATTATCAGATGAAAAAATTAATTTGTCATTGTGGAGCTGTTGAAGCAGAAATAAAATTAGACGGAGATTTAGCTAAAGTAATAAAATGTAATTGTTCTATTTGTAAAAGAAAAGGAGCAATCATGTCGATGGTAAAAAATGAAGATTTTAAAATTACCAAAGGAGAAGACAAATTAAAACTTTATCAATTTCATTCAAAAGTTGCCAAACATTACTTTTGCTCTGATTGTGGAATTTATACTCATCACAACCCGAGAATAAATCCAGCGATGACAGGATTTAATGTTGGGTGTATTGATGAAATAAATACTTTTGATATGAAAGAAGTCCCTGTAAACGATGGTCAAAATCATCCTTTAGATAAAAAATAATTTTCATGCAACAATTTAGTTTATGCTTTGTAAGAGTAAAAAAAGATTGTTTAAAATTCATTAAGTCTCAAGAAACAAAAGCTGATAAATTTAAGAATAAAGAAAGAATGATTAAGTCATTCTTAATTCCATTGTGTTTTTGGATTAATAAAAAAGCAAATAAAACAAGACCTTATTTTGTGGGTTTAGCAGGTGGTCAAGGAACCGGTAAAACTACGATCAGTTCTTTAATCAGAATTATTTTGACTAAATACTTTAAATTAAATGTTTTTAGGATTTCAATAGATGACTTTTATAAAACAAGAAAAGAGCGAATAAAATTATCAAAAAGAGTTCATCCTATGCTTTTAACAAGAGGAGTTCCTGGAACACATGATATAAATATGATGTTAAATTTCTTTAGAAAGTCAAAAAGTAATAAATTTAAAAGGTTAAAATTACCAACATTTAATAAAGCTACCGATGACAGGTTTAATAAAAAAAAATGGTATGATTTAAAAAAGAAACCAGATGTAATCATTTTTGAGGGGTGGTGTGTTGGTGCAAAATCTGAGAAAAATACCACTTTAAATAAAGCAATAAATTCATTGGAAAGAGCAAAAGATCAAAAAAAAATTTGGAGAAAACATGTTAACCATCAACTAAAATCAAAGTACAAAAACTTATACTCACAATTAAATTGTTTAATTTATCTTAAGGCAAAAAATTTTAGTTTATTACAAAAATGGAGATTAAAACAAGAGAGGAAACTTTGGGTGAAAAGTAAAGTGAAATCGAAAATAATGAGCAGGGGAGATGTATTAAATTTTATGCAAACTTATCAAAGAATAACCCAAAACATGTTTAGAAATATGCCTAAGTATGCGTCAGTAATATTTAATTTAAATAGTAACCATCAAATTAAATCTGCTGTATATAAAAAGAAATGACTAGAATTTTAATTATAATTACAAGCTTTATATTTTTAATTAGTAATACTAATGCAGAAACCTTTTCTGCAGCATTAAAAAAGGCTTATAATGACAATAATGAGTTAAATGCAGAAAGAGAAAGTCTAAATATTTCTGAACAAGAATTAAAAATTTCAATAAGTTCATATTTACCATCAGTAACATTGAGTGGAAGTAAAAGCTCAGAGGATACCAATAAATTAACTAATCAAAATGGAACAGATGCAACAATTTCAGATGTAGATCCAACAGTGCAATCATTAACAATTACACAAACATTAATCGATTTTGGAAGAGGGGCTGAATTAAGTAAAAGTAAAATTGGTATTGAACTAGCTAAAGCAAAGCTTTTAAAAAAAGAGCAAGAAATTCTATATAAATCAATTGAAGCCTATACGGGTTTAATCTCAGCTAACGAAAAACTTAAGATTAATAGATCGAATGTTGATTTATTAGATCGTCAAGTTGAAACAGATAGAATTAGACTTGAAAGAGGTAATATATCTTTATCTGATGTTGCCCAGTCGGAGTCTTCTTTAGCTGGGGCACAAGCAAAATTAATCCAAGCTGAAAATGATTTTTTAACTAGTAAGCTAAATTATGAAAATGTAATTGGCACTATTAATGATGCAGAGGCACTAGATAAATCATCTATCGTAATAGTTAATTTGCCCAATGAACTAAATTCTGCAATAGAGATATCAAAAAAAGGCAATCCAGATTTAATCATAGCTCAACTTGAATACGAACAATCAAAAAAAAATACCACCAGCGCAAAATCTGATTTAGCACCAACAGCTACATTATCTTTTGATAGATCAAAAACGGATGACCTAAGTTCTACCTTTGATGAAAAAGAACAAGATACTCTAAAAGCAACTGTGACGTGGCCATTTTTTTCTGGAGGTAAGAATTATGCAAATCTAAATAAAAATAAAAGTTTAGAGACACAAAAAAATCTTCTTTTAAATAACACGATTAAAAAAAACCAAACAGATGTTGCAAGCGCGTGGTCAAATTACCAATCTAATAAAAGTTTATTAAATTCAGTAAGATCTCAAGTGAATGCTGCTGAAATTGCAAATGAAGGGATTGTAGCTGAATATAATAGTGGTTCAGACAGAACTACTTTAGAGGTTATTCAGTCTAACTCTCTATTATTGAATGCTCAGATTTCTTTAGCTGATTCTGAAAGAAACTATATTCTTTCGCAGTTTAATCTTTTAAAATCTATCGGATTACTAAATAGCGAATATCTTAAATTAAGATAATTATTACCTTTTTTAAGCTTAAATAAATAAATCTTGCCAATGAGAACAAAATGTGTACATTCATAAGCATGATTCGAGTGATAAAAATATTAAAAAAAGAGGCAAAAAATGACTAAAAATAACTTAAAAGTAGTTAAATCTACTAAAAATCAAGAATTGGAAAATAAAGAAAAAAATAAAGCATTAGATGCTGCGATCAGCCAGATAACTGACAACTTCGGAAAAGGCTCAGTTATGAAGCTTGGTGAAAAAAGAGCTATGGATATCGAGTCGATATCTACAGGTTCTTTAAGTTTAGATTTGGCTTTAGGAATAGGTGGCTTACCAAAAGGAAGAATTGTTGAAGTTTATGGACCAGAGTCTTCTGGAAAAACAACATTAGCATTACAAGTTGTTGCTGAAGCCCAAAAGGCTGGTGGCATTTGTGCATTCGTTGATGCTGAACATGCTTTGGACCCAGTTTATGCAAAAAAATTAGGAGTAAACACTGAAGAGCTTTTGATTTCACAACCAGACGCTGGTGAGCAAGCTTTAGAAATAGCAGATACATTAGTAAAATCAGGCTCTATTTCGGTTATCGTAATCGACTCTGTTGCAGCTTTAACTCCAAGAGCTGAAATTGAAGGTGAGATGGGAGATCATCACGTTGGTCTTCAATCAAGATTAATGAGTCAGGCTTTAAGAAAGTTGACTGGTTCAATTTCAAATACCAACACTATGATGATTTTTATTAACCAAATCAGAATGAAAATAGGAGTTATGTTTGGAAGTCCTGAAACAACATCAGGTGGAAATGCGTTGAAGTTTTATTCATCTGTGAGAATGGACATTAGAAGAATTGGTGCCATCAAAGATAAAGATGAAATTATTGGTAACTCTACAAGAGTTAAAGTAGTTAAGAATAAAGTTGCACCACCATTTAAAGTTGTTGAGTTCGATTTAATGTATGGAAGAGGAATTAGTAAAATGGGTGAGTTAGTAGACCTAGGTGCTAAAGCTGACATCATTGAGAAATCAGGAGCATGGTATGCTTACAAAGGTGAGAAAATAGGACAAGGTAGAGAAAATGCTAAAGTCTATTTAGCTCAAAATCCACAAGTTGCTGCAGAGATAGAAATGGCAATTAGAGAAAAAGCAGGTGTGATTTCTAAAAAAATTGAGGGAAATCCATTAAGTCCTGAAAAAATTGAAAAAGAGAAGAAAGTAGCTGAAAAAGAAGAGGCAGATAAAGAAGCTACTCCTCCTAAAAAGAACTAGAATTAAAGGTCATCTTTAAATTATAAAGGCGCTTATTATAAGCGCCTTTCCCCCTTATCGTTATCTAGACATAGAACAAAAAAGCTGTATTTTAAAAATATGGCAGACAAATCGTTAAATCAGATAAGAAGTACATTTCTTAAATACTTCGAAAAAAACGATCATAAAATTGTCGAGTCTAGTAATCTAGTGCCAAATAATGATCCAACCTTAATGTTTGCTAATTCAGGTATGGTTCAGTTTAAAAATGTATTTACTGGTTTAGAAAAAAGAGATTATCAAAGGGCGACCACCTCACAAAAGTGTGTAAGAGCAGGAGGTAAGCATAATGATTTAGAAAATGTTGGTTACACACCAAGACACCATACTTTTTTTGAAATGTTGGGAAATTTTTCTTTTGGAGATTATTTTAAAGAAAGAGGTATTGAACTCGCATGGAATTTAATCACTAAAGATTTTGGTTTAGATAAAAACAGAATTTATGTAACCGTTTTTCATGAGGATGATGAAGCTTTCAATTTTTGGAAGAAAATAGCGGGTTTTAGTGATGATAGAATAATTAGAATTTCAACATCAGATAACTTTTGGTCAATGGGGGAGACAGGACCTTGTGGTCCTTGCTCAGAAATATTCTATGATCATGGTGATCATTTAAAAGGTGGATTACCAGGTACTAAAGATCAAGATGGAGATCGTTTTATTGAAATTTGGAATCTAGTTTTCATGCAGTATGAGCAAGTCTCAAAAGATAAAAGAATAGATTTACCAAAACCATCTGTTGATACAGGAATGGGATTAGAGAGAATTGCAGCTCTTTTACAAGGCACACATGATAATTATCAAACGGATCACTTTAAGAAACTAATAAGCTCAATATCTGAGGTAACTAAAGTCAAACAAGAAGATAAGAATATATCTAGTTTTAGAGTAATTGCCGATCACTTAAGAGCAAGCTCATTTCTTTTAGCTGAAGGTGTTTTACCTTCAAATGAAGGCCGCGGATATGTTCTTAGAAGAATTATGAGAAGGGGAATGAGACATTCTCATTTGTTAGGATCTAAAGAACCAATCTTTTATAAAATTTTCGACACTTTAAAAAAAGAGATGTTAGGAAATTATCCAGAGCTTGAGCGGTCTCAATCTTTAATTAAAGAAACCTTGAGGATGGAAGAAGAAAAATTTTTAGTTTTACTTGATAGAGGTATTAAAATTTTAAATGATGAAATTGCGAAAATAGATAAAGTTTTACCCGGCGATGTAGCATTCAAATTATATGATACCTATGGTTTTCCATTAGATCTTACAGAAGACATCCTAAAGAATAAATCATTGAAAGTTGATCATAAGAAATTTAATGAATTGATGAAAAAAAGCAAAGAACTTGCAAAAAAGAATTGGAAAGGTTCTGGAGATAGTTCTGAGGAAGCAATATGGTTTTCAATTAAAGATAAAGCTGGTCCGACAGAATTTTTAGGATACGAGTCTAATCAGTCTGAAGGTATCGTATTAAATTTAATTAAAGATAATAAAGAAGTAAAATCTTTATCTGGTGGTGAAGAGGGGATGATCATTACTAATCAAACTCCTTTTTACGGTGAGTCAGGAGGACAAATTGGAGACAAAGGAACAATTGTCTCTGGTAATTCTATTTTTGAAGTTGAGGATACACAAAAAAAACTTGGAGACTTATTTGTTCATTATGGATCTTTGAAGACTGGAGAAATAAAAATTAACGACGTAATTGAAATGAAAATAGATGTTGAAAGAAGAGATAACTTAAAGGCTTATCATTCTGCAACTCACTTACTCCACGAGTCATTAAGAAGAACCTTGGGTAAACATGTTATGCAAAAAGGATCACTAGTTGCTCCAGATCGATTGAGATTTGACTTTAGTCATATGAAACCAATTACCAATGAAGAGTTGGAGACTATTGATAAGTTGGTTAATGAATATGTCTCAAATAGTTCTGAAGTAACTACAAGAATTATGACACCAAAGGCTGCTATCGAAAAAGGCGCACTAGCTTTCTTTGGAGAAAAATATGGAGACGAAGTTCGAGTGGTATCTATGGGTAAGGAAAAAGAGGCATATTTTTCAACGGAGTTGTGTGGAGGAACACATGTTAAAAATACTGGTGATATTGGAAAATTTAAAACCGTAAGCCAATCATCTATTGCTGCGGGTGTGAGAAGAGTTGAAGCGCTAAGAGATAAACAACTTGAGGATTTTATTAGGAATAAAGAAAAGTTATCAACTTTATCTACTCAAAGAGATGAAGAAACTATTAAAGGCCTATCATCGCAAATTATAAAACTTGGAGGGAAACCAAATGTTGATAACGATGATTTAAAAGAAATCATAAAAAATCTTTCAAGACAACTTGAACAACTCAATGTTAGTTCAGTTCTTCAGGATAAAACAAAAAATATTATTAAAGATGATAAGATAAAAAATATAAAAGTTAGATTTCAAAAAGTGCAAGATTTACCTCCAAAAGATTTAAGAAAATTAGTTGATAATGGTAAAAAAGAGTTGGGTGACGGTATTGTAATTGTTTTCGCGAGCAGTGAAGACAAAGTTGGGCTTGCAGTTGGTATTACAGATAAATTGGTCGATAAATATGATGCTGTAAAATTTGCAAAATTAGGATCAGAAACAATTGGTGGGAAAGGTGGTGGTGGTAGAAAAGATTTTGCTCAAGCAGGGGGTCAAGATAAGAGCAAAATTGATGAAGCTTTTGAAAAAATTAAGTCCTTAATTTAGTTTCTTTTTTAAATTTTTATCAATTTCATCCAGAAATTGATTTGTCGTTAAATACTTGCTTGATGGTCCAATTAATATAGCTAGATCTTTGGTCATTGAGCCACTTTCAACACAACCAATACAAACTTGTTCAATGGTATTTGCAAACTTAATAAGTTCGTTATTTCCATCTAATTTACCTCGATGCGCTAGGCCTCTCGTCCAAGCAAAAATTGATGCTATAGGATTGGTTGAAGTCTCTTTTCCTTGTTGATGCATTCTATAATGTCTTGTAACAGTCCCGTGTGCAGCTTCGGCCTCCATTATTTTACCATCAGGAGTTAAAAGTGTACTTGTCATTAAACCTAATGATCCATAGCCTTGAGCCATGGTATCAGATTGAACATCGCCATCATAATTTTTACATGCCCAAATATATTTACCACTCCATTTCATTGCACAAGCCACCATGTCATCAATTAATCTATGCTCATAAGTTATTTTTTCTTTTTCAAACTTATCTTTGAATTCTTTGTTAAACACTGCCTCAAATATGTCTTTAAATCTTCCATCGTATTTTTTAAGAATAGTATTTTTTGTTGAAAGATAAACTGGCCATTTTTTTATTAATCCATAGTTAAAACAAGACCTTGCAAAATCTTCGATTGATTTATCTAAGTTATACATAGAAAGTGCAACTCCTGGCCCAGTAAAATTAAATACCTCATATTTAATTTCATCCTTACCATCTTCAGATGTCCATTTAACCTCCATCTTACCTTTGCCCGGAACTTTAAAATCAGTTGCTCTGTATTGATCTCCAAAAGCATGTCTACCAATTACTACTGGATCCGACCATGAAGGTACTAATTTTGGAATATTAGAACAAATAATTGGCTCTCTAAAAACAGTTCCACCAATAATATTTCTTATTGTTCCATTCGGTGACCTCCACATTTTTTTTAAATTAAATTCATCAACTCGTGCTTCATCAGGTGTAATTGTTGCACATTTAATACCTACACCAATTTTTTTAATTGCATTAGCAGAATCAATTGTAATCTGGTCATCAGTATCATCTCTACTTTTCATGCCTAAATCGAAGTACTCAATACCGATATCAAGATAAGGGAGGATTAATTTTTTTTTGATAAATTCCCAGATTATTCTGGTCATTTCATCACCATCTAACTCTACTATGGGGTTTTTTACAGTAATTTTGCTCACTTTAATTATATCTTAATAATTGAATTTCGTAATTTTATATACATATTAATGACAAATTATCAAATAGAAGAACATGTTTAGTAAAATATTTCCAAAAATTCACGCTGAGGGATACAAGTTCCTGGTTATTGCAGGAATTATTACAATTGTACTTTATACTTTAAGTAATTTTTTGGGTTTAATCGGTTTAGTTTTAACAATTTGGGTTTATTATTTTTTTAGAGATCCTGAAAGAATAATAATTGAGGACGATGATTATTTAGTTAGCCCCGCTGATGGTGAGATTTTAAAAGTTGAGGAAGTTGACGGTCCAAAAGAATTAGGTTTAGAAAACAAAAAATTTAATAAAATTAGTGTATTTATGAATGTCTTTGATTGCCATGTTAACAGAACTCCATGTGCTGGAAAAATTGAGGAAATTTTATATAAGCCTGGAAAATTTTTTAATGCGTCACTAGACAAAGCGAGTGAAGATAATGAGAGGAACTATTTTAAGATAAAAGATACTAATGGTAATGACGTTATTGTAGTTCAAATTGCGGGGCTTGTTGCAAGAAGAATAGTTTGTGAGTCCAATAAAGATCAAGAGTTAAAACAGGGTGATAGAATTGGAATGATTAGATTTGGAAGTAGGGCAGATGTATATTACGAAAATTACCAACCATTGGTGAAAGTAGGTCAGAAAGCCATTTCAGGTGAAACTTTGTTAGCTAAAAAATAAAATGGAACAACCAAAAAATAACTTAAAAATTGTAGGTGATAAAAAAAGTGCAAGAATGCTTTTACCAAATATGCTTACATTAATTGGTGTTTGTATCGGTCTTACGTCTATTAGATTTGCATTGGATGGACGATATGAACTCGCGGTAATTGCAATATTATTTGCAGCTATAATAGATGGTTTAGATGGTAGAATAGCTAGATTAATAAGAGGAACATCAAAAGTTGGAAAAGAACTAGACTCCCTTACTGATATGATTAGTTTTGGAGTAGCCCCTGCATTTATAATGTATTTTTGGAAACTGAATACATTAGAAAAATTTGGTTGGTTACTTTGTTTAATTTACGTAATTTGTGTAGCACTACGTTTAGCAAGATTTAATATAAATTCAAACCAAGAACCATCTTGGAAAGATAATTTTTTTGAGGGTGTTCCATCACCAGCAGGTGGAATATTATTATTAACACCTTTGATTATTAGCTTAAGTGGATTTAATTTTCTTCAATTGAACTATAATTTAATTGTGCCAATATTTTTTATATTAACTTCATTTTTATTGATAAGTAAATTTCCAAGTTACTCTTTTAAAAAAATAGTGATACCCAGAAAAACAACAATATTTCTCTTATTTGGGATTGTTTTATTTTTTGGTCTTTTATTAGTTTATACTTTTAATGTAATTGCAATCAGCGCTGTAATATATGTACTTTTATTACCAATAAGTTTTTTACATTACCAAAAAATAAAGAAACAACATGAAAAAGACAAAATTCAAGACGATGATGATCTTGAAGACGTACTTTAATGAAAAAAAATGTAATTGTTTCTTTAGCAGACGCTAATTATTTTCCTTTACTCAATGAATTAGTTGACTCTATTAAGAGATTTGAAGAAAGTAAAAATGTTGCTATCTGTATTTTGGATGCAGGTTTGGAAAATGAACAAATAGAAAAATTATCAAAAAAAGTTGATGAAATTAAACCTGCAGAATGGGATATTGAAGTGCCTGGTTACAAAGTTAAGGGAAAAGAGTGGTTAAAAAGCCAGGTCTCAAGAGCTTTTTTACCTAAATATTTTCCAAGTTATGAAAAATATTTATGGATTGACTGTGATGCGTGGGTAAACGATTGGAATAGTGTAGATCTGTATTTTAAAGCCTGTAATAATGGAAAACTTGGCATCACTCAAACGATAGGTCCTGGATATAAGATAACATCAAAAGTAAATTGGTTATTTGGAAAGCTTGCTTTAATAAAGTCTCAAAATTTTAAACATGCTGTAAAATCTAAAATTGGTTATGCCGATGCTAGAAAATTAGCTTTTGCACCACATATTAATATTGGTGTTTTTTCCTTGGAAAAAAATTCCAATGGATGGAGTGTATGGCAAAATAATTTATCAAAAACTCTAAAAGCAGGTAATATTTTTGGATCAGAAGGATTAGCTATAAATATGTCTGTATATATTGATGATTTAGAAACAGAGTTTTTACCTTTAAACTGTAATTGGATTACTAGCAATATGCTTCCCAAATATGATGAAAAACATAGCATATTTGTTGAGCCATATTTACCAAATTATAAAATTGGAATTATGCATCTTGCTGCTGGTATATGGAAAGATGGAAGAGATATGAGAGTCGATAAAAGTGTTAAGATTGAAATAGAAACTTTAGATAAAAAAAAAATACTTAAAAGTTTAAGATATAATATTTAGTTGAAAAAAAATAAAATTTCAAAAAACTGGGTAAATAAACAACGACGAGATACATATGTGCGTCAATCTAAAGTCGATGGCTATAGAGCGAGATCAGCTTACAAAATTAAAGAGATAGATGAAAAATTTAAAATATTTAAAGGCGGTATGTCAGTTATAGATATTGGAGCTGCTCCTGGGAGTTGGTCCCAGTATGTTACAAAAGTTGTAAGGAGTGGAAAAATAATCTCTATAGACTTAAAGGAAATGGAAAATATAGATAATACCATACAAATTAAGGGTGACTTTACCGATACAGACACTCAAAATCACATAAAAAATTTTCTTAAAAAAAAGCCTGATGTTGTGATGTCTGACATGGCCGTAAATACAACTGGAATTAAGAATATTGATTCAATTCAAACTGGTGAATTATGTAAAGAGGCTATGATTTTTTCAAAAGATGTGATTTCAGAAAAGGGTTTTTTCATTTCAAAAATATTTATGGGAAGCACATTTAATGAAATTGTCGCACTGGGAAAAAAAATTTTTAGAGAAGTTAAGGTTTTTAAACCTAAATCAAGTAGAAAAGATTCTAAAGAAAGTTTTATAATTTGTAAAAATCTTAGATAGTTTCTTTTAATTTCAAAGGAATCGTATATAAATGATTATGGTTCCTATTAAAGAAGCACTTACCTTTGACGACGTAACTCTTGCGCCTAAATATTCTGAAATTTTACCATCAGAAGTTGACACTAGCATCAAGCTTACAAACTATCTCAAATTGGATATTCCTCTTTTATCCTCAGCTATGGATACTGTTACTGAAAGTAAGATGGCAATTGCAATAGCAAAGGCGGGTGGAATTGGAATTATTCATAGAAATTTAGATAAAAAAAAACAAATTCTTGAAATTAAAAAAGTAAAAAAACAAAAACTTTTAGTAGGCGCCGCTGTTGGAGCAGGACCAAGTGAACTTAAAAGAGCAGAGGCAATTTTAAGAGAAAAAATTGATATGATTGTAGTTGATACTGCCCATGCACATACAAAAAAAGTTTCAGAAATAATAAAGTTTATTAAAAAAAAAAAAGATAAAAAAACTGCCCTATGTGCTGGAAATATCGCTACACCCTCTGCAGCAAAATTTTTGTTGAAGCTTGGTGTTGATGTCATAAAAGTTGGAATAGGACCAGGTTCAATATGTACTACGAGATTAGTTGCAGGTATTGGTGTCCCACAACTTAGTGCAATATTAGAAGTTAGAAATGGAATAAAAAATAAAAATGTAAAAATTATTTCTGATGGTGGAGTAAAATATTCAGGCGACCTTGCAAAAGCATTTGCTGCTGGAGCAGATGCAGTTATGATTGGCTCATTATTCGCGGGGACAGATGAAGCACCAGGAAAATTAATTAAAAGAAATGGTAAATTATTTAAAAATTTTAGAGGCATGGGTTCAGTTGGTGCTATGAATAAAGGATCTGCTGATCGTTATTTTCAATCTAAACAAAAAGATATATCTAAATATGTTCCTGAGGGAGTTGAAGGATTTGCGAAATATAAAGGCAAAGTTGGTAATATAATTTTTAAATTAATAGGGGGCCTAAAATCATCCATGGGATATCTTGGATCTAGACAAATTAAATATTTAAGAGATAAACCGCAATTTGTTAAAATAACTAAAGCTGGTTTTTATGAAAGTATGGTTCATAATGTTGATGTAATTAAAAGCGATAATAAATATTAATGAAAAAATTTTTTAAAATAACTATTCTCTTTTACTTCTTAATTAATACATTAAATTTTTCTTTGAGTAGTGAAAATTTTTTCAATAAAGGTCTAGAACTATATAAAAAAGAAAAGTTTGAGGATGCTCGATTTATGTTTGAAAGAAGCATTGTGTTTAATCCAAAACATTCTAATTCATATTTATACTTAGCTAAAATTTACAATCAGGAAAAAAATCAAAAGAAGGAAGAAAAAAATTTAGAGGCTACCTTATTAATTGAACCAAGTAATGAAGAAGCAATATTAATGTTAATGAAAATTGCATTAGTAAAATCAAATTATTCTAAAGTGAAGAAATTATCAGAAGACTTTGTTAAAGTTTGCAAAAATTTATGTGATAAAAATAAAAGTATCTTAGAATCTTTAGCAAACTTAGAACCAAAAAATGAGTCTTGATCAAAATTTGAATAAAATTTTAATCGTAGATTTCGGCTCACAATTTACACAATTAATAGCCAGAAGGGTTAGAGAATTAGGAATATTTTCTGAGATCATAAGTCATAAAAAAATTAAGAGTAAGGATATTAATTACTCAGTCAAAGGTATTATTTTATCTGGTGGTCCACTTAATGTTTATCAAATTAATAAATATTCCTTCGATAAAAGAATAATTCAAAAAGGAGTTCCCGTCCTAGGGATTTGTTTTGGACATCAAATAATTTCCAAACTTAATGGTGGAAAAGTAAAACAGTCAAAATATAGAGAATTTGGTTTAGCTAATATTTCAAAAAAAAATAATAGTCTTTTAATAAAAAATTTGTTCAAGAAAAAAAAACTAATTAAAGTATGGATGAGTCATGCTGATCAAGTTTCAAAATTACCAAAAAATTTCAAAGTAATTGCATCAAGCGAAAATTCTAAATTTGCAGTAGTTGAAAACAAGTTAAAAAATTATTATGGGGTTCAATTTCATCCAGAGGTAACACATACAGAAAATGGAAAAAAGTTAATAAGTAATTTTATATTTTTGATATGTAAAATGAAAAAAAATTGGTCCTCTAAAGATCAAAAAATTAAACTGATAAAAGATGTTAAAGAAATGGTTGGAAATAATAAAGTTATTTGTGCTTTATCAGGTGGAGTAGATAGCAGCGTAGTTGCACAATTGTTAAATAAAGCAATTGGTAAAAAGTTACACTGTATTTTTGTTAATACTGGTTTATTAAGAAAAGGTGAGGAAAAACAAGTTGTAGGTACATTTAAAAAAAGACTAAAGATTAATCTTACTTATGTGAATGCAGAAAAAGAGTTTATAAGAAAATTATCAAAAATTTCAGATCCTGAAAAAAAAAGAAAGATAATAGGAAACTTATTTATAAAAATATTCGAGCGGTATGCTAAAAAGATTAAAAATGTAAAATTTTTAGCTCAAGGTACACTTTATCCAGACTTAATAGAAAGCAGATCAGTTACAGGCAGTCAAACCTCAAAAATAAAATCTCACCATAATGTTGGCGGCTTACCAAAAAAAATGAAACTTAAACTAGTAGAGCCATTAAAATTTTTATTCAAAGATGAAGTAAGAAAATTAGGATTAGAGCTAAACTTGAGTAGAGAAATTATTTCTCGACACCCTTTTCCTGGACCTGGACTAGCAATAAGAATGCCAGGAATTATTACAAAAGAAAAAATAAATATTTTAAAAGAAGCTGATCACTATTTTATTCAAGCCTTGAGAGATCACAATTTATATCATAAAATTTGGCAAGCCTATGCCGCATTACTTCCAGTGAAAACAGTTGGAGTAATGGGCGATAATAGAACTTACGAATATCTGTGTTTACTTAGAGCAATAACTTCAGAGGATGGCATGACCGCAGATTTTTATGAATTTAAAAAATCATTTATACAAGAAATTTCAAATAAAATAGTGAATAGTATTAGAGGAATTAATAGAGTAGTTTACGATATAACTTCGAAACCACCGAGTACAATCGAATTAGAGTAAATGAATAAAAAAATAAAAAAAATTCTTAATAAAAAGAATAAATCAAAAATTATTTGTCTAACAGCATACTCAAAAAATGTTGCTTCCATTTTGGATAGACATTGTGATTTAGTATTGGTTGGAGACTCATTGGGGTCAGTTTTGTATAACTTTAACTCCACTAAGCAAGTCACTTTGGAAACTATGATTAATCACTCTAAAAGTGTCAGACTTGGTATCAAGAAGTCATTAATGGTCGTTGATATGCCATACAATACATATCGAAATCCCAGTGAGGCCTTGAAGAATTCAAAGTTAGTTATGAAAGAAACCAAATGCGATGCTGTCAAATTAGAGGGAGGAAAAAAGATAATTCCTATGGTTAAAAGATTGGTAAAAAATAAAATACCTGTGATGGGGCATGTTGGAATATTACCTCAGACAGATAAAAAATTTACCTTTAAAGGAAAGAAACTTGCAGAAAGTAATAGGTTATTAAATGATACTAAACTTTTAGAAAATGCTGGAGTTTTTTCAATTGTGTTAGAATGTGTAGAAACAAAGTTGTCAAAGAAAATCTCCAATCATATTAATATACCAACAATAGGAATTGGTTCCTCAGTCAATTGTGATGGTCAAGTTTTAGTAATAGATGATTTAATTGGTTTAAGTCAAAGCAAATTAAAATTTGTAAAAAAATTTGTTGATATTACCAAGCTAATTGAAGTTGGGGTAAAAAAATATAAATCAGAGGTATTAAATAAACAGTTTCCAAAAGCTAAACATTCTTTTTTAAAATGAAACTGAACAAGATAGAGCCAAAATTTTTAAAAAAAAAAAATTTAAGAATAGGATTAATCACCCTTGCTAGTGATTTTAGGATTGAAAAAGACTTTAATAATATAATTCATGGAAAGAATATAGATTTATATTGCAATAGAATAAATTGTTATAACCCGCTCACAAACGAGACATTAAAAAAAATGGCAGACGATATTCCAGAAGTTACAAAAAATATCTTACCAGATCAGGAATTAGATTGTGTTGCATATGGATGTACATCGGGAACAATCGCTTCAGGTTATCAATCAATTTTTGAAAAAGTTAATATAGCTAAACCTAATACAAAAGTTACAACCCCAATTACATCTGCAATTAACGCTCTCAAATTACTTAAGATAAATAGGGTATCAATATTTACACCTTATACTGATGAGATTAATCAATCAGTTATTAATTATTTTAAAAATGAAAAGGTAGAAATTCATGAATTATCTTATTTTGATATAGCTTCCGATTTAGATATAGGTAAAGTTGATCCACAATATTTGTTCGATGTTTTGAGTAAACAGGATCTTTCCAAAAGTGATGCATTGTTTGTTTCGTGCACGGCTTTACCGGTATTGTCAATTATCAAAGATTTAGAAAAGAAAATTGGAAAGATAGTTTTATCAAGTAATCAGACATTAATATGGGATACTCTTAAACAGATAAATTACGATAACAAAGTTGAAGGTTATGGAGAATTATTTAAGAGTTAGTTATGCTTTTTAGTAAAGAGGAATATAAACAAAGACTTTCTAAAGTTAAAAAGATGATGAAAGAAAAAGGCATAGAACTTTTAATTTCTCACGATACAAACAATATGAATTATCTGACTGGTTATGATGCCTGGTCTTTTTACTACGCTCAATGTGTGATAGTTCATGCAAATGCTGATGAGCCAATTTGTTTTGTTAGAGAACAAGATGCTGGAGGCGCTTATATAAAAACTTACCTTAAAAAAGAGAATATTATTGTATACGATGAGCATTATATTCATACATGGCCCAAACATCCTTACGATTATTTAGTAAAAATTATTAAAGAAAAAAACTGGGATAAATTATCAATTGGAGTAGAGATGGATGCTCATTATTTCACAGCGTTTTGCTATGAAAAAATAAAACGAGGATTACCCAATACAAAAATAAAAGATTCTGAAAGATTAGTTAATTGGACAAGATTAGTTAAATCTGATGCAGAAATAGGTTATATGAAATCTGCTGCAAAGATTTCAGAAGTTGGAATGAAGAAAGCTTTCGATGTTATTAAACCAGGAGTCAGACAATGTGATGCCGTTGGTGAAATACAAAAAGCACTTTTTTGCGGAACTTCAGAATATGGTGGAGAATACTCCAGTATTGCTACTCTTTTACCTACTGGTGAAGGAACTTCAGCGTCACATTTGACTGCAACGCAAGATAAATTTGTTCAGGGTGAGGCAACAATTATTGAATTATCAGGTGTCTATAAAAGATATCATGCTCCGATGGCTCGAACTGTTTTGTTAGGAAAGCCTGATCAATTAAAAATTGATACAATGAAAAAAACAATAGAGGCTCTTCAAGCAGGAATAGATGCAACAAAACCAGGAAATAGGGTTGATGATGTTGCACAAGCTTTTTGGAAAATTTTAGATAAATACGGAATAGAAAAAAAGTCTAGAACAGGTTATTCAATTGGGATTGGTTATCCTCCTGACTGGGGAGAACATACACTCAATATTTACAAGGGAGATATGACAATTTTAGAACCTAATGTTTGTTTTCATATGATTGCTGTAATGCAATTTGGAAACTGGGGTGTAGAAGCATCCGAGGCAATTAGAGTAACTGATACAGGTGCTGAACTATTTTGTAATTTTCCAAAAGAACTCCACGTTAAAAGCTAACTTTTAGAGGTTGATATTTATTGTCACAAATGTTTTAAAGTTATCTGATATTATGGCATCTAAAAAAGATTTCGTTAAATTTGATAAAGTTGACAAAAGCTACGATGGTAAAATTTTAGTTGTAAAAGATCTTCAATTAGACATAGCTGAGGGTGAGTTTATAACAATGTTAGGACCTTCTGGTTCAGGTAAAACCACCTGTTTAATGATGTTGGCTGGATTTGAAACACCAACAAATGGCGAAATTTATTTAGATGGAAATGCGATTTCAAGTAT
The DNA here is from genome assembly GCA_902579925.1 of uncultured Pelagibacteraceae bacterium. Taxonomy (GTDB): domain Bacteria; phylum Pseudomonadota; class Alphaproteobacteria; order Pelagibacterales; family Pelagibacteraceae; genus Pelagibacter. The sequence goes on from CACHIS010000002.1 coordinate 46,965, forward strand.
TCCCCCTCACAAAAGAGGTATAGGTATGGTTTTTCAAAACTATGCGTTATTTCCTCATATGACTGTTTATGAGAATTTAGCTTTTCCTTTAAGAGTAAGAAAAATACCTAAAGACGAGGCAGATAAAAAAATCGATAAAGCATTATCAATGGTATCCTTACAAGGCTTTGCTGCTAGGATGCCTGGCCAGTTGTCTGGTGGGCAACAACAAAGGGTAGCTGTTGCAAGATCACTGGTTTTCGATCCTCAATTAGTTTTGATGGATGAACCACTTGGAGCTTTGGATAAAAATTTAAGAGAAAGTATGCAATATGAAATTAAACATATTCATGAAAGCATTGGTGTAACAGTTGTTTACGTTACTCATGATCAAAGTGAAGCTTTAACTATGTCTAACCGTATTGCTGTTTTTAATGATGGAAAAGTTCAACAACTTTCCAGTCCTGACGAATTGTATGAAAAGCCAGTAAACTCTTTTGTTGCTGAGTTTATCGGTGAGAACAATACTTTTGCTGGTGAAGTATCAGATATTTCTGATGGTAGGTGCAAAGTGAAGTTAGCTAATGCTGAAATATTAGCAAATCCAATTTCAGTTAAGGGCAAAGGTGAAAAAACGACAGTTTCATTAAGACCTGAAAGAGCATTAATTAATCCATCAGATAAAATGGATAACATACACAATGGAAAAATCGAGGAAGTTATTTATCATGGAGATCATACAAGAGTTAGAATTAACTTATTAGGTAATCCCGAATTTATTCTTAAGATACCTAACAGTTCATCCAATTTAGATATTAAGTTAGGAAATGAAATTAAGATTGGGTGGAATAGTGGTGACGCCAGAGCTTTAGACCCAAAATAAACGCTAGATACATCACTTAATCACCAAAAAGGGCTGTTGACTCTCATTATCGATATTGCTGTAATATTATTTTATAAAAAAACGTTTAAACGGAGGAAAAATGAAAAAAATTAGTAAGTTATTACTAGCCCTTTCTTTTGTATTCTCTTTAACTACATCAGCATACGCAGTTACAGTTGCGTCATGGGGTGGAGCTTATACAGAAAGTCAAAAGTTAGGTTATGGTGATCCTACTGCAAAGAAATTAGGTGTCCCAATTAATTGGGTCGACTATTCAGGTGGATTATCAGAAATAAAAGCACAAAAAGAAGCTGGTGCAATTACGTGGGATATAATGGACGTATTTGCTATGGATACTATCAACGGCTGTGATGAGGGATTATTTGTTAAATTTGATTTTGACAAAGATTTTCCACCAGCACCAGATGGAACTCCAGCAAGTAAAGATTTCTTTACTGGAATGCCAAGTGAATGTGCTGTAGGAAATATTTTATATTCTTGGAACTACGCTTATAACTCAGACAATGTTAAAGGTACTCCAAAGACTATCAAAGATTTCTTTAACACTAAAAAATTTCCTGGAAAAAGAGCTATCTACAAAGGCGCTCTAACAAATTTAGAGATCGCTTTAGCAGCTGATGGTATTAAACCAGGTAAAGGTGGAGCAAAAATCTATAAAGCTCTTGAGACTGAAAAAGGTGTTCAAAGAGCAATGGATAAGATCAAAGAACTTTGCACAGACCCTAAAGGTGGATGTGTATTTTGGTCTGCAGGTGCTCAACCACCAGAACTGTTAATGAGTGGTGAAGTTGTTATGGCAACTGGCTGGAATGGTAGATTCTTTAACGCTGCTGTAGGTGAAGGCGCTCCAATCGTTCAAGTTTGGGATGCACAAGGTCTTGACTATGAGTACTTTGTATTAGTTAAGGGTTCACCAAATGAAGCTGATGCTATGAAAGCTTTAGCTGAGATGACAAGTACTGAAGGTTTAGCAGGAAGTGCAAAATATATTGCTTATGCACCTTGGAGAAAATCATCTATCAAAGTGATGGAAAAAGGTGAGCCGTGGTATAAAGATGGTAAAACTAACATGGTACCAAATATGCCAACTGCGCCAGCAAACACTAAAAATTACTTCTTAGTAGATCCACTTTACTGGGCCGATAATGGAACAGAACTTGGTGAAAAATGGGAAGCAATGAAAGCAGGATTTTAATTTTAAGTTTTAAAGATTAAAATTTTATAATATATTAGAGGGCGGTTATGATTAACCGCCCTTTTTATTTATGAGCTCAGAAAACAAACAAATTTTAACAACCGATGGTATTCCTTTAGAGGTTAGTTTAAAGAAAGCTGAAAAAAAGAATAAGATTAAGGCTTTTTTATTAGTTGCTCCTTTATTATTATTTATAATTATTACTTATGTATTTCCAATTGGCGATATGCTTATGAGAAGTGTGGATGACAAAATGGTTACAGAAATGCTTCCTAAAACTTATAAATCAATGGAAACATGGGATGGAGAAGAGTTACCCCCAGAAGAAGTATTTGAAGCATTTTATTTTGACTTTCAAAGATTAATTGAGGAAGAACGTGAAGGAAAATTATCAACACAACTTAATTATACTAAGAACGGTTTTAAAAGTATTATTAAAAAATTAAGACGAAAATCTAAATCCTTTGAAGAAGGAAATTATAAAGAGCAAATTATGGCTGTTCATAAAAGGTGGGCAGATGTGGAATACTGGAGAGCAATCAAACGAAGAGCTCCTGCATATACATACCAAAAATACTTAAAAGGTATGGATATGTATGAAAACGAAAAAGGAGAAATAGTTAATGTAGCCGAAGATAGAAGAGTTCATAGAATTTTGTGGCTTAGAACTTTAGAAATCGCATTTTTTGTTACAGTGTTTTGTTTTCTAATGGCTTATCCAATAGCCCATTTATTAGCAACCTTACCGATGAAGTACAGTAACTTACTAATGATTTGTGTTTTACTTCCTTTTTGGACCTCGTTACTTGTTAGGACAGCAAGTTGGATGATTTTGTTACAACAACAAGGAATAGTAAATGACTTTTTTGTTATGATTGGATTAGTGTCAGATGATAACAGGATTGAAATGATGTTTAATAAAACAGGAAGTTATGTGGCGATGACACAAATATTGTTACCTTTTATGGTTTTACCTCTTTATAGTGTTATGAAGACAATCTCCCCAAGTTTGATGAGAGCCGGAAAGTCTTTAGGAGGAACACCTTTTATAGCGTTTTGGAAAGTTTATTTTCCACTAACAATTCCAGGTATAGGGGCTGGTTGTTTGTTGGTTTTTATTTTAGCTATTGGTTATTATATAACTCCTGCTTTGGTTGGAGGGGCTTCAGGTACTTTGATAAGTAACCAAATTGCATTTCATATGAAGAGTACACTAGACTGGAGTTTTGCATCAGCAATGGGACTAATGTTATTAAGTGGAGTTTTAGTTATTTATTGGCTCTACAATAAATTAGTTGGAATAGATAATATTAAATTAGGATAAAAAAATGGCTTTACCTAAATATACTGAAACACACTATAGAATTTGGCACTATATTTATCTAACAATTTGTGCAGCGGTTTTCTTCTTTCTTATTGCTCCATTATTTGTAATTTTTCCATTATCTTTTAATGCTGAGGAATTTTTAGTTTTCTCTGATGGAATGAAACGACTAGATCCTGATGCATTTTCGTTAAGATGGTATCAAGACATGATTTATGGAACTAAAAATCCCTGGGGTTTAGCAGCAAAAAATAGTTTCGTCATTGCTATTTTTGCAACCATTGGCTCAGTTTTACTTGGAACAGTTGCAGCCTTAGGCTTGAGCAGCAGACACATGCCTTACAAAGGTTTAATTATGGCAGTGTTAATCTCACCAATGATTGTTCCTCTTATTATATCTGGTGTTGCAATTTTTTTCTTTATGGCCAAAGCTGGTTTAGCAGCAACTCACACTGGTATTGTTCTTGCACATATTGTTTTAGGAACGCCATTTGTAGTGATTACAGTTACAGCAACATTGTCAGGATTTGATCATAGCGTAACAAGAGCTGCAGCAAGTCTTGGAAGTAATCCAGTAAATACTTTTATGAAAATAACTTTACCTCTAATTTTGCCAGGTGTAATCTCAGGAGGATTATTTGCATTTGTGACATCATTCGACGAAGTAGTAGTTGTATTATTTTTAGCAGGGCTTGAAAATACCACTATACCAATTCAAATGTGGACGGGTTTAAGAGAACAATTGAGTCCAACCATCCTTGCTGTTGCGACTTGTCTAATTGTATTATCGACTTTAATTTTAGTGACCGCTGAACTCTTAAGAAGAAGATCTGAGAGGCTCAGAGGCATTAATCAATAATAAAATCTTTAAATGAAAATTAAAAACGTAGTTGTGATTGGTTCAGGAACAATGGGAAGTGGAATAGCCGCTCATTTATGTAACGCGAATATACCTGTTACTTTGCTTGATTTAAAAACTGAAATAAGTGAAAAAGCAAGAGATAGAATTCATAAGTCTAGACCTCCTTTACTAATTGATAAATCAAAAATTAATAATATCAAAGTTGGTAATATAAGTGATAATTTTGATGTAATTAAGGGTGCAGATTGGATAGTTGAGGCAGTTGTTGAAAGAATTGATGTCAAACATCAAATTTATGAAAAAATATTTAAAGAGAGAAAAAATGGAGCAATAGTTTCTTCAAATACTTCTTCAATTCCTATTAAAATTTTATCTCAACATTTAACTGATGTGGAAAAAAAAGATTTCTGTATCACACATTTTTTTAATCCTGTTAGATATATGGGCCTATTAGAAATAGTTAAAAATGAAAATAACGATCTTGATAAAATTAATGAATTAAAAAAATTTTGTGAGATAGAACTTGGTAAAGGTGCAATTGTTTGTAATGATACCCCTGGTTTTTTAGGTAATAGAGTTGGGGTTTATGCCATGCAAATTGCAATGACAGAGGCATTTAAGATGAAACTTTCAGTAGAGGAAGCAGATGCAATCTTTGGAAGACCAATGGGAATTCCAAAAACAGGAGTATTTGGTCTCTATGATTTAATTGGTATTGATTTGATGGCAGATGTACTAAAAAGTTTTATTAAAGAATTGCCCGAGACTGACGAATTTCATGAAGTTGCAAAAGAAATTCCTTTAGTAAAAAAACTTATTGAGACAGGTTATACTGGAAGAAAAGGTAAGGGTGGATTTTATAGAATGAACAAGGTAGGAGCTACGAAGGTGATGGAAGCTATTAATCTTGAAACTGGAGATTACGCTCCAGGCAAAAAGATAGATATAAAATCAGATAAAGTAGATCTTAAGGGTTTAATTAACAGGAAAGATAAATATGGAGAATACGCTTGGTCAGTAATTTCTAAGATAATTAAATATGCATCGTCATTAGTTCCAGGAATTACAAAAGAGTTTAATGATATTGATGAAGCAATGAGACTAGGCTTTAACTGGGCAAAAGGACCTTTTGAAATGCTCGAAGAAATAGGAGTTGAGAATTTCTTTAACAAAATAGATGACTTTAGTGGCAATAGTTTCTTAGAGAATTTATCAAAAAATAAAAATGAAGATTTTTATGGTGAAAGACAAAAATATACCAATATAGAGACTTTAGGAAAAGTTAAGAAAACAGCATCAAGTTTGGATGGAAATGACTCTGCAAAAATTTATAGGTTTAACGATTACAATATTGTTGAGTTTACTACAAAAGCTAACGCTTTAGATTACGATTCTATGGATGCTCTTAAAAAAGCAACTGATAAACCTTTGATAATTATTAATGAAAGCATGCAATTTTCTGCTGGTGTGAATTTAACATACACAATGCAGTTTGCTGATAAAAAAGATTTTAAATCTATAGAAAAGTTTATTAAATATTTTCAAGAAACATGTAAGCATTTAAAATACTCTAAATATCCGGTTATTTCAGCTCCCTCAGGATTAACATTGGGTGGTGGTTTTGAAGTTATGGTTCAAAGTAATTTTGTAGCATCGCATACAAATATTGTAGTTGGATTAGTTGAAACTATAGTTGGTTTGATTCCAGCAGGGGGAGGATGTAAAGAAATGTTAGCGCGGTGGATGGATACTGAGGAAGCAAAGATAGACCCTAATTATGCACCACTAAAAGTTTTTGATATTATCGGATATGGTAAGACAGCTACATCACCAGTTGAGGCAGAACCAATGAAATATCTAAGACCTAGTGATAAAAAAATAATGAATAGAAATAGTTTATTAGAAGTTTCTAAAAAAATTTTAAATGAAAATAAGGATTTTATGCCACCTGAGGAACTTAAATTTAACTTACCAGGAAAGTCAGTGATTGGGGAGATGGATAAGATTTTAGAAAAACTTTACAATGATAAGATTATATTAGATCACGGAGTAGAGGTTGCAAAGGAATTGGCTCATGTTTTAAGTGGAGGTGAAACTACCTTTGAAAAGACTCTTTCCGAAGATGATTTATTTAAATTAGAGCTTGATGCTTTTATGAGATTAATTGAAACTCAAAAAACACAAGATAGAATAAAACACACTTTGGCAACTGGTAAACCTTTAGTTAACTAGCATCCTTAAGGAATTTATAAAATCAGGTCTTAAAACGTATTCAGATTTATCCAAATATTTTATTTTATACAAAGCCTCTAAACCATAAATTACTTTTCCAATAGGTGTGAACTCAGTTTCAAATAATGGTTCGTCCCTCAGTGTTATAAAGAATTGGCTATCCTCAGTATTATACTTTTTAGTTCTTGCTAACGCGACACTGCCTTTATCAAAATCAAACGGTGTATCTATTTCTGAATTAATCGTTCCCAATCCAGACTTACCAGTCCCAATCTTTCCATAATCAAGATAACCTTTTTTACCAAATTCTAAGTCTCCTGCTTGCACAATCGTATTTTTAATTACTCTATGAAAAGCTATATTATCATACGCTTTAGATTTGATTAATTTTTTGAACCTATTTACTGCTTTGGGTGAAACGTCAGGATATAGTTCTATAATAACATTTCCACAGGCAACATTCAAAATTGCGATATTTTCAGGATAATTAAACTTTAAATTTTTAGGATCATAATTTTTTATGAATAAACATTTGTTCTTTATCAAAAAAAAAGAGCTAAAAGAAAATATTGCTAAAACAATTATAAATATTAAAATTATTTTTTCTGACCTTGAGGGTTTTATTTTTTCAATCACAAAATAAAGTTTTCATCAATTTTTAGTAGGTTTGATTTGATAAATTGTATTTTTTTTTCTAAAATTGGATCTAGATTATTCAATTCTTTTTCAATCATCAAATGCGAAAAAACCTCTGCCATATCTTCAGATGCGGTAGATTGTGAATATTCAGAGAAAAAACCTTTAGTATTTATATATGTATCTAGACCAAGCTTATCAGTACAGGTAGAACATTTAGCATATTTAAATTCGTTCACATTAAAATTAGTCCAAACCTTTTCATTAAACAATTCCTCAAAACTATCATTAATAATATGAAAAACTTCGTGATGAATTACTCTTTCAAAATATTTCTCATTAAACTTAATATCTAATATAAGAGTTTTCATTACATGATCTGGTATCCCAGCAGTATTCATTTTTGATATTGATAAGTCTTCACATAAAACAATATACTTAAGATTAATTTTTTTTAAAAATTTTTGACTATATTTATTTAGATTTTTTTGGATTATTTCGTATTTTTCATCAATTATTTCTTTTTTTGAATTGTAACAGTTAATATTATTATCAATCCCTAATGTGAAAGGTTGCTTGGCATAAAAGTACCTTAGCTTATTTGGAGTTTTAATGTCATAAATTTCTAAATTTGGAATTTTTATTAGATTGTAAATTGTATCCGCATAGGCTTGAGAGGAAATAAATGAAGTGAGCATAATCAATATAATTAATCTCATAAATTTACACATAGAAGATATTCCAATTTAGATGAATGTGATACAGTTTTACTGTGAAAAAAAAAGGAAATAAAGATCCAATCCAACCTGTTAGTGGTACAAAAGTACCCAGATTTGCTGGTCCCTCAACCTTTGCAAGACTACCTGAGTTAAGAGACTTTGAAAGTTGCGATGTTGCAATTGTTGGTATCCCATTTGACGCGGGCACAAGTTATAGACCAGGCGCAAGATTTGGGCCTCAGAGTATTAGACAAGCCTCACGACACTTAAGAACAAATTATCATCCAAATTATGATGTTGAACCTTTTAAAGTTCAACAAGTTGCTGATGCTGGGGATATTACTTGTAATCCTTTTAATATTGAAGAGGCAATCAAACAGATAGAAGCAGGAGCTGAGGAGTTACTAAATAAAGTTGGAAGCATTATAAGTTTAGGGGGTGATCACACAATTGCATTTCCATTGTTAAAGGCTGTTAACAAAATTAACAATGGTCCAGTGGCCTTAGTTCATTTTGATGCTCATTTAGATACTTGGGATACATATTTTGGTGCACCTTATACCCATGGTACACCCTTTAGAAGAGCGAGAGAAGAAAACTTATTTTTAGATGATGCCTCTATGCATGTGGGTATAAGAGGTCCATTATATAGTAGAGAGGATTTAAAAAATGATGAAAGTTTTGGGTTTAAAATAATTCATTGTGATGAATTCCAAACACAGGGCGCGGATAAAATTGCTGAAAGAATTAAAAAAAGGGTAGGAAATAATCCTTTATACTTATCTATAGATATTGATGTATTGGACCCTGCTTTTGCTCCTGGCACAGGTACTCCAGAAATAGCTGGAATGACATCAAGAGAAATGGTCAATGTTCTAAGAGGTTTATCAGGATTAAATTTAATATCAGCAGATGTAGTTGAAGTATCTCCAGCATATGATCATGCTGAAGTTACTTCTCTTGCTGCTGCAACTATAGTATATGAATTAACAAATTTATTTGCAAAAAAATAATCAAGGCTTAGATTTTTATGGAGAATAAAAAAAATTTTTATATTGAAGGTAAATGGCAAGAGCCTCAAAGCACACAGGAGATTAAAGTTATCAATCCTGCAACAGAGGAAAATAGTGCTGTTATAACTTTAGGTAATAAAGATGACGTAGATCATGCTGTAAGCTCAGCTAAAAAAGCTTATGAGACTTGGGCTTTTTCTTTGAAAGAAGACAGAATAAAGTTATTAGAAAAACTATACGAAAATTATAAAAAAAGATGGGCGGATATTGCAAAAGCAATCACCCTAGAAATGGGTGCTCCCAAGGATTTTGCCACAAAGCTTCAAGCTGGCACTGGAGCGGCACATATAAAATCTTTTATTAGACATTTAAAAAATTTTGAATTTGAAAAACCTTTAGGTGATCATGCACCAAATCAAAGACTTATTTATGAACCTAAAGGAGTTTGTGCATTAATCACACCTTGGAATTGGCCAATGAATCAAGTTTGTTTAAAAGTTATACCTGCAATAGCTTCTGGATGTACAATGGTTCTGAAACCATCTGAACTTGCGCCATTGTCATCAATGATTCTAGCTGAATTAATTGACGAAACTAATTTCCCTCCAGGAGTTTTTAATTTAGTTAATGGCGATGGTTCTACAACAGGAGAAGCATTAACTCGGCATCCAGATATTGATATGATTTCTTTTACAGGTTCGACAAGAGCTGGAGCATTAATTTCACAAAATGCTGCAAGTGACTTTAAAAGAGTGAGTTTAGAATTAGGTGGCAAAGGAGCTAATATTATCTTTAAAGATGCGGATCCAAGCGCTATAGAATGGGGTGCTTTAAGATGTTTTAAAAATTCTGGTCAATCTTGTAACGCACCAACGAGAATGCTTATTGAAAAGTCTAATTATAATCAAGCTGTTGAAAAATTAAAAAAATTTTCTGAAGAAATGAAGGTGGGTGATCCAAATAAAGAAGGAGAACATATTGGCCCTGTAGTATCAGAAACACAATTTAAAAAGATACAGACTTTAATTAAAAAAGGTATTGATGAGGGTGCTAAACTATTAGCTGGGGGACTAGGAAAACCCAACGGTCTAGAAAAAGGATATTATGTAAAACCAACAGTGTTTATTGACGTAAATAATAAAATGGAAATTGCTAGAACTGAAATCTTTGGACCTGTTTTGTCTGTGATCCCATTTGAAACTGAAGATGAAGCTATAAAAATAGCTAATGACACCACTTATGGTTTAACAAATTATATTCAAACTAAAGATCAAGAAAAAGCTAGAAGAGTAGCAAAAAAATTAAGATCTGGAATGGTTGATGTAAATGGTGCTGGAATTGCCATAGATACTCCATTTGGCGGTTTTAAACATTCAGGTATTGGAAGAGAGGCAGGCGAACATGGTCTTCAAGAATTTTTAGAGGTTAAATCAGTAGGTGGTTGGAATTAATTTATTGATCTGTTCTTAATACCTTCTAGAAAATTTAAACATTTTTTTATTTCATCAAGCTCAATAAACTCATCAATTTTATGGGCTTGTTCAATAGAGCCAGGTCCGCATACGACTGTGCTTATACCCACCTCTTGAAATAATCCAGCTTCAGTTCCAAAAGATACAACTTGTCTTGAATTATCACCTGTAATCGAGGCAACAAATTCACAAGCTTCAGATGCCTCTATTTTTTCAAAGCCAATAACTTCTCCAATAATCTCTTTTTTAATGTAGGATTTTGGGAAAACTTTTTTCATATCACTTAAAAGTTCGTTATTTGTAAATTTTTCAATTTCTTGAGTTACAAAATCACCATCTGACTTATTAACTGGTCTAGTTTCCCATTCAACTTGACACTTATCAGCAATTACGTTGTGAGCAATACCACCTGATATACCTCCCACAGAAAGTGTAGAGTGTGGAGGATCAAATATGCAATCTTTTGGTGCTCGTTTAATTAATTCTTTTCTAATGTCTAATAGTTTACTTATATATCTTGAAGCATATTCGATTGCATTAACTCCCTCATGAGGTTTTGAACTATGTCCTGCAAGACCTCCAAAATAGGTAGTATACTCATTCATGCCTTTATGAGCATCAATAATTTTCATTTTGGTTGGTTCACCAACTATACATATTCCATTTTTAATATTTCTTTTTTTCATTTCTTTAATTAACAGCGGTGCACCTATGCATGCTGTTTCTTCATCAAAAGTATAGCAAAAATGAAAATCACGATTTAAATTATTTTGAGTAAGAATTGGAGCATAAGCAAGAGTGCATGCAATAAATCCTTTCATATCACAAGATCCTCGACCATATAATTTTTTATTTATTATTGTTGCTTTAAAAGGATCGGTTGACCATCCTTTTGAAATTGGAACTACATCAGTATGACCAGACAATATAATTGGTTTTTTCCCGTTTGTTTTTTTTGCTTTTAAAGTTCCAAATAAATTTACTCGTTTTTTTTCATCATCAAAAACTTTAAATGTTTCTATACCAAGATTATTTAAGATTTTTTCGCAATAATTTATTAATTCGGTGTTATCACTTCCAGAAATAGTTTGAAAAGATATTAGATCAGTCAATATCTTTATTGATTTTTCGTATAAATTGTTATCAATACCCATAATTAAATCAATTATACATTATTATTATGAAACCACAAATAACCTACGACCAGTTCGAAAAAATAGATATTAGACTTGGAACAGTATTAACTGTAAAAAAAAATGAAAAAGCTAGAAAACCATCTCTAGTAGTAGAGGTAGACTTTGGCAAAGAAATTGGTGTTAAGACTTCTTCAGCTCAAATTACTCATTTCTATAATGAGGAAAATTTAGTTGGCAGACAAGTTATTGGCATTTGTAATTTTCCTGAGAAAAATATAGCTGGTGTTAAATCACAGTTTTTACTCTTAGGCTCTATTGATACTGAGGGTAAAGTTACATTAGTCCATCCATCTCAAAAAGCAGAAAATGGTTTGCCTATAGCTTAACTATGCATCCAGAATTTTTATCTATGGCATTATTTTGGATAGTTGCTGCTTACACACCCGGTCCAAATAATGTAGTTGCATCATATTCTGGTTTTAATTTTGGAATTAAAAAGACAATACCACATATTTTTGGTGTCACACTTGGATTTACCTCATTAGTATTTGCACTAACTATTGGTTTAGTAAATATTTTTAAGTTATTTCCAATTATCCAAACTGTATTAAAATATTTGGGAAGTTTATTTTTGATCTATTTAGCTTACAAGATTAGTTTTTCAAAATCTTCAACCGAAAAAAAAGACATAAATCCTATTTCTTTTTTAGATACTTTTATTTTTCAATTTTTAAATCCAAAAGGTGTTTTGATAGGTATCATCATAGTGTCTACATATGTTGATTATGGAGAAAATTATTTAAATTATGCGACTCAAGTTGTTTTATTTGCTTTTGTAGTTTCGCTATCAAGTATTACTTTCTGGACTTTCGTTGGTAAATACCTTAGGAAATTTGCGACAAATGAGAAATTTATTAAATATTTTAATTATGTTATGTCAGGGCTTCTTCTTTTGAGCATAATTACATTTTATATATAAAGCATGAAACCAGGAAACAAAAACTCTTATAATTCATTAATAGATTTAAAGATAAATGGAAAAAATTTTAAAATTTACTCTTTATCAAAAGCAGAGGCAAATGGACTAGATGGTATATCAAAATTACCAAAATCACTTAAAGTTTTATTGGAAAACCTCTTAAGATATGAAGATGATTTATCTGTAAATAAGAGTCAAATCGAAGCAATCAAATCTTGGCTTAATACAAAAAAATCTCAAACTGAAATAGCTTATAGACCAGCAAGAGTTTTACTTCAGGACTATACAGGAATACCAGCTGTAGCTGATTTGGCTGCAATGAGAGAAGCTGTAAAAGAAAAAAATAAAGATCCAAACACAATAAATCCCTTGTCTGCTGTCGATTTAGTCATTGATCATTCAGTTCAAGTTGATCAATCAGCTAAAAAAGATTCTTTTGAAAAAAATGTAGATATTGAATTTAAGAGAAATGGTGAAAGATACTCTTTTCTGAAATGGGGCCAAAGTGCGTTTAATAATTTTAGAATAGTTCCTCCTGGAACTGGTATTTGTCACCAAGTAAATTTAGAGTATTTATCAAAAGTAGTTTGGTCGGAAAAATATAAAGGAGAAGAATATTTATTTCCTGATACACTTGTCGGAACCGATAGTCACACGACTATGGTAAATGGTTTATCAGTTCTAGGTTGGGGAGTTGGTGGAATTGAAGCTGAAGCTGGTATGTTAGGCCAACCAATTTCAATGTTAATTCCTGAGGTTATAGGATTTGAGTTCACAAAAAAAATGCCAGAGGGCACAACTGCTACGGACTTAGTCCTTACTGTTGTTAAAATGTTAAGAGACAAAGGTGTTGTAGGAAAGTTTGTAGAATTCTATGGTGAAGGATTGAAAAATCTCACATTAGCAGATAGAGCAACAATTGCTAACATGGCTCCTGAGTATGGAGCTACTTGTGGATTTTTTCCAATAGATGAAGAGACTTTAAAGTATTTAGAATTTTCTGGAAGAAACAAAGAGACTGTAGAAATTGTTGAAAAATACGCAAAAGAGCAAGGTCTTTGGGCAACAAATGAAATAGAATTTACTGATAAAATTTCTCTAGATATGTCCACTGTTGTTCCCACTATTTCAGGACCTAAAAGACCACAAGATAAAGTTCTTTTATCAGATGCATCCCAGAATTTTAAAGAAGTATTTAAGAAAGCTACAAATAGAGAAAATTATAAAATATTTAAGGTAAAGGACACAGATTATGAGATAAAAGATGGTTCAATATTAATAGCAGCAATCACATCATGCACTAACACATCAAATCCAAATGTTTTAATTGGAGCCGGTTTGCTAGCAAAAAAAGCAGTTGAGTTAGGATTGAACGTAAAACCCTGGGTTAAAACATCCTTGGCTCCTGGATCTAAAGTTGTTACAGATTATCTAGAAAAAGCAGGTTTAAATACATATTTAGATCAGTTAGGATTTAACCTAGTAGGTTATGGCTGCACAACTTGCATTGGTAATTCTGGTCCATTAGCTGAAAATATTGTTGAAGGTATTCAAAAAGAAAATTTGTACGCAGTGTCAGTTTTATCAGGTAACAGAAACTTTGAAGGAAGAATTTCACCTCATATAAAAGCAAACTATTTAGCATCTCCTCCATTGGTTGTTGCTTACGCACTTGCAGGTCATATGGAATTTGATTTATTTAAAGATTCATTTGGAAAAAATAAAAATGGCAAAGATGTATTTTTAAAAGATATTTGGCCTTCAAATAAAGAAATAGAGGAGACTTTAAAAAATTCACTAAATGCAAATATGTTTGTTAAAAGATATTCTAATGTTTCTGAGGGACCAAAACAATGGCAGGAAATAAAAACAGAGAAAAGTAGTATTTATAATTGGGATGAAAACTCTACCTATGTAAAAAAACCCCCGTTCTTTGATAACCTCACTGATGAGCCCGAAGGTTTTAAAGAGATTAAAAATGCAAGACCATTATTAATTTTAGGTGATATGGTTACAACAGACCATATTTCTCCAGCTGGAAATATTCAAAAGAATAGTCCTACAGGTGAATATTTTATGAATTATCAAATTCTGCCTAAAGATTATAATTCTTATGGTTCGAGGCGTGGAAATCATGAAGTTATGATGAGAGGCACATTTGCAAATATAAGAATAAAAAATGAGATGGCACCTGGCACGGAAGGTGGATTCACAAAATTGTACCCTGAGGAAAAAGTAATGTCAGTCTACGATGCAGTCGTAGAGTATAAAAAAAGAGGAACAGATTTGGTTGTAATTGGTGGCAAAGAATATGGAACAGGTTCATCTCGTGATTGGGCTGCAAAAGGAACCAAATTATTAGGAGTGAAAGTAGTAATTGCAGAAAGTTTTGAAAGAATTCATAGATCTAATTTGATTGGTATGGGAGTATTACCACTACAGTTTATTGACAATATGAACAGACAAAATTTAAATCTAGTAGGTTCAGAGTTAATAAGTATAGTAGATATTGAAAAAGGTATTAATCCATCTGATAAAGTAAAAGTTGAGATTAAATATTTATCAGGTGATGTAAAAATAATAGAAACTTTATGCAGAATTGATACAAAAAATGAATTGGAATATTATAAAAATGGTGGAATACTTCAGTACGTTTTAAGAAACATGATCTAAGTATGGATGAAGATATATCAATAATAAATACCAATACTAGAAATGAAAAAATTAAAAATTTTTTCATACAAAATAAAAAAAAATTAGTTTTAGGAATATCTGTTATTCTTTTGGTATTAATTAGTTATTTTTCACTTGGTGAATATAAAAAAAAACAAAAGATAGAAATATCAGATACTTATAATTCAATAATTATTGATTATTCAAAAAATAATAAAGAAAAAACAGCTAAGAACTTAATTGAATTGATTAACAAAAAAGATCCTACTTATTCGCCATTATCCCTTTATTTTATAATAGATAATAAATTGATTAATGAAAAAGAAAAAATAAACGATCTATTTAATTTAGTAATTGAGGAAATATCTCTTGATAAAGAAATTAGAAATTTGAATATTTACAAAAAAGCTCTTTATAACGCAGATAATAGTGATGAAAATGATCTTTTAAATATTCTTAATCCTATAATTAAATCAGAGAGTGTTTGGAAATCTCAGGCATTATATTTAATGGCAGAGTATTTCTATTCAAAGAATGAAATGCAAAAATCAAAAGAATTCTTTAATCAAATAATTAATTTAAAAAATGTCAATGAAGAAATTAAAATAGAGGCTCAAAAAAGGCTTTATAGAGATTTAAGTGAATAAAATATTTAACTTATTTTTTATTATTATTTTATGTTCTGGCTGTTCTTTTAATAAAAATTCTAAATTTTGGACTTCGGAAAAAATACAAGAAATAGAAGAAAAAAAATTTGAAAAAATCTTTAGTGTTAAAGAAGCTCTAAGTAAGGAGCTAAATACAAAAATAAATTTAAATTTAAGTCCAATTATAAAAAAAAATAAATTGTCGAAAGAACTTACTAATAATGATGGAAGAGTGAATTTTAATGGTTCATTAAAGAAATCTTCAAAATATAAATTTTCAAAAATTAAAAATTTTTATCAATTTGAACCGGTTATATCTTTTAACAATAAAAACATAATCTTTTTTGATGATAAAGGCACAATTTTACAATTTGATAATAACTCAAAATTAATTTGGAAAAAAAATTATTATTCTAAATCAGAAAAAAAATTAGATCCAATCTTACAATTTGCTAATAATAATAAATTTTTAGTTGTTGCAGATAATTTATCCAAATATTACACCTTAGATTTAGATACTGGAGATTTAATTTGGTCTAAAAATAATTCAGCACCGTTTAATTCACAAATAAAGATTTATAACGATCGTTTTTTTGTAATTGATTTTACTAATACATTAAGGTGCTTTTCTATAGAGAATGGAAAAGAACTATGGAATTTTCAAACAGAAACGTCATTAATAAGATCTCAAAAAAGGTTATCATTAGTAATTATAGATGAAGTAATTTATTTTAATAATTCTTTAGGTGACATTAGTGCCGTAGATGTAAATGATGGTGCATTAATTTGGCAATTACCAACTCAGAGTAATGTTATATATGAATCCAATTTTTCTCTTGAAACATCAGATATAATTGCCGATGAAAATAATTTATTTTTTTCAAATAATAAAAATCAATTTTTTTCTGTCGATATAAAATCTGGGAGTTTTAATTGGGAAAATACTATTAATTCATATTTACGACCTACTTTAATTGAAAACTTTTTAATCTCTGTTTCATTAGAAGGTTACTTGATAGTAATTGATAGAATTACTGGAAATATAATTAAAGTCACAGATATATTTGATAATTTTAATCCAAAAAAAAGAGATGAGATTTTACCCACAGGATTTATTGTTGGTTTAAAAAATATATATTTATCAACAAATATAGGAAAATTATTAGTAATTGATATAAAATCTGGCAAGACAATTTCAACTCTTAAAATTGATAATGATAAAATTTCACGCCCTGTTGTTCTAAATGATAATTTATATCTAGTAAAAGAAAATGCTATAATTAAACTAAATTAATGTTTTTAAAATTTTTAGATAAATTAGGAAGAAAAAAGGTTGTTTTAGATAGAGGACCATCACACCCAAGATTTGATTTGGCCAAACCGTGGATGAATAGATATTACTTAATTTTTAGACATCGACCGAAATGGTTCCCATTTAATATCTTAATTCATGAGATGTTGACTGATGATCATGGTGAAGGAGTTCATAACCACCCATTTCCTTATATAACAATAGTAATTAGAGGAGGATATTGGGAAACTTTAAGTTCTGGAAAATATTGGCGACCACCTGGGTATATTGGTTTTAGGTCAGCAAATAATTTACATAGAGTTGATCTCGAACCAGGTACAAGACCATTAACAATATTCATTGCCGGACCTTTTGGTTTAAGAAAGGGTCCAAGATCTGAATATGGTATTGATTTTAAAATAAAAAAAAATGATGCAAAAAAATCTTGAGGAAAAATTTAGATTATTTTGCGATTTAAAAAATTTAGAAATTAATCAAAATCAAATTCTTGCAATCAAGAAAATCCAAGATTTTTATGATACCAATTTTAATTTATCTATTTTAGATTTTTTTAAAAAAAAAAACTCTAAAAAGGGTTTTTATCTACACGGTGGTGTTGGTGTAGGAAAAACAATGATTTTAGATTTTTTTTTCAATCTAATTTTTCAAAAAAAAATAAGACTTCATTTTAATGAGTTTATGTTAAATTTTCATGATTTTGTTCATGAGAATAAAAATAAAAGAGATGAAGATATTATTAGTCTATTTGTGAAAAATCTAAAGTTAAAGGCTTCATTGATTTACTTTGATGAGTTTCAAGTCACTAATATCGTAGATGCCATGATCCTAGGTAAATTATTTGATAAGATATTTAATGCAAACATAAAAATTATTATTACTTCTAACATAATGATTTCTGAATTATATAAAGATGGTCTCCAAAGAGATCAATTCAAGCCGTTTATTGAAATTATGAAAAAAAGGACAACTGAGCATGAACTTATAATTGAAGACGATTATAGAAAATCAAAAGATAATCGAAGTGATAGATATTTTTTTCCTTTAAATCAAGAAACTAACTTTAAAATGAATAAATTTTTTCGAATAATTTCAAAAGATAAAAAAAAAACTGATATGATACTTAATATTAAAGGAAGAAATTTTCAAATTAATGAATACTATCAGGGTATCGTAAGATTTAATTTTGATGAATTGTGTAATAAAAATTTAGGTGCCGAAGATTATTTGGAAATTATTAAAGTGTCTGAATTTATAGTTATTGATCAAATCCCACAATTTAATGACGTAAATTCCAATCAACAGCATCGCTTTATAACTTTAATTGACATTGTTTATGATAAGAAAATACCAATTGCAGTGACAGCTGATAAGGATTTAAATGAATTAAACTCTGCAAAGTCATTAAAAGAACCATTTAAACGAACGATAAGTCGTCTATACGAGCTTACATCTTCAAACTTCAAATTATGATACAAAAATTTAACAATTTTAAAATAAATACGAGTGGACAAAAATTGTATGAATTTACCGATCAAACAATTAATTGGATAAAAACAAATAAGTTTAAAAATGGTATTCTTAATTTAAGTATTCAACATACTAGCGCTTCTTTGATAATTCAAGAAAATGCAGATCCAGATGTTCAAACTGACTTGATAAATTATTTTAATAAACTGGCACCAATGGATAACAAGTTATATGTCCACACAACCGAGGGAAAAGATGACATGCCTGCACACATAAAATCTAGTTTAACAAATAATCAAATTTCTCTTAGTGTTGAGAATGGAGAATTATTACTAGGAACTTGGCAAGGTATATATTTGTTTGAGCACAGATTAAACCCACAGAGCAGAACAATAATTCATCATTTTTTAGGAGAAGTTTAATTTTTTTTTAAACTTTGAAAAGCTTTTAAAGCTGAGGCTCGTGCCTCTTCATGTATTACTATTGGGTTTGGATAATCTTTTCCTATGACTGTGTTTATTGCTTGTTGATATTTCATTTCCATTTCCCAAGGTTTATGAATAAATTTTTGCGGAACTTTGTTTAGTTCTGGCACCCATTTTTTTACATATTTTCCTTCTTTATCAAATTTTTCACCTTGAAGAATAGGATTAAAAATTCTGAAATAAGGAGCTGCATCTGCTCCACAACCTGCAACCCATTGCCACTGAGCTACATTATTTGCTTTATTAAAATCAAGTAAACAATTTCTAAAATGTTTTTCACCCTCGGTCCAATTAATTCTTAGATGTTTAACTAAAAAGGAACCAACAACCATTCTTATTCGGTTATGCATCCAACCTGTTTCATATAATTCTCTCATTCCAGCATCAACAATCGGATAACCAGTCATTCCTGATTTCCATGCTTTTAAAAATTTATCATTTTTTACCCACGGAAATTTATCAAATTCCTTTCTGTAATTTCCTTTTAGGAATTCTGGAAAATAATTAATTAAGCTATGAGAGAACTCACGCCAACCTAATTCATTAATATACTTTCTATAACCAATACCTTTAGATTTAATATCATTACATTTTTTCCAAATAGTGCTTACATGTATTTGTCCGTGTTTTATGTATGGTGACAACTTAGAAGTGCCTTCTATAGAAGGATAGTCTCTTGCAATCCCGTATTCTTTAATTTTATTATCAATTAGATTGTTTAAGATTATTTTTGAGTCATGCTCTGACACTTTCCAATAATCCTCAAATTTTTTATACCAGTTTTCTCTTGGTAAAATGTTTTTTGGCTCAATGCACTTTTTAAAGAAAGAAATCATTTTATTTTTTTTCTTAACGATATAATTTTTACTTGGTGGAAGACCTAAATATTTTTGCTCTGCATTTCTCCAGAAAGGAGTAAATACTTTGAAAGGTGTCCCGTCGTTCTTAGTAACTTCTTGAAATTCATTTAAAATATTGCCTTTAAAATATTTAAATTGAACTTCATTTTTAAGGAAAGTGTCTCTAATTTTTTTTCCTTTTGAAATTACGTCAGGCTCATAAATTTTATTCCAATATATTGAAAAATTGTCTTTTTTTTTAATTTTTGAAAATACGTCAAGCTCATCTCCCGCTAGTATCTCAAGATTTATTTTGTATTTAGATAATTCAGATCTAAATGTTTCAAGAGATTTAGAAAGCCACCATTTTTGGGCCTCTCTTTTGTTATCAAAATCATTTTTGTTATAAATGTAGAGGGCGAGTACATTCTCATGATTTTGAGTTGCGTAAGATAGAGCAGGGTTATTTTCAATTCTAAAATCCTCCCTTATCCACGTAATAGCATTTTTTGTCATATAAATTTTTTATCTTCTTCCCCTAGATAGCAGTTGTTTATAAAGTTTGACATCTGCATTTCCTTCGCATCCTATTACCAATACATTTGAATTTTGATTAAGATTGATCAATTTCCTAGTTTTTTTATCGTTACATATTCCAATTAAAGCAATAATTCCAGGTGTGGCACACTCACCACCTATTATTGAAGCTTTGCTAAATTTTTTATCTCTTAATCTAGCTACTGTTCTTGCCACATTATTATCAGAAACCGTAACACAAAAATTAGTTGCTTTTTTTAGTATCTGCCATGGTACAAGAGACATCTCATTGCATGACATTCCGCCCATAACACTTTCTTTTTTAATTTTTATCTTTTTTAATTTTTTACTTTTTATACTTTGGAGTACACAATCAGCTCTATCTGGCTCTACCACTATAATTTTAGGAATTCTCTTAAAGTATTTTGCTACTCCAGCCACTAAACCAGCAGCTAATCCTCCTACACCTGCTTGAAGAAATATATGAGTGATATATTGATTTGTTTGATTAGAGATTTCCTTAATTAAAATAGAATAGCCTGCCATAGTAAGTTGGGGGACATATCTATAATTTTTTGTTGAAACATCTTGTATGATACTCCAATTATTTTTTTTTGATAATATCTGACATTTTCTTAAAGAGTCTTCATAATTTCCTTTAACTCTTATCACCTCAGCACCAAATTTTTCTATCTCATCTACCCTTGTTTTACTTACATATTGACTGACAAAAATTTTACATTTTAATTTTAATTTTTTTGCCCCCCAGGCCACAGATCTTCCATGATTTCCAGCTGTTGCTGATGAGACAGTAATTTTATTTTTTTTTTTTGAGATTTTTTCCACAGCATATGCACCCCCTAAAGCCTTGAAAGATTTTAAATTAAATCTTTTTGACTCGTCCTTGTAAAATATATTATTAAGCTTTAAATCTTTATTTAATTTACTTAAATTTAACAAAGGGGTAGGGTGGTAGCCTTTC
Source organism: uncultured Pelagibacteraceae bacterium (assembly GCA_902579925.1). Classification (GTDB taxonomy): domain Bacteria; phylum Pseudomonadota; class Alphaproteobacteria; order Pelagibacterales; family Pelagibacteraceae; genus Pelagibacter. Next base: position 68,358 of record CACHIS010000002.1, read on the forward strand.
CATTTTGATATACTTTTATATGCATCAATTAAAAATTTTGGTGGTAAGTATTTTAAAACATAGTCTCTATTAAAATTATAATTTTTATTTAACAAAAATTTAGAGTATTTAAATTTACGGTTTTGCATTTTAAATTTTTAAGCTAAAGTTGAATTATCATTAACGATAATTTTTTTTATATTCAAACTATAAATAAACCTATATTAATACAAATTATAAGTAATTTTATATTTAGAAATTCTATGTTAAGCTTCATTCAAGTATTGGTTGAAATTTTTATAACTTTAGAATTTAATAAAATTATATGGGTAAAATATTAATTATTGGTGGTGGAGCTATGGGCTCTGCATTTTCGATTCCCTGTTTAGAAAACAATAATCTTGTTACTATCACAGAGCCATATAATAAAATTTTTATTAAAAATCTAAACTCAAAGAAAAAATTTCATCCTTCTTTAAAAATTAATCTTCCAAAAAAATTAAAATTCATGAATTATTCAAAAGAAATATTCAAGAAAAGATTTGATTTAATAGTAATTGCCCTAAGTCTTGCAGGTATAGATTTTATTGGAAAAGAATTAAAAGATTTAAATATTAAAACTCCTTTGTTGGTTCTTACTAAAGGATTAAAGTTTGATAAAAAAAAGAAAAAAATTTTAACAATTTCAGATTTGCTAAAAAATAATTATCATGCAGCAAATGTATCAGTATTAAAAGGACCTTGTTTAGCTAAAGAATTAGCAAATAAAAATAAGACAAGTGTAGTTGTTGCAAATAAAAATATTAAAATAGCCAAATGGATTGGAAAACTTATATCTACCAGGTATTATTTAACTGAATTTTCAAAGGATGTTATTGGTATTGAAATCTGTTCAGCAATTAAAAATATATATGCAATGGTCATTGGTTCAGGTCAAAATTTAAACGCTAAATCAGATTTATTTCAAAAAAGTGCGAGTGAGATGAAATTTTTGATTAAATACTTTAAAGGAGACGCGTCAACAATATTAGGTCTTGCAGGTATTGGTGATTTGTACGTAAGTGCTATAGGTGGAAGAAACAGTAAAATGGGACATTTTCTTGGTAAAGGTTTTAAATTTGCAACAGCAAAAAAAAAGTTTATGCCTAAAGATACTGTAGAGGGCGAACAACTGGCTAGAGAAATCGCTCCATATATCTTAAGAAAAATTGATAAAAAAAGAATCCCATTAATGTATCACTTATTAAAAACGATCATATATAACAAAAAGATTTAATTTTTTTAGAAAACTAAGAAGTTATTTTCTACTAGAAATCCAATTATAATACCTATCAAAAGTGCAATGATTAATTTTTTTTTATCCACTAATTAAGATTTTTTACTTAAAGAAGATTTCAAATTTTTGACATTTGAAGATTGGAACTTCAAACTCACTTTTTGTTTTAAATTTTCCCATAACTTGGCCATTCCCAAAGGTTCATAAATCATAAATATGATCATTAAACCACCAAATATCACCTGTTCAATTGATGAAATAATTGTAGCATCAATAGCTCCGTGAAACACGTTATTTCCTATGGCATTTAAAAGAACTGGAAAAAGCAAAATAAATGCTGCTCCAATAAAAGCACCATTTATTGTGCCAAGTCCACCTAAGATACACATAAATAATATTTTAAAAGATAATTTAATATCAAAAGCGACTGGCTCAAGAGATTTAAGATAGCAAAATGCAAAAAGAGCACCAGCTACTCCACAATAAAACGCACTGATAGCAAATGCCTGGACTTTCGTTTTTAATAATGAAACTCCCATAGACTCTGCAGCGATATCCATATCTCTAACTGCCATCCAATTCCTGCCTGTACTTCCTCTTGCCATGTTCATAGCCAATAAAGTTAAAACTGTTGTAACAGCTAAACATACAAAATACATCGCTAATGGAGTTGTAAATGGTTTTCCTAAGATAACTATGTCTTGGGCAGTAATAATTCCTGATGAGTCGTAATTTTTAAACCAACCAAATTTATCTATCATCCATATGATAAAAAACTGTGAAGCTAGAGTTGCCACCATTAGATAAATTCCTCTTACTTTTAAACTTGGTAGACCAAACAAAATTCCAAAAGCTGCTGCAATCAAACCTGACACTATTAGTGAGCCTACGAAACCAAGGTCAGGCACTCGCAAAATAAGGTTAAACATTGCAAAAGCACCAGCAGCCATAAAGCCAGCTGCTCCTAAAGCTAATTGTCCCGTATAACCCATAACAACTTGTTGTCCAATCGTAGCTAAGGCTAAGCAAAGCCAAGGAATTAATATGGAGGTGTACCAATATTCTGTTGTAATAAATGTTGGTATTACTAGTACACTTAGAACCATACAAACAGCTAAGTTAATTAGGTCTTTTTTTGTGTAAGTCATAAAAACTGGTTTCATAAATTAAACTCTCCTAATGATTTTTTCTCCAAATAAACCTTCTGGTCTATATAATAAAAAGAATATTGCTAATACGTAAGGAGCCCATCCCTCAATTGCTCCTCCAAAAAATGGTCCAATATAAACTTCTAATACTTTTTCTGTTGCACCAATAATTAAGCCACCTACAATTGCACCTGGAATAGATGAAAAACCACCGATAATTAAGACTGGTAAAGCTTTTAATGCTAAATCAACTAGAGCAAATTGAACACCGGCTCTTGCACCCCACATGCACCCAGCAACTAAAGCTACAACTCCGGCAGCTGACCAAACTAATAACATAATATGTTTTAAAGGTATACCTATTGAACTAGCAGCACCCGCATCATCTGCTACAGCTCTCAAACCGAGACCAATTTTTGTATATTTGAATAAAAGGAATAAACCAATAATCATTAAAGCTGCCACTAATCCTGCAAAAATATCAAGCGCACTAATAAATAGTTTTAAATTATCAGCGATCCACGGCACTGGAAAGTCTCCAATACCTAAATCTAGTCTTCTTACTTCTACTCCCCATGCTGCTTGAGCAAGTCCTTCTAAAACATACCCTAGACCGATTGTAGCCATCAGCACTGTGTCTTCGCTAGCATTCATTAGAGGTCTTAAAACTAATCTTTCAGTGCATAAACCAACTACCACCATTAAAAGGGCAGCCAAAATAAATGCAAGCACAAAAGGTATATTAAAATCTTGCATGAAACCACAAAAGGCAAGCACTGAGAAAAAAACCATAGCTCCTTGTGAAAAGTTAAACGTTGCTGAAGCTTTAAAAATCAAAACGAATCCTAAAGCAACTAGAGAGTACATCGTACCGGCAAGCAAACCGCCAACTAAAACTTCCATGAAAAATAATAATTCATCAACCATATTTTTATCCTAGTGTTCTACTCCTAAATAAGCATCTATTACTTTTTGATTTGATCTGACTTCATCAGGTGTGCCATCGCCAATAACTTTACCATAATCAAGCACAACCACTCTGTCTGATATATCCATAACTACTCCCATATCATGCTCAATAAGCACCATAGTAGTACCTAGTTCATCATTTACTTTTAAAATAAATCTACACATGTCTCTTTTTTCCTCAACATTCATACCAGCCATAGGCTCATCTAATAAAATTATTGTAGAGTCTGTTGCAAGAGCACGACCTAATTCTACTTTCTTTTGTAATCCATAAGGAAGTTTTCCAACTGGTGTGTCTTTAATATCTTCAATCTCTAAAAAACTAATTATTTCCTCTGATCTATCCCTGTTTAATTTTTCTTCTTTTTTTACTTTAGGAAGTTGTAAAGCGACCTCAAGAAAATTTGTTTTTGTATGAAGTTTTCTGCCAACTAAAATATTGTCTAAAACTGACATTCTTTTAAAAAGAGCTAGGTTTTGAAAAGTTCTAGATAAACCCATTTGAGCCATTATATTTGGAGTGATATTAGGTATTTGTTGTCCCCTAAACGAAACAGTTCCTTGTTGAGGTTTATAAATTCCATTAATACAATTTAACATTGAGCTTTTTCCAGCTCCATTAGGTCCAATTATTGCTCTTACTTCGTGCTCAAGTACATTGAAAGAAGTATCTGTTATTGCCTTAACACCACCAAAAGAGAGAGATATATTATTCACCTCTAATATTGGTTTTCCTATCTTAAATTTTCTTTCGTATTCCATCTTTAATTACTTCTTTTTGTTAAACTTTCTTCTTTAAGAACATCTCTAAAATTTTTTCTACCTTTCTTTGAAATTCCTAAATATAATTCTTTCACTTTATCGTCATTTAATAAACTTTGCGCAGTTCCGTCTAGCATAACTCTACCTGTCTCAATGATATAGCCATAATCTGAATTTTTTAGTGCAACGTTAGTGTTTTGCTCAGCAAGTAAAATACTAACACCCTCTTTTGTGTTTAATTCTTTTACAATATTAAAAATCTCAGCAACTAACTGAGGTGCTAAACCCATTGTTGGCTCATCCAATAATAACATTTTTGGTTTAGCCATCATGGCTCTTGCAACTGCTATCATTTGTTGCTCTCCACCTGAAGTGAATGCTGCTTGACTTTTTCTTCTTTCTTTAAGTCTTATAAAATAAGTATAAATTTTCTCTAATTCTTGATTAATATCACCTTTAGATAATTTTCTTGAGTATGCTCCTGAAATTATATTTTCCTCTACAGTAAGGTGACCAAAACATCTTCTACCTTCTAACACTTGGACCATTCCGAGCCCAACCATTTGCGAAGGAGTTTGTTTATTTATTGAGTTTCCATCATATTCAATTGAACCATTTGTAACTTTGCCTCTTTCTGAAGCTAACATAGTTGAAACTGCTTTTAATGTAGTACTTTTTCCTGCTCCGTTTGCTCCTAATAATGCAACTACTTTTCCTTTAGGAACTTTCAAAGATACATCGTGTAAAGCTAAAATAACATCATCATATCTGACCTCAATATTTTTTATGTCTAGAATGTTTGCTGAACTGTTACTCATTAAGCTTTCTTTTATATTAAATTAAATTTTATTTAAAGGGGGAGTTTAAATAATTAAATTATTTAAACACCCCTCAGAATAGTATTAATTTATCTCTAAATTAATTAACCACATTTTTTTGGTGTAATGTTGTTCTCTTTAGCAAACTTAGCTGCAGATGCCTCAACAAGACCTCTAATAAATGCAGGATCACCTGGAGCTTCCCAACCAGTTATCTGATTGAATTTTGTTCCATCCCACTGCATTACAGCAAATTTACCAGCACCTTCATGGTTTGCACATGAAATAGCGAACGGAGCTAACATTCCTCCAACTCCAAGTTCTTTAAGTCTAGCTTCGGTCATGTTAATAGCCTCATAACCGTCTCTAAATTCAGCACCAGTAACTGCTTTACCAACTTTGTTATGCATCTTTTGAGCATTTCTTAAGCCCTCAATCCACATTACAGCAGCACCTAGTCCTCTATTCCAGTAAACTGAACCAATCCTGTTTGGATCCGCTAAATTACCTTTTCCAGAACCATATACTTTGTCTTTGATGTCTTTAACCAAAGGATATTCTCCAGGCAAAGCGTTTGCTACAGCGTAAGTTCCCTTAGCTGCATCACCTGCTGGATACATGTCCTCTTCGGCAGCACCGAAAGTTACATACATCATCCTATCTCTTGGGAAATTTATTCTAGCAGCATTAGTCATTGCTGTTGAATTCATTCCAGAACCTGCTCCCCAGAAAGTAACCCAATCAGGCTTTTCTTTTCTGATTTGCAGCCACTGAGATTGTTGTTCAAGACCTGGAGGTGGGATTGATATTTCAATCAACTCAACTCCCCAGTCATTACAAATTTTTCTCATTGCTGGTAATGGCTCTCTACCGTAAGCAGAGTCAATGTGTAAGTGAACGATTTTTTTACCTTTCATCTTATCAATTCCACCCTCGATCTGTGCCATAAATTTTAATTTAACAGCAATCTGTGACCAGTAGTGACTTGCAGCATTAAATACCCAAGGCCATACTCTTCCATCAGCACCGTCAGTTCTTCCATAACCATATTGAGCTAAAACAACATTGTCTTTTGCCATACGATTAATTACTGCATATGCTCCTGGTGTTCCTAAAGTATCAAACACAACTATTCTTTGACCATCTTTTTCTAAAAGTCGCTGATAACACTCAACTGTTTTAACTGCGTTATACTCAGTTTCACACTCTTGCCAAGTAAGCATAACTCCATTGACACCACCAGTCATATTGACATAGTTCATGTAATCAATTTGAGCTCCGTAATAACCAGTTCCCATTGCTGAGTATGGTCCAACACGGCTACTTGCTACTGGAAAATATTGAGTTTCAGCACCAAATACAGTTTGAGGTAAAGCGATTGAAGAAAATAAAGCTACAACTACTGTAAGAGTAGAAGTTAGCTTTCTAAACATTCTTGCTAACATAATTCCTCCCTCGTTTTTGCTATGTTAATCATTCTTATCTGATATGATTTAATCACATGACTTTAGATACTTCAATAAGTAATCTTGCACTTTAATTTTCTTTATTTTTTAACTGTTATTAAATTAAAGAAACAACTTAGGATTGTACTATTAACTTTTTTCAAAAATTATGGGAAAGTAAATTTAAATTTTATGAAGAAAATACTTATTGTCGAGGGAAACATAAAAGAGGAGAATAAAAACTTCTCCAACGCAGGTATTCAAACACATACTGAGAGTTTAAAAGATAGTTTATCTTACCTAACAAACGAATTAGCACTCGATGTAGTAAATCCATCTTCAGATGTAGATATTCTAAATTATAATAACAACCTACAAAAATATGATGGGTTGATCTGGGGAGGAAGTAGTTTGAATATTTATAATGATACTCCTGAAATTAGAAAACAAATTGAATTTATGAAAAATTGTCAAAATAAAGTGAAAAATATCTTGGCTATTTGTTGGGGTATGCAAGTAGCTGTGACTGCAGCGGGCGGGCAAGTGAAAAAAGCTGATAGTCCTCACATTGGTATAGCTAAAGAGATTGAAATTAACAAACATGGTCTTGAACATCCGCTGTATAAAAATAAAGAAAAGAAATTTAATTCCCCAGCTTTTAACTTTGATGAAGTAGTAAAATTACCAGAAAAAGGAATTTGTTTAGCATCTAATAAAGTTAATAAAATACAAAGTTTATACTTTGAAATAAATAATACTAAAGTTTGGGGTCTACAATATCATCCTGAAATAACTTATGAAAAAATGATAAGTTTAATCGAGTTTAGAAAGAAAAGATTAATAGAATATAGAAAAGTATTTAAAAATGATGATGAAGTTGAAGAACATATATCTTTTATTAAAAAAGAAATATTAATTTCCGATAAGGAAAATAGAATGTTGGAGCTTAAAAATTGGCTAAAAAAATTAGATTAAAACAATCCTTCTATCTCACCATTTTTATTTAATTTGATATTGTCAGCTGCAGGTACTTTTGGTAGTCCAGGCATCGTCATTACTGACCCACAGATAACAACCACAAATTCTGCGCCCGACGATAGTCTAACTTCTCTAATTGGTATTTCATGATTTGATGGAGCGCCCTTAAGTTTTGGATCAGTGGAAAAACTATATTGTGTTTTAGCTATACAAACTGGTAAATTTCTGTGTCCATTTTTTTCAAATTTATCCAATTCATTAATAACATCACTATTTGCAGTAATTTTATCAGCTTTATAAATTTGTTTTGCTATCAACTCAATCTTATCCCATAATTTGAGATTATCTTTATATAAGAAATCAAATTTATTTTTTTTCTTTTTACAAATTTTAACGACTTTTTTAGCTAGATCCACTGCACCTTTTCCACCCTTAGCCCAATGTTTGCACTCACTTACTTCAACTTTTCTATCTTTACAAAAATTTAAAACAGTATTTATTTCTAGATTAGTATCGAGTATAAAATGGTTTATTGCTACAATTGGTTCTAACCCAAATTTCTTTATATTCGAAATATGTCTTTCTAGGTTAATTAGCCCTTTTTTTAATGCGTCTACATTCTCTTTTTTTAAATCTTCCTTTTCGACACCACCGTGCATTTTTAAGGCTCTTATAGTTGCTACAATAACTACACAGCTTGGAGCTAAACCTGATTTTCTGCATTTTATATTTAAAAATTTTTCAGCTCCTAAATCTGCACCAAAACCTGCTTCTGTTACTACGTAGTCTGATAATTTTAGTGCTGTTTTAGTTGCAATAACAGAATTACATCCATGTGCAATATTTGCAAATGGACCACCGTGTATAATAGCGGGATTATTTTCTAAACTTTGAGTTACATTTGGTCTAATAGCTTCTTTTAGTAAAACTGTCATGGGACCATGTGCCTTAAGATCTCTCGCGTATAAAGGCTCTCCATCTTTATTGTAAGCAAAAGTTATATTGCCAATTTTTTTTTCTAAATCTTTTAAATCATTAGAGAGGCAAAAAATCGCCATTACTTCAGATGCTACTGTAATGTCAAAACCATCTGTTCTTTTAAAATCTTTAGCGACACCACTTGTGTTAATATCAATAAATCTTAAAGCACGGTCATTCATGTCCAGTACACGTTTCCAAACAATTCTATTCTCATCTATATTTAATTTATTTCCCCAATAAATATGATTATCAATTATCGCCGAAAGTAAATTATGTGCAGAGGTAATTGCATGAAAATCACCTGTAAAGTGTAAATTTATTTGTTCCATAGGTACAACTTGAGCATAGCCTCCTCCAGCGGCACCACCTTTCATTCCAAAAGATGGACCAAGACTTGGCTCCCTGAGACAGACAGTTGATTTTTTTCCGATTTTATTCAAACCATCATTCAAACCAACAGAGGTTGTTGTCTTTCCTTCTCCAGCTGGAGTGGGTGTAATTGCAGTTACTAAAATTAAATGACCATCCTTTTTTTTCTTTAGTTTATCTAAAAACTCAAAATTTATTTTTGCAATATGTCTACCCATAGGACTAAATGCACTACTTTTATCTGGGACATTCATTTTAGATAAAATTTTAGTGATTGGCTTCATTTTAGCTTTTCGAGCTATTTCAATATCTGATTTTAGTTTTGACATTATAATTTTTTTTTAATTAATTTTATGAATACTCATTATATAATCATTTTAATCTCTTGTAGCAATATAAACACCTATAGAAGTTATCAAAAAACCTATAATATCTAAATTAGTTAAATTTTCATTTAAAAAAAACCAAGCCATTAAAGCAGAAGTGGTTGGTATTAAAAAAAAAATAGAAACAGTTTTACTTGCAGAATTTTTCTTAATTAAGAACATTAATATCGTAAATGCTCCAAAAGAAACAAGAAATATTTGATGGCTCATGGCTATAAGAAACGTTTTATTAAAATTAATGTACGGTTTTGCTAAAAATATTATTACTAGAATATGGAATAGACACCCACCAAGCGCTTGATAAAAATTACTTACCGATAAAGGTAAATTTTTACTTAATTTTTTTTGCCAAATAGTAGAAGCAGTAATTGAAAGTAACGCTATTATAGTTGCAATTAATCCTAGAATTGGGATATTTGTGCCAACATCGAGTCCCAAAACTAATGATGCACCCACAAACCCAAGAAAAACCCCAATCCACTGTTTAATCGTTATTTTTTCATTTAGTATCGGTCCACTTAATATATTTGTTAAAACTGGTTGTAGAGTAACTATCAAAGCAGCAATTCCAGTCGGCATGCCAATAGAGATTGAATAGAAAACCCCTCCCAGATAAAGACCATGAAAAAGAACACCACTAAAAACCGATTCAATTAAATTTTTTTTATTTATGATTATTGACTGTTTTAAGTAAAGCGAGAATATATAGAACCCAAGCGTTACAATAAAAAATCTAAATGCTAAAGCTGAAAAAGGATCACTATTATCTATTATGGGCTTAGTAGTGATAAAAGCTGATGACCAAAGAATGATAAATATGAATGGAAATATTCTTGGCATGACTAAAACACTATAAAATTATGAGTTATCACAATATTCCATCTAAATTAAGACTTATTATGAACGATTTAGTAATTGAGATCTTTTACCAAATCAACTAACCTTCTTTTATGATTTTAAGACTTTTTAAAATTTGTTTTTTCTTAACGTCATTTTTATTGATGACTGGCTTTGTACAAGTTGCAAGTTTTTTGGGACCAGCTTTTACAATAGCTTCGTCAGGAAATGTTTTTAAAGCGGGAACGCAGTTATTAGTTGATAATGAATTCAAAAAAAGGACTGGAAAAAGTTCACTTAATTATTTCAAAGAGGAAGTTTCTAAGAATAATTCAAAAAATAAAATTAATAAAGATTTTGAGAATATGATAAAAACAAGAGTTGCATCAATGCATCAAAAATTGATTGAACAAAATAGCCAATCAAATTTTGATAAGAAATTTAAACTGCTAGTTGAAAAAAGACTAGCAAGCACTCGTAAAAAACTTAAAATAAAAAATTAATCTATAATATTCAACAATATTAAATCTTTTTGTTCGGTCTCTTTACACCATAACTCGTAGCTTTCACAAACTCTCCATAAATGATCAAATGCTCTTTTTGAAATTTCCAATGGAGAATGGCTTTTAGTGTAGTAAAGTTCTGGGTACTCTATTAATTGCTTAATCATCATTTCTTTTTGAATTTTAAGCAATCTCATTGTTTCCTTGGGAATTTTTTTTTGTTTAGCTAATTCATTAAACCAATCATCATGAAATTTACCACTGCTTATTTCTTTATAAATTTCTGATCCAATGAATCTTTTGATAGACTCTGAATTTGAAAAAAACTTATTTTGTCTCTTTATGTTTGCAACTTCTAAATAGATTCTTTCAGCAACATGTAAAATATATGGTTTTTCGTGGGATTTCATTATCTAACATATTTTTTCATTGCAGCGTTTGCTAAAATTAAATTAGGATCTAAAAATATTTTTGACGTTTTAATTTTTTTAAATGATTTAAACGCAAATATTGCTATTGGAAGTTCTGTACATCCAAGTATTATTTTTTTGCATTTTTTTTTAATTAGATAATCAATAGAGGGTTTGATTATTTTACTTGCAGCTTTTACATTACCCATCTTAACAAGCTGTATAGCTTTATTAACTGATTTTTTTTGTAATGAATTACTTGGAAAAATTAAATTATAGTCTTTGTCAAAAAAATTATTATATATCCCTGTATTCAATGTACCCTCAGTTGCAAGTAATCCAATTTTTGAGTTTTTTTTACACTTTTTTTTTGTATGATTAAAAACTTCTTTTGGCATATTGATTATGGGTAATCTCACTTTTTTTTTTAAATCTTTGTACCAATAATGAGCAGTGTTACAGGGAATAACAATAAACTTACATTTACTTTTTTTCAGTACATTACATCCATGCACTAAATTTTTTAAAACTAAAGAGTATTTTTTTTCAACTTTTTTACTTTTCGATTTATTTGATAAATTTTTAGTATGAACACCAATTGAGTCTGGTCTTCCAGGTATATTAGATTTATTGAAAAGTAAAAATAGAGGATATTCTTGATCTATCTTTCCTCTGTTGAGTATTGCAAGTTTATTACAAAAGTCTAGGCCAGCTTGTGTACCCATGCCACCTAAAATACCAATCATTTTTAATTTATATACTTGGGTTAGAGTTAATTTATTGGCTACAATTATACAATCTTTATCAAATTGTAAATCTTATAGCCAATAATTAAATAATGAAAATTATGCAGTTTTTAAATTAACTGCTGAAGGACCTTTAGGACCATCTTCAACATCGAAAGTCAAAGCCTGACCCTCGTCTAAACCGTTCATACCAGCGTCTCTGACTGCTGAAACATGTACGAAAACATCTTTTTCTTTATCTTCTCTTTCAATAAAACCAAATCCTTTGGTTGGATTGAACCACTTTACTTTTCCTTGTAGACTCATATTTTTCTTCTTACTATTTGTTATATTAATTTATTACTTATAATTAAGTAATAGTGACTTTCTTCATAATTTCACCAGTTTTGTCAACAAAATAGATTAATTTTTCTGATTTAAATCTTAATTGTTGTTTATTACCTTGGATAAATAAATTGAATTAATATCTTCTTTATAGTGCGCAAAAGGCTTGCAGGGCTTAAAACCACATAAATTGAATAATTTTCTTGCAGGTTCAAAGAATTTTCCTGCTCCTGTTTCAATACTTATACGACTAATCTTTAACTTTTTAGCTTCATCAATTAAATGATTGATTAATTTAACTCCATTTCCTTTTTTTCGAAAGTCATCGTGTAGTCTTATTGATTTAAATTCTCCATGTTCTTTATCTAATATTTTTAAGGCACCGCAACCAATTATTTGATTTTTATCCCACAAACTCCAAAATTTGATAGATGGAACCTTTAAACCCTCAATATCTAGAACATGAGTACTTCCTTTTGGGGATGCTGATCTTAGTTCAATAAAATGCTTAGTCAAAAGCTCATTCACTTTAGGATTTTCAAAGTTTCCCTCGATAGTTTTAAGCATTTATTTTAATGTTGTTAGATGTCCCATTTTTCTTTTATCTTTAATTTCTTTTTTTAGATAATCAAAAAAAAATTGATTATCTTTTAGTTTCAAATTTTGTCTATAATCATTAATTTGATTACCAATCAGGTTTATCATTTCTGCGTTATGTAATTTTTGAATTGGAATTTGTTCTAAGGAGCATACTGCTCTGACATGATTTTCAAATTGACTGACATTAAAAGCATTTATTGTTAAATGCCCAGAATTATGAACCCGGGGGGCTATTTCATTTACATACAAATTATCATTTCTATCAATAAAAAATTCCACACAAAGGGTGCCAATATATTTTAATTCTTCAGAAATTTGCAAAGACCATTCTTTAGATTGTTCAATTAACTTATTATTTATCTCTGCAGGTATTTTAGACTTTTTCAAAATTTGGTTTTCATGTGTATTTTCAATTGGTTCATAAATTTCGTATTTATTATTACCAAATCTAGTGACGATAACAGAGATTTCCTTTTTTAATTTTACTAACTTTTCAAGAATATACTCTTTTGAAAAATCGATATTTAAATCATCAATCTCTCCTAAATTTTCAATTGGATATTGTCCTTTACCATCATAACCCATCGTGGTTGTTTTCAAAATTCCTGGTAAAAAATCCTCGAGAGAGTCCAAATCAGATTTTCTTTCTATACTTACGTACCTTGTTGTTCTTATATTCAGTTTATTTATAAAATCCTTTTCTGCTAAACGGTGCTGTATTAATCTATTAATAGATGGTTTAGGGTAAACACTTTTTATTTTACTAATTTCATTTAGAGTTTCATAAGGAATATTCTCAAATTCAAAAGTAATTACATTTGATTTTTTTACAAAATCATAAATTTGTTCTTTATTATCATATTTTCCATAAATGAATTCATTACAAAAATTTTGTGCTGGGGCGTCTTTATCATCAGAATAAATTATTGATTTTATATTAATTTTTTTTGCAGCTAAGGACAACATACTACCTAATTGACCTCCACCAAGTATTCCTAATGTAATTTCAGACATCTAAATTATTTCGGATTTTTCTTTACTGATTTTGTTTGAGAAGCTCTCCAATTTTTAAGTTTTGATTTTATTAAAAGATTATTATTTGCGATAATTGAAGCAGCAAGAAGTGCAGCATTTATTGCTCCATCTTCACCAACAGCTAAGGTTCCAACTGGAATTCCCTTAGGCATTTGCGCTATTGATAATAAACTGTCTAAACCTTTGAGTTTTTTGCTCTCTATTGGAACACCTAAAACAGGTATTTGGGTTAAGGCTGCAACCATACCAGGCAAATGTGCAGAACCCCCCGCACCCGCAATAATCACACCAATATTATTTTTTTCAGCTTTCAGCGCATATTCATACATTCTTTTAGGAGTTCTATGAGCTGAAATAATTTTTACTTCGCACGGAACCTTAAGTTTTAAAAGTATTTCTTTTGCTAATTTCATTGTTTTGAAGTCAGATTGACTTCCCATTACAATAGAAACTTTTAAGTTTTTTCTTCTGTTCATGATTAAATATATTAAAACTTTATTTCAAAAAATTCTTTAAATTTCAATAAATTTATAGAATAAAAAAATATTTATTGGTATGTTTTTATAACTATTAAATTCATGTGTCTCAAAATGAGTACAAAAGATAAAAACACACAAAAGTTTTTTAAAAATATTGACGAACTCAATGATATTTGTGATGAATGTAAAAAAAAAGATGAGAGCGTGACTCAAAATTTGATACTTACAGGTTTTAAAATATGTAAATCGTGCAGAATTTCTAAAACTATTTTTCCAATTTAAATACTATTAATTGGTAAAGCGCTCATTCTGCTCATCACAAAAGATACTGATAAGATACCAATTATCAAAAAGGATAAAAATATTATTCCAAAAGATTTAAAGTTAGATTTTAAGTTCAATATTTGTTTTGTAGAAATAATTAAACCTGCAAATATCCAAAACTGAGTCAAAAAAATTATTGGTATCATTAATTCAGGAGTCAAAGCAAAAAATCTTAATAATCCAGGAGCATGAGCATAACCCACTGCTACTAAAACTTTTTTAAAAGGAACCTTTGTTTGTTTGTCAGGAAATAACTTTACTCCAATGACAAAAATAAAAATTGCCCAAATAAACCATGTTATAATCGCAGTAAGTCCTGAAACTCCAATTGCTGTTTTTACAACAGTATTTGCTGCAACTGCGCCAGCAACACCGTCTAATATCATGATTAAACCAGCAAAATAAATTGCAGCTTCACCAAAATTTTTATTATCACTGTAAAGAGACTTGTCTAACTTTATAGACTTAAAAATTATATTTAAAAATTCTGCAAACATTTACTTTTTATTATTTTGATCTTTATAGGACACAATTAATGGGAATAGTATTAATGCAATAGCTATTATAATGCAAACTGCAATGATAAAACCTTTGGCCATTTAGGATTAAAAGGGGAGTAAAACTCCCCCAGTAAAATTTATCAACCTTTTACAACCTCTCTTGTATTAGCATTGAAAGACTCCTTAAAAGGAATATCAACTATAACTGCATCAACAGGTATACCTGGAGAATTAGAATATTTTTCAGGTAAATGAACTTTATATTTAGTTCCAATCTTGCATTTTGGAAAACCATTAGCATTTAAAGTTCCATCAAAAGGCACATATCCCATAGCAATATTTTTTTTCTTTTCAGGGTGGTACCAAGGTGAGGTAATAAAACCAACAGGGTCACCGCCATCTGCGTTGGATATTAACCAAAAATCTGGAGCATAATCATCAATTGGTTTTCCACCTAATTCAAGACCAACCAATTGTAATTTATATGGTTTTTTTCCAGCTTTAATTTCTGCACCCATCTTTTCTAAAGCAGCTTTACCAACATAATCAGCTGTTTTTTTCCATTCACCTTTTCCTGATAAAGAGACCTGGTAACCTAAATTACATTGAAATGGATTGTGTTGTTGATCCATATCTTGTCCCCATGAAAGAATTCCAGCTTGTATTCTTCTATGATGAGCTGGAGCGATAACCTTTAATTGATGTTTTTTTCCTGCTTCAAGAACTGCATTCCACATATCATCAGCATATAAAGTAGCATCTCTTAAATATATTTCATAACCAGCTTCACCTGAAAATCCTGATTGAGAAATGACACAACTTCTTCCAGCAACTTTAGCCTCAGCTAAGCCGTAAAATGGCATGTTTTCAAAATCAACTTGATCGCCTATTAAATCTTTCATAAGTGCTTTTGATTTAGGTCCTTGAATTTGAACAGGGCATGCATCAATTTCTTCTACAGTGCAATTAAACCTTCCATCTGCATTAACACCTTGTAGATACATACCGATATCAGAGTCTGATAAAGAAAACCAAAACTCGTCTTTGGAAATTCTCAATAGAATCGGATCATTTAAAACTCCTCCATATGCATTACATAAAATAACATATCTTGCTCTCATGGGAGAAATTTTCGTAGCATCTCTTGTGATTACATAATTAACAAATTTTTCTGCATCAGGACCTTTTACTTGAATTTGTCTTTCTACAGCAACATTCCACATAGTAACATGATTCACAATCGCATCATATTCAACCATTGCTCCACCATCCTCAGGTTTTACATATCCTCTAGGATGATAAATTCTATTATAAACTGTCGCTCTCCAACAACCAGCTTGCATTGATAAATGCCAATAGGGTGACTTTCTTACTCTTGTTGAAATTAACATTTCTACTTTTGTTGGCCCACTTTGTCTTAAATTATAAGGTACTTTTCGATCAGATTGATCTACTGAAGTAACATGCTTTAACTTAGTATAGTCAAATTCTTTAGACATAACTATTCTCCTTCAACCACTTGTTGGTTTCCTTCAAGCCGCCGAATGTATAAATGTGGAAGAAATCAGTATGCGATTTAACTTTCCCAATTAGATCATTAGGGTCTTTAGGTTTCAGTAAATCTAACGCCTTACTAAAATTAGATTTAAGAAAGTTTAAGGAATTTTTTGCTCCAACAATATTTGCAAACTTAATTAAGCTCGATATTTTAAGAGGTCCAGTAATTCCCACATGCACTGGTACGCTTTGTTTAGAAATAAAGTCTATGATTGGCTGAGGATCTAACAACCATTGAGTTACTATATAGTCAGCATAAGGCTTTTTGTCTTTCATAGCTTTTTCTAAATTTAAGTCGGATATATCAGGACTCCCCTCAGGGTGTCCAGCAATTCCTATTGTCATCTTATCAAAATAACCAGTCTCTAAAAGTTGAAAAGAGCTATCAAATTTTCCGACAGGCTCTCTACCTCCACCAATTATTAAAACCTGTTTTACACCTCCATCTTTACATCTAGCAATATAATCTTTGAGCTCTTTCTCATTATGCATTGATCGAGCCGGGAAATGCGGAACAGGATTAAATCCTCTTTTTACTAACTCAACTGCTTGTTGTGCTGTGTCTTTATAGTCTCCACCTGGCAGCATTGTAATATAAATATCATTTACAGAAGGTACTGTATCAAGATCTGTAGTTGGGCTAATTTCGAGAGAAAAGTTCATTTTGATTATCATTATCTTTTTTGAAAAAGCTGTCAAAGAATTTTATTAAATGACACTATTAAACTTGTTGCTTAAAACAGAGCTGGTTGTTAATTATTTGAAGTCATGAAGATTATATTAATTATGGGATTACCAGGCTCTGGCAAAACAACTTTAGCCTCAGAGCTAGTTCCCTTACTTAAAGCAAAATGGCTAAATGCTGATGAAGTGAGAAAAGCAGCGAATGATTGGGATTTTTCAGCTGAAGGAAGAACCAGACAGGCCAAAAGAATGTGGAAAAAAGCACAGGAATATAAAAATCAAGGTAGTCACGTTGTTGCTGATTTTGTTTGTCCAACACCAGCAGCGAGAGCATTATTTCCAGCAGATTTTATTATATGGGTAGATACAATAAAAGAAGGCAGATTTGACGATACTAATAAAATGTTTGTAAAACCAGAGAAGTATAACTTTCATGTTACCACTCAAGATGCTAAAAATTGGGCACCAAAAATATTTAAGGAAATTAACTAATGTCTTATAAATGGGACAATAAAAAACCAACAGCTCAAATGTTAGGAAGGTGGCAACCATTTCATGACGGTCATTATAGTTTATTCAAAGAGATTATTAAAAAAACTGGTCAAGTTTGCATACAGATCAGAGATGTTCAAGGTGTAGAGGATAACCCATTTGATTTTGAGACAGTAAAAAAAAATATTCAAGATAGACTTAATCCTGAATTTGAGGGACGTTTTCAAATTATGTTAGTTCCCAATGTAACAAATATTTGTTACGGAAGAGGTGTTGGTTACAAAATAGAGGAAATTATTTTACCTGAAGAGATACAGAAGATTTCAGCTACGAAGATAAGAGCAAAAATGAGGGAAGAAGGTAAGCTTAAATAATTTCAAATGAATATTAGGACTATTAATTACAACAAAGATATAGCAAGAGTAATAATCAATGATCCCAAAACATATAATTCGTTATCAAGTGAAAATCTTAATGATCTAATAAGCACTTTCAAAAAATTAGATAAAGATAAAAAAGTTAAAGTAATAATTCTTGAGGGTGCTGGAAAAGGATTTAGTGCAGGCCATAACTTAAAAGAAGTTAAAAATTTAAAGAAAAAAGATAAATACAATAAATTATTTAACCTTTGCTCAAAGCTAATGCTTCATATAGTCGAGGGTAGAAAGCCTGTTATTGCAAAGGTTCATGGAGCGGCATACGCTGCAGGTTGCCAATTAGTTGCTAGTTGTGATCTAGCTTATAGTACTAAAGATGCTATTTTTGCAACACCCGGAGTTAATATAGGATTATTTTGCAGCACACCTATGGTAGCTGTAAGTAGGAAGATTAATAAAAAACATATGATGAAAATGCTTCTAACTGGTGAACCAATTAGAGCAAATTATGCAAAAGAAATTGGCTTAATCAATGATTGTTTTACAAAGTCAAAACTAAATAGTGAAGTTTTTAAAATTGCAAAAAAGATTTCGACAAAATCTAATCTTACAATTAAAATCGGTAAACAAGCTTTTTATAAACAATTAGAAATGCCATTAAAAAAAGCTTATTCCTATACAAGTAAAGTGATGACGACAAATATGATGGCTATGGATGCTAAAGAGGGTATTTCAGCTTTTCTTGAAAAAAGAAAACCTATTTGGAAAAATAAATAAAATTATATAATGAGCAATATTGAAGAGACTGATAAAAATTGTTGTGGACCTGGATATGCTAGTCCATCCGATGCAATTAAAGCACCAAATGAAAAACTTTTATATACAATAGCAATTTACACTGGAACTGGAATTCAAAAACCTGATTATCTTGCAACTATTGACGTTGACCCAAACAGTTCAACTTATTCAAAAGTTATTCATCGTCTAGAGATGCCAGGAATTGGAGATGAATTGCATCATATGGGATGGAACGCATGTTCTTCATGTCATGGTGACACTGGGATGAGTAGAAAATATTTATTAGTACCAGGTGTCAGGTCAAATAATATTCACGTAATCGATACTGCGTCTAATCCATTAGCTCCAAAAATTCATAAAGTGATTAAAGGTTCAGAAATAAAATCTAAAACAAACTTATCAGGTCCTCATACAGTGCACTGTTTAGGATCTGAAATTATTATTTCTTTTCTTGGTAACGCCAAAGGGGAAGCTCCAGGAGGGTATTTACATTTAAATAAAGATTTTGAAATTATAGGAAGGTGGGAAAATTCAATGGGAGATATTCCTTTTAGTTACGATTTTTGGTACCAGCCACGTCATAATGTTATGGTTAGTTCAGAGTGGGCTGCTCCTAACACCTTTATGCCAGGTTTTGATCTTGAAGAAGTAGGGCACCTAAAATATGGACGAAGACTTCATATTTGGGATTTTAAAAAAAAAGAACCAGTTGAGACGATGTATCTTGGAGAGGATGGTTTAATACCTTTGGAAGTAAAATTTAAACATGACCCTAATAGTTCTCATGGATTTTGTGGTGCAGCGCTAAGTTCAAATGTTATTCATTTTTGGAAATCTAAAGATGGAAAATGGCAATGGGAAAAAATTATAGATATAGATAATGAACCTCACCCTGATTGGCCTATTCCAATTCCGGGAGTTATGTCTGCAATCCTTGTTTCAATGGATGATAAATACCTTTACTTAAACAATTGGCTTCATGGAGATATGAGACAGTATGATATTACTGATCCCCATAAACCTAAGTTAACAGGGCAAGTGTGGATTGGAGGTCTTTTAGGAAAAGCACCATTTATAAATGGCGTTAAGATTGCAGGTGGTCCTCAAATGTACCAACTATCTTTAGATGGCAAAAGGATGTATGTAACCACTTCATTATTTTCAACTTGGGATAATCAATTTTACCCTGATATAAAAACGCAAGGTGGAGCTATGATCATGATTGACTGTGATGTGAAAAATGGTGGTATGAAAATTAATAAAGATTTTATTGTTAACTTTGGTGAAGAACCTAATGGTCCAAGCAGATGTCATGAAAGTAGATATCCAGGTGGAGACTGCACAAGTGATATATGGCTGTAAAAAAAATTACTATTATCAATCGCGAAAATAAAATTTTTAAGGTTTCTAACAGAAAACCTTTGCTTCAAGAATTGCGT
This sequence comes from uncultured Pelagibacteraceae bacterium, assembly GCA_902579925.1. Lineage (GTDB taxonomy): Bacteria > Pseudomonadota > Alphaproteobacteria > Pelagibacterales > Pelagibacteraceae > Pelagibacter. Next base: position 88,574 of record CACHIS010000002.1, read on the forward strand.
GCACAAGGACTAGATCTTCCTTATGGTTGTGAATATGGAGGATGCATAACATGTGCTGCAAAACTAATTAAAGGAGAAATAGATCAACGTTCTCAGGTTGCTTTAAATAATCGACAAATTAATGACGGTTATGTTGTATTGTGTGTTGCTAAACCAAAAACCGATTGTGAAATTGAAATTGGTGTTGAAAGTCATGATAAACTTTATCGTAATCCTTTCCTTGACCCACTTGCACCACATGAGCTAAAAGCTGATATAGCAACTCTAAAAGAAGTAAAAAAAAAATAGATTAATGGATCATAGCAAACCTTATAGCGACGAATATTTAAGAGATATTTTAAAGTCCGTTAAGACTATCGCAATGGTTGGAGCTAGTCCTGATAAAACAAAATTTAGCTATGGTGTTTTAAGAGTGCTGCATGAAACTGGATATGACATGATACCTGTTAACCCAAAACCAGAAGTCACTGAAATTCGTAATTTAAAAGTATATCCAAATCTTGCATCAATCGATCGTCCAGTCGATATGGTTGAAGTTTTCAGAAAACCAGAGGATCTTTATGGTGTGGCTGAGGAAGCAATTCTAATTGGCGCCAAGGTGTTATGGGGACAAATTGGTGTGATCAATCATGAGGCTGCCCGTTTAGCAGAAGAAGCTGGACTTAAAGTTGTTATGGACAGATGTCCAAAGATTGAACTTTTTCGACCATTTTGGAAACCACGTCTTGATCAGAAAATATAAATTTTATTTAGATGTTAAAAAAAATTAAAATAATATTTAATTTTTTTGTTGTATTTTTGATATCAATTTCAATTTCTAAATCTGAAATACTTAAGCCAAGCAGTAATATAAAACCTTCTGAGGTTGTTAAGATACAATTGCTTGGTTTGCAAAATAATAATGATGGATTTGAGGATAGTGGAATAGAGCAGACATGGAATTTTGCCCATCCAAATAATAAAAAAGCAACAGGTCCTTTAGATAAATTTAAAAGAATGATAAAAAGTAATAGTTATCAAATGATGATAAATCACATAAGCCATACTATTACAGAAATAAGAGGTGGCGACAATTGGGTACAATTTGAAGTTATTATATTAGATAATAAAAAAATTTATCACAAATTTAATTGGCAGGTTGAAAAATATACAGAGGATGGACCTCTGAAAGACTGTTGGCTAACTACCATGGTATCAAGTCCAGTATCTCTGGGAAGTTCAATTTGAACTATTGATACAATTTTGTTTCGAAATGAATAAAAATTTAGTAGAAATCAAATTATGAAAAGTAAAACTAAAGTAGTTGTCGTAGGTGGTGGAGTTGTTGGAGTAAGTGCTCTTTATCATCTAGCTAAAAAAGGATGGTCTGATGTTGTTTTAATTGAGAGAAAAGAACTTACCTCAGGTTCTACTTGGCACGCTGCGGGGTTATTGCCACTTTTTAATATGAGCTATTCAGTTGGTCAGCTTCATAAATATGCTGTAAATCTCTATAAAAAGTTAGAGGAAGAGACTGGAAAAAATGTTGGTTTTAGTGTTGTTTCAAATATTCGTTTAGCAAGCACTAAAGATAGAATGGACGAATATCACCAATACGCAGGAGTGGCAAAAACGATAGGGGTAGACGTAAAATTTTTAACACCTCAACAAGTAAAAGAAATTTGGCCTTTATGTCATACTGATGATTTAGTTGGAGCTATACAACATCCAGAAGATGGATACATTCAACCTGCTGACTTAACGCAAGCTTTGGCAACAGGAGCAAGAAATAAAGGAGCCGAAATTTATAGAAACACTGCAGTTTTATCAATGAAACAAAATAAAGATGGATGGATTGTTGAAACAGATAAAGGTTCAATTGAATGCGAACATGTTATTTCTTGTTCGGGTAATTTTGCGAGACAAACCGGTGAAATGGTAGGATTAGATATTCCAGTTATACCCGTAGAACATCAATACATTGTCACAGAACCACATCCTAAAATACAAAAAAGAAAAAAAGAAGGTCTCCCTGAGATGGGTGTTTTAAGAGATAGTGATAGCAGATGGTATATGAGAGAAGAAGCTGGCGGATTAATACTTGGTCCATATGAAGATGGTGCACCCGCTTGTTATCTTGAAGGGCCATCTAAAAATTCTGAGTATGAATTATTTCAAGAAGATTTGGATAGACTCGCACCTCATATTGAAGGAGCAATACATAGAGTGCCTGCATTTGGTGAAGTAGGAGTAAAAAAAGTTTACAATGGAGCAATTTGTTATACCCCTGATGGAAATCCAATAGTTGGGCCAGCTTGGGGATTAAAAAATTTTTGGATTAATGAGGGCCATAGCTTTGGTATTACTGCAGCTGGTGGCGCAGGATGGCAGTTAGCAGAGTGGATAATAGATGGAGAACCAACAATTGACATGCTTGGTGTTGAACCTAGACGTTATGGAAATTACGTAACTAAATCCTATCTAAAAGCAAAAAATGAAGAGGCTTACAGTCACGTCTTTATAACCCATTATCCAGATGAAGAAAGACCTGCAGCAAGACCTTTAAGGACTTCACCATGTTACGAAAGAATGAAAAATTTAGGTGCGGTGTTTGGACAAAAGTTTGGTTGGGAAAGACCAAACTTTTTTGCAACTGATGGTATGGAGCAGAAAGATGATTGGTCTTTTAGAAGATCTAAGTGGTTCGATGCGATTAAAAAAGAGTGCGAAAATGTAAAAGAAAATGTTGGTCTTTTAGATATGACCGCTTTTGCAAAGTGTAGAATAAGAGGTCCAAAAGCAGAGGAATTTTTAGATTACTTAGTTGCAAATAAGCTTCCAAAAAAAATTGGAAGAATAAATTTATGTCATGCTCTTAATACTAAAGGAGGAGTACATTCAGAATTTACTATCATGAAGGAGGCTGAGAATAGATATTATTTAGTTTCTGCAGGTGCAAACCTAAGATTAGATCATGACTGGATTCAAAAATGGATGCCCACAGATGGCTCAGTTATATTTGAGGATTTAACAAATAGCACAGGTGTGCTTGTTGTGGCCGGACCTAAAGCAAGAGAATTAATGCAGAAAGTTTCAACAGATGATTTTTCTGGTGAAAATTTTAAATGGTTAACAGCTAAAAATGTCAACGTTGGATATGCTCCTGTTAACGCTATGAGAGTAAACTTCGTAGGCGAATTAGGCTGGGAATTACACCATCCAATTGAATATCAGAACCATATATTTGACAAATTAATGGAAGCAGGAAAAAATTTGGGAATAAAACCTTTTGGAATTAGAGCAATGAATAGTTTGAGACTTGAAAAATCTTACAAATTAGTAGGCACAGAATTATCTATTGAATATTCTCCCTACGAATCAGGTTTAGATAGATTTATTCATCCCAACAAAGGTAATTTCATAGGGCTTGAGGCATTAAATAAGTGGAGAGAAAAAGGATTTGATAATAAGTTAGTTACATTAGAAGTTCACAATACAACTGACTCAGATGTTTTGGGAAACAACCCGATCTATAAAGATGATAAAGTTGTAGGAAGAGCAACTAGTGGTGAGTATGGATTTAGATTAGACAAATCAATAGCATTAGCAATGGTCAAACCTAATCTTGCTAATGTTGGTGAAAAACTTAAAGTCGATATATTAGGAAAGATGTATGAGGCAACAATTTTAGAAGAAGGCCCATATGATGTTGAAAATAAATTATTGAGAGCTTAATGAAAATTTTAGTCGCAGTAAAAAGGGTTATAGATTACAACGTTCAAATTAGAGTAAAAGAAGATAATACAGGAGTAGTTACAGACAATGTTAAAATGTCTACAAACCCACCTGATGATAACGCAATAGAGGAAGCGGTAAAAATTAAAGAAGCAGGAAAAGCTACTGAGGTTATAGCAGTAAGCGTTGGAGAAGAAAAAGCTCAAGAGACAGTTCGTAAAGCTTTGGCAGTTGGTGCAGATAAAGGGATCCTAATAAAAACTGATGGAGTTTTAGAACCTTTAGCTGTTTCAAAATTATTACAGAAAATTGTTGAAAAAGAAAAACCCGATTTAGTTTTTATGGGTAAACAAGCTATTGATGATGATTGTAATCAAACAGGTCAAATGTTAAGTGCTTTATTAAATTGGCCACAAGCTACGTTTGCATCTAAGATCGAAATAAAAGATAAAAAATTAGAAGTGACTAGGGAAATTGATGAAGGACTAGAAACAATAGAAATAGGTATCCCAGCGATAGTTACGTGTGACTTAAGATTAAACGAACCTAGATATGCGTCCTTACCCAACATTATGAAGGCAAAGAAAAAACCAATTGAACAGATAAATGCGTCAGATTTGGGAGTAGATACCTCACCAAGAATCGAGCATATTAAAGTTGAAGAGCCACCTAAGAGAAAAGCTGGAATAAAAGTTTCCAGTGTAGCTGAGCTGGTTCAAAAATTAAAAAATGAAGCGAAAGTTATTTGATGTCAGTTTTATTAATAGCAGAACATAATAACCAAGATTTAAAACCGTTTACCCTTAATGCAGTTACAGCAGCTTCTCAAATGGGAGATGACCTACATGCATTAATTATTGGTCAAAATTGTGGAAATGCAACAAAAAAATTGTCAGAATTACCGTTAGTCAAAAAAGTTATTCAAGTAGAAGCACCCCATTATGAAAACTTTGTTGCTGAAAATTTTGCACCTGTAATATTAAAGTTAGCAGAAAATTATTCACACATTGTTTGTTCAGCTAATACTTTTGGAAAAAATTTAATGCCAAGAATTGCAGCTTCTTTAGACACATCGCAAGTTAGTGATATTATTAAAGTAATATCACAAGATACTTTTTTAAGACCTATTTATGCTGGGAATGCTTTTGCAACTGTAAAAAGTAAAGACTCAAAAAAATGTATCACAATAAGACCAACCTCTTTTGATCCATGTGAAGTTTCAGGCGGATCAGCACCTATAGAAAAAGCTGAAGCAAGTGAAGAATTTAATCATACAAAATTTATTAAAAGAGAGGAAATCAAGTCTGATAGACCAGAGCTGGGAACAGCTAGAGTAGTAGTCTCTGGCGGCAGGGGTATGCAAAGTGGAGATAATTTTAAATTAATTACGTCATTGGCTGATAAATTAAATGCAGCTATTGGCGCTTCTAGAGCAGCAGTTGATGCTGGTTATATTGGTAATGATCACCAGGTAGGTCAAACAGGAAAAGTCGTTGTGCCAGATTTATATATAGCTGTCGGCATATCGGGAGCTATTCAACATTTGGCTGGAATGAAGGAAAGTAAGGTGATTGTTGCAATTAACAAAGATGGAGAAGCACCAATTTTTAGTGTAGCTGACTATGGTCTTGAGGCCGATCTTTTTGATGCAGTTCCGCAATTCTTAGACGAATTGAACAAATTAAACACTATACAAAAATAATTTAATCTGTAAAAAATCTAGTATGTCCAGAGAGTCAATGGAATATGATGTTATAATAGTTGGTGGTGGACCATCAGGTCTATCCACTGCAATAAAATTAAAGCAACTAAATTCTAATTTAAATGTTTGTATTTTAGAAAAAGCATCTGAAATTGGAGCTCATATTTTAAGCGGGAATGTTTTTGAAACACGAGCACTAGACGAATTAGTTCCTAATTGGAAAGATTTAAATTCTCCGATCAAAACTAAGGTTACAAAAGAAAAATTCTTATTTTTAGGTAAATCAAAATCTTTAAGCTGGCCAACATGGTTACTTCCTTCAGTTCAAAAAAATCATAACAATTATATTATAAGCCTTGCTAATTTATGTAGATGGCTTGGGGAACATGCAGAAAGTCTTGGAGTTGAAATTTTTCCAGGATTTCCTGCTAGTGAAATCTTATTTAACGAGGATGGGTCAGTTAAAGGAGTAGCTACTCAAGACATGGGTATTGATAAACAAGGTAAAAAAAAAGATAGTTTTGAGCCAGGCATGGAGCTGATAGGTAAAGTTACAGTTTTTGCTGAAGGTTGTAGAGGTCATTTAGGTAAACAACTAATTAAAAAGTTTAATCTTAATGAAGGAAAAGATCCTCAACAATATGGTATTGGTTTTAAAGAAATTTGGGAAATCGATGAAAAAAATCATGAGGAAGGATTAGTGATGCATACTGCAGGGTGGCCTTTAGATAATAACACATACGGTGGAAGTTTTATTTATCATGCTGAAAATAAACAAGTGTTTTTAGGTTATGTAATTGGTTTAGACTATCAAAATCCACACTTATCTCCTTTCGAAGAGTTTCAAAGATTTAAAACACATCCATCAATAAAAAAAATAATTGAGGGTGGAAAAAGAATTTCTTACGGTGCAAGAGCTTTAATTGAAGGTGGTATACAAAGTTTACCAAAAATGTATATGCCTGGAGCTTTACTTATAGGTTGTGATGCTGGAACTCTTAACATGCCAAAAATTAAAGGTTCTCATACAGCAATGAAAAGCGGGATAATAGCTGCTGAAGTAATTAACGAGCATGTTGAAGAAAAAAAAGATTTATCAATTTATGAGGAGAGGTTTAAAAAAAGTTGGTTATTTAAAGAGTTGCATGAAGCAAGAAACGTTAAGCCAAGTTTTAGTTGGGGTTTAATATTAGGAATAATTTTCACTGGAATTGACCAAATTTTATTTAGAGGCAAGCTTCCATTCACTTTAAAACACAAGCACGCTGATCATGAGACTTTGAAACCCGCAAATGAAATGCCAAAAATTGATTACCCAAAACCTGATAACATTATCACATTTGATAAAACGACATCTGTTTATTTGACTGGTACCAATCATGAAGATAATCAGCCAGTGCATCTTCAGCTTAAAGACCAAGATTTACCAATAAAATATACTCTTGAAAAATATGATGAACCTGCACAAAGGTATTGTCCGGCAGGAGTTTATGAGGTTCAAAAAGAAAATAATGTAAATAAATTTGTAATAAATGCACAAAATTGCATTCATTGTAAAACTTGCGATATCAAAGAACCCTCGCAAAATATAGTTTGGGTTACGCCTGAAGGTGGTGGAGGTCCAAAATATGGCAATATGTGATTAATTTTTTAAAAATTTTGTAAGAATTAAAATTATTCCAATAACTCCAATCCAAATTATAAGATTCTTTAAAAAAACTTTTTTATTCCTATTTGCGTAATAAAAACCTGGAAAGACCAACGTAATCACTAGCAAAAGATAAATAGTCGTCAAAATGTTGTCACTCATAATTAAATTTGTCTTAAGAAAGATCTATTGCAAATTTTTTGAGAGTCTCAATTGGTAAAACTTTTAATGTATTTTGATGGGTTCTCTTTAAAAAAATAGGACAACCTTTTCCTGCATCAACTGCCCTAGCATACCAAGTTGCACAAACACACCAACCATCTCCATCTTTTAAACCTGGAAATCCAAATTCGGGATGAGGTGTAATTAAATCATTTCCTGCTTCTTTACACCACTCAAGAAATTCTGTTGTAACTTTTGCACAGACTGTATGTAATCCATGATCATTTTCATCAGTATTACAACAACCATCTCTATACCACCCTGTCAAAGGGTTATTTGAGCATAATTCTAAATTTTCACCTAGAACATTTTTTTGTAATTTATTTTCCATACACGTTGTATATTTCTTCATCGATAGAGGCATTAAAAGAGATAGAACGTCTTTCTTCCTCAGTATCCTTAAATGGGAAAACAGTATGCATTAAATAATTAGGGAACAAATAAAAATCACCGACTTCCGGCGTAATATTTAATGTAGATGGACAAGTAAACATTCTAGCTCCATGTATTAACTGCAAACTTCCACCTCTATATTTTTTAGATTTTTTTTGTTGAGTACTTTCTCCTAAAGATTTAGGAACTTTTAGAAAACCAGCACCAGAAATATGACCTCCATGCCAATGAGTAGGATTATATTCATTTTTAAATTGTCTTACTACCCAAGTTTTTAATAAATTAAATTTTGTTATTTTTTTTCCTTCATTCAATTCAGTGTAAATTTTAGATGAATTTCCTAAAAATTCCAACCAACCAGATGATTTAACAAATTCTAATTCTAATAAAAATTCCTGTGTCACATCACCTACTAATGCTTCACCATAGTCTAACTTTTTTAATTTTATTTTATCATCTATAGTCTTATCAATATATTCATTTAATTTTTTTAAAATTACATCCGGTATTTTTACTTTTAACACTGCTGGACCCAATACTCTTAAATTTTGATATTTTATTTCCATTTTTAAATTTTGGTTGGGTTAGGTTGTCCCTTGTAAATTTTTTCTGGATCAAATTTTTTCTCTTTTTCTAAAAATTTCATTTCAATTTTTCTACCATCATCAATTTGACCTAAAGGAATAGATCTATAAAAACAAGATCGATAACCAACGTGGCAACTAGCTCCATCCCCAATATCAACTGTTAGCCAAACTGAATCTTGATCATCATCAATTCTGATTTCAATTACTTTTTGTACAAAGCCGCTAGTTTTACCTTTGTGCCAAATTACTTTTCTCGACCTACTAAAATAATGAGCTTCTTTAGTTTCAATTGTTTTTTTAAATGCTTCCACATTCATAAATCCGTGCATCAGTATATCTTTAGTTTTATGACACATGGTTATAACAGGAATTAAACCATCGTTATCAAATTTAGGTGAAAGTAGATTTCCCTCTTCAATTTCAGCTACATTTTCTCTTTTTTTGAACATAATAAGTGATTATGTAGCACATATAAGTATATTTTAAATATTTTAAAATAAGCAAATTATATGTATAAAACACAGCGATGAAACTCGTAAAAGACACAAAACTTGATCAAGAAATAAAAAAGGTTTCCGATAAAGATGCAGAGGAAGCTTTCAAAAAAATTTTAACTTGGATGGGAGAAAATCCTAACAGAGAGGGACTTTTAGAAACACCCAAAAGGGTTGTAAAGGCTTTCAAAGAGTATTTTAAAGGTTATAAAGAAGATCCAAATCAAATTCTGGATAAAACTTTTGGAGATGTTGATGGTTATGATGACATGGTGGTACAAAAAAACATTTCTGTTCAAAGCCATTGCGAACATCATATGGCACCAATAATTGGAAAAGCTCATGTAGCCTATATTCCAAAAGAAAGAGTAGTTGGTTTGAGTAAATTAGCAAGAGTTGTAGAAGTTTTTTCTAAAAGATTACAAACTCAAGAAAGACTTACTATGCAAATTGCGAATACCTTAATGGAGTCTTTGGATGCTAAGGGTGTAGCCGTTACTATTGATTCAACTCATCAGTGTATGACGATGAGAGGTATTAAAAAAGAACAAGCAACAACAGTAACAAATTATTATTTGGGTCAATTCAAAGAAGATCTAAGTTATCAAAATAGATATTTAAGATTTATAAGCATCACAAAAGATTAAAGTGTCTGATCATTTTAAAGCATTAATTTTAGATCAAAAGGGTGAGGAATTTACTAGAGAAGTAAAGTTAATAGATAAAAGCTTCTTAAAACATGGCGATGTAACAATTAAGGTTGATTACTCTGATCTTAATTTCAAAGATGGGATGATTTTAAAAAACGGTGGAAGATTAGTAAAAGAATTTCCACATATTCCCGGAATAGATTTCTCTGGAAATGTTTTGGAAAGTGAAAACCCAAAATTTAAACAAGGTGATGAAGTAATATTAACAGGATTTAGAGTTGGTGAAGTTTTTTATGGTGGATACTCGCAAGTTGCAAAAGTAAATGGAGAATTTTTGGTTAAAAAACCAAAAAATTTAACCACTAAACAGGCAATGATACTTGGAACCGCTGGTTTCACATCTTTAATGAGTGCATTCGCAATTAAAGCGAGAGAAGAAATTTTGTTAGGCGAAAAAGTTAACAATGTTCTGGTAACTGGTGCAACAGGTGGAGTAGGGAGTGTAGCGGTAATAGTATTGAATAAAATGGGTTACAACGTTACTGCTGTTACGGGAAAAGACTCTAAAGCAGATTATTTAAAATCATTAGGTGCTAAAACTGTTGTTAATCGTAGTGAATTTGACAAAGATCCGAGACTTATTGATAAAGGTTTATGGGATGGGGTTGTTGATACAGTTGGTGGAAAAATATTAGCTAATGCAATAGTTCAAACAAACACAAATGGAATTATTGCAGTTTGTGGAAACGCAAGTACCAACGAGCTTAATACTAATGTAATTCCTTTTATGCTGAGAGGAATTAAAATGTGGGGTATGGACTCGGCTAATTGCAGTATCAAAAGAAGAGAGTTTATATGGGGTGAAGCTGCCAATTTAATTGATTTTAGTCTATTGGAAAAATCAATCCAGTCAGTTAGTTTGGAGGAGTTAATTGATACTTATCCTAAGATTTTAAAAGGTGAAATTTCTGGAAGAGTTTTAGTTGACTTAAACAAATAATGGATTGGGATAAATTAAAAATATTTCATGCAGTCGCGGAGGCAGGAAGTTTTACTAATGCTACAATCAATCTTAATCTTAGTCAGTCAGCTATAAGTAGACAGATACAGTCTCTAGAACAGGATTTAAAGGTTCAATTATTTGAGAGACACGCTAGAGGACTAACGCTTACAGAAAATGGCGAATATGTATTTAAAACTGCCAACGAGGTAATTAGCAAATTAAAAGATGTTGAAACCTCTCTTGGAGATCAAAAAAATAAACCTTCAGGAAAATTAACAATAACTACAGTTAGAAGTTTTGGGACTCATTGGTTAACACCTCGTATTGAGGAATTTATGAGATTAAATCCAGAGGTTGAAATAGAATTAATTTTTGAAGATAAAGAATTAGATTTAAGCACTCGGCAAGCTGATATTGGTATTTTTATGAGAAGACCAAAACAATTAAATTATATCCAAAAAAAACTTATAGATTTAAAGTATTATATATATGGATCTAACAGATATTTAGAAAAACATGGTATGCCAAAAACATTAGCTGATCTTAATAAACATAAATTTATATCTTTTGGAAAAGGAGCTCCATCTCCAGTTTATAATCCAGAATGGGCGTTAAAATTAGGAATGCATGATGGTAAAAAAAGAAAGCCAATAATGAAAGTAAATAGTGTAATGGGACTATTATTAGCTGTTCAGGCAGGTGTTGGTCTAGCTGCACTTCCAGAATATTTGGTGAGTAATTCCTCAAATATCATAAAAGTATTACCAAAGTCAGAGGGCCCAATAACAGAGGCTCATTTCGTTTACCCTCAATCTCTAAAAAATACTGCTAGAGTTCAAGCATTTAGAAACTTTCTCTTCAGCAAAATAGGCGACTGGAAAGCTTAAATTTACACTAATTATTAATTCTAATAAAAGTTGTTGCTGCGGCATAATTGCGATTGATTATCATTCTCATTGAGAATAGTTATCATTTGCAATTAACTGGTGTGCGGAAAAGGAGAAAAAAAATGAGAAAAATATCAAGTCTAATTTTAATAGTATCTTTATTTGTATCAACCTTTGCAGTTGCGAATGAAGTTAATGTTTTTAATGCAAGACACTACAAAGCCGATGCAGAGCTTTATTCAAAGTTCACTAGTATGACTGGAATTAAAGTTAATCTAATTAATGGAAAATCAGGAGCTCTTGAAAAAAGAATAATTGAAGAAGGTGCAGATTCTTCTGCAGATCTTTATATTACTGCTGATGCTGGAAGATGTGGTGCTATGGATGCAAAAGGCCATCTTCAAGGTGGATTAACTTCTGCAGCTATAAAAGCTGCCGTTCCAAAAAGTTTTAGAACAAGTAAATGGGTTGGAATAGCAAAAAGAGCTAGAATAATTTATTATTCACCTGAAAGAGTTACTGGTGCTGAATTATCTGGAATGTCTTATGAAGGTCTAGCTGATCCTAAATGGAAAGGAAGATTAGTAATAAGAAAATCTAGCAATATATATAACAAATCTCTTGTAGCTTCATTAATTGAAAATAATGGAAAAAAAGCTACAGCCAAGTGGGCAAAAGGAGTTGTTGCAAACATGGCTAGAGATTCTAAAGGTAATGACAGAGCTCAAATTATGGCAGTAGCAGCAGGTGAAGCTGATATTGCTGTGGCTAATACTTATTATCTAGCACTTATGTTATCTGGTAAAAAAGGTGCAGAGCAACAAGAAGCTGCTAAAAAAGTAAAAGCTTTTTTTCCTAATCAAAATGGAAGAGGAACGCACATGAATGTTAGTTGTGCAGCTTTAGTCAAAGGAGCACCAAACAAAGATAATGCTGTTAAACTTGTAGAGTTTTTATTAACTCCACAGTCTCAAGAGCATTTCACCAATAATACATTTGAGTTCCCAATGATTGATGGTGTTTCGCCAAGTCCATTAGTAGTAAATAACTTAGGATTAGATTTTCAACAAGATATGAAAACTAAACTAGCTTCTTACGGAAAAAATCAAGCTGCTGCATTAGAAGTAATGACAGCTGCTGGTTGGAAGTAAGCAATAAGTGAAAGAAGAAAAAAAATTTATGTCTGATATTGATTTAAATAAGTCTTCCAGTGCATGTTCGCCATGTCAACAGGAGTGTGAAAAAATTAATAAAAGACTAAATAAAAAGAAATTTGATAAAATTGAACCTAAGGAACTTCCGCATCTCCTTAAAGTATTTAATTTTTAATTTTCTTTTTTGTGTCCATAGCAAATGGGGATTTGTTGTGGACACATCAAATTCATACATTAGTATATAATCAGATATGTTAAAAAATTTAAATATTTGGTTTTTATCTTCATTAATAGTTTCTTTAATTGTATTGATCCCAATTTTAACAGTGTTTTCAAGTTTTTTCGAAGATACATCCAACTATTATCAAATCCTAAAAGATACTTTCTTATTTGAGTATATTTCCAATTCTCTAATCTTATTATTCTTCGTTTTGATTTTTACGTTTTTTATAGGCACTGGCACAGCCTATTTAGTATCCTTCTTTGAATTTCCGTTAAGTAATTTTTTCAAATGGGCGCTTATCTTATCTTTTGCGGTCCCACCCTATATTTATGCCTATTCATTAACAGCTTTTTTTGAAAATTATGGTACAGCTTTTACAATTCTTAAAAATTTGTTTGGAGATGCAAATTATAATGAAAAAATTCCTAAACTTGATGGAATGTTTGGGGCAATATTATCAATTACTTTTTCTTTATATGCTTATGTATATATATTGGCTAGAGCTTCTTTTTTATATCAATCACAAAGCCTAATTGATTTAGGAAAAAATCTTGGTTTTTCAAAATTTAAATCTTTCTATAAAGTTATATTACCATCTGCGCGACCAGCTATTATTGCTGGGCTATCTCTTGTAGCAATGGAAACTCTGGCAGAATTTGGAGCGGTAGATTTTTTTTCAATAAATACACTGACAACAGGTATTTATAATTCATGGATAACATTTGATGATTTAGCTTTTGCAAATAGAATATCATCGTTTTTGCTCTTATTCATATTTTCATTATTTATCATTGAAAATTTATCCAGAAAAAAGGCAAAGTATCATTTCAATTCTAGAGGTGGACTTAAGCAAAAAAAGAAAACTAAACTTTATGGAAGTAAATCTTTTTTAGCCTTTATTTTCTGTTTCTTTATATTATTTTTGAGTTTTTTATTTCCACTCAGTCAAATGTTGTATTGGACATTAAAATTTCCAGAAAATTTATTTGATCTACAAATTATAGAACTTTTTTCAAATACTCTTTATTTAGTATTGTTATCTGGTTTACTTTTAATTGTATTTTCTTTAATTTCAAACTATGGAAATAGAGTTTCTAAAAATAAAGCATTAAATTTTTTATCAACCTTATCTATTTCTGGTTATGCCATTCCTGGAGTTATATTAGCTATAGCATTTATTACTTTTATTGCTTGGTTTGATAATAATATAATTCAATCTTTAGGATTTATTTCAATTAAAAAATTTTTTATTGGTTCTATTCTTGGTTTAGTACTAGTTTATTTTATCAGATTTTATTCTTTAGCTTTTAATGGAATAAAGTCTGGATATGAAAAAATTAACATTTCTGTTGATGAGAGTGCTTACCTGTTAGGCTATTCTAAAAGAGAAACATTTATGAATATTCATGTTCCTTTTTTGAGAAATTCTCTTTTATTCATAATTATTCTAATCTCATTAGAAATAATAAGAGAATTACCCATTACTTTAATTTTAAGACCTTTTAATTTTGAAACTTTTGCAACCACAGCGTATATCTCTGCATCTGAGGACTTGTTAGAGGCTGCTGCAGCACCGTCATTATTTTTAATATTAATTGCCTCTTTATTCATTATAATTAGTTCAAAATATATTTTAAGAGAAAATAATGAATAAAAATTTTTTTGAAGTAAAAAATGTTGACTTTAAAGTTGGAGGTAAAACTAAAGTAGCAAATGTGTCTTTTGCTATTGAAAAAGAGGGAGATATTATCTGCTTATTAGGCCCATCAGGCATCGGAAAAACTACTATTTTAAGAACAATTGCAGGTTTAGAAAAAATTAAAAAAGGATCAATAGAGCTAAATGGAAATGTATTATCTTCAGAAAAAAAAAATGTTGAACCCGAGAATAGAAATATCTCTCTTGCTTTTCAAGAAAATAGTTTATTTCCACATTACACTGTAGAAAAAAATATACTATTAGGTGCAGAAAGAAATAAAGATAAAAAAGACCATCAGATCAACTTTCAAGAAATTATAGAGTTACTAGATATTTCTTTAATATTAAAAAAATACCCTCATGAAATTAGTGCCGGTGAAGCACAAAGAGTTTCTTTAGCAAGATCTGTAATAACCCAGCCTGATTTATTGTTATTAGACGAACCATTATCTAACGTTGATCAGAGTTTTAAGGAAGAAATTCAAGAAAAATTAAAAAAAATATTAAAAAGCTCAAAGATTACTACAATAATAGTTACCCATGACTCTTATGAGGCATTTTATTTAGGATCTAAATGTGGAATAATCTTAAATCAAGAACTTAAACAATTTGATGATCCATATAACGTCTATCATTTACCAAACTCTATCGAGGTTGTTAATTTTTTGAATAGAGGGACTCTTATTCCAGCAGAAGTAACGAGTCCTAAAAGTTTAGAAAATAAGGATCTTGGAACAATTACGGGTAATTTTTTAAAGCCTTTTCCGATAGGCACAAAAGTAAAGCTTTTGATACAGCCTGAAGATTTGCGTCATGACGATAAAAGTAATTTAAAATTTGAGGTAGTCGATAGGAAATTTAGAGGTACTAATTTTATTTATACTCTTAAAACTCCAAGTGATACATTTATTCCTGTTTTTGTGCATTCTCACCATATCCATCAACATGAAATAGATGAAAAATTTGGTGTTAAAAGACCAATTCATATTGATCATATAGTTTGCTTCTAATAAAAACTCTCTAAAATGGATAATAAATATAGAGTTTTTTTAAAGGGGATTTTTGATGTCAGCCCTCTGATGATACCAGTTGTTCCATTTGGTTTAATATTTGGGGTTCTTTCAATCGATATTGGATTTAGTCCAATAGAAACAATGGGAATGTCATTAATAGTTTTTGGCGGTGCTTCACAAATTGTTTTACTTCAATTATTTTCAGGAGGTGCCTCATCTTTAGTCATAATAAGTTCAGTTGGAGCAGTAAACTCAAGACATCTTTTGTATGGAGCTGTTGTTTCTGAGCATTTATCAGATTTAAAACTTATTTGGAAAATTGTAATCTCA
>CACHIS010000003.1 GCA_902579925.1 uncultured Pelagibacteraceae bacterium
TTTTTGTAATTTATATTTTTTATATTTTTTATATTTTCTTTAGAGTAGTGAAAAACAATTTTTTTAATGTCTAATTCAATTAATGAAAGATAATTTTAATAAAGGTTTAATTTTAACTTCATTAGGTTCTTTTTGGTGGGGTTTTGTAGGAGTTATTTACTTCGAAATGGTTTCTTTTATTGGTCATATTGAACTAGTAGTTCATAGATGTTTATGGACAGCTGTAATGTTGATAATAACGACAATTTTCTTAAAAAAATGGAAAATTTTTGTAGAAATTATTTCTAATAAAAAAAAACTTGCATATCTTTTTTTATCTGGACTACTAATCTTTATAAATTGGGCAATTTGGATATACGCAGTAAGTACCAATAGAATCATAGATGCTAGTTTTGGATATTTTATAATGCCTATTATAAGTGTTTTATTGGGATACATATTTTTTAAAGAAGAACTAAATAAAAAAAGATTTTTTTCAATAATACTGGTTTTTATTTCAATTTTATTTATGATTTTTTTTAATATTCAAACACTTCCTTGGGTTGGTTTAGTAGTTGCTTTAAGCTGGGCTTTTTATAACCTTGTAAGAAAAAAAATTAATGTGGATACAGACATTGGCCTTTTGATAGAAAGTTTGTATATCTTTCCTTTTGCCTTAGTTGTTTTCTATTTGATAGTTACCAAAGATTTTAATGATTTCAGTATTGCTAATCCTAGTCTAAGTCTATTTCTTTTATTAGCAGGGCCAATGACTGTGATTCCTTTGTTCTTATATGTAAGAGGTGTTGAATTAATAGGACTTGGCGCTACAGGTATGATATTTTATATAACACCTACTTTACAGTTCATTTTGGGGTATTTTTTTTACAATGAAGATTTTTCTGTAATAAAATTAGTGAGTTTTATTATCATTTGGATTGCTGTAATTATATACCTTAAGGATCTTTATGAAGCTAATTAACTTAATAATTTTTTTTTTAATATTATCTGCAATGAACAGTATTTCAGATGAAAATTTTAATTTTAAAAAATGGAAAAAAGATTTTAAGTTAATTGCATTAAAAAATGGTATTTCTGAAAAAACTTTTAATATAACAATGCAAAATGTTAAGTTTCTACCCAAGGTTATTGAATATGATCGATTTCAACCTGAATTTTATGAGGATACAAAAACATATATCACAAAAAGAACATCTAATAAAAAACTAAAAAAGGGTATAGATTTTTATAAAAACAACATCATTCTAATAGATATAGTTGAAAAAAACTTTGAAATAGAAAAGGAATTACTTTTATCTTTGATGGGTATAGAAACAAATTTCGGCACTTACGTGGGAAAAATGGATATTCTATCATCACTTGCAACATTAAGTTATGATAAGAGAAGATCTGAATTTTTTACCAACGAACTTTTAACCTTATTAAAATTAGTTGATAATAATAAGATTAATCACAAAACGCTTTATGGTTCATGGGCAGGTGCTTTTGGTTTTTTTCAATTTATGCCATCTACAATCAAAAATTACGCATTTGATTACAATAACGATAGATATATTGATTTAAAAAATTCTGAAGACGCTTATGCTTCAGCGGCAAATTATCTTAATAAGATTGGTTGGAAAAAAAACGGCCTTTGTTTTAAAAAAGTTGAATTAAAAGAAAACGTTCCTGTTAAGTTATTAAATGTTTCTGCAAAAAAAATTCATAGTAAAAAAATGATAAAAAAATACAAAAAATATATTAAAAATTACTCGGATCTTAATATAAAAAATGAAAACCAGAAAGTTGCAATAGTAACCCCTGATAAGGATATCATCCCTAACGCACTAACTTTAAGTCCTGCATACTTAGTTTTTGATAATTATGAAATAATTCTTAAATGGAACAGATCTTTAAGATTTGCACTTGCAGTATGTACTTTAAAAAATAGATTTAAAAATGAAATATAATTTATTAATTATTCTAAGCGTTACATTTTTATTGTTTGGTTGCGATCAACTTACTAATAATCAACCTAAAATCAAAGGTTTTTCATTTGAAAATAAATATAAGAACAGTGGTTTTTCATTGGTCTACAACGATCAGTTAAAAATTAAAAAAATTGATCAAAGATCATTAACTATATTTCACCAAACTCTTAAAAAAAAATCATATGTCAAAATTACTAACCCTACAAATGGGAAATCCTTAATTGCAGAGGTCAAGTCTAATACAGTAAAGTTTTCACCATTTTTTAATTCTGTAATTACAGAAAGAATTGCTAACGATTTAGAATTAAATCTTAAAGAACCATATGTAAGCATTATTTTAATATCAAAAAATTCAACATTTGTTGCTGAAAAATCCAAAACTTTCGATGAAGAAAAAAACGTTGCAGAAAAAGCTCCTATAGACGGAATCAAGATAAGTAATTTAAATAAAAATGAAAAAAACAAAAAGAAATCAAAAAAAAATCAAAAATTTTCTTACTCTATAAAAATAGCTGATTTTTATTACAAAAAATCTGCTCAAAATATGATAAAAAAAATTAAAGAAGAAGTTCGATTAACAAACTTTAAGATTATTCAAATATCTAAAACAAATTATAGGTTAATATTAGGTCCTTTTAGTGATATAAAATCTCTAAAAGATAATTTTGAAAAAATCAATTCTTTATATTTTGAAAATTTGGAAATACTAAAAAATGTTTAAAAAATTTGTCTTTGTGATATTAATATATTTTGTATCTTTTTTTTCTGTCAATGCAAATATAGATATAAAAGCTAGAACCGTAATTCTTCAAGATTTTTTATCTGAAGAGATTTTATACGAAAAGGATGCTGATGTGTCAATTTATCCAGCATCAATGACTAAAATCATGACATCAATAATTGCTTTCGATTTAATAAAGTCTGGTGATCTATCTTTAGATGAAAAATTTATTATTTCTGAAAGAGCGTGGAGACTTTCAACTGCTGGATACTCTTCTATGTTTATTATGGTTGGTGATGAAGTTTCAGTTGAGGATTTGCTTTTAGGAATAATAATTGCTTCTGGAAATGATGCTTGTGTTGCGTTAGCCGAAGGTATAGCTGGGACAGAGGAAGAGTTTGCAATTTTGATGACCTCTAAAGCAAAAGAATTAGGTATGGAAAATACTAATTTTGCAAATTCATCTGGCATCAATGATCCTGATAATTATTCTACTGTTAGAGATATTTTAAAAATGTCAAATTATTTAATAAAGGAACACCCGAAATATTACGAATGGTTTGCAGAAAAAGAATTTACATGGGACAGGACTGGTGGAGACCCAATAACGCAAGGTAATAGAAATCCACTTCTTTATAAAAATATAGGTGCTGATGGTATTAAAACAGGTTATTTGGCTGTTGAAAAATATTCTTTAGCATCATCTATATCCAGGAAGGGAAGAAGGTTAATTGCTGTTGGTAGTGGATTCAAAACAAAAAGCTTAAGATCAAGAGAAAGTTCAAAATTGCTTACTTATGGTCTTACGAATTTTGATTTAGTTGAAATTAACAAATCAAAAAAACCTATTGATCAAATAGAAGTATGGTTAGGCAAACAAAATCATGTAGACGTATACGTAGATGCAGACATTTATAAAACAATAAAGAAAGCAAAAAAAAAATTATTAAAAATATCTATTAAATATGATGGCCCAATTGAAGCACCTGTTAAAAAAAATCAAAAAGTAGGAATATTTAAAGTTGTGTATGATCAGGAATTAATTGGTGAATACGATTTATTAGCCTCAAATGATGTGAAGAAAGTGAATATTTTTTCTAGATTAATTAAATCATTGAATTATTTGATTTGGGGTGATGTCTAAAAAACCTGTCATTGTTTTTGAGGGTATAGAAGGAAGTGGAAAAAGCCACCATATTAATATTGTCTCAAAATATTTAAAAAAAAAGAATATTTCATTTTTTAAGATAAGAGAGCCCGGTGGAAGTATTAATTCAGAAAAAATTAGAAAATTAATTCTTAATAAAAAATCAAATTTTATTCCTAACACCGATTTATTACTTTATTCAGCCTCAAGAAGTGAGAATATAAATTTACTTAAAAAATTTTATAAAAAAAAATTAATTTTAATTGATAGATTTATTGACTCAACCGTTGCTTATCAACATTACGGTTTAGGAGTAAACATTGATCTAATAAAAATGATTAACAAGCACATTTTATCAGGTTTTAAAGTAGATTTTACTTTTTTAAATATAGTTAATCATAAAAATATGCTCAAAAGACTAAAATCAAGAAAATCACTAAATAGATACGATAGTTTTAATAAAAACTTTTATAATAAGGTACAAAATGGTTTTTTAAAATTATCTAAATTAAATAAAACTAAATATAAAGTTATTAATTCTAATTTGGATATTAAATTTAATGAAAATTTGATAATTGATAAATTAAAAAAAATAATTAAATGAATTTAGAGCCAATTTATCAAACTAAACTTTATGGACTAAATAATTTTTTTTTAGATTTTATAAAATTGTATCAAAATAAAAACCTTCCAAATAAGATTTTGTTAAGTGGCGATAAAGGATTAGGAAAATCAACTTTAGCTTATCATTTAATTAATTATGCATTATCTAAAGATGAAGAATTTAATTACGATGTTAAAAATTTTGAAATCAAGCGAGAAAATAAATCTTATAAGCTTACAATTAATGGGTCAAATCCAAACATAAATGTAATTGACACTTTATTTGAAAAAAGAAATATCGATATAGCTCAAATTAGGGATTTAATTTCTAAATTAAATAAATCCTCATTTGATAATGATGATAGATTTATAATTGTCGATAATATTGAACATTTAAATGTAAATTCGATTAATGCTCTTTTAAAGATACTGGAAGAACCACCTCCTCAAACTTTTTTTATCTTAATTAACAATGATAGATTTATTATGCCAACATTAAAATCAAGATGCATAAATTATAAAATTTTTTTAAATCATGATAATGTAATAAATATTACGAATAAATTACTAGGTGATGATGTTTTTAATCGAATTAATCAGGATTTATTAAATTATTATTCAACACCTGGAAAAATATATAGATTGATAACTTTTTTTGAGTCAAATAACTACGATTTAAAAAAATATAATCTTAAAGATTTTTTAAAATTGATTATAAAGGATAGCATATACAAGAAAAATGTAGTTGTTAAAAATATTGTATTTGAATATGTTGAACTATTTTTAAGAAAGAATATCAGTAATATCAAAATAAATCCATTTGATGCTTACAATTATTTTGTTAAGAAAATTAACGACACTAAAAAATTCAATTTAGATGAAGAATCATTATTTATGGAATTTGAATATAAAATTTTAAATGGATAAAACTTTTTATATTACAACCCCAATTTATTATCCCTCAGGACGACCACATATGGGACATGCTTATTCGAGTATTATTGCTGACTTTTTTGCAAGATTTAAATCAATTGATGATTATAATGTTCATTTTTTAACTGGTACAGATGAACATGGTTTAAAGATACAAAGATCCGCCCAAAAAGCAGGGCAGGATCCAAAGGAATTTTGTGATCAAATTAGTCAAACATTTAAAGATCTCTCACAAACACTAAATTTATCTAATACTGATTTTATAAGAACTACTGAAGACAGACATAAAAAAACGGTTCAACATCTCTGGTCTCTTCTTGAAAAAAATGATGATATTTATTTATCAAATTATTCTGGGTGGTATTCAGTTTCAGATGAGGCTTTTTACAATGATGATGAAATAGAGGAACTTGAAGGAAAAAAAATTGCAAAATTATCAAAGTCTACAGTAGAATGGATAGAGGAGGAGTCATATTTTTTTCGACTTTCGAAATGGCAAAAACCTTTATTAGAATTTTATGAAAATAACCCAGACTTTATTTCACCTGAGTCAAGAAAAAATGAAGTAATTAGTTTTGTAAAAAGTGGTCTTAAAGATCTTTCTGTGAGTCGAAAAACTTTTACTTGGGGGATATCAGTACCAAATAACGATAAGCATATTATTTATGTA
Organism: uncultured Pelagibacteraceae bacterium; assembly: GCA_902579925.1. Taxonomy (GTDB): domain Bacteria; phylum Pseudomonadota; class Alphaproteobacteria; order Pelagibacterales; family Pelagibacteraceae; genus Pelagibacter. Next base: position 6,045 of record CACHIS010000003.1, read on the forward strand.
TGGCTTGACGCATTAACAAATTATTTAAGTGCATTAAATTATCCGGATACGAATAATGAACTTTTCAAAAAATTTTGGCCAGCTTCAATTCATTTAATTGGTAAAGATATTCTAAGATTTCATGCTGTTTATTGGCCTGCATTTCTTTTAGCTGCTAAAATTGAATTGCCCAAGAAAGTTTATGGGCACGGATGGATTTTATCTAATGAAGAAAAAATGTCTAAATCTAAGGGAAATATATTAGATCCTTTAAAAATAATTGAGGAATACGGTTTGGACCCATTAAGATATTATCTAATAAAAGAAGTTTCATTTGGAAATGATGGTAACATTTCTCAAGACAGACTCGAGAATTGTATAAATAGTGACCTAGCAAATAATTACGGTAACTTATGTCAAAGAGTTATTGCTTTTGTAATAAAAAATTGTGATGGAAAAATACCCTCAAAGATTAAATTTCAACCAGACGATTTAGAAATACTAAATAAGTATAAAGAAAACTTAGATATTATTAGATCTAAAATTAACGAACAAAACATAAATTTTTATATAGATTTTATTGTAAATTCACTTTTTGAAGCGAACAAATATTTTAATGATCAAGAACCATGGAAAAAAAAGAGTGATTTGACTAGATTAAACACTATTGTGTATACTACTTTAGAAATAGTAAGAAAAATCACCTTTTTACTTTATCCAATAATTCCAGAAACATCTTTGAGAGCATTAAAAATTTTTAATTTATCAGAAAAGGATATAAAATTTAAAACCATCCCTAATAATGAATTTATTATTAAAGGGAATATGATAAATAAGATAGATATATTAATTAAAAAAATAGAAAAAAAAAATGATTGATTCACATTGTCATCTTGATCATGAACCATTACTTAGTGATCTTTCAAATGTTCTTAAAAGATCTAAAGATATTGGTATTAAAAAGCTATTAACTATATCCACATCTTTCGAAAGTTTTTCTAAAGTTAAAGATATAGTAAATGAAGATGAGATTATATATGGAACAGTAGGTATTCATCCACATGAAAGTAATGCTAATACAATAACTAAAAATGAAATAATTAAAAGTCTTAAAGAGAACCCAAAAATTATTGGAGTTGGAGAAACAGGTCTAGATTATTATTACAATAACAGCGATAAGGAAAAACAAATAACTAGTTTTAAAACTCATATTGAAGCAGCAATAGAATGTGATGTACCTATTATTGTGCATTCGAGGAATGCCGAGGATGATACCTTTGAAATACTTAATGAATATAGAGAACATAACACAAAAATTTTGATGCACTGTTTTACTGGATCAAAAAAATTTTCAGAAAAACTCCTTACATTAAATTCTTATTTTTCTGCAAGTGGAATTATTACTTTTAAAAACTCAATTGATCTTCAGGAAACTTTCAGATCTTTACCAATTGATAAAGTTTTAATAGAGACTGATAGTCCTTATTTGGCACCAGTTCCAAATAGAGGAAAAAAAAATGAACCCTCTTTTATTGATTTTACAGCAAATAAACTCTCTGAGATAAAAAAAATTTCCAAGCTAGAACTCATAAATAAGACTACAGAGAATTTTAACAGATTATTTTTTCAATAATATTTTATGAAATTCATAATTCTAGGCTGTGGAAGTTCAATGGGTGTGCCAAGACCAGATGGTTTTTTTGGTAATTGCGATCCTAACAATAAAAGAAATTACAGAACAAGATGCTCAGCTTTGATTAATACTAAAGATGAAAATATTCTTATAGATACCTCTCCTGATCTACGACAGCAACTTTTAAGGCATAAAATTAAAAAAATTAATAAAGTACTATTTTCTCATATGCACGGTGATCAAACTCATGGAATTAATGATTTGAGATCTTTTTATATTAATAGCAGAAAACAACTTGATGTTTATGCAGATAAATTTACTTCAAAATATCTTAAATCTACGTTTTCTTATATATTTAAAAGCAATTCAAAAGAATACCCTCCAACTCTTAAACTACATAAGTTGCCTAAATATATAATTACCAAAAATAATAAAAAAAAAATTCGTATCCAATCAATTATGGTTGATCATGGAAATGTTAAATCAAATTGTTTTATAATTGACAAAAAACTAGCTTACATAAGTGATGTAAACAAAATTTATAAAAAAGACTTTAGATATTTTAAAAACTTGAAATATTTGATAATAGATTGTTTATGGTATAATTTTCATCCATCACATTTTAATCTAGAAACTTCATTAGCTTTAATTAAAGATTTTAAACCAAAAAGAGCTATCCTTACAAATTTATCACCAGTACTAGATTATAAAATCCTTAAAAAACTACTTCCTAAAAATGTTATTCCTGCACATGATGGTTTAACGGTAAAACTATAGAATATTTTCTATAGTTTTAATCAGCTTTTTTGACATTGGTTTAGTCATAGATGAAAATGTATCTTCTATCTTGCCTTCTTTATTAATTAAAATTTTATAAAAATTCCACTTAGGAACAGCTGATTTACCGTGATTTTCTTTTGCCCATTTGAAGATTTCATGAGCATTTTCACCTTTAACTTCTGTTATAGCTGTCAATGGAAAGTTAATATTAAAATTTACTTCACAAAATTCTTTTACTTCTTCATTATTATTTTTTTCTTGATTAAATGAATTGGATGGAACTCCAAGTACAATCAAACCTTTTTCTTTATATAAATCCCATAATTTCTGTAATTCATCATATTGTCTTGTGAAACCACAATAACTAGCTGTATTTACAACTAAAATAACTTTATTTTTGTAATCTTTGAAATCAATTGTCTCACCAGTTATATCTTTAATGCTGAAATCGTAAATTTTTTTCTCATAATTTGCAGTAGCTGAATTTTTAAAAAAAAACATAATTATAGTTAATAGAAATATTATTTTTCTCATTTGTTAGGTTTATTTGGTGTGAGTAATATCAAAAAATAACCAAATAAGGTGGATAATAAAGACCCAGTTAATACTCCTATTTTAACACCATCCATATATTGCATGTTTTCAGCGAATGCCAAATTTCCTACAAATAAACTCATTGTAAAACCAATCCCTGTGAGAACTCCCACACCATAAAAATTATACCAACTCGTATTGTTAGGCATTTGAGCTATTTTTGTTTTTATTGCTACATATGAAAAAATAAATACACCTAATTGTTTACCTAGAAATAATCCTAACACAATACCCAGAGGTACTTTATCAAGTAATGAGGCAAAAGATAAACCTTCTAAGGAAACACCAGCGTTTGCAAAAGCAAATAAAGGCATTATCCCAAAAGCAACATAAGGACTTATTGCATGTTCAATTTTGATTAAAAGAGAAAAATCCTTTTCTTTTTTGCGGTGAGGTATTGTCATTGCTAATAGAACACCAGCAATTGTTGCATGTATTCCAGAATTGTGAGTAAAATCCCAAAGGAAAATACCAATAATTAGATAAGGTAAAAATTTTTTAATATTAAATTTATTTATTACCAGTAATATCAAAAATGCTAACAGCATTAGACTTAAATATTTAATACTTAAGTCCCCGGAATAAAATAGGGCTATGATTACAATAGCACCTAAATCATCAATTATTGCAAGAGCTGTCAAAAAAACTTTTAATGACAAAGGTACCCTTTTTCCTAATAATGATAATACACCAAGTGAAAAAGCAATATCGGTAGCAGATGGTATTGCCCAGCCATTCATTGTTTCGCTATCACCAAAATTGATAAACACGTAAAATAGTGCAGGAACTAACATTCCACCCACAGCTGCGATTATAGGCAGTAATGCCTGTTTTATATTGGAAAGTTCACCTTGTAAAAATTCTCTTTTAATTTCCAAAGTAACAAAAAAAAAGAATATTGCCATTAAAGCATCATTTATCCAATGAATAATTGATAATTTAAGTCCAAAGTTGTTAATACCAACGAATAAATATTGATTTAAGGTCGAAAAATATAATTCTGATAAACCTGAATTACTTATTATTAATGCAATAATTGCCGCAAATAACAAAACTAATCCGCTAGCAGCTTCAAGTTTAAAAAACCAAATAAATGGTTTTGATAAATAACTAATCATTTTAATTTAGATCTTTAGCAAAAAGTATTAAATCTCTCAAGGTTTCAAATAAATTATATAATATAAGTTCTAAATCAGGAAAAATATTACTTAAAGGACCCTTAAATGTATCTAATAAAATTATAATTGCCATAAAAGTTATTATAGAGACAATTATATAACTTAAAAATTTTCCAAAAGTAAAATTATGTTTTGGTTTGTATTTTACTAACTCTGATCTTGGTTTTATAAGGACATCGGATAGTGATTTATCTGTATTCTCATCTTTGTATAAAATTTTTTTTTGTTTAACAGGCTTATTAATTAAAGGTTCTATTGGATTATTGTTATTTTTATTAAAGAACCACGTTTGATCACATGATCCACATTTCAATAATCTACCTTTATCTGGAATTAATTTTTCATCTACTTCGAATTTTTTTTCACCACATGGACAAGTTATAATCATTAGCTTTATATAACAGATTCTGATTAAAAATCCCTTGTTTTACACATCTTTATACATTGAAAAAATAAATAAGTACTGTATTAGTACTTCATTCGGAGTGTAGCGCAGCCTGGTAGCGCATCTGGTTTGGGACCAGAGGGTCGCAGGTTCGAATCCTGCCACTCCGACCATTTATGAAAAAAAAAGCAAAAATTTACAAACCCAATAAAACTGCCATGCAATCAGGACTAGGTAAAACAGATAAATGGATATTGGAATTTGAGACTGATAACCCAACAAAAAACCCACTAATGGGTTGGGAAAGTTCTGCTGATACTTATTCAGAATTAAAACTAGAGTTTTCAACTAAAGAATTAGCAGTGACTTATGCAAAAAAAAAGAAAATTAATTTTGAATTGATAGAACCAAAAAAAAGAAAGATCGTTAAAAAATCGTATGCGGATAATTTTCTAAATTAAAATTATGTTTAAATTTTTTACAGATAAAAGATGGCATTTGTGGAGTGTTGGAGGAACAATTCTTATTTTAGCTGCTACATGGTATCAAGTTCAATTAGATGTTAGAATAAATGAATGGTTTGGTGAGTTTTATGATACCTTACAAAAAGCTCTAGCTGAACCCGGAGCGGTAACAGAAAAAGAATTTATTGCTTATCTATTCACTTTTGCCAAAATTGCAGCTGTATATATATTGGTTGTAATTTTTAGTGACTATTTTACTAGTCACTGGACTTTTAGATGGAGGACAGCAATGGCTGATTTTTATCATGATAAATGGGATTTTGCTTCATCAATTGAAGGAGCTTCCCAAAGAGTTCAAGAGGATACACTTAAATTTGCTAGAATTATGGAAGGCTTAGGTGCTGAACTACTAAGAAGTGTTATGACACTAATTGCTTTTACTCCAATCTTATGGGGTTTATCTAAAAGTATAACAGTACTTCCATGGATTGGAGAGGTTGATCATGCATTAGTTTGGGTTGCAATTATATCTGCATTAGGAGGCACATTTATACTTGCATCAGTAGGAATCAAATTGCCCGGTATTGAATATGATATTCAAAAAGAAGAGGCAGCTTATAGAAAAGAGCTAGTGCTTGGAGAAGATTTCAAAGAAAATGCACAACCAGCTAAGATTGAGAATTTATATGGTGGAGTAAGAAAAATTCATTACAAAATGTATTTTCATTATTTATATTTTAATGCTGTTAAATGGAGTTATTTACAAGGAATGGTCATTGTCCCTTATTTGGCTTTAGCGCCAACAATAGTAACTGGAGCAATCACACTTGGTTTTGTTCAGCAAATTATCAGGGCTTTTGGAAGAGTAGAAACTTCATTACAATATCTTGTTAGAAGTTGGCCAATAATAGTTGAATTAATTTCCGTGTGGAAAAGATTAAATGAGTTTGAAAATAAACTTAAAATAAATACTGAGGAAAAATCAACAGAAAAAATCTAGTGGCTTTAAAAAAAGACTTTGTTAATGATATTATAACCGTAACCTCTAAAGCAGCTATATCATGCCATGAGTTTATAGGAAAAAATGATAAAATAAATGCTGATAAAGCTGCAACAGACTCAATGAGACACGAAATTAATAAACTTAAGATAAATGGTGAGGTTGTGATAGGTGAGGGTGAACTAGATGAAGCTCCAATGTTGTTTATTGGTGAAAAATTGGGTGTAGGTGGCAATTTAGATATCGACATTGCAGTTGACCCACTTGAAGGTACAAATTTTGTTGCTAAAAACTTACCTGGAGGACTTTCGGTAATAGCAGTTGCAGAGAAGGGGAATTTATTTAATGCACCAGAGACTTATATGGATAAAATAGCAGTCTCTAATAAAGTACCCATAGAAGCAACTGATTTAGATTTTCCATTAGAAAAAAATATAGGTAATATAGCTGAATCATTAAATAAAAGTATTAATGATATAACTGTTTGTCTTTTAGATCGACCTAGACATAAGGAAATAATTAATAAATTAAAACAAATGAATGTAAAAATGAGATTAATTTCAGATGGAGATATCTCTGGTGCCTTAATGGTAACGGATAAGAAGTATAATGTAGATATTTTTTTAGGAGTTGGTGGAGGTCCTGAGGGTGTTTTAGCTGCTTCGGCAATCGATGCATATGGGTGTAAATTTCAAGGAAGGTTTATTTTTGATAATGATAAAGATATCCTAAGAGCAAAACAAATGGGTATTAAAGATTTAAAAAAGAAATATAATCTAAATGAAATCATAAAAGGGGACTCAATTTTTTGCGCAACTGGAATCACTTCTGGAGATTTAGTTAAAGGTGTTCAAATGAGAGACGATAAGTTAATCACTGAGACCTTAGTTACTCACAAAAACTCAAATATGTGTAAAATTGTAATACGAGAAGACACTATAAAAACTTGATAAATATTATTTTATACAATAAAAGATCCAAATTTGGTCCCTTCGTCTATCGGTTAGGACACGTGGTTTTCATCCTCGAAAGAGGGGTTCGATTCCCCTAGGGACCGCCAAAAGAATGCCTCATTATGTATATATGCTTAAAAGCATATCCCATTCAAAAACCAAAACATACGTTGGATATAGTGTTAATTATAAAAATAGACTAGTTAAACATAATTTAGGTATGGGAGCCAAGTCTACAAAAGGTTATCAATGGATATTAATTTATAAAAAGCTTTTCAAATCTAAATCAAAAGCACTTAAATTTGAATATGAGCTTAAAAAAAATAGAAAAAAACGGTCAACTATATTACAAGAATATAATGAGCAAAGATCTTAAAATTGCTACTATATTACCTTATAAAGAAAATTATACATTTAACAAAGCTCAAGCAGCCGCAATATGGGTATGTGATTTTTTTAAATTTTCAAAGTTTAAAAATAAAAATTATATTTTTGGAAATACAAAAGGAAAAGATTATCTAACAAAAAATTATGTTAATATTAATATTAATAATCTTAAATCAAAATTTTCAAGTTCCACACACGAGTATTGTAAAAATTTCATAAAAAGAACAGAAAACGAATATTTTGATATTATAGAAATACATAATAGACCTCTAGTTTTTAATATCTTAAAAAAGGAAATAAATACGAAATATATTGTGTACTTTCATAATGATCCGCTATCAATGAATGGATCAAAAACTATTAATGAAAGATTAAGACTATTAGATGAAATTGATAAAATTATTTTTGTGAGCAAATGGGTACAAAACCGATTTTTCTTAAATCTAGATAAGAAACTAATTAACAAAACAGAAGTAGTCTATCCCAGTATTCATAGAGAAAAAAAGATTTTTAAAAAAGAAAAAAAAATTACTTTTGTAGGAAAATTAAATCAATCTAAAGGCTACGATATTTATAAGGATGCAGTAATTAAAATTTTAGATGAGTTCAAGAACTGGAAAGCCTACTCGATAGGTGATGAAAGTAGAAGTAGGCCGATGATAAATCACAAAAACCATATTGAGTTGGGTTTTTTAAAACATAAAAAAGTTTTAGAATTTTTGAATAAATCAGAAATAGCAGTAGTTCCATCTAGATGGGAAGAGCCTTTTGGAAGGACAGCGTTAGAGTCCTCATCACGAGCATGCGCAACTATAATTTCAAATAGAGGTGGCTTACCAGAAACTACTGATTATTGTATTACATTAAAAAAATTAAATTCACATGAATTATATATACAAATAAAAAAATTGATCAAAAATGAGGAATTTAGAAAAAAAATTCAATATGATGGTTTTAAAAAAGTTAAACATCTTATTAAAGAAAACTCAAAATTTATTGACAAAATACGAGAAAACTGTGCGCAAAAATTTAATCTAAACTTTATTAGAAACAAATTAAGAATTATAAATATTTACAACACAGGACAAAAACTTAATCATAGATTATATAATATTTCTCTTGGTAAAAAATTTACCAATGGATTTATAAGAAATGGTCACGATGTATTAGAAATTAGTGATAGAGATTTTATCAGACAAAACAGAACCTTTTCTCTAAAAAATAGCTCATCCAAATTTCAAGATTTTTTAATAGAAACCTTTAAAAATTATAATCCAGATTTTCTTTTTTTTGGTCATACAAAAAATATCAACTTAGAAACAATTGATTTATTTAGATCTGTAAATAATAACATTATAATTTCTCAGTGGAATGAAGATCCTATTATGCCCAGTCTTGATTACTCAAAGACAAATATTAAAAATATATCTTACTATGCAAATTTAGTAGATCATAACTTTATTACAACTGATCCAAGTATATTTAAAAAGCAAAATCCAAAAGTTAAAAATTTACATTTTTTCTTTGTTCCTGTTGATCGTAATATTGAGTGTTTTGATGTTTATAAATTAAACCCAACAAGAGATATTTTTTATGCAATGAGTCATGGTGTAAATAGAGCCAAACTTAAAAAAGGCAAAACAGATAGTAGAATAAATTTTTTAAACAATTTAATTAAGAAAATTGATGACATTAATTACGATTTCTATGGTTTTGCCAACAAAGAACCTATATGGGGTGACAATTTTTATAAGGCTTTAGTAAATTCTAAAATGGGACTAAACCTAAGTAGGGGATTACCTACCAAATACTATTCTAGTAATAGAATTGCCTCTTTAATGGGCAACGGGCTTTTAACGTTTATCGATAAAAAAACGCAAATGAAAGATTTTTTTAATAACAATGAAATTATTTTTTATAGCGAAATTAATGATTTGTCAGAAAAAATTAAATTTTATAAAAAGAACGAAAAATCTAGAATAAAAATTGCTAGAAATGGTAAAAAAAAATATTTTAAACTTTTTAACGAATTAAAAACTACGAAATATATAATTGACAAATCCCTGGGTAATAGGACAAATTTATATTGATGAAATTGTCAATATTGATACCAACATTTAATAATTTACCTTATTTAAAATTTTTTCACAATTCTCTAAACAATAATTCTAAATTTCAACACGAAATAATAATTCATGTTAACGATGGATCAGATGGTACTTTAGAATATGTTAAAAATGAAAAACTAAAATTTACTCATAGTAAAGAAAATATTGGTTTATGTAGTTCATTAAATAATGCTTATAAATTAAGTACTTCAGATTTCATATTATATGCTCATGACGATATGTATTTCTGTAAAAACTGGGACAAATACTTAATAGATGAAATAAAAAATCAAAGAAATAATTTTTACTATTTGTCTGGTACAAATGTTTCTACAAGATTTGGTTTAATAAATTATGATTGCGGAAACGACATTGCAAATTTCGATGAAAATAGATTCTTGAAATTTTGTATTGATGATACTACCCCTGACTTGCAAAGTTCACATTGGGCTCCTCATCTAGTTCATAGAGAATTATGGAATAAAATTAGCGGTTTTAGTGAAGAATTTAATCCTGGCGATGGATCCGATCCAGATTTCTGCATGAAATTATGGCTTAATAATGTAAGAGTTTTTAAGGGTGTATCTAAATTTAAAGTTTATCATTTTAACTCACTAACAACTAGAAATAATAAGATAAGATTAAATAACGGTACCAAAACTTTTTTGCTAAAGTATGGATTCAATCCAAGATTTTTTAGAAAATATTATTTAAAAGGTAACAATTCAATAATACCTTATAATGGTTCTTTAGATGATCCAAAACTAAATCTTTTGATGTTGTTTGATTTACTAATAAACAAAGTTAAGTATATATTTAACAAAATTAAATTTTAATTTTATTTAATGCATTATTTTTAAACAGATTTGCTTCTTTTATGTATCTTCTAACCATCTGTGTTGTTTTGTGACCAGTCATAGCCATTATACTTCGCTCATCAGCCCCAGATTCTGCAGCAACGGTTGCAAAACCAGATCTTAAACTATGACCAGCAAAATTTTTATTTTCAATACCTGCTAGCTTCAAGTATTCTTTCATTAGCAAAACTACAGATTGATCAGTTAATCTTTTGTCAGTTAATGATAAACCTTTAGAAAATCTTCTAAAAACCGGTCCAGATGTAATTTTAGAAATTTTTAACCATTTTTTAAGATTGACAATTGGGCAATAAGTTTCGTTAGTGAAGTGGGGTAGTCCTTTAATCATCCCTTCACCATATTGATCTGTTTTTGATTTTTTAATAGTAATTTTGAGCCCCTCTGGTACAAATTCTAAATCTTCATGATCAATTGAAATAAGTTCGGTTCGTCTAAATCCACCCCCAAAACCAACTAAAATTATTGACTTGTCTCTTAATTTCTTAATATCATCGATTTTTTGTTTATCTATTACATTAATTATAGATTTTAAATGATTGATTAATATAGGTTTTTTTCCTATTTGAATGCTTCCTTTTACCCTTCTTATTCCCATTAAGTTTTCAACAATGATTGGATGTTTTGTATCCAGATAATGTCCTTTAAGCTTATGAACCATACTAATTGAAACTAACCGTCTTCTTAAGGTGCTAATTTTAGAATTTTTTGAAAGATGTGTAAGATATAGAGAAACTATTTTAGGCTCAGAGGGCAAAGGATTTAAACCATGCCTAGTACAAAAAGCTCCAAAATCCTTAAAGTCTGATTTATATGCTCTTAAAGTATTATTTGCTTTTGAGCTTTTAAGGTTATTAAGAGTTGCCTCATGAAGCAATTTTAGATCTGTTGTCAGTTTATTCATATGATTACTATTGATAACAATTAATTATCATTAGTAATATATTAAGTGATTTATAATGTCAATAGTTTAAATTATAAATTTATGGGTTCAATTGACGGTGAGATTCCAGCTGTGTGGTTTTTGATAAGCTCAATTGGTTTTATTATTTTGAGTTTCATTCAATATAGAAATACTGGTAAAAGTATTAATACAATTTTTTTAAGTATAATGGCCATTTTGTTTTTGTTTAGCTATTTTATATTGGTTTTTAAAACCTGATTTATCCCCATTATTCACAAGGAAATAAGAAAAATAAAAGAATCACCTAAAAAGTGATACATTTTAAAATCAGTATTTGTTATTCTAATTATGAATTAAGGGGCAACTCTTAACTGGCCGACTGGAGAAAAACCGAGAGGTACAATTCCAGGGGGCAGAAAGCTTCACAAAGCATCGCTGAACATGTGGAGCGGGAGGCATGGCGGTAGCGCATCAACGACGTGCCAAAACAACTGTTCTTTGCACCCTTAAAAGTGCAAGGAAACAGGGGTTTTTCACTAATGATACTCAAAGGAACTAAATTTCAATTAAAAGTTTGGAAATATCTTAAAACCATCCCCAAAGGTGAGGTAAAAACCTACAAACAAGTAGCTGCTAGCATAAAAAGCCCTAAATCAGCCCGTGCTGTCGCTAATGCTTGCGCTAAAAATCCATATGCCCCAAAAATACCCTGTCATAGAGTGATTAGATCAGATGGAGCTCTTGGAGGATACTCTGGAAGAGGTGGAATGAGGCAAAAGCTTAGATTACTTAGATCTGAAAAAGCAGACATTTAGCCTTATTTTTTGGATTTTTTATGTTAAAAAACCCAGTAAAATCAACGTTTTTTGGTCTTTTTAACTAATTTGATATAGAATTGTATAATTCACCCTTTAGTTGTACCGTATATAAGCCTACGCTTAAAAGAGACCCCTATTTGGACGTTTAAATGCTATATTCAATTAGTGCATCGCTCTACTATCTAACAATTTCAACACTTTTAGACTACTCCAAATATTCATGATTTCCTTTTTTCTTATGCTCAAAAAGTCCCTATTTTAAATGCTAATTTAATGTTTTTTGGATTTAATTCAAAATTTAAGGACTGAAACTCAAGTCAACTATGTTTTACATTTATAATATCCATTTCTATCAAATTCTTGTTAAATATAAAATTTTATAAAAATGTAATAATTACAATAGTTTACAATATATAATTAATGTAATACATTATATATTAGTAAATAATTAATACCTATTATTTAATTTTTTTAACTATATTCTCTCTCCTAGAGATATAAATACCGCTTAATACAATAATAAATAATCCTAAAAAAGTCCAATTATCTGGGAAATCACTAAAGAAGTAATAACCTATGATTATGTTAGTGATGATCTCAAAGTAGCTAAATGGTGCTAATTTCGAGGCATCAGCATATTTTAGAGATAATATTAAAAATAAATGACCCAGACAGGCAAAAATCCCTATAACAACCATCATAGACCACTGATTTAAAGAAGGCGCAACCCAAACAAATGGCATTATTGTGGAAACTATTATGGCCCCTACTACACCAGTTAATAATAAAGTTAATAAAGGGTTATCTGAACTACTTAATTTACGAGTAATAATTAAATAAAACCCATACATTATTCCAGTACCAAGAGCTGCTAAACTTGCTAAGTTAATTTCCACAAAACCAGGTCTTATAACTACTAATGAACCTATAAATCCTATAATTACAGCAGACCATCTTCTAAAACCCACCTTTTCTCCTAAAAAAATTGGAGAAAAAGCTGTAACAATCAAAGGTGCAACAAAAGCTAAAGTTAATGCTTCTGCTAATGAAATTACTGAGATTGCATAAAAAAAAAAGATATTAGCGGTTAAAAGAATTAGACCTCTTATAAATTGTAATTTTGGTTTATCTGTCCAAACAAGATTTTCTCTAAAAAAGAAAAACATAATTGGAAGAATAAATGCAACTGTGAAAAAATACCTTGCCCATGTAATTTGTAAAACAGGAAGGTCTGCACTTAAGTACTTTGCAAATCCGTCCATAATTGGAAGCATTACCCATGCTAAAAGATTGAAAGTTATAGCCTTCATGAACTTAAAGGATATAGATTAATTAAAGTATTTTAAAGCAAAGAATACAACAATTGGAATAGTTATAAAGGACATTAAAGTTGAAACAACTATTGTGCTAGCAACACTATCAACAATTTTTTTTGGTGAATACATGGTGCCAACTAAATAGTTCAATATAGCACTAGGCATTGCACTTTGTATAAGTAAAACGCCCGCGGCCAGTCCAGATAGATCAAAATTATAGATCAAAGCAAATGCTATTAAGGGTCCTATTATTACTCTACATAAGGATAAAATAATTGAGTTTTTCAATGAAAATTTAAATTTAGTAAGAGCAATACCTAATGACATTAAAACTAAGAAAATTGTTGCGTATGTTAAAAGGAATGTTGTGTTCTCAAGAAATAAAGGTGTGTCAATTTCAAAATATAAAAAGAAAACAGATATAATAATAGCGTACACAGGTGGACTTTTAATTAAAATATCAAAAGAAAAACTTTTTTTTGCTAAAAAAACACCTAGCGTAAAATGAAACAAAATTATGACAGATGCTATAGCAGAAGCAACACCAAGACCCTGAGTACCATATGCAAAAAGGCAAATTGGAACACCCATATTTCCTGTATTTGGTAGAATTAATGGAGGAAGCTCCATGCTTAAATCTTTTTTAAGAAAAAAAAGAAGAAAAAGCCCAACAACTGCAAAACCAGCAATCATTATTATAGCATAAATAAAATAATGAATAAAAATACTTAGAGTAATTCCTGTTGTTGTTACCGTATAAAAAATCATTGCTGGTGTACCAATGTTACCAGCAAAATTTGTTATAAAGTTAGTATCGAATTTAGGGTTTTTCTTACCAAGATAATAACCAACACCAATAACAAAAAAAACAGGAAAAATAACTTCAAAAATTTTAATGTAAATTTCCATTAATTATATAGTCTAATTAATGTTGGAAATTTTAAAATATTTCTATTCTTTCTAAATATCGATAAACAATTTCTTGCATTTTTTTCTGATGTTTTATGGGTAATTATGACAATAGTAGCTGAATTTCTTTTTTTATCGGGTGTTTGTATAATTCTTTTTACAGAAATTTTATATTTAGCCAGTCGATTAGTTATAGAAGATAAAACACCTTGTTTATCTTTAACTTCAAATCTTAAATATAGAGAATTAGAGTAGTCATCGTTATTAAAAGCCTTTACAGCTTTTCTTTTGTTTGAGGAAATTCCAAAAGGATATTTTATATTTCCTCTAAGAATAGACAATAAATCAGATAATAAAGAGGATGAAGTAGGTCCTGGTCCTGCGCCCTCCCCTTGAAGTATGTTCTCACCAACAGGCTTTCCCTCCGTAATAACAGCGTTCATAACACCATTTACATTACCTATGTATGTGTCTTTACCAACTAAACACGGATGAACAGTTTCAAATAAACGATTATTTGTCATTTCACATATACCAAGTAACTTAATTCTAAGATTTAATTGATTTGCAATTTTGATATCTTTTAAATCAATATTTTCTATACCTTCCATAATACATTTGTGATGAGAAATTTGATTATTGAATGCAAGAGCTGATAAAATCCTAACTTTTGCAAAAGCATCAAACCCGTTCAAATCTAATTTAGGATTATTTGGTTCAGCATAACCAAGTTCTTGAGCTTTTTTTAAAACTTTATCAAAAGTCTCATTTGAATTTTCCATCTCAGTTAGAATATAATTTGTTGTTCCATTTAAAATTCCATAGACTTTCTTTATCTTATTTGTAGCTAAACCTTCTTTAATCGTTCTAAGTATTGGAATTCCTCCAGCAACAGAGGCTTCAAATTCTAAATTTACATTATTCTTCTCAGCTAATTTAGCTAATTCATTGCCGTGTTTAGAAATTAAAGCTTTATTTGGTGTTATAACATTAATCTTATTCTTTAATGCCATCGCGACAATTTTTTTTGAAATTCCATCGGATTGTCCAATAGACTCAAATAAAATATCTATTTTTTTTTCTTTCAGAATTTTAAAAGGGTTCGTATAAAAAATCTTTTTGTTAATATTATATTTCCTCTTTTTATTTTTATTTTTTGCAGAAATTGCAACGATATTTATCTTTTTTCCTGTTTTTATTTCTATTTCTTTTTTTTTTAACCTTAATTCATTGTAAAGATAAATGCCTACTTGACCTAAACCAACAATTGCAATGTTAACTATTTTATTCATCTATATTTGGATAATCACTGTTATCTACGTAAACTTTTAAATTTGATTTAAATTCTTCAAAAGTTAGATCTTTTGAAAAATTAATTTTTTTCTCAGTTTGAATAGGGGCACAAGAAAAAACTAGAAAGAAAATTAATAGTGGTAATTTTTTCATATTAATCCCTCATTATTTTTAAAACCAAACTTCAAATTCATATTTTGAACTGCTTGACCTGCTCCTCCTTTGATAAGATTATCAATGACCGATAAAATTATTATTTTATCTTTAAATTTGGTTTTACAGACAGAAATAAAGCAATAATTAGTATTCATAACGTCATTTGTGCTCAAAAAAGAGTTAATACTCTTTATCTTTACAAATTTATTCTTTTTATGAAATATTTTCAAAATATTTTGTACTTTATTTAAAGTAGTACCAGGTTTTAAGTCCAAATAAATTGTACTTAATATACCTCTAAACATTGGAATAATATGGGGTGTAAAAGTAAAATTGATTTTAGAGGAAGAATTTTTTTTTAGTTCTTGATCAATTTCTGAATTATGTCTATGAAAACCTACTCCATATGCGCTAAGGGATTCGTATAAATTTTTGTTTTTAAATTTTTTGTGCACTCCTCTACCCGCTCCAGAATATCCAGATTTAGAGTCTATAATGATATTCTTTAAGTTGATCGATCTTTTTTTAAGTAATGGAACAAGTGGTAAAAGTATAGATGTAGGATAACAACCTGGACATCCAATAATGCTAAATTTTTTAACTAATTTTCCTGTTATTTCAGGTAAAGCATAAATACTATTTTTTATGTTACTTAACGCTTTATGCTTTTGTTTATACCATTTTAGATAATCAGAAGCTTTATTTAGTCTAAAATCTGCAGCTAAATCAATTAGA
This sequence comes from uncultured Pelagibacteraceae bacterium, assembly GCA_902579925.1. Lineage (GTDB taxonomy): Bacteria > Pseudomonadota > Alphaproteobacteria > Pelagibacterales > Pelagibacteraceae > Pelagibacter. The sequence goes on from CACHIS010000003.1 coordinate 22,512, forward strand.
GTATTTTTTTTTAATAAATCTTTTGAAATTAATTGAGCTTCCCCATTCGGCAGAGCAGTAAATATAATATCAACATAACTTAAATATTTTTTATTATACTTAGTAATTCTTGGTAATTTTTTGGACTTTAACGAAGCATCATAAAACGAGATTTTTTTTCCAACAGATGAATTACCACATAGATACTTTATACTAATATTTTTGTGTTTAATTAATAATTTAATTAATTGAACACCAATATATCCAGTTGATCCAGAAATTAGTACATTAAGCTTAGGCATTTAATATTATAACAGTTAAAAGTTAAAAAAGAATTATCTTTTAGAAAATTGAAAGCTTCTTCTAGCTTTTTTACGTCCAGGTTTTTTTCTTTCAACTGATCTGGAGTCTCTAGTGGTTAATTTTTCGGTTTTAAGTGTAGATTTCAATTTTTCATCAAATAAAACTAATGCTTTAGAAATTCCATGTACCATTGCTCCTGCTTGCCCTGTTGGACCTCCACCTTTTACACTACATTTTACATCATATTCTGTTGCTTGATTTATAAGTTCAAAAGGTCTTACTATTTGCATTTTATGATTATCATTTGAAAAATAATCACTAAAAAGTTTACCATTTACATAAATTTTACCTGAACCTTTTTTTAACCAAACTTTTGCTATAGATGTTTTTCTTCTTCCAGTAGCATATTTACTGTCTTTGAAGTCCAGTTTCAACTTTGGGGATTTAGTTGATGATTGAGTATTTTCCATTTTAATTTCGTACAATATTTTTAGAGTTTAATTTATCCAATTGTATAACTTGAGGATTTTGAGCTGAGTGAGGATGATCATTTCCTACATATATTTTTAGTTTAGTAAGTTGTTTTTTTCCTAATACTCCTCCTGGAAGCATTCTTTTTACAGCAAGTTTTAAAGCTTCACCTGGTTTTTTTTCAAATAGTTTCTCTGTTGTAGTTTCTTTAATTCCACCAGGATGACCAGTGTGTCTGTAGTATTTTTTATTTTGAAATTTTTTTCCAGTGAACTTGATCTGTTCGATATTTTTAACAACTACAAAATCCCCATCGTCCATATGTGGAGTGAAAGTTGTTTTATTTTTACCTCTAATTATTTTTGATATAACAGTTGCTAATCTACCTACAACAGCATCTTTGGCATCTATTTCATACCAATTTGACGATAATTGATCTTTTTTAAGGAATTTTGTCATTGTGCCAGGATTAATACTATTAATAAGATCAAAGTCAAATTGATATTTTTATTGTTTAAAGCCTTTTTTTTGTTATATTGATATTGCCGATTTGTTCCTATTGCGGGCTTACAGCTAAAGAGGAAATCATTATACAAACTCGGTAGGCATTTGAACTATATTGTGCGCCTTGCATAAAGCTAAAGCACTAAAAAAGGAGTAACATGAGTAAAAAAAGAAATAATCCTGAAACCATCGCAATACATGGTGGTGATTACAGAAGTGACCCAGCAACTAATGCTGTTGCTGTGCCAATATATAGAACAACATCATATCAATTTCAAAGCACTGAGCATGCAGCAAATTTATTCGCGTTAAAGGAATTTGGTAATATCTACACTAGGATTATGAATCCTACTAATGATGTTTTAGAAAAAAGAATTGCAGCGTTGGAAGGTGGATTATCTTGTGTAACAGTTTCATCAGGACAAACAGCTTCAAGTTTTGCAATTTTAAATGTTGCTCAATCAGGTGATAATATTGTTAGTTCTACAGATCTTTACGGCGGAACAGTTTCATTATTTACACACACATTGAGTAAACTTGGTATTGAAATTAGATATGCCGATCCAAGTGATCCTAAAAACTTTGAAAAGGTAATAGATAACAAGACTAGAGCTTTTTATGGAGAAACATTACCTAATCCTTATTTGAGAGTCTTCCCTATCAAGGAAGTTTCTGATATTGGAAGAAAATACAACATTCCACTTATAATGGATAATACTGCTGCCCCAGTAATATGTAAACCAATAGAACATGGAGCAGCTGTTGTTATACATTCATTAACAAAATATATTGGTGGACATGGAACTGCTGTTGCTGGAAGCATAGTTGATAGTGGTAATTTTGACTGGACTGCAGATCCTAAAAGACAACCTTTGTTTAATGAACCTGATGCAAGTTATGGAGGTGTAGTTTGGGGAAAAGCTGTACCAGAATTGACAGGAGCTAATGTACCTTTTGCGGTCAGAGCAAGGGTTTGTTTGCTTAGAGATTTAGGTTCAGCTTTAGCACCAGATAATGCTTTTGCAATAATTCAAGGTCTTGAAACAGTGGCCCTAAGAATGAAACAGCATTGTGAAAATGCTGAAAAAGTAGTCAATTTCTTAAAGAAACACAAAGAAGTTACTAAAGTTATATATTCAACAGAACACGAGAGTAAAATTGCTGATAGAGCTAAACAATATCTAAAAGGTGGAAATGGACCAATGATTGGTATTGAACTAAAAGGTGGCATTGAGGCTGGAAAAAAATTTATTGAGTCTTTAAAAATGTTCTATCATGTAGCGAATATTGGTGACGCAAGAAGTCTAGCTATACATCCTGCCAGTACTACTCATAGTCAATTAAATGAGAAAGAGTTAGCAGCATCAGGTGTGACTCAAAGTTATGTTAGACTTTGTATAGGCATTGAGCACATTGATGATATTATTGACGATTTAGATCAAGCTTTAAACAAATCCTCAAAAAGAAATTTAAAAGCTGTTAGTTAAATTTTGTATTTAAATAAAAAAAATAAATACTTGAACTAACTAAAAGAATCGAACTTATTTGGTGCATAGATGCAATATAAATCTGTGCACCATGTAATACTGTAAAAATACCTAATATAATTTGAAGTATTATAAATATTCCTAAATAGTTAATAGATTTATATAAATCATACATCTTGTTTGCATAAATCTTATATAAAATCAAAACATAAAAGACTCCGATCAAATAAGCTAAATTACGGTGTATAAATTGTACTAAGGATGGATCACTTAAAGCAGTAACTTCAAAAAGATTTTTTAAATTGTTGTCATCAGGAAAATATGAGTTGCCCATCAGAGGCCAAGAATTATAGATTTTTCCAGCATCCATACCTGAAACAAAGGCACCAATTGAAATTTGTAAAAAAATTAGAATTAAGAACAATAAAGGAATATATGTATTTAGTTTGTTTGTAATGTTTTTTGATATGCTAATCTTTAGATAATTCCAATAGATTAGAGATAAAATCAAAAAAGCAATAAGTAAATGTGCAGATAATCTAAAGTGACTTACGTCTACCCTTTCAATTAATCCACTACTAACCATATACCAACCAATGAAACCTTGAAAACATATTAAAAAAAATATGAAATATAAATTTAATAATCGAGTAAACTTTATTTTAAAAGAAAAATAAATTAGTGGTATTAAATATCCAAGACCAATCAATCTACCAAGAAATCTATGAGCCCATTCCCACCAAAAAATAACTTTAAATTCATTTAAAGTCATATTGTAATTTTGTAATTTAAATTCAGGGATTTGTTTGTAAAGATTAAAATAAACAATCCAATCATTTTGATTAAGAGGTGGAAAAAAACCAGAAAATAATTCCCACTCAGTGATGGAGAGACCTGAGTCTGTGAGTCTAGTTAATCCACCAACAATTATCATAAAAGAAACAATCCAAAACATCGATATTAACCAAATCGATAATTGATTACTAATTTTAGGATTTGTTGTGTACATGCCAGGATAAATATAATAATTTTCTTATAATCCAAATATATAAATGTCGCCTTTAAAAAGAATAAAACTCAGTAAAATAAGATCAGAATTAGACAAATTAGATAATTCTTTAATTAAACTTATTAAAAAAAGGACAAATCTCGTTAACCAAGTCCTAAAACTAAAAGATAAAAAAAAAGAGATTATAGACAATAAAAGAATAAAAAACATTTTAACGAATATCAGAAAAAAATCTATTGCGAATAAAATAGATCCTAAAATTACAAATCGTATTTGGAAAAATATGATTTGGTCTTACATTGATTACGAAAAAAGAAATTTTAAAAAGAAATAATTATTTACTGTGAGGGGGAAGTTTTTTTTCAACAAAAACTTCATGCTTTCTAGTGCTTGGATTGTATTTTTTTGCAGAAAGTTTTACCTTAGCTTTCTCACCACCAGCAGGTTTTTTTACATAATAAAAAAAGGAGCTATCAGGTTTACTCTCAGGTACCAATCTAACTTTAACGTGTGTTTTTTTTGCCATTATTTATAATTTTTTAATTTTTTAACAATTTTAGAAATATTTAATACTTTATTTTTTAATTTATCGTTTCTTATAGAATTATTTGAAATTTCGTCAAGATTTAAAGTTCCATTATAATTTGGGTTATTTAAAATTTTTTTTACTCCATTTATTGTCAATCCTTGATCTTTAAGAAGAAATTTAATCTTTTTTAATATATCAATTGATTTTTTATCATAATATCTTCTGTTGGAATTTAAAAATTTTGGTTTTATTTGCTTAAACTGTGTTTCCCAAAATCTAATAGTATGCGTAGAAAGTATTCCTTTTTTTTTTGATTTTAACTCAAGAATTTTAGCTACTTCACCTATAGTTTTATAAGCATTATCAAATTTATCAGTCATCTTTATTATTAATAAATTCTTTAAACTCCTTTGAAGGTTTAAATAAAACAACATCTCTACTTGATATAATTTTTGCTTCTTTAGTCTTGGGATTTCTACCAATTCGAGATTTTTTTTGTCTAATTGAAAATGTGCCAAATTTTGATAATTTTAATTTTTTTTCAATTTTAATATTAAAAATTATAGTTTCTAGAAAATCATTTATTAAATTTTCGGATACTTGTTTTGAAAAACCTAGTTGCATATATACTTGGTTTACTAAATCTTTTTTGGTTAAATTTGTTCTCATTTCTCTAAATATTTAGTTTAATTTTTTCTATTAAGTTTCCTTTAACAATTCTATTACAAACGTCCAGTGAATTTGAAAAACCAATAAAATCTGTTCCACCATGACTTTTAACGACTGGTGAGTCTAATCCTAAAAAAATAGCGCCATTATATAATCTTGGATCTAGACGTTCTTTAAATTTTTTCAAATTAGAATAATTTAAAAGTGAAGAAATTTTTCCCAAAATAGAACTAGTCATTGATTTTTTAAGTTCTTTTGTAATAAAGTTAGCGGTACCCTCTGCAGTTTTTAGAGCAATATTGCCTGTGAACCCATCAGAAATTATGACATTGATATCGCCATCCATTATTTGATTACCCTCAATATATCCAGCAAAGTTGTAATTTGATGTTTTTTTTTCATTTAAAATTTTAAAAGTTTCTTTAATTGTTTCATTACCTTTGAGCTCCTCAGATCCAATATTTAAAAGACCTATATTAGGTTTTTTATCAGGATATAATGAGGTATAAAGAGATGCGCCCATAATTGAAAAATCAAATAAATTTTTTGAACTGCATTCAATGTTTGCGCCTAAATCTAGAACAACACTCATTCCACTTTTGTTAGGCCACAAAGCAGACAACGCTGGTTTATCAATATTTTCAATCATTTTTAAATTTAGTTTTGCAATAACTAGTAAAGCTCCGGTGTTTCCCGCAGATATAATAATATCTGCCTCTCTTTTTTTTACACTTTCAATAGCCAACCACATACTAGTATCTTTACCTCTTTTAGCTGCTTCTAATGGACTATCTGTACTAAGAACAAAATTTTCTGTATGAACAATTTCAAAATTATTATTATTTATCTTATTATTAATCAATATTTCAATTTCCTTCTTATTACCAAAAATTTTATAAAAAATATTTTTGTTTTTCTGATGATTATGAATTAAACCATCAATGACTTTTTTTGGTGAGTTATCACCACCCATTGCATCAATTGCAATTTTTACAAAATCCGACATATTAGGATATTAAATTATTTAGTCTTTAGGGTCTATAACTTGACGACCTTTATACATGCCAGTTTTAAGATCTAAATGATGAGATAATCTATATTCACCTGATTTTTTATCTTCAACAACGTTTTTTGTTGAAAATTTCATATTTTGAGCTCGCCTCATCCCTGTCCGTGATGGGGTTTGTTTTCTTTTAGGTACAGCCATAATTATTGGTTAATTACACTTTTTAAGTAAGAATTCAAAGTTTTTTTTGAGAGATTTTCTAAATATTTATCAAAATATTCAACTAATTCCTCGATATTTGTAAAATTTTCTAAGAATTTTGAAATAATTTCTTTTTTTTTTTCTAAATTATTATCGTTCCAAAAATGAATATCAGATATAATAGCATGAAAAACATTTATATAGTCTTTCATTTTCTTATTTATAGATTGATCACCATAACCTATTTCCCTTATGCTAAGTTCTAGCTGTCTAAAATTAAAATCATAAATTTCTTGAAGTATTTTTTCATTCTCCTCATTTTTGAAATTTTTAAGAAAAAAAGCAAAATGTAAAAGAAAAATAATTAAACGATCATTAAAACTATCTTGTTTATTGAGACTTTTATAAAGTAATTTATTAGTGGTTAATTTTATCAAATTGTTATAAAGATTTATGTAATTCATATGGTGAAAATATTATTAATTATTTTAACTTTATTTTTGTCTAATTGTAAATTAAATAAAATTGTTAAGCATCATGGTATACATAACTTAGAGAGCAAAAGTAAGGAATTAACAATTAATAGTTCAAATATTAATGACATCAATAAAATTCTTGGACCACCATCTTCAACTAGTTATTTTAATAACGATGTATTAATTTATCTTGAGCAAAAAACCTCAAATTCAAAACTGCTAAAACTTGGAAAAAGAAAACTTATTGCTAACAATGTACTTCTATTAGAAATTGATAATCGAGGAATGCTTATCAAAAAAGAATTATTAGGAAAAGATGATATCAATAAACTACGTGTCTCAATGAAAGAAACTAACGTTAATTCTGACACTGACTCATTTTTAATCAAAAGCTTGTCAAATGTAATGAAAAAAATAGATGATCCACTTGGAAAAAAAAGAGGTGAAGTAAAATAATCTAACCAGCTATAACTGCTAATAACAATAAAGCTACTATATTTGTTATTTTGATCATAGGATTCACCGCAGGACCAGCTGTATCTTTATATGGGTCACCAACAGTATCACCAGTGACGGCAGCCTTGTGAGCTTCAGATCCTTTACCTCCGTGATTACCATCTTCAATAAATTTTTTCGCATTATCCCATGCGCCACCCCCTGCAGTCATAGAGACGGCAACAAAAAGTCCTGTAATAATAACACCTAATAACATGGCACCCACAGATGCAAGTGCTGCAACTTGACCGCCTATTGATAAAATTATAAAATATAAAACTACTGGCGAAAGAACTGGTAACAATGAAGGAATAATCATTTCTTTTATCGCTGCAACAGTCAATAAATCTACTAGTTTTGCGTAATCAGGTTTTTGTTTTCTTTTCATTATTCCTGGATATTTTCTAAATTGTCTTCGAACCTCGACGACTACAGCTCCACCTGCTCTACCAACAGCTTGCATTCCCATTGATCCAAATAAATATGGTAACATTCCACCAATCAACAGACCAACAACAACGTAAGGATTTGATAAGTCAAAAGTAACCACAATGCCTTCCAACGCAGAGCCTGCTTCTTTAGAAAAATGTTTAATATCCTCAGTATACGCTGCGAACAAAACTAATGCCCCTAGTCCAGCAGATCCAATAGCGTATCCTTTAGTAACAGCTTTCGTTGTGTTACCAACAGCGTCAAGTGCATCTGTAGTTTTTCTTACTTTTTTATCTAAATTTGACATTTCTGCTATTCCACCAGCATTATCAGTTACTGGACCGTATGCATCTAAAGCTACAACCATACCAGCTAATGCAAGCATAGTTGTTACAGCAATCGCAATTCCAAATAAGCCAGCAATTGAATTTGTAATTAGTATTCCTGCAACAATAATTATTGCAGGGATAGCAGTTGCTTCCATTGATACAGCTAAACCCTGAATAACATTAGTACCATGGCCAGTTGTCGAAGATAAGGCTACAGATTTAACAGGTCTATAACCTGTTCCAGTATAATATTCGGTAATCCAAATTAATAACCCAGTAATTACAAGGCCAATCACACCACAATAATATAAATCTTTACCATTAAAAGTTTTATCATTGACTGTAAATTCATTATTAAAACCAATTACGTAATCGGTAACAGGCCATAATATCACTAGTGATGTAATAGCTGAAACAATAAAACCTTTGTACAAAGCATTCATAACATTATTATTTTTTCCAAGTTTAACGAAAAAAGTACCGATTATAGATGTTATTAAACAAGCAGCTCCGATTGTAAGTGGATAGATCATCATATTTAAATCACCAATAAAAAAAATTGATGACAAAACCATTGTTGCCACAATTGTAACAGCATATGTCTCAAATAAGTCTGCTGCCATTCCTGCACAGTCTCCAACATTATCACCAACATTATCAGCAATTACAGCTGGATTTCTTGGATCGTCTTCAGGTATTCCTGCCTCAACTTTACCAACTAAATCAGCACCAACATCTGCTCCTTTGGTAAAAATTCCTCCTCCTAATCTTGCAAAAATTGAAATTAGTGATGCGCCAAAACCTAATGCAACAAGTGCGTTTACAATTTCTCTTTCATCAACATTAAATTTTAGTAATAAGTAATAATAAACTGCTATTGATAAGAGAGCTAATCCAGCAACTAACATTCCAGTTACGGCCCCAGATTTAAAAGCTACTGAAAGACCTTGTGCTAAACCTTTTCTTGAAGCTTCTGCGGTTCTAACATTTGCTTCGACCGAAACCAACATACCAACATAACCAGCTATTCCAGACAATGCTGCACCAATTAAATAACCAAGACCAACTAATGGGCTAAATGCGATACTAACAATAACCAACACAACTGCTCCAACAATTGCAATAGTCTTATACTGTCTTGCTAAATATGCTTTCGCACCTATTTGAATTGCAAATGCTATATCTTGCATTTTTGAATTTCCAGCACTTGAACTTAAAATATTTTTTCCAGTTAAAAATCCATAAACTATAGATAATAAACCAGCGACGATTGTGTATAGTAGAATTGTTTCAACTGTTTCGTTCATATAAACCTTGAGTTATTAGTTGTTAATTTTAAAGCCGGACAATACAAAAAAAGGTAAAAAAGACAACGATTAACTTTCAAAATTCATGTTTATAAGCATTGTTAATAGCCTTAATTTGCTTACCTTTTACATCAATTATTGAAGATTTTTTTTTGCCTGATATGATTTTACCAATTTTTGTAATTTTTATTCCTAATTTTTTTGAGATCCTTTTAATGATTCTGCTTTTATTTAAACTTGCAGTGAATAAAATTTGATAATCATCTCCATTTGTAACGGTATTAATCTTTTTTAATTTTTTTTTAGATATTAACTTTTTTAAGTTTAAAGATATCGGTATTTTATTCTCTTTTATTAAAAAAGAAAAGTTTTGTCTATTAATCATTTTTTCTAAATCTCCGATAAGACCATCTGAAATATCTATTGAAGTGTTTGCAAATTTCAATAAATGATTGGTCAATTTAATTTGTAACTCTGGATGAAAATATTTTTTTATAAAGAAATTAGAAATTTTTTTGTTAACCGTAATTTTATTTTTTAAAATCTGGAGACCTATATAACTATCTCCTATATTTCCTGTTACATAAATATCATCATTTAATTTAGCCTTATTTCTATAAACTATTTTTTTTGAATAACCTAATGAGGTAATGGTAAAACTTAATCTATTTGAAAAAGTAGTATCGCCACCACATAAATTAAGGTTATATATTTTTTGTTCTTTTTTAAGTGATTTTGAAATTTGTTTTAAGTTTTTTTTAGAAAATGTTTTACTATTTCCAGAACCTGAAATAAAATAAAATTTTGGTATCACTCCTTTACAAATCAAATCAGATATGGATGATCTTAATATTTTTTTAATAACAAAGTCAGGTGAATTAAAATTAACAAAATGAATACCATTGATATAAGTATCGACAGAAATTACTACACCTTTTTTTTTATCAAAAAAAACATCATCATTAAGATTAAGTGCAGCTTTATTTTTCTTAGAAATTTTAGAAAAATAATTATTTATTAATTCAAATTCATGCATTATTAGATCTTAGTTTTTTTCCTAAATTATCTAATAAAGCGTTTAGATATTTTGTTTGCGAATTTTCTATGAAAAAATTTGATGAGTTTAAATATTCTTTGATAATAATATTTATAGATAGATTGGGTTTATACATAAATTCATAAGTTGCTGCTTTTAAAATTGTTTGTAAGATTTTATCTAATTTTTCAAAAGTAAAATCCTCTCCAAGTTTATTGTTTAATTCATCAAGTATGAGGTCATTTCTTTCAATAGTCCCATAAACTATATCTTTAATAAATTTTTTAAATCTATGTTTAGGAAAGTCTAAATCATTTTCATCATTATAAAATTTACTATATAATTTTTGAATTATAATTACTCTTGGATTATTTTTTGGATTAAAGTGAGTTCTCATTTTAATGACAAAATAGAAATTACAGCTTTTGCAGCTTCTGCACCTTTAATCTTTCTAGCTTTAGCTTGTGACATATTTAGGCAAGTAATTATTCCATTACCAATAGGTTTTTTACTTGTAATTGATAAATCCATTATTGCATTTATTGAAGCTTGAGAAATAAAATCAAAGTGTGGAGTTTTTCCTTTAATAACACAACCAAGGGCTAAAAAGGCATCATATTTATTAATATTTCTTGAAATAACCATAGGTATTTCAAAGGTGCCTGGTACTTCAATTATTTTAACCCTGCTCGTTTTGGGGATTAATTTTAAAGCACTACTTATCAAACCTTTTGTAATATCTTTGTAATAGTTTGCAGAAACAATGAGAATTTTTTTTTTCATTAAATTAATTCCTGTTTTTTAATTTTAATTCCATATCCATCTAAACCAATAACTTTTTTAAGTGATCTGGTTATTAATATCATATTTCTAATATTTAGATCTTTAATTATTTGAGCACCAATACCATAATTTTTAATTGATTTATCACCTCCTTTTTTTTCAAATTCTTTATTTTTATATTTCTTCAAAGTTTGTGTAACAGATCTTAAATTTGTATCTTTTATAAATATTAAGACACAATTTTGATATTTTTTAAAATAATTAAGAGTTTTATTAAATGAATTAGGTAATTTTTGATTAATCAAATAATTTTGTACAATGTTAGATGAAATTACTCTCACTCTTGGTGTTATACCCTTTTTGATCTTACCTTTTATAAGTGCAAAGTGTTCAGAGCCATCTAATAAGTTTTCGTAAATTTTAATTTTATATTTTTGTTTTTTTACAATAATTTGACTTTGTTTTTTTAGTTTAACAAGTTTTTCTTTTTTTAATCTGTAGGCAATTAAATCTTCAATTTTTGCAATTTTAAGTTTATGTTTCTTTGCAAAATTAAATAAATTTTGACCCCTAGCCATTGTTCCATCCTCATTCATGATTTCGCATATGACTGCTGAATTATTTTTTTTTGCTAATCTAGAAATATCTACAGATGCCTCGGTATGACCCGCTCTAACAAGAACACCCCCATCCTTAGCTATTATGGGGAAAACGTGACCAGGAGAAACGATCTCATTTTTCTTTACGTTTCTTTTTGATGCAATTTTAATTGTCCTCGCTCTATCTTTGGCGGAAATACCTGTAGTAATTCCCTTTTTAGCCTCGATAGAAATTGTAAATGCAGTGTTGTTTCTAGATTGATTGACCGGTGACATAAGAGATAGATTTAATTTTTTTGCTTGTAGTGAGTCAAGAGCAAGACAAATTAGACCTCTTCCATATTTAGCCATGAAATTAATATTTTTTGAGTTGGTATCTGATGACGAAATTACTAAATCACCCTCATTTTCTCTTTTTTCATCATCAACTAATATGAACATCCCACCTTTTTTAGCTACGGATATAATGGTTTCAATTGGTGCAAAATTATTTTTTATCATGAAAATAATTTCTAACGTATTTAGATAATATATCTATCTCAATATTCACTAAGTCTGATTTGTTTAACATCGATAGATTCGTCTCTTTATAAGTGTGTGGAATAATCCAAATTTGAAAACCTCTTTTAGTAACTTTTGATATAGTAAGTGAAATACCGTTCACACAAATTGATGCCTTTTCAATAAGATTATTCCTTTCTTTTTTGGGAATTTCAAAATCAAAAAGGTAAGATTTATCAATCTTTGTTATATTCAAAATTTTTGCGACTGTATCAACGTGGCCTTGGCATATATGACCAGAAATTTTTGTTCCGTATTTTAAAGGTAGTTCTAAATTAATTTTATCACTATTTTTCAAAAATTTAAATTTTGACCGCGAAATGGTTTCTTTAGAAAGGTAAAACTCCATAATCTTTGATTTATATGAAATTAATGTCAAACAAACACCATCACAGGAAATTGATAAACCCATATCCTTCTTTGAAATCTTTAGATTGCTTTTTATAAATAAATTTATACCTTTTAATCTTTTTTTTATTTTTGAAACAACGCCCTGATTATATATTATTCCATTAAACATATTATTTCTTAAATAATGTAATTTTGTCTTTTCCTAATTTTAAATTTAATTTAATTTTTTTTTTATATTTTTCTCTTAATAAATCAAAATCATTAAATTTCAAATAATCAGAGAATTTTGAGAGAGTTCTTTGACCTTTATACAAATAAAACTCATTAAAAACTCTTTTCTTTAAGAGATTATTAGTCAATACACCTCCTCCTTCAATCAATAAATTTCTACAACCTATTTTAAATAATTTTTTTAAAATATCTTGAAAATCAAAGTTTTTATCTTTGTTGACTTTTGACCTTACAAGTAAAATCTTTTTTTTCTTAAAACTTAAAATTTTTGATTTACTTGCTTCGTTATAAAATATTATTGTATTATTTTTTTTTGCATTTGCAATTATGTACTTATTGGGCTTACTATTTAGTTTATTATCTAGAATTATTCTTTTTGGCGAAAAACTTTCTAATCCTTTTAATCTACAGTTAAGTTTTGGGTTGTCTTTATTTAACGTTCTATATGAGATTAAAATAGAATCGTTTTTGTATCTTAAAAGATGAGTGAATTTGTCTGAATAATTATTTGTAATTTTTCGTCTTTTGTTGCTATAAATAAGATCATTTCTAGAGACAGCAATCTTTCCTGTGACATATGGAAGTTTATTTTTTCTGTTAATACTATAAGATTTATAAAAATCTTTTGACAAACTTTTTAAAAGTCCTCTATTAACTTTTATTTTATTCTTAGTTAAAATTTTAAAACTTTTTCCTTTTACTTTTTTATCAATATCTTCAGTTGGATAATAAATTTGACTAATACCGCTCTCAATAATTTTCTTTGTGCATGGCGGTGTTTTTCCATAATGATTGCATGGTTCAAGTGTTACATACATTTTAGAACCATTTAAATTTTCATGGCAATCTTTAATTGCATTGTACTCAGCATGTGGTCTTCCACTTAAACCGGTTCGACCGACTGATATTATTTGATTTTTTTTAGTAATTACACAACCTACGGCTGGATTATCTCCAGTAAGACCTTTGCGTGAACTTGCTAAATTAAAAGCAAGTTTCATTAAATGCTTATCTTGTAATGTAAATTTATCTTTTTTTGTAGACATCTAATTTGTCCACAAATTGTACAAAATCTTTTTCTTCTCTAAAATTTCTGTATACAGAGGCAAAACGAACATAAGCGACAGGATCTAACTCTTTTAATCCTTCCATAACCATTGTTCCTATGGTATTAGACGAAATTTCGTTTTGACCTAAATCTTCCACTGATCTAGAGATTTTACTTATAAACTTCTCAACCGTTTCTGTATCTAAAGGTCTCTTCTTTAAAGCAATGTAAATCGATTTTGCTAGTTTATCTCTATCGAATGATGACTTCCTTCCACTTTTTTTAACTACCATAAGTTCTCTATATTGAATTCTTTCAAATGTAGTAAATCTTTCACCACATACACATAATCTTCTTCTACGTATAGCAGTACCATCTTCAGTTGGACGAGAATCTACAACAGAAGTCTCACCTTTTTTTGCACAAGGACAAATCATGAACTATAGATTCTTGTATATCGGGAACGATGAAGTTAAAGATATAACTTCATTTTTTACTTCATTTTCTATTTTACTATTATCTGTTGGATTTTCTGATAGGCCTTTAATTGTTTTTGTAATTAATTCACCTACCGTTTTGAATTCATTTAAACCAAAACCTCTTGTAGTTGCCGCTTGAGTTCCAAGTCTTATACCAGAGGTAACCATTGGTTTTTCTGTATCGAATGGAATTCCATTTTTATTACAAGTAATATTTGCCCTAGATAAACTTTCAGCTGCAAGGTTACCTTTTACGTTGTAAGGTCTTAAATCTACTAACATTAAATGTGTATCTGTTCCATTTGAATAAATTTTAAATCCGTTGTTTTTTAAAGTTTCTGCTAAAATTTTAGCATTAGCTAAAACCGTTTTTATGTAATCTTTAAACTCTGGTTGTAAAGCTTCAAGAAATCCTGCAGCTTTGGCTGCAATGATATGCATTAAAGGTCCACCTTGATAACCAGGAAATACAGCTGTATTAAATTTTTTAGCAAGATCCTCGTGGTTAGTTAAAATTATTCCACCCCTCGCACTTCTGAAAACTTTATGAGTTGTTGAAGTGACTACATGAGCATGATCACAAGGATTAGGGTAACCTTTGCCAGCAACTAAACCTGAAAAATGTGCCATATCTACCATTAAATAAGCACCGACTTGATCAGCAATTTTTCTAAATCTCTTAAAATCTATAACTCTTGAGTAAGCACTCCCACCAGCTATGATAAGTTTTGGTTTATGTTCTAATGCAAGTTTTTCAACATTATCGTAATCAATTAATTCAGATACTTTATCTACATCATAACCTATCGCATTAAACCATTTACCTGACATTGAAATTTTTAATCCATGGGTAATATGTCCACCAGAATTTAAACTCATCCCCATGAAAGTATCGCCAGGATTTAATAAAGCTAAAAAGACTGCACCGTTTGCTTGCGCGCCTGAATGTGGTTGAGAGTTAGCAAACTTACAATTAAATAATTTTTTTAATCTATCATTAGCAAGACTCTC
This sequence comes from uncultured Pelagibacteraceae bacterium, assembly GCA_902579925.1. Lineage (GTDB taxonomy): Bacteria > Pseudomonadota > Alphaproteobacteria > Pelagibacterales > Pelagibacteraceae > Pelagibacter. The sequence goes on from CACHIS010000003.1 coordinate 37,808, forward strand.
CGCTACATCAACGTGCTCGCATCCATTATAATAACGTTTGCCAGGATAGCCTTCGGCATACTTATTAGTTAATACAGAACCCTGAGCTTCTAATACGGCCTGTGAAACAATATTTTCTGACGCAATTAATTCAATATGTTGTTGCTGTCTTAAAAGTTCATCTTGAATAGCTTTATAAATTTCAGGATCTTTTACAGATAAACTATCTTCAAAGAAACTTTTGTAGCTATCGTTCAAATAATTTTTTTCACTAGACATAATTTATATCTTTTTTATCCTTTTTAAGTGTCTGCCACCATCGAAATCTGTTTTTAAAAAAATACCCACAAATTTCAAGGCATTTTTTTTACTAATTAGCCTGGATCCCAATGTAATGATATTTGCATCATTATGCAATCTGGATAATTTTGTTGATTTTGCATTGAAACATTGTGCTGCACGTATGTTTTTATGCTTATTTGCCGCAATATTCATCCCAGTTCCAGATCCACACACTAGAATACCAACATTATTCTTATTAATTTTTACTTTTTTAGCTAATTTGTGGGCATAGTCTGGGTAATCAACTCTATCATCATTGATCGGGCCTAAGTCCTCAAATTTTAATTTTTTTTTTTTTAGTGAAATTTTAATGTCCTCTTTTAATTTAAATCCAGCATGATCAGATGAGATAAAAATTTTTTTCAAATTAATTAAATTTATAATCTAAAACACATGCAACTAAATGTATTCTATTCTCTTCACCACCATTAAATGCATTGTGATATTTTGTGTTATTTGTAATCCAAACTGATCCATCAGCTGGCATGTGCTGAGCTACATTGTCTATAACCATTATACACCCTGGATTAGTAATAATGGGTATATGTAATCTTGGTTCTGGATCTCTATGCCAACTCAAAGTGGATCGAGGTTCTTTGAGTAGAATTCTCATTCTACCTAATTTATACTTAGCTGATAAAACATCATACACATGTTTAAAATATGTGTTTTCATAATCTTTTATGAACTCAGAATAAGCTGACTCATCAATTGTTTGATCTCTTACAACCTCTTTGCCTGACTTGTCAGGTTTCGTCCAATACACACCTCTTGCTTTATTTCCTTTTATAGAGTCTGGATCACCAGGTATTTGTGTTAAGGATATAGCTCCAAAATGAGTAACACCTGCATCTTCAAATTTTTTAATTTGAATTATTTGATTATAAGCTTCTTGAAGTTTTAATATATCAAATTTAAGTTCTTGTTTTTGAAAGTCTCTAAAATCCAAAACTCTCTCATTTTTTTTTATATTTAAATCTATAACTTTTGTATTTTTTATTTCCATCTTGATTGCTTTGTATTCTTTTTGTTATATATGTGTATATTACATTTGTCGCATATTTTAAATATATATAGTTATGATTACAGGAAAATATCCCAATTTAAGACTAAGAAGAAGCAGAAGAAACAATTGGTCTAGAAGACTAATAGCTGAAAATAATTTATCTGCAAGTGACTTTATTTTGCCGATATTTCTTACTGAAGGGAAAAATAAGATACAATCGATTAAATCTATGCCTCATGTTAATAGATACTCTATTAATAACTTAGGTGGAATTTTAGATCGTGCTATAAAAAATAAGATACCAATGGTTGCTTTATTCCCACATACATCAATAAAATTAAAAAATAATTTAGGCAGTGAGTCCTTAAATGAGAATAATTTAGTTTGTAAAGCTATAAGGTATATAAAAAATAGATATAAAGATAAAATTGGAATAATGTGTGATGTCGCTTTAGATCCTTATACATCACACGGACACGATGGTATTTTAAAATCTGGATATGTTTTAAATGATGAAACTATAGAGATATTGATAAATCAATCTTTGTTGCAAGCTCAAATGGGCTGCGATGTACTAGCACCATCTGATATGATGGATGGAAGAATTGGTAAAATTAGAAAAGAATTAGATAAAAAAAATTTTAAGAATGTCCAATTACTCTCATATGCTGTAAAATATTCATCTAGTTTTTATGGACCATTTAGGGATGCTGTAGGATCAAAAATTGCTTTAAAGGGAAATAAAAAGACTTACCAAATGGACTATAGAAATAGCGATGAAGCTCTTAGAGAAGTTGCTTTAGATATAAAAGAGGGAGCTGATATGGTTATGGTTAAACCAGGTTTACCATACCTAGATGTAATAAAATCAGTTAAAGAAAAATTTAAAATTCCTGTATTTGCTTACCAGGTTTCTGGAGAATACAGCATGTTATCTAATGCAGTTAATAAAAAAATTATAGGAAAAGAGGCTATTTATGAAAATTTAATGAGCTTTAAAAGAGCTGGAGCAAATGCGATTGTTAGTTATTATGCTGACAAATTAAATGAAATTTTAACCTGATAGCTTAATAGATTCTATAAAATGAGTTCTACTAATTGGATAATTTAAATTATTAGGTTGCAGAATATTTTTTTCTAAAAAATCACTTACTAATTTTAATCCTTTTAGGAGTGTATTTAAATCATGCACATGAAGATTTTTATCAATCAAAAAATTTGGTACTACTTTTTTTTCATTTTTAGACTTAACAACATATATAGTTTTATTATCAATTAATTCTTTGGTAACTAGACTATTTAATTCTAGATCAAATCCTAGAACTTTAAGTAGCTCCAATTCCCAAAAAATATAATCTTTTAACCATTCATCCTTTGAAATGATGTAATAGAATTTTTCAATAAGACCAAAAATATTTATATTTGACTGGGACTCAGCAGTTAGTAAACGAACTAAATTCATTACAGAATATATACAGGTAATTTTTTCACGATGTTCAAAATATATAGGTGAAAACGCATTTTGAATTTCTAATTTAAAATAACCCATTCTATTTTCAGATTTTGAGTTATAATTCACATGTAGCTGGTTTCCAATTTGAAGATAATTTTTTATTTTCTTTGAGGTTCCTCCAAAAACTAATCCTGTTACCTTACCATGATTCCTTGTGTAAATTTCTGAAATAAGTGAATTTTCATTATACTTATTTTTAGAAACCAAAAAACCTGTGTCATCCCATTTCATTATTTAAAATTCTTTTCTAAACAAAGTAATGCAGCACTCTGTTCAGCTTCTTTTTTGGATTTGCCTTCGCCATTAAAAAATTTTGTGTTATCTAATTTCACCGCAACCTTAAAAATAGGTTTATGTCTCGGTCCAGTGTTGGATATAGTCTTATAGATAGGGAGTTTCTTAAATTTTTTTAAAGAAAATTCTTGAAGTTTCGTTTTTGCATCAATTTGAGTAATTGCACTTTTTTTAATTTTTTCTCTCCATAATTCCAAAATTATTTTTTCAGTTATATTAAGGCCTTTTTCTAAATATATTGCCCCAATTAAAGCTTCGCAACTGTCAGATATAACTTTATCTTCGATATTAATGGATTTATTTTTTGGATTAAAAACTAAGATGTAGTTTTTCAAATTAATGTATTCAGCTATTTCTAAGCACGCTTTTTTATTTACTAAAGATGCGTACTTTTTATCTAAGATACCCTCTTTTTCATTAGGATATATCTCCAAAAGTTTTTTAGCGATTATTAATCCTAATACTCTATCACCTAAAAATTCCATTTTTTCATTATTGTTTAATTTGTTAAAACTCTTGTGAGTAAGACTGGTAATAAGTAAATTTTTATTTTTAAACTTAACATTTATTTTTTTTTCAAGTTTAGAGTAGTCAATTTTCATTAGATAATCTTTTTTAAAAATCTATCAAAACGAATAGATTTATTCCATTTCCAGAATTCAAATATACTTCCTACTAATATATCAGATGAAAAAAAGATAAATCTCGCTTTTCCAACAAGATTGTTTTTATGTACGTAACCTACACTTGTTAAGAATCTACTATCTTTAGAACAATCTCTATTGTCCCCTAAGAAAAAATAATGCTCCTCAGGAACAGTAAATATATCAGAATTCTTAAAGGTAAAATTTTTAAGATACACTGTTTTATGTAACTTTCCATTAGGTAGTTTTTCCTCAAATGTAATAACATTAATTTTTTTATTCCCACAAAATATTGTGTCAGTTTCAGATTTTTTAGATTTTAGAATCTCATTATTATTTATAAATAAATTTGAATCTATGAATTGAATTCGGTCGCCTGGGACTCCAATTAATCTTTTAATGTAATCAGTTCTGTTGTCTGCCGGTGTTTTAAAAACTACAACATCTCCTCTTTCTGGTTCAGTAAATAAAATTCTATTATTAAAAATAGGAGGACTAAAAGGAAAAGAATGTTTGCTATAACCATAAGAATATTTGGTTACAAAAAGTCTATCCCCCACTAAAAGGTTAGGTTCCATAGATGAGGATGGAATATAAAAGGGTTGAATAAAAATAGATCTTATCAAAACAGCAATAATAAGTGCATATAAAAGTGTTTTAAGATTTTCTGAGATAAATTTTTTATTAAACATTTTTTGTTTGTATCATTGTAAAAGCTATTGAATAATGTTTTTCATCTGAAACAGATAAGAAAATATCAAAATTCTTTACTTTTTGATTTTTTAAGATTAATTTTTTTAATTTTTGGTTCACTCTATAATAGGGTTTTCCTAAATTATCATTTAAGATTTCAATATCTTTAAAATTCAAACCCTCTCTAAAACCGGTTCCAAGAGCTTTAGAAAATGCCTCTTTGGCTGCAAATTTTTTTGCATAATAAGATGCTTTATTTTTTATATGTTTTGAATTTTTAATCTCTAGTAAAGTGAATAATCTTAAAAGAAAATTTTTATTTTTAATGGACTCTTTTATTCTATCATTTTTAATTATATCAACGCCAATACCTAGTATCTTCATGCTAACTCTTAATAATTTTTTTGAATTTTTTGATCACATTAGCAAAACCAAAAAAAATTGATTCTCCAATTATAAAATGACCAATATTAAATTCTTTTATTTCATTGATCCTTGATAATATTTTTGTTGATTTGTAATCCAAACCGTGACCAGCATGAACTTCAATACCGTTTTTTGCAGCTAAGATAGAGCAATTTTTAATTTTTGATAATTCTTTATTGTAATTTTTTTTTGATTTAATTAAATTAGCAAAATAGCCTGTATGTATTTCAATACAATCAGCCCCAATATCTTTGGATAATTTGATATCTTTTATTTTAGGATTAATAAATAAACTTGTTCTTATTTTTTTTTGTTTAAATTTCGATACTATGTCTTTAAGTTTTTTTTTATTAGAAAAAAGATTTAGTCCTCCTTCTGTTGTAATTTCATTTCTATTTTCAGGTACTATACAAATATACTTTGGTTTGATTTTTAGAGCATTTTTAACAATACGTTTATTTGTCGAAATCTCTAAATTGACATTAAGTTTTTTTATTGAACAAATTCTCTTTGCATCTAAATCTCTTATATGTCTTCTATCTTCACGTAAGTGAATAGTTATTGAATCTGCTCCCTTTTTTTTTACAAAGAGAGCTGCCTTATAAGGATCAGGATGAGACTCACCTCTGGCGTTTCTTACAGTAGCTACATGGTCGATGTTTACTCCTAGACGTTTCACTTTATAAATCGACTTCCTGGTTTAGATATGGGGATTGATTTTAATTCCTTTGGTAAATTTTTTAATTTAAAAGTAGGTACATTAATTTTAAGGTGAGAGACGATCTTCATTTTTATTTTAAGTGTTTTTTTTGTTGATCTATCAATAATAGACGCAAAACCTATTACGGAAGCTTTGAACTTTTTAACAAGTTGTGCACATTCCATGCTCGATTTTCCAGTAGTAATAACGTCTTCAACAATTAAGACTTTAGAACCTTTTCTAATATTAAAACCTCTTCTTAATCTAAATTTACTTTTAACTCTCTCACAAAATATTGTTTCCTTATTTAAAAGTCTTCCAATTTCATAACCTATTATTATACCACCCATAGCTGGTGCTAGAATAAGATCAAATTTTTTAAAATTTTTTTTAATTTTTTTTGACAGAGATTTGCAAATTTTTTCTGCTTTTTTTGGGAAACTTAATAGTTTCGCACATTGAACATATTTTGAAGAATGTAATCCTGAAGATAAAACAAAATGTCCTTCAAGTAACGCATCAGTCTTTCTTAAAATATCTAAGGATTTTTTGTGTGAAAGCATTTCTTTTATCTTCGTGTCTAATTATCTTAAATTTTATACCTTTTTGTTTAAGCTCTGCAATAAAATTAGTAAAATTTTTCAGATCTCGGATTATCAGTTGAAATTTAAAGTTGATATAGTCTGGTGTTTTACCAGCCATTACTAAATTTGAAATATTCAATTTATGTTCACCAATTAAAGAACTTACATTGCCTAATTGTCCTGGTTTATCAGGTAAAGAAATCCATAATGTAGTATTATATTTTTTTATACTCTCTTCTTTTTTTTCACCTCTATCATGCCAATATCTTCTAATTGCAGCTCTAGCTTTTCCAGTTTTTGTAGTTGGTATCCAATGCAATGAAGGTGATTGATTTTTAGATGTGATAATTCTTATTCTATCTCCGTTCCTTAAAATTGTCTGAAGATCACTTTTGTTACCATTTACTTCACATCCAGTTGCCATATCGCCAATTTTAGTATGCACAGCATAAGCGAAATCAATTGCAGTGGCATCTTTAGGTAACTTAATTACAGAACCTTTTGGAGTAAAGCAGAAAACATTTTCCTGAAACATTTGAAGTTTTGTGTATTCATATGAGTGTTCTGGATTCTCATTTTTTTCTATAATTTCGACTAAATCTTTTAACCAATCATATTCTTTCCAGGTAAGTGAATTAAACTTTTCTGAAGATTTATATTGCCAATGAGATGCAATACCTCTTTCGGCGAATTCATGCATTTGCTTTGTTCTTATCTGAATTTCAACAGGTTTTTTATTAGATCCAATTACAGAAGTGTGAATTGATTTATATCCATTAATTTTAGCAGACGATATATAATCTTTAAATTTGCCAGGTATACAATTGTATTCTTTATGTAAAATTCCTAAAGATTTATAACAATCTTCTATATTATCGACAATTATTCTAAATCCAATTATGTCAGTAATTTGCTCCAGCGAAACTCTTTTTTTTTGAACTTTCCTCCAAATTGAAAAAGGTGTTTTTTCCCTACCATATATTTTGGAATTTATATTGTTAGAGACTAATAATTTATTAAATTCAGACGATATATTTTCAAAAATATCTTTTTTATCTAATTTGATTTCATCAAGTCTTTTTTGAATTAATAACCTAGCTTTATTATTAAGAATTTCAAAAGATAAATCTTCAAGTTCATCTCTTATTCTATGCATGCCCATTCTATCAGCTAATGGAGCATAAATTTCCATTGTTTCTTGTGCAATTCTTTTTTTTTTGTCATCTCTATTTATAGCCTTAATTGTTCTCATGTTGTGCAACCTGTCTGCAATTTTGACAAGCAATACTCTAATGTCTTTCGAGGTAGCTAAAATCAATTTTCTAAAATTTTCAGCTTTTGAATTTGCAGAAGCAGTATTTTCAAATACTGAAATTTTTGTAACACCATCTACTAAATCAGCGACTTCAACTCCAAATTCGCCTTTTATAGTTTCATATGTTGCATAAGTATCTTCAATAGTATCATGTAGAAGACCTGTCGTTATTGTAGCGCTATCTAATTTCAAGTCGGTTAAAATATTAGCAACTTCAATAGGATGAACAGAATAAGGATCACCAGAAGCTCTCTTTTGATTACTATGAGCTTTAACTGCAAAATCATAGGCTTTGTTAAGTTTTTCAGGATTAAAAAACTTATTATATATTTTTACTTTATTTATTAATTCTTCAGAATTTAACATGATTTATTATACCACTTATTTAGATTTGTTTAATAGATCTTATGTCACCATTTGATAAAGAGGATATTAATTTTCTAATATTGACTTTTAGGATTGGGTGTTTCCAATCTTTATTTATCTCAAAGAGTGGTATAAGTACAAAATTACGGGTGTGCATTCTAGGATGGGGTAAAATTAAATCACCAATAGTCTTTTTATTTCTGAAGTCTATTATATCAATATCGCATTCACGAGGTGAGTTTTTTGGTAATCTCTTTCTGCCTAATTTCTTTTCAATTTCCTTGCATTTATTGATTAACTCTGAAGGGCTAAAATTAGTGTCAATTTCTAAAACTATATTTAAAAATTTTGGATTATTTGGGTTAGGCCATGATAAACTTTCATAATAACTTGAGTACTTTAATATTTTAATATTGTTTGTAATTAAGTTAAATTTGGTTCTTTCAATATTTCTTTTTTTATCACCTAGATTTGAGCCAATACCCAGGTATATAGATTTAACTAGATCTTCTGACATATCTTGCTTTTTCTCTACTCCAATCTCTATTCTTTTTTGTTGCTCTCTTGTCATATTGTTTTTTCCCCTTGGCAACAGCAAGCTCAACCTTGGCTTTTCCTTTTTTAAAATACATTTTTGTTGGTACTATTGTTAATCCATCTCTTTGTATTTTTCCTATAAGTTTATTTATCTCTTTTTTATTTAATAAAAGTTTTCTGTTATCTAATGGCTTATGATTTGAATAACTGGCTTGTTTGTATGATGCGATATGAGAATTAATTAAAATTAATTCTCCATTTTTTTCAACAGCATATGAGTCAGCAATATTAACTTTTCCTTCTCTGATAGATTTGATCTCAGAACCTTTAAGGACAATTCCAGCTTCTAACAAATCCTCAAAGAAATAATTAAAACTAGCTTTTCTATTTAGACAGATTATTTTTAAACCATTATTGGTTTTTCTATTCATTAAATTAATCTAGCTACTGTGAGAGCTTTTTTAACAATTTCTTTTGTACGATCTGTTACTTTTACTAGTGGTAATCTTACAGCATCATCGCACAAACTCATTAATTTCGCTGCATACTTAACTGGACTTGGATTACTCTCAATAAACATAGCATGATGAACTGGCTGCAATATTTCATTTAATTTCTCAGCATGTTTAATATCATTATCATTATTTGAATTTGCAAATCTTTGAAAATCAGAACAAAGCTTCGGAGCAATATTAGCTGTAACACTTATAGCTCCAACTCCACCTTTTTTATTAAATTCAAGAGCATTATCATCATTTCCAGTGAGTTGGATAAATTCTTTTCCTAATTTTTCAAGTGTCTTATCAACTCTACTCAGGTCTCCTGTAGCATCTTTAACACCAATAATATTTTTTAATTCAAATAATCTTGCCATTGTTTCAACTGACATATCGATTACTGATCTTCCTGGAATATTATAAATTATAATTGGAATTCCACATTTATCATTTATAGCTTTATAGTGCTGATAAAGTCCCTCTTGGGTAGGTTTATTATAATAAGGAGTTACGATTAAAGCTCCATCAGCTCCAATTTTTTCTGCATGGGTTGTTAATGAAATTGCCTCCTCTGTAGAGTTTGAGCCGGTGCCAGCAAATACAGGTAATTTCCCCTTACTTTCTTTCACACATAAATCAATTACCATTTCATGCTCATCGTGACTTAAAGTTGGTGATTCTCCAGTAGTTCCTGCTGGAACTAAACCATTCGTCCCATTTTCAATATGAAAATGAATTAACTTAATGTAAGTTTCAACGTCAAGTTTATCATTTTTAAACGGAGTGACTAAAGCAACATTTGATCCTTTGAACATAAATACTTATAACATAGATTGTGGATACATATACTAAAAGATTATGCTAAAAAAATTCATATTTTTTATAAGTTTATTTTTCTTTTCCAGTACTACTATTTTTTTATTTGCAGAGATAATACCTCTAAAAAAACCACTACAGACCAAAGAAGAAAAGGATCAAAAATTACTAATTGACGTAATGAAACCTTTGCCAAAACCAGTTACCAAAAAACTAGTAGAGGAAATTAAAAAGGATCCTAAAGAAGACATAAAGGTAAAAGCTGAAAAAGATTTGGGTATTATACTACCTAAAAAAAAACCTTTGATTGCTGGAACCAAAAAAACTGATACTGCAAAAAAATCTAAGTATTATAACAAAAAGGATTTTGAAATTGCAAAAAAGGCTATATCAGAAATGAAACAAGCAAAATGGCCTAATGCATTAAAAACTGCAAAAAAAGCTAAAGATAAATCTATCTATAATTTCATACAATGGAGACACTTACTAACTAGAGGAAATAAAGCTTCATATTATGATTATAAAACTTTTATAGATAAAAATGAGGATTATCCAAGATTAGGAAGAATAAAATATTTAGCAGAGCATAAACTCTCTACAGACACTATTTCACCGAAAAAGATTATAGATTGGTTTGGTGTTGATGAACCTTTGAGTGGCTTTGGAAAAATGTTGCTCGGAGAGAGTATAATTCTCAATGGTAATGTTCAAAAAGGTATTGTTTATATTAAAGAAGGATGGATTACTGCAGAACTAAGTAAATCTGAATTAAGATTTTATAGGAAAAAATTTAAGAAGTATCTCAATGCTGATGATTATATTAAAAGAGCAGAATACCTTGCGTGGAATAACAAATATTGGGATTTAAAAAGATTATTAAGGTATTTACCTAAAGATTATGAGTTGCTTTATACAGCACGACAACTATTAATGAGTAAATCATATGGTGTAGATAATGCTATTTCAAAAGTTCCAGCAAAATTTAAAAATGATGCAGGTTTAAATTACGACAGATTAAAATGGAGAAGAAAGAGAGGAAGACTTGATAGTTCTGTTGAAATTTTAGTAAAAATTAAAAATACCAAAAAATATTTAGTCAGACCAGATAAGTGGTGGTTTGAAAGAGAAATTATTTCAAGATCGTTAATTTATAAAAAGAAATATGCTTTAGCTTATAAAATTGCAAGTAATCATGCTTTGACTGATGGACCTGAATATGCAGCAGCAGAATGGATGAGTGGTTGGATAGCATTAAGTTTTTTAGATGATCCCTTATTAGCAAAAGATCATTTTGAAAATTTTTATAATAATGTTGGTTATCCAATAAGTACATCAAGAGGAGCTTATTGGTTGGCCAAAACTTATCAAAAACTTGGTAAAAATGAATTAGCTAATGACTGGTTCAGTAAAGCAGCTAATTTTCTAACAACTTATTATGGTCAATTAGCTTTTATGGAGTTAAATCCCAATGAAACTTTTGAGCTCTCTAAAGATATTGAGGTTTCAAAAGAATATAAAGATTACTTTTTTAAAAAAGAATTAGTTAAAACAATTTACCTTCTTGATGAACTCAATGAGGATAAATACACAAAACATATTTTAAGACATTTAGCTAATGATGATATAAATAATGGTAGTGAAGTTTTGGCGGCTGAACTAGCTACAAGTATTGATAGATTTGATTTTGCAATTCAAATAGCCAAACTTGCATCTTATGAAAAAAGATTTCACAACAAATATAATTACCCTATTATAAGTACACCGAATTATATAAATGGAAGAAAAATTCCTGATAGTGCATTTATACTATCTATAATAAGGCAAGAAAGTGAATTTGATTTAAGTGCTAATAGTCATGCGGGTGCAAAAGGTTTGATGCAACTTATGCCATACACTGCTAAATTAGTTGCAAAGCAAGCAAAGCTTCCTTACTCAAAATCTAGATTAACCAAAGATGCAGAATATAATATCAATTTAGGCTCTCATTATATAGCTGGTTTAATTTTGGAATATGATGGTGCTTATCCTTTTGCAATAGCTGCTTATAATGCTGGACCTAAAAGGGTTAAGTATTGGAAAAAAATAAATAAAAATCCACAAAAGAACCAAATTGATTATGTAAATTGGATTGAATTAATAAAGTTTAAAGAAACAAGAAACTATGTGCAAAGGGTATTGGAGAACTATAATGTATATCGTTATATTTTAGCTCAAAAGCCTATTTCTATGATAAACTTCTTTAAAGATGATCCTTTGTATTAATATTGGCGGAAGAGGAGGGATTCGAACCCTCGGTACAAGTTTCCTCGCACGGTCATTTAGCAAACGACTGGTTTCAGCCTCTCACCCACTCTTCCAATAAAATTGTCACTTCTGATTGTATTGAATAATCAATTTTTATAAAGTAATTATTCAATAATTATGAAAAAAAGGTATTCAATATTTTCACTTATTAGAAATGCTTTCTCATATCATGAAAATTGGGAGAAAGCTTGGAAAGATCCTGAGCCTAAAAAAGAATATGACGCTGTAATAGTTGGTGGTGGAGGACATGGTCTTGCAACTGCTTATTATCTAGCAAAAAAACATAACATGAAAAATATTGCTGTTGTTGAAAAAGGTTGGATAGGAGGAGGAAATACTGGTCGAAATACTACAATAATTAGATCTAATTATTTATGGGATGCAAGTGCAGGTCTATATGACCATGCTCTTAAAATTTGGGAGAGTTTATCTCAAGAATTAAATTATAATGTTATGTTTAGTCAAAGAGGAGTTATGAATCTTGCACATAATTTGCAAGATGTAAGAGATTTAAAAAGAAGAACTCACGCAAATAGATTGAATGGTATTGATGCAGTTTATTTAAATATTGAAGAAGTTAAAAAATTTTGTCCAATTATAAATACCTCACAGGATATTCGTTATCCAGTTTTAGGCGGAACCCTTCAAAGAAGAGCGGGAACAGCTAGGCATGATGCTGTTGCTTGGGGATATGCAAGAGGTGCTGATGAAATGGGTGTTGATATAATTCAAAATTGTGAGGTAAAAGGAATAAAAAGAAATGGTGATACGGTTGAAGGAATTGAAACAACTAAAGGATTTATCAAAACAAAAAAAATTGGAGTTGTAGCAGCTGGTCACTCCAGTGTAATAGCGAATATGGCTGGATTGAAATTACCTTTGGAAAGTAAACCACTTCAAGCTTTAGTTTCTGAACCAGTAAAACCGATAATAGATACAGTTGTAATGTCTAACGCTGTCCATGCATATGTCAGCCAATCTGATAAGGGTGAATTGGTTATTGGAGCAGGAACGGATGATTATGTATCTTACTCTCAAAAAGGAAGTCATGATATTGTTGAAGGAACTTTAAATGCAATTTTAGAACTATATCCAATATTTAGTAGAATGAGAATGCTTCGTCAGTGGGGTGGAATAGTTGATATATGTCCTGATGCAAGTCCAATAATAAGCAAAACACCAGTAAAAGGTTTGTACTTCAATTGTGGTTGGGGAACCGGAGGTTTTAAAGCTACACCTGGCTCAGGAGATCTATTTGCTCATACAATTGCTAATGACGAACCTCATAAATTAAACGCTGCATTTAATATAAATAGATTTGTAAGTGGTGATCTAGTTGATGAACACGGTGCAGCTGCAGTTGCACACTAATGTTTTTAATTAATTGTCCTTTTTGCGGTGAGAGAGAACAAAGCGAATTCAAAGCTGGTGGTGAAGCACATATTGTAAGGCCAAAACAACCTACAGAACTAAGTGATGATGAATGGGCAGAATATTTGTTCATGAGAAAAAATATAAAAGGAATTCAGTTTGAAAGATGGAATCATGCTCATGGCTGTCGAAAATGGTTCAATATGGTTAGGGATACGTCAAACGACCAAATAAAAGCTGTATACAAAATGGGTGAAAAACCACCAGTAAAGTAAAATGACTAATAATTTAAGATTTAAAACAAGCAAATTTATTGATGAAACTTATCGGGTTTCTTTTAAATTTAATAACAAAACATATTTTGGTTTTAAAGGTGATACTCTAGCATCAGCTTTATTGGCTAATGGCATTCATCTTGTTGGACGAAGTTTCAAATATCATAGACCTCGAGGAATTATGACATCAGGTTCTGAAGAACCAAATGCAATTATTCAATTGCATGATAATTCCTCAAGAACTGAACCCAATGTAAGAGCTACAGAAGTTGAAATATATGAAGGTTTAGTTGCATCTAGTCAAAACTGTTGGCCTAGTGTCAATTTTGATATTGGAGCAATTAATAATCTATTATCACCTATCTTACCTGCAGGTTTTTATTATAAAACTTTTATGTGGCCTGCAAGTTTCTGGGAAAAATATGAATACTTTATTAGGAAATCTGCAGGTTTAGGTAAATCACCTAAAGTAGCTGATCCAGACATATATGAGCATAATTATATTCATTGTGATGTTTTAGTTATCGGAGCAGGTATATCAGGAATAATGGCAGCTAAAATGGCAGCTAAAAATGGTTTTAAAACTCTTTTAGTTGATGAAAAATCTTATTTAGGGGGATCTTCTATTTATGATAGCTCAGAATTTTCAAAGATTAATAATCAAATAACAAGTTCATGGTTAGAAAAAGAAATCAACGAAATATCTAAATTAGAAAATTTAGAAATAAAATTAAGAACTAGCGTTGCAGCATTTCATGGATACAACTTTTTATTGGCCCGTGAAAATCTCACTGATCATTTACCAATTAATCAAAGAGAAAATAAAGTAAGACAAAGATTATTAAAAATTAGAGCTAAAAAAGTAATCACAGCAACTGGCTCTATAGAAAGACCTTTAATATTTGATAATAATGATCGTCCAGGAATACTGTTATCTTCAGCAGTTAAAAAATATATTGATTTATATGGTGTGGCTTGTGGTGAAAACAATATTCTTTTTACCAATAACGATACCGCTTATGAAACAGCCATGAGCTTAATTCAAAGAGGAATTAAGATTAATGCAATAATTGATAATAGAGAGCTGATTGACTCTAAAATTTCTTACGAAGTTGAGAAAAATAATATTAAAATTTATAAAGGTTACACTGTTGTTGATACCTACGGATATAGAAGAATAAATAGAATATCCATTATGAAACTTTCAAAAGATGGTCAAACAGTAATTGGTGACAAAACAAAGTTGAATTGTGATTGTTTAGGTTTATCTGGTGGTTGGACCCCAGCAGTACACTTATTTACACAATCAGGAGGTAAATTAAAATTTAGAGAAGAAGACCAAGTATTTATACCTAATGTTTATCCTTCAGATCAAATAAGTATTGGATCTTGTAATGGAGACTTTAGTTTAGAGAAAATAATAAAGAATACCTTGTCTTCAATTAAAAAGTTTCTTGATATTGATAATTCTGAGTACAAAAATATTGAGACAATCTCAGGTTTAAATCAATCAAAGAGAAATATTTGGTTATTACCATCTGATAAATCCATAGGGAAAACCAAATCTTTTGTTGATTATCAAAACGATGCAACTGCAAAAGATATTAAATTAGCTCTAAGAGAAGGGTTTAGATCTATAGAACATGTAAAAAGATACACCACTACTGGTATGGGTACTGATCAGGGTAAACTTGGTAATATGCATGCTCTTGGAATTATCTCAGAAACAGCGGGAACTAAAATGGGTGAACACGGAACTACAACTTTTAGACCTCCTTATACACCTCTTACTTTTGGAACTATTGTTGGAAGAAATGTAGGAAAATTTTTTGATATAGTCAGACAAACCCCAATACATGATTGGCATGTTGCAAACAATGCTAAGTTTGAAAATGTGGGTCAGTGGAAAAGAGCTTGGTACTATCCTAAAGCGAATGAAAACATGCACCAGGCGGTACAAAGAGAAAGTAAAGCAGCTAGAGACTGTGCAGGTATCCTAGATGCATCCACTTTAGGGAAAATTGATATTCAAGGAACTGACGCTTCAGAATTTCTAAACCGTGTTTATACCAATGCTTGGTCAAAACTTGCTATTGGTAAATGTCGTTATGGTTTAATGCTCAATGAAGATGGCATGGTATATGATGATGGTGTAACAACCAGGTTAAATGAAAATCATTATATAATGACTACTACTACTGGTGGGGCTGCAAATGTATTAGGAAAACTTGAAGATTATCTTCAAACAGAGTGGCCTGAGCTAGATGTTTATTTGTCATCTGTAACTGATCATTATGCAACTATAAGTGTTTGCGGTCCATATAGTAAAAAAATTGTATCTAAAGTTATCCCTGATTTAGATTTTTCTGATGAAAAATTTCCACATATGTCGTTTAAAAACACAAAAATTGATCAGATAAAATGTAGAGTTATGAGAATTAGTTTTACTGGAGAACAAAGTTATGAAATTAATATTCAATCAAATTATGGAAAATCTGTTTGGGAAAAGTGTATGGAGGCAGGTAAAGATTTTAATATTACTCCTTATGGCACAGAAACAATGCATTTATTGAGAGCTGAAAAAGGTTTTATAATAGTTGGGCAAGATACTGATGCAACCATGACACCAATTGATTTACAAATGGACTGGATAGTAAGTAAGAAAAAATATGACTTCATTGGAAAAAGGTCACTGTATAGATCCGACACAATTAAAGATGACAGAAAACAATTAGTTGGGTTACTTACTGAAAATCCTGAGGAAGTTTTAGAAGAAGGTGCACAGATAGTTGCTGACATTAAAAAATCACCAATCGAAATGTTGGGTCACGTTACTTCAAGTTACTATAGTCCGAATTTAAATAAATCTATTGCGCTAGGAGTAGTAAAGGGTGGAAAAAAAATGCTTGGACAAAAGTTAATTATACCAATGGAAAATAAAAATATAAATGTGACCGTCGCAGATCCTGTTTTTTTAGATAAAGAAGGTGAAAGATTAAATGCTAAATTATAATCAACCAATAAAAGAGGAAAAATCATATCAGGGTTTACAGATTGGTGAAATAAATCCAATTATGAAATTAATAATAAGAGGAAAAAAAAGAGAATTTTTATCAGCTGCTGGTAAATCTTTAGATATGGTCTTACCCACAAAAGCTAACACCTCAACTCAAAGTGAAAAATTGACAGCTTTATGGTTGAGTCCTGATGAATGGATGATTTTTTCAAATGATGTCGTAAAAAAAAATACAAATTCATATGAAACCGAAATACTTTTAAATAAAAATATATCTAAATTAAATTTAGGGGCTGTTGTAGATGTTACAGACCAATATGTAAGAATCACTCTCAAAGGAGATAAAATCTATGATTTATTTGAGACTGGATCACCTTTTAATTTTAATGAATTTAGAAACAAAATTGGATCTGTAACTCAAACAATTATCGCAAAAATCGATGTTGTTATTCACAATAAAAATCAAAATGAGGTTAATTTGTTCGTAAGACGCTCTTTTTCTAAACATTTATTCTCCTGGATGAATGATAGTGCGTCAAGATTATAGTCTCATTTAGATACTAAATAAGTTAAATAAAATTATGAAAAAATTATTACTTATTGCATTAATTGCTTTTTTACCCTTCTCATTAAACGCAGACTCTAATTTGGATAAAATTTTATCCTCAGGAGTATTAAAAGTTGGAACTACTGGTGACTGGGATCCAATGACAGTCAAAGATCCTGCAACAAATAAATACAAGGGTTTTGATATAGATGTAATGAATGAACTTGCAAAAGACATGGGTGTTAAGGTTGAGTTTGTGCCAGCTGAGTGGAAAACGATTGTATCTGGAATAACATCTGCAAGATATGATATCTCAACTAGTGTTACAAAAACTCCAAAAAGAGCAGAAGTGGCTGGGTTCACTGATACATATTACAAATATGCTACAGTGCCACTTGTTCTAAAAAAGAATTTAAAAAAATTTCCAACTTGGGATTCATTAAATAATTCAAAAGTAACTATTGCAACTACTCTTGGTACCTCTCAAGAAGAAAAGGCGAAAGAATTTTTTCCAAAATCAAAATTAAATTCAATTGAGGCACCAGCAAGAGATTTCCAAGAGGTTTTAGCAGGTAGAGCTGATGGTAATATCACAAGTTCAACAGAAGCAAATAAGTTGGTTATTAAATATCCTCAGTTAGCAATTGTTCCAGATGGTGGAAAAAATCCAGCATTTTTAGCAATGATGGTTCCTAAAGGTGATAATAAATGGAACGGGTATGTAAATAGCTGGATCAAGAAGAAAAAATCATCTGGCTTCTTTACTAAATTGTTATCTAAATACAATCTAAAAAGTTTATAATAAATTAGTATTTAGTTTTTTATTCTTTATAACTTAAAGAGTGAGAAATTTAGCTTTTTTAATTTTAGTCCTTCCTTTAACCTCATGTGGTAAAAGTGAATTAAACTGGTTGATATTATCTCCTCAAAACGTTGAGGGTTTAACAAATCTTAAATTTCTTTTAGGTGGTTTAACTACGACAATATATATTTCGATAATTTCGATTGTTATATCAATATTCATTGGTCTTTTAATTGCCATACCGTCACTTTCAAAAAGTAAATTCTTAACTTATCTTAATATTGGTTATGTAGAAATTGTAAGAGCAATTCCTTTACTAGTTTTAATTTTATGGATTTATTATGGATTACCAATAATGACAGGAATTAGTTTTAGTCCATTTGTTTCAGGTATCATAGCATTATCTATAAGCGAAAGTGCATTCCAAGCTGAGATTTTTAGAGCAGGAATAAACTCAATTAAAAAAGCTCAGTGGGAAGCTGGAAGTTCTTTAGGTTTAGGTTTTTTCAGAAAATTAAGATTTGTTATATTGCCACAGGCAATTAAAAATATTTTACCAGCTATAGGAAATCAATTTGTTTACGTACTTAAAATGTCATCCCTTGTATCAATTATTGGGATTGGTGATTTGACTAGAAAAGCTAATGAATTAGTTGTAACAACTTATAGACCATTAGAAATATATACTTTTCTAATTCTTGAATATTTGGTCTTAATATTAGTTGTTTCTTATCTAGTAAGAAAGTTAGAAAAAAAACTACAAAAAGACTAATTTTTTCTTCTGTAATCCCAAGGATACTCAAATGTCATTGACCACATCCCTTTTTTATTTTTTTTTGCAAAGTCCTCATCTTTTATAAATTTTGTCGAATATTTTCTGTATGCAAAAGCAAATCCCTCCCTAACAAGGGACTTGGATAAACTTTGATTATTTACAAAACACTCAGCCAAAATTCTCTTATATCTATCTACACCCTCATTGACACATTTTACTTTATTATTACCTATCATACTAATAAGTAATTCTTTTGCCAGTATCCCGCATTTAATTATCACATCATTCTTGTTACATACTTGATTGATCTCAGGTGTATCAATGCCACTAAAACGAATTTTTTGCCCATCTAAATGAATGGTATCTCCATCAACAACCTTTGCTTTGTTAGATTTGACATCAAAAGAGGTGATTAAAAAAAATATTAGACAAATGCTAATAAGTAAAAAGACTTTTATTTTGTTTGAAAACATTGTTCAAAAAATACCCAATAAACATAAGAACTGCAATTCCCATAAACCAGTTTGTTACTAATATTGTGTAAAAAATATCTTCATAATCTCCCCCTTTAATATTAATTACATACCACAAACTTAAAAATGGAAGTGCTGTTAGTCGTAAAATACTTAAATAAAGACTATATAATGGTTTTTTAACTGCTTGAAATACAGCAGTTGTTATAAAAAAAACAGGATAAATTGGACCAATTAATGCAGCAACTTTTAAATATATTGTACCATGTTTTATTGCCTCTGAATTATCAGTAAATAATGAAACTAAAAACTCTGCACCCAAAAATATTATTATTCCTGCACAAATCATAAAAGATGATCCAAAAAAAAGAGCCTTTTTATATAGTTCTCTTAATCTGTCGAAATTTTTTGCACCAAAATTCTGTCCTCCAATAGATAGTACTGCAGTATTTAAACCAATTACTGGAAGTAAAAAAACTTGCTCAATTCGCAAAGCAGCACCGTAACCAGCAGTGGCTAAATCTCCAAATTTACCAATGAAGTAAAGAATATTAAATATACCAACACCAATTAATAGCATACTAAACATTACAGGAATTGTCTGATACAGAAGTTCTCCGAGAAGTTTAAACTTTGGTATAAAACACTCAGGCTTAAGATATTGCTTTAACTCACAACAATAAACTTTATACGCTAAGTATAGAAGACCGATAAACTGTGCTACTACGGTTGCAATAGCAAGGCCTGCTATGCCAAAAGCTGGTACAAAACCGTAACCAAAAATAAATAATGGATTAAGAATAATGTTTAAAAAGAAACTAAAAATTAAAACGTTTCTATAACTTTTGGTATCTCCTTGTGCATTCAAAGTTCCATTTAAAGAAATCTGAATCAAAACTATTATTGTTCCATAAAAAATTACATCAAGATATTTTCTAGTTAAAATAATTCCCTCTTGATCTGATCCCATTAAGGAAAGTAAAAAATCTGAAACATTTAAACCAAAAAAAGTTACGAGAATGGACAAAAAGATTGCAAATATAATTGATTGGGCAACAAATAGTGATGCCTTCCTTTTATTCTTTGCACCTATATTATTTCCAATTAAAGTATTAGTCCCTGCCGTTAATCCAACTCCTATAGCAATAATGGTAAAGTAAATTGGAAAAGATTTTGCAATTGCTGCTATTGCTTCAGCAGATATTCTTCCTGCGAACCAAGTATCTACTAGATTGTAAAAAGTTTGAAATAATGAACCAACACTTGCTGGGATAGTAACTTTTCTAAGCAAAAACCATATTGGATCTTTAGTTAATTTGAAAGATTGTGACAAATAAATCCTTAATTAAATTCTTTTTGGAAATTATATTTTTTTCCTGATAGCTTTGCTTTATATATCTGACTTTGTCTCATTCTAAAACGAGATTTTTGAACTTTTGAGAGTTTATTAAAACAATTAGGGCAAGTTACACCCTCTTCATATTTATCAGATTTTTTATCCTTCACTGAAATTGGTTGCCTGCACCCACCACAAATTGAATATGTTCCCTGTTCTAGACCGTGCTTTAAACTTACTCTGTTATCAAATACAAAACATTCACCTTTCCATAAACTATTTTTTTGTTTTACTTTCTTTAAATAATTCAGAATTCCACCTTTTAATTGATAAATATTCCTAAAACCCTTTTTCTCTAAATATACAGAGGCTTTTTCACATCTTATTCCTCCGGTGCAAAACATAGCTATTGGCTTATCTTTTTTTAACTTTTTTAAGTATTTTGGAAAATCTCTAAAGTTACCTATTTTAGGATTTACTGATTTTTTAAAAGAACCAACTTTATGTTCAAAAGGTTTTCTTGCATCTAATAAAAGAGTTTTTTTATTTTTTATTAATTCATTCCATTCTGTTGGCTCTATATGACTATTCTTTTTTTTTAATCTATTCGTCATTTTTAGGTCCATCGGTACGACTTCTTTTTTGATTTTAATTTTTGGTTTATGAAAAGGTTGAAATCTACTTTTAGAATTATTAAAACTATCAAATTCTTTTATATTCAAAGATTTTTTGATTTGAATAATTGCAATTTTAATATCCTTATTTATTCCAGAAATAGATCCATTTAAACCTTCTTTGGATATAATAATTGATCCATTTATGTTTTTATCTAACAAGAGATTATTCAATTTTATTTGGTTTTTTTTTAAATTATTAATTTTTTGAAATTTA
Organism: uncultured Pelagibacteraceae bacterium; assembly: GCA_902579925.1. GTDB lineage: Bacteria > Pseudomonadota > Alphaproteobacteria > Pelagibacterales > Pelagibacteraceae > Pelagibacter. The sequence goes on from CACHIS010000003.1 coordinate 59,310, forward strand.
TAAAAACCAAATATAGTGAACATTAAACCTTCCTACAAACAGTCATTCCATCACCAAATGGTACCATGACTTTTTCAATTCTCTTATCTTTAGAGATAAAATCATTCAAATCTCTTATACTTTTAGTAAATTTATCATTAATATTTTTATTAATAACTTCTCCATGCCATAATACATTGTCAATTATCACTAAACCTTCTTTATTCAATAGATCTAACGAAATCTCATAATATTTTTTGTAATTAATTTTATCTGCATCAATAAAGACTAAATCAAATTTTTCATTTCTAATACTCATCAAGGTTTCTAATGCCGGTTTAATTATAGTTTTAATTTTATGATCTTGTTTAGCTTTTTTAAAAAATTTTTGAGCAACTTTGTTTGTCTCCTCATTTTTATCCAATGCTATTATACTTCCTTCATTTGGTAATGCTAAAGCCATAGATAACGTACTTAAACCTGTAAAAGTTCCTATCTCTAGGACTTTTTTGATTTTGGAAATCTTAATAATCAGATGTAGAAATTGACATTGAGAAATAGAGATTTGCATTCTTTTTGTATCACCAAGTGATAAGTTGTAATCTATTATTTCTTTTTGAATTGGATGCAATTTCAAACCATTCTTAAGAATATAATCTTGTAAATGTTTAGTGATGTTAAGGTCTGAACCCATAACCTTATAATTTTTTCTTTAGGATCTCATTGATTAACTGAGGGTTAGCTTTTCCACCTGATGCCTTCATCGCTTGACCAACAAAAAAACCAAATAATTTTTCTTTACCTTGTTTATATTCAATAGCCTTTTCTCTGTTATCATTAATTATTTTATCAATTAATGCCTCTAAAGCTTTTGGATCACTTTGTTGTTTTAATCCTTTTTCTTCTACAATCTTTTGAGGATCTTTATCACCATCGATCATCAATTCAAAAACAGTTTTTGCTATCTTTCCCGAGATAGTTCCATTCTTAATTAGATTTATCAAAATAGCGAAATTCTTAGCACTCACTGGACTTTGAGAAATTTCTAAACCTTTGCTATTTAAAACAGCAAATAGTTCTCCTGTAATCCAATTGACTGCTAACTTAATATCTTTGTTCTTACCCATTTTAGTTACAACTTCCTCAAAGTATTTTGCAGTATCAATATCGGACACTAGAATATTCGCTTCATAAGGAGACAATTTAAACTCTTCAATAAATCTTTTCTTTTTATCGTCTGGTAATTCTGGAATTTCATTTTTAAGATCTTCAATAAATTTTTCTGAAACTTCCAAAGGTAATAGATCGGGGTCTGGAAAATATCTGTAATCATGAGCATCTTCTTTTGATCTCATTGACCTTGTCTCATTTTTTTTTGTATCAAAAAGTCTAGTTTCTTGATCAATAGTTTTACCCTCTTCTATTAAATCAACTTGTCTATTAGCTTCATATTCTATTGCCATTTGCATAAATTTAATTGAATTAACGTTTTTAATTTCACATCGCGTACCAAATTCTTTTGAGCCTTTTGGTCTTACAGAAACGTTCACATCAGCTCTTAAAGAACCTTCTTGCATATTTCCATCGCAAGTTCCTAGATACCTCATTATAGATCGTAATTTTTTGACGTAAGTATTAACTTCATCTGGGGATCTTAGATCGGGCTTGCTCACTATTTCCATTAAAGCTACCCCTGATCTATTTAAATCTACAAAGGTATTTTGTGGATCAAGATCATGAATACTTTTTCCTGCGTCTTGTTCTAGATGTAATCTTTCTATACCAATTTCTTTTTGACCATTTGGCATATCCAAGATAACTTTGCCCTCACCTACTATTGGATCTTTAAATTGTGAAATTTGATATCCTTGAGGTAAATCAGCATAAAAATAATTTTTTCTATCAAATACTGAACGTTTATTAATTTTTGCATTAAGGCCAATACCAGTTTTAATTGCTTGTTTAACACAAAATTCATTAATTACTGGTAACATTCCTGGAAATGCAGCATCAACTAAACTAACCTGTGTATTAGGTTCCGCTCCAAATTTAGTTGCAGAAGTAGAAAATAGTTTTGATTCAGATAAAACTTGAGCATGAACTTCTAAACCAATTACCACTTCATACTGATTGTCTTTTCGATTAATCAAATATTCTGAATCTTTTTTACTCATTTTATCCACCAGTCAGTAATCTTATTTTTAAAATTGATCTTTTCTTCCATAGCATAAGCTATATTTAATATATTCTGTTCGTCAAAAGCTTTACCTATAATTTGTAAACCTAAAGGATAACCATTTGAGTCATGTCCTGCAGGTATTGAAATACCTGGAAGTCCAGCTAAATTAACAGGAACAGTAAAAATGTCATTTAGATACATTGAAACTGGATCGTTTGTTTTTTCACCTATTTTGAATGCTGCGCTTGGTGTTGAAGGAGTTAAAATTGCATCAACTTTTTTATATACTTCATCAAAATCATTTTTAATAAGTTTCCTTACTTTTTGAGCTTTAAGATAATATGCATCATAATATCCTGAAGACAAAACATAAGTTCCAATCATAATTCTTCTTTGAACTTCAGCTCCAAAACCTTCTGATCTTGTTTTCTCATACATATCAATTAAATTTTCTCCTTTGGCTCTAAATCCATACTTAACCCCATCATATCTTGCTAAGTTTGATGATGCCTCTGCTGGAGCAACTATATAATACGTTGGTAAGGCATAACTTGTATTTGGTAGAGAAATATCAATGGTTTCAGCACCACAATCTTTAATATACCGAATGCCCTTTTGCCAAAGATCTTCAATTTCTTTTGGCATACCATCAACTCTATACTCTTTTGGAATTCCAATTTTTTTTCCTTTTATATTTTTTGTAAGCTCCTTGCTGAAATGATTTCTTTTAAAATTTATTGAAGTAGAATCTTTAGGATCGTAAGAACTAATCACTTCATGTAGTAAAGCACAATCTTTAACATTTTGTGCCATAGGTCCGGCTTGATCCAATGATGAAGCAAAAGCAACTATCCCATATCTTGAGCAACTTCCATATGTAGGTTTTAATCCTACAATTCCAGTGAAAGAGGCTGGTTGTCTAATTGATCCACCAGTATCAGTACCAATTGTAATAGGAGTCAACCGTCCAGCTACTGCAGAAGCTGAACCACCAGATGATCCACCTGGAACTAAATTTTTATCAATAGGATTTTGTACATTACCAAAAAAACTTGTTTCATTTGATGAACCCATTGCAAACTCATCACAGTTTAGTTTACCTAGAAGTATTGCACCTTCATTCCAGATATTTTCAGTTACGGTTGACTCATAAGTTGGTACAAAGTTATTCAAAATTTTACTACCAGCAGTTGTTTTAATATTTTTCGTACAAAATAAATCCTTAACTGCCATTGGAATACCAGGCAGTTTTAAATCTAAATTGGGTTTTTGATCAAATTTTTTTGCTTTATCTATGGCTGATGTAAAATCATTTGTAATGTAAGCATTCAATTCATCAGATTTTTCAGATCTATCAATAAATGCTTTGGTTACATCTGTTGAAGAAAGTTTCTTATTTTTTATATTTTCAACTAATTCAGTAAGAGATTGTTTTGTTATATCTGACATTATTCAATCACCTTGGGCACTACAAAATAATCCTCATTATCCTGAGGAGAATTTTTAATAATTTGTTCTCTTATATTTTTACTTTTTACTTCATCAGATCTTAATTTTAAGGTTGTTTCAGCAATAGAAGTTAATGGCTCTACATTATCCGTTTTTAATTCATTAAGTTTTTCAATGAAATCAAAAATAGAATTTAAATCACCAGCCAATTTTTCAGCTCTTTGTTCATCAACTGAAATTCTTGCTAATTTAGATATATGCTTTATTGTTTTAAGATCTATGCTCATATGCTATTTAAATATGACGCAAAGTATCACTTAAGTTTAAAATATACAATATGATCACTTTAGAGGAATTCAAAAAGAAACACTCAGATAAGTGTAGATTGATAGGTCTAGACCTGGGCTCTAAAAGAATTGGTGTGTCAATCTGTGATGAAAAACAACTAATAGCCACTCCGTATAAAACAATAAATAGAAATTCTCTTAAGGATCTTATTGATGAACTCAGATTAATTATTAATGAAAATAATATAAAAGGAATCATTGTTGGAAATCCTTTAAATATGGATGGATCCTCAGGTAGGTCAGCTCAATCAGTAAAAGATACAACGGAAAATATTGAAAAAAACTTAGACATTCCGATTTGCCTGTGGGATGAGAGACTTTCAACTGTTGGTGCTTTTAACCTATCTAGTCAATTAGATATTAATGTTAGTAAAAGGGAAAAAAAGATAGATGAAAACGCTGCTGCTTTTATATTACAAGGAGCTTTGGATTTTCTAAATAATTAATACTTGCTATTATAGAGGTTTATAGTTATAGAGTTGGTTTTAATGGCAATTAAAACAAACCAAGCTATTAAAATTTCGCAAAAACATCTGTTAGGAATCCAAGATCTATCAATTAATGATGTCAATTTAATACTTGATGAAGCAAATTCATTTATAAAAGTAAATCAAAGTAAAAATAAAAAAATTGATATTTTAAGTGGTAAAACTCAAATTAATTTATTTTTTGAGCCATCCACTAGAACTCAAAGTTCCTTCGAATTAGCTGGTAAAAGACTTGGAGCTGACGTTATGTCTATGAATATTAGCAATTCAGCAATTAAAAAAGGTGAAACATTGATAGATACAGCAATGACACTAAATGCAATGCACCCTGATATTATTGTAATTAGACATCAAGACTCTGGAGCATGTAATCTACTTTCACAAAAAGTAAACTGTGCAGTTCTAAATGCTGGTGACGGAAGAAGAGAGCACCCTACCCAAGCTTTATTGGACGCACTAACAATTATTACTCGAAAAAACAAAATTCAAGGATTAAAAATCGCAATCTGTGGAGATATACTTCATTCAAGAGTAGCAAGATCAAATATTTATTTACTTAGTATGTTAGGTGCAGAAGTAAACATAATTGCTCCAACAAATCTTATGCCGAGAGAAATTGAAAAATTCGGTGTTTCAACTTTTACAGATATGAAAAAAGGATTGAAAGATTGTGATATTGTTATGATGTTAAGATTACAAAGTGAACGAATGACAAGTTCATACCTTTCATCAAATAGAGAGTATTATGAATATTACGGATTAACACCTGATAAATTAGAACACGCTAAATCTGATGCTTTAATTATGCATCCAGGTCCAATGAATAGAGGTATAGAAATTGATACAATGTTGGCAGATGACATCAACAAAAGTGTAATCAAAGAACAAGTTGAATTGGGTGTAGCTGTAAGAATGGCTTGTCTAAAAATATTTTGTAAATAAATGAAAAAACAATATTTTATAAACGCTAATATAATTGACCCTCACAATTCGATAAATGAAAATGGAGGCCTTATAATTAGTGAAGATGGAAAGATTGAAGCCATCGGAAAAAAAGTAAATATAAATAATTTACCAAGCAGAGATAAACCTATTGATTTAAAGGGAAGACACATCTTTCCTGGATTAGTTGACATGAGAGTTTTTGTTGGTGAGCCAGGATATGAGTACAAGGAAAATTTTAGAACTTTAAGTAATGCAGCACTCTCTGGGGGTGTCACCTCGGTAGTAACAATGCCTAATACAGATCCAATAATTGACAACGTTTCAATAGTCGATTTTCTAAAAAGAAGAGGAAGAGATAAATCAAAAATAAATATTTTTCCATGTGCTTCCTTGACAAAGAATATCGAGGGTTCAAACATGACTGAATTCGGTCTCTTACAAAGTAAAGGAATAATTGCATTCACTGATGGCGTTAAAACAATTCAAAATCCAAGATTGATGTCCAGAATAATGAATTCTGCCAAAGATTTGGGAAGTTTAATTATGCAGCACGCTGAAGATTATGAACTAGCAAAAAATGGCATGATTAACTCTGGGATAATTGCATCTAAATTAGGTTTATCTGGTATACCTGAGATCGCTGAACGTATTTTAATCGAGAGAGATTTAACATTATTGGAAAAAGTTAAATGTAGATATCATATCTCTCAATTATCATCACAAAAATCTATTGAAGTAATTAAATCAAGAAAAGAAATTGTAAAATTCACATGTGGAGTATCAATTAATAACTTATCTTTAAATGAAAACGACATAGGAGATTTCAAAACATTTTTGAAGTTGTCTCCACCATTGAGAAGGGAAGAAGATAGACTTGCTTTAGTTCAAGGATTAAAAGACAATCTAATTGATGTAATAGTTTCAGATCACAAACCTGAGGATGAAGAATCGAAAAGATTAACATTTGCTCAGGCAGCAACTGGTGCGTCAGGCATAGAAACTTTGTTGTCTCTAAGTTTAGAATTATATCATAATGGATCACTCAAACTAGAGACTATAATCAAAGCATTGACATCAAACCCAGCTAAAATATTAAAGATAAATAAAGGAAATTTATCTATTGGTAGCGATGCTGATTTTTGTATAGTAGATATAGATAAACCTTGGATTGTAAAAAAAGATAAACTTATTTCAAAATCAAAAAATACATCTATAGAAGACAAAAAACTGCAAGGTAAAGTCACAAATACATTTGTAAACGGTAAAGAATTATTTAAGTTATAATATGGACATTTTAATCATAGGTATAATTTCCTATTTAATGGGATCAATTCCATTTGGATTAATATTAACAAAATTATTTTTAAAAAAAGATATAAGAGAAATTGGCTCTGGAAATATTGGGGCTACAAATGTACTTAGATCTGGAAATAAAATTGTTGGATACACAACGCTAATTCTTGATATTTTAAAAGCTGTTATCCCGGTTATATTTGTTAAAATTTATTATATAGATTTTTTATACTTAGCTTCATTATGTGCATTTCTTGGTCACGTGTTTCCTGTATGGCTAAAATTTAAAGGAGGAAAAGGTGTTGCTACATACGTTGGTATTCTATGTGCTATAAACATTTATTTTGGAATAATTTTTGGTTTATGTTGGTTTGTAATTTTTGGTATTACAAAATTTTCATCTTTATCTTCACTAATCGCTTCAATATCAATTCCTGTTTATTTGATCATAACAAGTAATTTTGATGAAATATTTTTTTTCATAATCATGTTTGTATTAATATTTTTTACTCACAGGGAAAATATCAAAAGATTGAAAAACAAAGAAGAAACTAAGACAAAAATTTATTAGTTTGACTATCTAACTCTTTTAGGTAGTTTGTCATTTATGAACTTGGTGATTGTAGAAAGTCCAGCTAAAGCCAAAACTATTAACAAATATTTAGGAGATAATTATAAGGTCTTAGCTAGTTATGGGCATATAAGAGATTTACCTTCTAAAAACGGTTCTGTTGATCCAGACCAAGATTTTAAAATGGAATGGGAAATAGATAGTTTTTCAAAAAAATACCTGAAAGAAATAACTGATGCGGCCAAAGATTCATCAAAAATAATATTAGCTACTGATCCTGATCGTGAAGGTGAAGCGATAGCTTGGCATGTAAAAGAATATTTAAATGAAAAAAAACTTCTAAAAGATAAAGAGATAGAAAGAGTTGTTTTTAATGAAATTACAAAAAAAGCAGTAATTCATGGCATTGAAAATCCTAGACAAATTGAACCTCTTTTAGTTGATGCCTATATGGCTAGAAGAGCTTTAGACTACTTAGTTGGCTTTAATATTTCACCAATTTTATGGACAAAGCTTCCAGGCTCTAAATCTGCGGGTAGGGTTCAATCAGTAGCCTTGAAATTAATAACTGAAAGAGAACATGAAATTGAGTCGTTTAAGCCAGAAGAATTTTGGACTTTAAGTATCAAATTTAAAGATGAAAAAAATCAAAATATTTTAGCAAGCATTAGTCAGCTAGATAATGATAAAATTGAAAAATTTTCTTTTAGAAATAAAGATGAAATAAATAATGCCATATCTATTATCAATCAAAAAAAATTTAGTATTACTGATATATCTAGTAAAGTTGTTAATCGTAATCCATCAGGACCATTTACTACATCTACTCTTCAACAAACAGCTTCAAGTCGATTGGGTTTTGGTGCATCAAGAACTATGCAAATTGCTCAAAAGCTTTACCAAGGAGTTGAGATTGAAGGAGAAACTGTTGGTTTAATAACATATATGAGGACAGATGGTACTAATTTATCAAAAGATGCTGTAACGGCTTTTAGAGATTATATTAAAAAAGAAATCGGTGACGAATATTTACCTGACAGTGCTTTAAATTACTCTGGTAAAAAAGCAAAGAATGCGCAAGAAGCACATGAAGCGATAAGACCAACAGAAATTATCAGAACCCCACAAAGTATAAAAAAATATCTAAGCACAGATCAAAATAAGCTTTACGATTTAATATGGAGCAGAGCCTTATCCTCTCAAATGCAATCTGCTAAATTTGACAGAAATACTATCACAATAACATCAAGTAATAATGATACAGTGTGCAAAGCAAGTGGATCGGTTCTTAAGTTTGATGGATTTTTAAAGATATATAATAATCAAAATAAGGACGATGATGAAAAAATTCTACCCTCTATGTCTAAAGGACTTATAAATATTGAGTCATTATTAGATGAACAGCATTTTACACAACCTCCCCCAAGATATTCCGAAGCTAGTTTGGTAAAAAAACTTGAGGAGCTTGGTATTGGAAGACCGTCTACTTACGCAAGTATAATTTCCACAATAGCTAATAGAGGTTATGCAGAGATATTAAATAAAAGGTTTTTTCCTACTGACAGAGGTAAGCTTATTTCCGCTTTTCTTGAAAAATTATTTTCAAAATATGTAGATTATAACTTTACTGCTGGCTTAGAAGATCAATTAGATGAGATAACTTCTGGGAAAGAAAGCTGGATTAGAGTTTTAGAACTGTTCTGGAAGGACTTCAATAATAATGTAGAAGAGGTCAAGGAAAAAAGAACAAGAGAAGTTTTAGATCTTTTAAATGATAGTTTAGGTGATTTAGTTTTTGATAAAGATGACAAAGGAAATATTATAAGAAAATGTCAACTGTGTAATTCCGGTACACTAAGTTTAAAAAATAGTTTTAGGGGTGGTGCTTTTATTGGATGTTCAAATTACCCTGAGTGTAAATTTACACGACCCTTATCTAAAGCAAAAGCAGCAGCACAAGCACAATTAGCTGAACCAAAGTTAATTGGAAAGCATAATAATGGTAATGATATATATTTAAAAAATGGAAGATTCGGGCCATATCTTCAATATGAAAAAATCCCTGAGGATATTGAAATTGAAAAAACAAAAAAGAAGAAAAGAAAGACTAAAAAAATAAAGCCAAATGTAAATGAACTTTTGAAAAATGTTTCTATACCAAAGGGTTTAGAATTAGAAAGTATTGATTTAGAAAAAGCACAATTTTTATGTTCACTTCCAAAATCCTTAGGTTTAAATCCTGAAAATCAAAACGAAATAACATTAAATACCGGAAGATTTGGCCCTTATTTAAAATGTGAAAATAAATCAGCACGAATTGAAAATATAGAGGAAATTTTCTCAATAGGTCTAAACAGAGCTATAACTTTAATTGCAGACGCAAAACCAGGAAGAATGTCATCATCAATTATTAAAGAATTAGGTGAACATCCAGAAGATAGAAAACCGGTAAGAATTATGAAAGGTCAGTATGGTCCATATATAAAATACAAATCTCTTAATGCAACAATACCTGAGGAAAAAGATCCTAATGAAATTAATATGGAAGAGGCCTTGATTTTAATTGAGAAAAGAAAGGAATACGATAAAATAAAGAAAAAGAAAAAAAAATGATTAAAATAATTTTAATTACTTTTGTTTTTATCCTTAGCATAAGTAACAACCTTTACTCTAAAGAAAATTGTAGTGATTTCAAAAAGTTTTCTTTAGATTATATGAAATGTAAAGCCAGCTCTGCGAAGAGTAAGGCTGTAACTGCTGGAAAAGATTTTATTAAAGATACCAAAGAGTTTCAGAACAAGGAATGGTCTGATGAAAAGAAAAAATGAATGAAATCAAAAAAAAGGCAATTGGGGAATGAATTTTGAGGATAACTTAAAAAAAAATAATATTGAATTACCAAAAGCAGCAGATCCTGTTGGCTCTTATGTAGCTACAAAAATTACCGGAAAAATGCTTTTTATTTCAGGTCAAATTTCCATTGATGAAAATGGTGAGTTAATAAAAGGAAAAGTTGGAAAAGATCTAGATACTGATGCTGGATATAATGCAGCAAAAAGATGTGCATTAAATATCATTTCTCAGGTAAAAAAAGCATGTAATGGTGATTTATCAAAAGTAAAATCATGTGTTAAACTAACAGGTTTTGTAAACTCAACTGATGAATTTATTGAACAACCAAAGGTTATAAATGGTGCATCTGATATGGTAGCATCTATTTTTGGAGATGCTGGAGCACATACAAGAGCTGCTGTAAGTGCAAATAGTCTCCCACTTGGAGTTTCGGTTGAAGTTGATGCTATATTTGAACTTAAATAAAAATTATCTACCAATACTATAATACTTAAAGCCTTGTTTTCTTATTTTTGATGGAGAATAGATATTTCTCATATCATAAATAATAAACTTTTTACCTTTTACCAAATTTTTAAAGTTAATTGATTTAAAATCATTCCACTCTGTGTGGATGATTACTAGATCTGTGTTTTGAAGAGAATCTTTTATATTATCAAAATTAATAACATTTTTTATTTTTGAGAATTCTTTTTTATAACCTGTTGGATCAAAATATCTAATTACAGCGCCTTTTTTTGATAAAATAGGTATCATTGAAAGACTCGCTGAGTCTCTCATATCATCAGTATTAGCTTTAAAGGTAACACCCAAAAAAGTAATTTTCTTATTTTTTACTTTATTGTTTAAAATTTTATATATTTTATTTAATAAAAGGTTGGATCTACTTTCATTTGATTTAATTACTGACTTTATAACAGATAAATTTATTTTAAATTTATCAGCAGTTGAAGTTATGGCTTTTGTATCTTTAGGGAAACATGATCCACCATATGCTGGGCCAGCTCTTAAAAATCGCCCTCCTATTCTTTTGTCTAAGCCCATGCCAATTGAAATATCCTCAACATTTATACCTGTGTTCTCACATAGATTAGCTATTTCATTAATAAATGTTATTTTGGTAGCTAAAAAAGCATTGGAAGCATATTTGATTAGTTCTGCTGCTCTTCTAGAAGTATTGATGTATTGAGCACCTTTAGAAATTAAGGGTGAATATAAAGAATTCATTATACGATTTGATTTTTTATCATTTGATCCCACAACTATTCTATCAGGATAAATAAAATCTCTTATAGCTTCACCTTCTCTTAAAAACTCAGGATTTGAGACAACTGAAAATTTTTTACTAGAGTTCTTTTTTTTTAAAATTTTTTCGATTTGATCACCTGTAGTTACTGGAACTGTTGATTTTGTTACAATTATCTTAAACTTGTTAATTGATAAACTTATTTCTTTTGCAGCTTTAAAAATTTGACTTAAGTCGGCAGAACTACCACTTTTTTTTGTTGGTGTGCCTACACAAATAAAGATTAAGTCAGAATCTTTAATTGATTTTTTTAGATCTGTGGAAAATTTTAATCTTTTATTTTTATAATTTTTGTTTACTAATTCAGTTAAACCTGGTTCATAAATCGGAATTTTCCCCTTTGAGAGTAAATCAATTTTCTTAGTATCTTTATCGACACAAATAACATTGTTGCCCAAATCTGCAAAGCAAACACCGCTAACTAATCCAACATAACCTGTACCTATCATACAAAGCTTCATGATTTAGCTATTTCTAATGTTGATTTAATATAACCACTCATACTTCCACAATCCAAATATTTTCCAGTGAAATTATGAGCAATAAACTTTTCGTCATTTTGTATCAATGATTGTATTGCATCTGTAATATGAATTTCACCACCTTTACCTGGCTTTTGATTTAATAATTTAGAAAATATTTTTTTTGGGAGAATATATCTTCCTATTACAGCTTTATTTGATGGTGCTTTTGAGATTAAAGGTTTTTCAATAACATCTTTTATAAGGTAATTATTTTTATTTAATTTTTTTCCTAATTTATAAATTCCCCACCTTGAAACAGTTTTTTTTGGGACATTAATACTTGCCATTACAGATGATTTGTAGTGATTATGTATATTAATCATCGACTTAGAGCAATTTTTCTTAATTATCAAATCATCTGGTAATAACATAAGAAAAAAATCATCTGTGATAAATTTTTTTGTTTTTAATACTGCATCACCAGTTCCTAAAGGTTTATTTTGGTAAACAAATTTAATCATCTTTTTATATTTCAAAATTTTTTTATATTCTTTAATAACTCTAGGATCTTTTTTTTTTTTAATTATCTTTTTATAAAAACTATCCTTATAAAAATAATCTTTTATCATCTGTTTTTTTTTCGAAATTATAAAAACTATTTTTTTAATACCAGCATCTGCACATTCGTCTAAAATATACTCAATGCCTGGTTTTCCATTAATAGGAAGCAGTTCTTTCGCAAATATACTAGTTAAAGGTAATAACCTTGTACCCAGACCAGCTAAGGGAATAATTGCTTGTTTAATCATTTAAATGTTTTACTTATTAAAATATTTTATACAAATGAAAACTTTATTAAACAATATTGATTTAAATGAGGCACTTTCTGGCAAATCGAACATCGGATTTGTACCAACCATGGGGAGCCTTCATGAAGGTCATTTATCATTAATCAAAAAATCTTTAAAATTATCTAGCAAAACCGTTGTAAGTATATTTGTAAATCCAAGACAATTTAATAACAAAAAAGACTATAAAAAATATCCTAGAAATATAAAAAAGGATTTAAAGATTTTAAAGAGGCTGAAAGTAGATTTCGTTTATTTACCTAAAATTAAAGATATCTATAAATTTAAAAACAAGATCAAAATTAAACTAACCAAACAAGATAAGATATTATGCGCTAAGTACAGAAAAGGTCATTTTGAAGGGGTCATTGAGGTAATGACTCGTTTAACAAAAATAGTAAATCCATCAAAAATATTCATGGGTGAGAAAGATTTTCAACAATTATTATTAGTAAAGAAATATGTTGAAAAAAATTTCAAATCGAAGATTGTTTTTTGTAAAACAATAAGAGATAAAAATAAGTTGGCTTTATCATCTAGAAATATCCTTTTAGATAGAAATAATTTAAATAAAGCAGGTAAGTTAGCAGAAGATCTTATTAACTTTAAAAAAAAATTATTAAAAAAAAAAAATTTAAAAAATTTAATTTTTATGAAAAAAAATGAACTAAAAAGAAACTATGACATTAAAATAGATTATCTTGAATTACGGAATACAAAAAATCTTAAATTGACTGATAAAATTACAAATGCAAAAATTTTTATTGCTTATTATATCAACAAGGTAAGACTAATAGATAATTATTAATATCTACAAAAAGTAAGCTCCTACACCTAAAAAAGATACAAACCCGATAACATCAGTTATAGTTGTTACAAAAACGCTTGATGCTATTGCTGGATCTATATTCATTTTTTTAAGTGTCACAGGCACCAATATTCCAAACAGTCCGGCAACAATCATTGTTAAAATCATCGAAATAGAAATTATTAAAGAAAGCTGAATATCTTGAAACCATAACTGAACAATAATAGAACTAATAACCGCAAATATAATTCCATTTAAAATACCTATATTAAATTCTTTAAAAATATTCTGGTTAAAATTATTTTTTGTTAAATCATTAGTGGCAAGAGTTCTAACAGTAACAGCTAGCGTTTGCATTCCAGCGTTACCACCCATTGATGCAACTATTGGCATCAAAAAGGCCAGAACAACCATTTGTTCAATTGTTGCTCCAAATAAACTAATACAATAAGTTGCTAGAAACGCAGTAAAAAGATTTAATAACAACCAATTAAATCGTCTTTTTGTTTTTGTTATTACACCATCTGTAATTTCTTCATCTCCTACACCTGCTAATCTTAATGCATCTTCCTCGGCTTCTTCTTTTAAAACAGTCAATACATCGTCTGAAGTTATCATTCCTACTAATTTATTATTCTTATCAATTACACATGCTGAATTTAAATTATAATTTTCAAATGAATTACCTACTTCCTCTCTATCCATATCTACCGGTACTAAAAAAATAGAGTCATCCATAATTGATGACATCTTAGTTTCTCTAGATGTTCTAAGAACTTTAGAAGATGGCACCGCACCTATTGGTTTGAAGTTTTCATCAACAATATAAATTTCTAGAAATTGTTCTGGTAAATCTTTATTTTCTCTTAAATAATCAATAGTTTGACCAACAGACCAGTTACTTGGTATTGCAGTAAACTCTCTTTGCATTATTCTGGCTGCACTATCTTCAGGATAACTAAGACCTTCCAAAAGAGCAAAACGATCTTTAGGTGGTAGTAAACTTAATATAGAATTTTTATTTTTTTCATCTACATTTTCAAGAATTGCTATAGCATCGTCAGACTCCAAATTTTTTAATATTCTTACGATTGCCTCTGAAGAAAGATATTTTATGATTTCAGTTTGAACTGACTCATTGAGCTCAACAAAAACCTCAGGATCTATTTTAAAATTATTAAGTTTTATTAAATTTTCTCTATCGTTTTGACTTAGGTGTTCAATGATATCTGCTGCATCAGCAGGATGCATCTCTTTAAAAGAATTAGTGATAAAAGTTGCGTCATTATTTGAAATCTTGTCAGTGACTACTTTTATATATTCTTTATTAAATTCAAAATTGACTTTTTTATCTTTAATTTTTTTAATTAAAGTCATAAATTTTTCTGTTAATTAGGTCGTTCTTTTAATACATAATCAAAAGATTACAATTTTTAAATGAGTATAGAAATTAAAAAGTCCGAAAAACCTATCATTTATGAAGATGCTAAAAAAGTGATGGAAGAAAGATTATTAGATTTAGATCTTAATAAATCTAATGAATTAATCTGGACGTTAGAACACCCAGATATTTATACGGCAGGAACAAGCTTTAGCGATAGTGATATTTTAGATAAATCAATTGAGATTCTAAAGACAAACCGAGGTGGTAAAATTACTTATCATGGACCAGGACAATTAATTTGCTATTTTGTAATAGACTTAAAAAAAAGAAAAAAGGATATTAGAAATTTTATTTCAATAATAGAAAAAACAATAATTGAAACATTAAATTACTTTAATATTAAAAGTTTTTCAGATAAGGAAAATATTGGTATATGGTACGAAGATAATGAGCAAATCAAAAAAGTTGCCGCTATTGGAGTAAGAATTAGTAAATGGATAGCTTATCACGGTTTTTCTATCAACATTAATAATAATCTAGAGAAATATAATGCGATTATTCCATGTGGTATTAAAGATAAAGGAATAACAAATTTAAAACAAATCAAAGATCAGGATTATAAAGAATTAGATAAAAAACTAGTTGAAATTTTTATTTCAAATTTGAATAATTAAGTCTTTTTATTTTTAATAATTTTTTGAAATAATCAGGAAGCAAAGCTTTATATGTATATTTTTTATCCTTTATCATAAATCTTATTTCGTATGCATGCAGCATTAATTCCTTATTAATACCTAAAGTTTTTGTATAAGATTTATATTTATTATCTCCATAAATTGAGTGACCAATGTTGAAAAGTTGTTTTCTTAATTGATGTTTTCTACCAGTAATTGGTTTCATTTCTACAAGGCTAGAATTCGAATTTTTATCAATAATTTTGTAAATAGTTTTTGCTTTTTCAATAATTTTTTTTCCATTATCATAACGAACTAAATCATCTATCCATTCACCTGAGTTTCTATCTAATTCACCATGGCATATAGCTAGATAAGTCTTATGTACTTTTCTCAACCTGAATAAAGATGTTAATAATTGTGCTGTTTCTCTATTTTTTGCCATTAGAAAAACACCAGATGTGTCTTTATCTAATCTGTGAACCGAAAAAGGTTTTGAATTTGAAAAAATTTCACTTTTTTTAAATATATCAATTAAGTTTTTTTTGGATTTTGTTCCACCCTGAACGGAAATACCAGCACTTTTATTCAACACAATAAAATTTTCATTATTATCAATTATTAAATCTTCATTTGCTTTAATTATTTGATTTGAGGGATTAAAATTTATTTTTTTTTGTAAAATTTTTTCCTCAAATTTAAAGTCATAAAAATCAATTTTATCATTAAATTTTATCTTAAATGAACTTTTTACTTTTTTTTTATTGATTTTTATTTTTCCTAATCTAAGAGATTTTTCAATAAGTCCTTGTGGAATCCTACCAATTGTATTTCGTATCCATCTATCAATCCGCATATTATTACACGTTGTGTCAACGAGATAACTTTTTATCATAAAAAGAAATTATTTAGATACAGCGACTGGTTTTTTATCTTCTTTTTTTTCGGGCTCTTTAGATGTAGATTTTTTTATTCTATCTACTTTTTTTGCTTCTACATCCCTGTCTACAAATTCAATAATTGCCATTGGTGCGTTATCGCCATATCTAAAACCAGCTTTAATTATTCTTGTATAACCACCTAATCTTTTTTCATATCTTTTGGATAAAGTTTTTTTAACTTTGTTTGCTGATTTAATATCTTGCAACTGTGAAACTAAAATTTTTGTATTATGAAGAGTGTCTTTCTTACCTAAAGTTATGATCTTATCGGCCTGTGGTTTTAAAAACTTTGCCTTTGGCAAGGTTGTTTTGATTTGCTCATACTTAATTAGAGAATTAAGCATGTTTTTTAACAACGCTTTTCTATGCTCAGATGTTCTATTAAGTTTTTTATTTGCGAATCCATGTCTCATTACATAGCCTCTTCAAGTTTTTTTGACATTTCTGCAATATTATCTGGTGGCCAATTTGGTATTTCCATGCCCAAGTACAATGACATACCAGTTAAAACCTCTTTAATTTCATTCAATGATTTTCTACCAAAGTTTGGAGTTCTAAGCATTTCTCCTTCAGATTTTTGTACTAGATCACCTATGTAAATTATATTATCATTTTTTAAACAGTTCATAGACCTTACTGATAATTCCAGCTCATCTACTTTTCTTAATAAATTTTTGTTAAATTCTGGCTCAGTTGAAACTTCTTTTACAGGTGCTTCGACGGGTTCATCAAAGTTGATAAACATTTTTAATTGGTCTTGAAATATTCTTGCGGAATAAGCAACTGCATCCTCAGCAGAAATTGATCCATCCGTTTCTACTTCCATAGTTAACTTATCATAATCAAGCGCTTTTCCTTCTCTAGCAGTACTTACAGAGTAAGAAACTTTTTTTACTGGACTGTACAATGAGTCGATCGCTATTAAACCTAATGGTGGTTCCTCCGGTTTATTAAGTTCAGCTGGAACATATCCTTTTCCAGTATTTACATTCATTTCCATGTGAAAAGACGTATTTTCGTCTAAGTTACAAATTACCAAATCTGGATTTAATATTTCTACATCATTTACAGGAGTTATATCTGACGCTTTAATTTCACCAGGTCCTTTAGCATCTAAAATTAATTTCTTTGTGCCTTCGGATGATGATTTTAAAGCTAAAGATTTAACATTTAAAACAATATCAGTTACATCCTCGCGTACGCCCTTGATTGATGTAAATTCATGCAATACTCCATCAATTTGAATTGAGGTAACTGCAGCACCTCTAATCGATGAAAGTAGTATTCTTCTTAATGAATTTCCTAAAGTTAAACCATACCCTTTTTCGAGTGGTTCGGCTACAATTTTAGCTCGAGATAAATCATCGCTCATTTGCACATCAATTTTTGATGGCTTGATTAAAGATTTCCAATTTTTTAAATTCACATTTTCAGTTTCCATTAAACTCTCCTTTTTTTTGGTGGCCTAGTTCCATTATGTGGCATTGGTGTAGTATCTTTTATAGATAAAATCTTAAAACCTCTTGCTTGCAGAGCTCTTAATGCTGTTTCTCTACCTGACCCTGGACCTTTAACTTCTACTGATAAAGTTTTCATTCCAAACTCTAAAGCTTTAGAAGCTGCTGCATCAGCAGCTATTTGAGCTGCATAGGGAGTTGATTTTCTTGAACCTTTAAATCCCTTTTGACCTGAAGAAGCCCATGAAATCACATTCCCATTTGTGTCTGCAATTGAAATTATTGTATTATTAAATGTTGATTGTACATAAGCAATACCATTTAGAATATTCTTTTTAATTTTTTTCTTTTTTGAGTAAGAACTTTTTTTTACTTTACTAACTGTTTTTTCATTTTTTTGTTCTTGCTTTTCTAACTTATCAACTTTTGCCATGATTACTTCTTAAGTGGAGTTAATTTTTTTCCCGCTATTGCTATTGCCTTACCTTTTCGCGTCCTTGCATTGCATCTAGTTCTTTGCCCTCGGACTGGCAACTTTTTTCTATGTCTTGAACCTCTGTAGCAAGCAAGATCTATTAATCTTTTGATACTTAATGAATAGTCACGTCTTAAATCACCCTCAACTTTTAAATTTTGATCAATGTACTCTCGAATTTTAAGAATTTCATCATCTGTTAACTGATTTACCCTTTTTTCCTTTGGTATTTTTAATGATGAACAGATTTGAGAGGAGAACTTATCTCCTATTCCATAAATATAGGTAAGACCTATATGAACAAGTTTATTTTGTGGGATATTTATACCTGCAATACGAGCCATATATTAAGTGATAATTTTCAGCCTTTTATATAAGAAGATCTTTTAAAGTCAACGGCTTAAACGTTGATAAAATTGTCAATTTTAGTAGTTATTTCGTTAATTTCAGAATTACCATCTATTTCATAAAAATTTGGATTTTTTGAGTAGAAATCTAAAACTGGTTTTGTTGTGGCCATGTAAGTATCATATCTTTTTAAAAAAGTCTTTAAATCATCATCCGATCTTTTTTCGAGAATTTTTCTATTTTCTATTCTTTTAACAATCACATTTTTATCCACATTCAGAAAAAAAATAAAGTCTATGGTCTGATGAGTTTTCTCTAATAATTTTTCTAAGTTCTTAGCTTGGGTTAGTGATCTTGGATATCCATCAAAAATTAGTTTATTTTTTTTCTCAGGATCATTTAATATTTCTTCAATTAAAGTATTGACTATATGATCACTAACAAACTTTCCATCGTTCATGTCATCTACAATTTTTTTTCCAATTTCTGAATTTTTTTGAATTTCATTTCTTAATATTTCCCCAGTTGATACTTGAAAGTTATCTAATTTTTTTACTAAATATTTAGCTTGCGTCCCTTTGCCAGCTCCAGGAGGTCCAAATAAAATTAGATTCACTTTTTTTTATTATTTACCAAATTTAGTTTTTTTTATTAATTGTTCATATTGTGAACTCATAAGTCTTGTTTGAATTTGAGTTACTGTATCAATAGCAACAACAACAACAATTAATATTGAAGTTCCCCCCAAATAAAATGGTATCGGATAATTTGCGATTAAAAATTCAGGCATTAAACATACTAAAGTCAAGTACAACGCTCCAATAGTAGTTAATTTTGTTAAAATATTTTCTATATAAATTGCAGTGCTTTCTCCGGGTCTTATACCGGGAACAAAACCACCATATTTTCTTAAATTATCCGCTGTTTCAGTTGGATTAAATGTAATCGAAGTATAAAAAAAAGTGAAAAATATTATACCTGAAGCATATAACAACATATACAGGGGCTGTCCTTGGGTGAAATAAGAACTTAAATTTAAAAAAGTTTCACTTTCAGAAATATTAAAATTTGAAAAAGTTACTGGTAACAAAAGTAGGGCAGAAGCAAAGATTGCTGGTATAACACCGGCCTGATTAATCTTTAAAGGCAAGTGCGATGACTCACCCCCATACATTTTATTTCCCATTTGTCTTTTAGGATAATTTATCAAAATTTTACGTAAGGCTCTTTCCATAAATACAATAAATAAGATAGTCAAAATTAGTAAAATAAATATTGCTATAATCATTAATGTTGATATTGCTCCTGTTCTTCCTAACTCAAAAGTAGTTACTAGTGCTCTTGGTATTTCTGCAACAATCCCTGCAAAGATAATCAATGATATCCCATTACCAATTCCTCTTTGAGTTATTTGTTCACCTAACCACATTAAGAATATCGTACCAGCTACAATAGTTGTTACTGTTGATATTTTAAAGAATATCCCTGGATTGATTACTAAGCCTGACGAGGACTCAAGACCAACAGATAAACCATATCCCTGAACAGTTGCTAATAAAACAGTTCCATATCTTGTAATTTGAGTTATTTTTGCCCTACCGCTTTCACCTTGCGATTTAAGATTTTTGAAATAATCAGAAACTCCAGTCAACAATTGGACGATAATTGATGATGAAATATATGGCATGATCCCTAAAGCAAAGATAGCCATTCTACTTACAGCGCCACCTGCAAAAACATTGAACATGCCGAGTAAACCTTTTTGGTTTCCCTCCATTAATATCTTTAATTGTTCTGGATCAATTCCAGGTAAAGGGACAAATGTACCAAACCTATAAACTGCTAAAATTGCTATAGTAAATATAATACGGTTTCTTAAATCACTACTTGAAGATGAAGAACTCATTTACTTAAATATTATTTCTTTAATTGTATTGATCCACCAATTTTTTCGAGTTTTTCTAATGCTGATTTTGATGCTAGATCTGCTTCTATATTAATCTTATCTTTTATTTCTCCTGATCCCAAGATTTTCAGTTTTTTAGAATTTTTGTTTATTAATCTTAATTTTTTAAGTGACGACGAATTTAAAATTTCATTCGTATTAATCGTTTTTTTTTCAATATAAGATTGGATCTTGTCTAGGTTCAGGATTGCAATTTTTTCTTGCTTAATAGGATTAAAACCTCTCTTCGGTAACCGTCTATATAGTGGCATTTGTCCACCTTCAAAACTTTTGATAGCAACACCAGATCTAGATTTCTGACCCTTGAC
The DNA here is from genome assembly GCA_902579925.1 of uncultured Pelagibacteraceae bacterium. Classification (GTDB taxonomy): domain Bacteria; phylum Pseudomonadota; class Alphaproteobacteria; order Pelagibacterales; family Pelagibacteraceae; genus Pelagibacter. The sequence continues at coordinate 80,393 of CACHIS010000003.1, forward strand.
ACCTCTTCCTGAAGTTTTACCCTTACCAGAGCCAATTCCTCTGCCTACTCTAATTTTAAACTTATTTATTTTAGGTCTATTATTTAATTTTATCATTATCCCCTTTTTTCTATTACTTCTGAAATTTTTATATTCCTAATTGATGAAATTTGTTTAGGAGAGTTTTGTTTCATTAAAGCTTTAATAGTTGCTCTTATTACATTATGAGCATTAGATGTTCCCATAGACTTTGCAACAATATCTTTTACTCCCAAAACTTCGCAGACAGCTCTTACTGGGCCACCAGCAATAATTCCTGTACCTTTTGAAGCTGCTCTTAAAACTATTCTACCGGATCCATCTTTAGCTTTTACATCATGATGAATTGTTCTGCCCTCTCTCAAAGGTATATGTATTAGTTTTCTTCTTGCAATTTCATTAGCTTTTTTAATTGCATCAGGTACTTGTTTTGCTTTAGCGTGAGCAACACCTATTTTTCCAGCTTGGTTACCTACAACCACTAATGCTGAAAAACCAAATCTTCTTCCTCCTTTTACAACTTTCGTAATTCTATTAATATGAACTAGCTTTTCTAAAAGATCATCTGTCTTTTTTTCTCTAAAATTTTCCATATTTAAAAATCCATCCCATTTTTTCTTAATGTTTCAGCAAAAACTTTAATTCTACCGTGATATTTGTAAATACCTCTGTCAAAATAAATCTTGCTAATTTTTTTTTCTTTAGCTTTTTTTGCAAGTTTTTCTGCAACTATTTTTGAAAGTTCAGACTTATTATTAGTTTTAAAATTTTTCATATCTTTTTCAATTGATGATGCAGATAAAATAGTAATATTTTTATTATCATCTATAATTTGAGCTGAAATATTTTTTGAAGATCTAAAAATACTTAATCTTAATCTTCCAACACTAGCCACTCTTCTTACTTTATTTGTTACCCTATATTTTTTTCTGGAGCTTGTATTCAGTTTCATTATTTTTTCTTACCCTCTTTTTTAAGTATATATTGACCTTTTTCTCTTATGCCTTTTCCTTTGTAAGGCTCAATTTTTCTAAAAGTTTTTATTTTTGAGACAACTAAACCGACTAATTGTTTGTCAGGTCCAGATATCTTTAAAGTTGTTTGCTTTTCAACTAAAATTTTTACACCCTCTGGAATATCGTAATTAATATCATGACTATAACCTAATTGTAAATTCAATTGATTACCTTTCAAGGCAGCTCTATATCCTACACCTACTAGTTCTAAAATTTTTTCATATCCTTTAACAGAACCAATTACTGCGTTATTTATCAGACTTCTATTCATTCCCCATAATCTTTTTGAGTTCTGATCAATTTTTTTTGGTTTTATAGATATTTCTTTACCGTCTTTAATATCAAGATTAAACATTTCTAAATCAATATTTAATGATTTCTTTCCTAAAGGACCCTCGATATTTAAAATATTTCCAGCTACAGCCACTTTAACTTTTTCTGGGATTGAAATATTTATTTTACCAATTTTAGACATATTAAAAAACCTTACAAATTATTTCACCACCCACTTTTTGTTTTCTTGCATCTAAATCAGTCATTACACCTTTTGGTGTTGATAAAATAGCTATGCCTAGACCATTATTTATTTTTGGTAAACTATCAGCACTCGAAAAAATTCTTCTTCCAGGTTTTGAAACTCTTTCAAAATTGTTAATGACAGGATTTCCAGAATGATATTTTAATTCTAAAGATAAAATATTTTTTTTTTCATTAGTTGAAACTTTAAAATCCTTTATAAATCCTTCATTTTTTAGAATGTCAGCAATTTTACTTTTAAAATTTGAAGATGGTAATTCAACTTTTTTATGATATCTAGCCTGAGCATTTTTTACTCTTGCTATCATATCTCCAATAGGGTCACTTAAACTCATAATTAATCCTTTCTACCAACTTGATTTAACTAAACCTGGTATTTTTCCTTGTAATCCAAGTTGTCTTAATGCAATTCTTGATATTTTTAATTTTCTATAAACTCCGTGAGGCCTGCCTGTTATCTGGCATCTATTCATTACTCGAATTTTTGCAGAATTTCTTGGTAATTTTGAGAGCTTTTGTTGAGCCTTGAATCTTTCCTCTAAAGGAATTTTTTTATCCATAACAACTTTTTTTAATTTAGATCTTTTATTAAAAAATCTATCTGAAAGTTTTATTCTTTTATTGTTTTTATTAATCGAACTTAATTTAGCCATTTTAGTTATCTCCTTTTTTTGTAAATGGAAAATTCATCTTATTTAACAAAGCGAAGCTATGGTCTTTATTTAAAGATGATATAACAATAGTAACATCTAAACCTCTAACCTTATCTGCTCTATCGAAGCTTACTTCTGGAAATATAATATGTTCTTTAATACCAAATGTATAATTACCAAGTTTATCAAATCCTTTAGGAGATAACCCTCTAAAGTCTTTGACCCTAGGCAAAGCAATATTTATTAGTCTATCTATAAATTCATACATCTTATCTTTTCTTAGAGTTACTTTTAATCCGGCGTTTGAACCTTTTCTTGTTTTAAAATTAGCTACAGATTTTTTAAATTTTGTTATTATTGGCTTTTGACCAGTAATCTTTGCTAAATCTTCCTCACATGATTTTAAAATTTTGGAATCATTTCCATCCAAACCTAATCCCATATTTAAAACAACCTTTTCAATCTTAGGTCCCATATTAAGATTTTTAAAGCCAAATTCGGTTTTTATTGCAGGTTTTATTTCTTTAAAATAAAGTTCTTTTAATCTTGGTGTCATTATTTTTTAGCCTCTTTTTTCTTAGTTTGTTTTTGTTCATTAATTAATTTTAAATTTGATATGTCGATAAAATTTTCTTTAGAAAATATCCCACCTTTTTTTTCTTTTGTTGTCTTTACATGTTTTTTAATCATATTAAGATCCTTAACTTTAGCTCTATTATTAGATCTATCTATTTCTATAACTTCACCCTCTTTAGTTTTGTCTTTACCAGTTAAAATTTTTACTTTTACACCTTTTTTAATCATTATATAACCTCCGGGGCTAAAGAAATTATCTTCATCTGACCTCTAATTCGTAATTCTCTTGTTACTGGTCCAAAAATTCTTGTCCCAACTGGTTCACCCTTATCATCAACTAATACTGCTGCATTATTATCAAATTTAACTTTTGAACCATCATCTCTGTGAATTCCTTTTTTTACTCTAACAACTACTGCTTTATGTACTGATCCTTTCTTTACTTTGCCTTTTGGGATTGCTTCCTTAACCGCTATTACAATGGTATCTCCAATGCTAGCATATCTTCTCTTAGAACCACCTAAAACTTTAATACATTCAATTTTTTTAGCTCCTGTATTATCAGCTACTAATAATTCTGTTTGAACTTGTATCATGATTTTAAATTCTCCATTACTTGAAATTTTTTATTTTTTGAAAAAGGTCTACTTTCAATAATAGAAACTTTGTCGCCTGTTTTGAATTTATTATTTTCGTCATGTGCATTATATTTTTTTCTTACTTTAACAACCTTTTTAAGGACTGGGTGAGAATATTTTCTTTCGATTAATACAGTGATTGTTTTATTGGGTTTATCACTAACGACCACACCAGTTAATATTTTTTTAGGCATTAATTTTTCCTTTTAATATAGTTTTTAGTCTTGCAATTGTTTTCTTTGTTTCATTAATTTTAGAAGGATTTGTCACCTGTGAATTAATTTTTTGAAACCTAAAATTAAATAAATCTTTTTTAAATTTATCTATGTTTTTCAAGATTTCATCCTTTGATAATTTCTTTATATCTTGTTTTCTCATGCTATAAAAATCTCTTAATAGTTTTTGTTTTGATTGGTAGTTTTGCTGATGCCTTGTATAAAGCCTCTTTTGCAATCTGTTCAGATACACCATCAACCTCAAATAAAATTCGTCCAGGTTTTACTCGACATGCATAAAATTCGGGTGAACCTTTTCCTTTGCCCATTCGAACCTCGATTGGTTTTTTTGATACTGGGATATTTGGAAATATTCTTGTCCAAACTCTACCTTGTCTTTTCATATGTCTTGTTAAAGCTACTCTAGCAGCCTCAATTTGTTTACCTGTAACTCTATCAGGAGATAAAGCTTTCAATGCATAAGCTCCATAATTAATAAAATTAGCTCTAGAGGCAGTGCCATGTATTCTTCCCTTATGGGCTTTTCTCCATTTTGTTCTTACTGGTTGCAACATTTATTCCTTACCCTCTTTTGAAATTACTTTATTAGTTTCTTGATTAAATTCTCTTGCAAATACCTCACCTTTATAAATCCAAACTTTTATACCAATGATCCCATATGTCGTTAATGCTTCGGCTTCAGCATAATCTATATCAGCTCGAAGAGTATGTGAAGGTATGCTTCCATCTCTTAACCATTCGGTTCTTGCTATTTCATTTCCTCCTAGTCTTCCACTAATTGATACTTTTATTCCTTTTGCTCCAAGTCTAAGACAAGATTGCATTGCTCTTTTCATGGCACGTCTATAAGAAATTCTTTTAACTAATTGTTGCGCAATATTTTCGGCCACCAAATAAGCATTTGTCTCAGGTTTTTTTACTTCCTTGATGTTTAGTGAAACCTCATTTTTTGTAAATTTTGATAAATTATTTTTGATCTTATCGATATCACTTCCTTTTTTACCTATAACGAAACCTGGTCTGGATGTATAAATTGTGACATAACATTTATTAGAAGTTCGCTCTATCATCACTTTTGAAACGCCAGAATTAATTACATTTTTTTTAATATATTCTCTAATTTTAAAATCCTCGATAAGATAATTTCCAAAATCTTTCTTTTTAGCATACCAAACAGAGTCCCAACCTCTGTTGACACCCAATCTGAAACCAACTGGATTAACTTTTTGACCCATGACTTTCCATTTTTTTTGCCTCAGATAAAATTATTGTAACACTTGAATAAGGTTTTAATATTGGTGCAGCTCTCCCCTTTGCTCGTGGTCTAAATCGTTTCATAATAATCTTTTTTCCACAATACGCCTCTTTAACAATGAGTTTATCAATGTCGTATTGGAAATTATTTTCTGCATTTGCTACTGCTGAACTAAGTGTCTTTTTAATATCCTTTGTAATTCTTTTTTCTGAAAAATCTAAATCTCTTATTGCTACATCTACTTTTTTACCCACAATTCCTCTAAGAATTGGATTTAGTTTTCTAACGCTTGATCTAATATTACTATTTATTGATCTTACTGTTTTATCTTTATTAATATTTTTTTGTTTTTTTTTGCTCATAATTATTTTTTTGCCTCTGCCTCAGCAGGCTTAGCTTTTTTATCTGCTGGGGTATGACCAAAGAAAGTTCGAGTCGGTGCAAATTCACCTAACTTGTGACCAACCATATCTTCAGAAATTGTTATTGGTATAAATTTTTTTCCATTATAAATTAAAAAACTAACACCAACAAAATCTGGTAAGATTGTTGACTTTCTTGACCATGTTTTGATTGGTATCTTTTTTGGATCAGTTTTATATTTGTCTACTTTCTTCATTAAACTTTCTTCAACAAAAGGACCCTTCCAAACTGCTCTAGCCATTACTTTGTATCCTTCCTTTTGTTTCTTCTTTTTATTATAAATTTATCTGTTCGTTTATTATCCCTTGTCTTTAACCCTTTAGCTGATTGACCTTTTGGAGATACAGGATGTCTTCCACCTGCACTTTTCCCTTCTCCACCTCCATGCGGGTGATCTACAGGATTTTTAACAACACCTCTAGTATGAGGTCTTCTACCTAGCCATCTAGATCTTCCAGCTTTTCCAATTTTAATATTTTTTTGATCGGGATTACTTAGGACACCAATGGTGGCTAATGACCTTGAGTCTATTTTTCTCACTTCTCCTGAAGCAAGTTTAATCAAACTATAATTACCATCTAAACCACTTATTGTAACAGAAGTTCCAGCAGATCTAGCTATTTTACCACCACCACCGGGCTGGATTTCAACATTATGGATATCTATACCGACAGGAATATCTTGTAGCGGCAAACAATTACCAATTTTAATTTCTTTCTTAGAGCCATTTTCTACTTTATCACCCACCTTAATTTTTTGAGGTGCTAAGTAGTACGCACGAGAATTGTCCTCAAATTTAACTAACATTATGTAACAAGATCTGTTTGGATCATATTCAATCCTCTCAACAGTAGCAGGAGCGTCAAATTTTTTTCTATAAAAATCAACATGTCTATACATCTTTTTATGCCCCCCAGCTCTATTGATAGAAGTAATATGTCCATTATTATTTCTTCCCTTCATAGCATTTTTAGGAGAAACCAAAGACTTAAAGGGTTTACCTTTCCAAAGACCAGTTCTATCAACAAGAATAGTTCCTCGAGTTGATTTGGTATAAGGTTTAAAAGTTTTTAATGTCATATTAAATTCCTGTTGTTAGATCAATCGTTTGACCTTTCTTAAGAGTTATAATTGCCTTTTTAAAACCTGAAACCTTTACCTTCTTACCTCTGGTTAATTTAGTTCGATTTTGTTTGTTAATAATATTTATTTTAGTGACGTTGACTTTGAAAATTTTTTCAATATTACTTTTTAAATTCTGTTTATTGGCATTTTTATGCACTTTAAAAACTATTTTATTTTGTTCTGATAAATTGGTCGATTTTTCAGTCAGTAAAGGAGATAAAATTTTATCAAATAGGTGAATTTTTTCCATTTTAAGCATACCTCTTTTCTAATTCTTTTACAGAGCTTTCTGTAAAAACAATTTTTTTAAATTTTATAATATCAAATGCACTAAAATGATTAATATCTGTCACCTTGGTATTAGGAATATTTCTAACTGATCTTTCTATTTTATTTTTTGATGTCTTGTCTAGAATTAGTAAAGAGTTTAAAATCTCAAATTTTTTAAGAATATTACTCATCTCTTTTGTCTTTTTGATCTCATCTTTAAAATCACCCAATATTAACAAATCTTTATTCTGAGCTTTTTCACTTAATAATGAAGCTATACTCTTTTTTTTTTCAGTTTTATTTAACTTCCTTATTTTATAGGAAAGCTGTCCTTTTGGACCGTGTGCAACACCACCACCAACAAATATAGGTGCTTTTCTACTTGCATGTCTAGCATTACCAGTTCCTTTTTGTGCATATATTTTTGATGTTGGACCAGAAACCTCGTTTTGCTGTTTTGTCTTAGCATGTCTCCCTTTGTAGTTAGCATTTGTTTTGTATAAAACACTACTGATTAGTTTATGATTTATTTTTTCTAAAAAAATTTTATCTAAAACTTCAAGTGAGCTTTTTTTTCCATCTAAATTTAATTTATCAATTTTCATTATTTCTTCTTCTTATCTGGTGTTTTTTTTGCTTGTTCTGCAGCTTTTATTTTTTCATCGATTGTTAATTTTTTTATATTTTTAACAGATCCCTGTACAAGAACTTCTGAGTTTTTAGATCCTGGGATAGAACCCTTAAGATAGAGTAATTCATTTTCTAAATCAGTTTTGATAATTTCAATATTTTGCATTGTTCTTAACTTATCACCCATATGTCCAGCCATCTTTTTGCCCTTAAAAACTTTACCTGGGTCTTGTCTTTGGCCTGTAGAACCATGTGATCTGTGAGAGATTGATACACCATGAGTAGCTCTCAATCCCCCAAAATTGTGTCTTTTCATAGCTCCTGCAAAACCTTTACCAATAGTTTTAGATTTTGTATCAACAAATTTGATATCCTTAAAAATTTCAAGACCAAATTCATTTCCTTCCTTAAAATTTTCTAAATTTTCAACTCTAAATTCCTTTAACTTTTTTTTAGCTTCAGTATTTTTTTTTGCAAAATACCCTTTCATTGCTTTTGTTAACTTGGAGTTTTTTATTTTACCAAATCCTAATTGTACAGCTTTATAGCCTCTTTTTTCTATATCAATGATCTGAATAACTCGAGCCTTCTCCATTTTAATAACAGTTACAGGAACTAACTGACCAGTCTTATAAAACTCTCTGGTCATTCCAATTTTTTTTCCTACTAAAGCTATTTCTCTCATAATTAAATCTTAATCTCCACATCTACGCCAGAAGCTAAGTCTAGTTTCATTAGAGCTTCTACTGTTTGAGGGGTTGGTTCTATTATGTCAATTAATCTTTTGTGCGTTCTTGACTCGAATTGTTCCCTACTTTTTTTATCAATGTGGGGAGATCTTAAAACTGTGTATCTTTCTATCTTTGTCGGTAGTGGAATTGGTCCTTTAATCGTTGCTCCTGTCCTCTTTACAGTATTAACTATTTCTTCAGTGGATGCGTCTAGAACTTTATTGTCATAGGCTCTTAACTTTATTCTTATATTTTGCTTTTCCATATTAACCTGCAATCTTTTTAGTTACCTCATCTTGAACATTCTGAGGGACTTTTGAATAATGATCAAAAAACATTGAATACTGGGCTCTCCCTTGTGACATAGATCGTAAACTATTTATGTAACCAAACATATTTGCTAATGGTACCATTGCTGTAATGACTGTTGCATTACCTCTTTGCTCTTGGGTGCTAATTTGACCCCTCCTACTATTTAGATCACCAATAACATCACCCATGTAATCCTCTGGAGTAACAACCTCTACTCTCATAACTGGTTCCAAAAGTTTTAGTCCACCCTTAGTGCATGCTTCTTTAAAACAAGCTCTACTTGCTAATTCAAAGGCTAATACACTTGAGTCTACATCGTGATGTAATCCATCTAATATTGTTACTTTATAGTCAATCATCGGGAACCCTGCTAAAATACCTCCATCTGAAACAGTCTCTATACCCTTTTCTACTCCTGGAATAAATTCTTTTGGGATAGCTCCTCCCTTAATTTTGCTCTCAACCTCACGGCCTTTACCAGCTTCTTGAGGCTCTACAAGTAATTTAACTTTAGCAAACTGACCGGCCCCACCACTTTGTTTTTTATGTGTATATTCAACCTCTGAAGAGTTTTCTACTGTTTCTCTGTATGCAACTTGGGGAGCACCAACATTAGCCTCGACTTTAAACTCTCTTTTCATCCTATCAACGATAATATCTAAATGTAGCTCTCCCATACCTTTAATAATTGTTTGACCAGACTCCTCATCTGACGTTACTCTAAATGATGGATCTTCTTTTGCTAACCTCCCTAAAGCTTCACCCATTTTCTCTTGATCTGCTTTAGTCTTTGGTTCAACTGCTATTTCAATTACTGGGTCTGGAAACTCCATAGGTTCCAATAGAACACTATTTTCCTCATCGCATAAAGTATGTCCAGTTATTGTATTCTTTAAACCTGCTAAGGCTACAATATCACCGGCATTAGCCTCTTTAATATCCTCTCTAGAATTTGCATGCATCAAAAGCATTCTCCCAACTCTCTCCTCTTTTTCTTTAGATGAGTTAAAAACCGCAGTACCAGTCTTTATAGTTCCAGAATAAATTCTTATAAAAGTTAACGATCCTACAAAAGGATCATTAGCAACCTTAAAAGCTAAAGCAGAGAATGGAGCATTATCCTCAAATTTCATCTCTAGCTCATCCTCATTACCCAATTTTGTGCCTTTTATTGAACCTATATCAACTGGGCTTGGTAGATAGTTAACTACTGCATCTAGAAGTGGTTGGACTCCCTTATTTTTGAATGCTGATCCAGTCATTACAGGTACAAAACTGAAATTTAGTGTTCCTTTTCTAATACATTTAACAAGATCATCTTCTTTAATCTCATCACCATTTAAATATGACTCCATTAATTTCTCATCTTGTTCAACTGCTGCTTCAACTAATTCTGTTCTATACTTTTGAGATATTTCCTTTAAGTCCTCTGGTATATCTTTGTATTCCCACTCTGCTCCCAAAGCCTCATTTTTCCATACTTGGGCTTTCATTTTGACTAAATCGACCACACCTGTTAAAGATGCTTCAATACCAATAGGAACTTGGATCACTAAAGGATTTGCTCCTAATCTTTCTTTAATCATGTCTACACATCTAAAAAAATCAGCTCCCGTTCTATCTAATTTATTTACAAAACAAATTCTTGGAACTTTATATTTATCTGCTTGTCTCCACACAGTCTCTGATTGAGGTTCAACACCTGCAACTCCATCAAAAACTGCTACCGCTCCATCTAAAACTTTTAAAGATCTTTCTACTTCAATTGTAAAATCAACATGTCCAGGTGTATCAATAATATTTATTCTATGATCTTGCCAAAAACAGGTTGTGGCAGCTGAAGTAATTGTGATACCTCTTTCCTGTTCTTGCTCCATCCAATCCATTGTTGCTGCACCATCATGTACTTCACCAATTTTATGGCTTTTGCCAGTATAGTATAATATTCTTTCTGTAGTGGTAGTTTTTCCAGCATCTATATGTGCCATAATTCCAATATTTCTATATTTATCTAATGTATGTGTTCTAGCCATAAAATTTTACCATCTAAAATGAGCGAATGCTTTGTTTGACTCTGCCATTTTATGAACATCTTCCTTTTTTTTAACTGCAGCTCCTTTTCTTTCATAGGCATCATAAAGTTCATTAAAAATTTTATCTGACATATGTTTGTCTTTTCTTTTTCTTGCTGATTCTACTAGCCATCTAATTGCTAAGGCTTGAGCTCTTTTGTTTTTAACCTCTACTGGAACTTGATATGTTGCACCTCCTACTCTCCTTGATCTTACTTCTACTGTTGGCTTTATATTATTTATTGCCTCGTTAAAAATATTTATTGGTTCATCTTTGGATTTGGTTTTAATTTTCTCTATAGCGTCATAAACAATCTTTGCGGCCACACCTCTTTTACCGTCATACATTATATTATTAATTAGTTTTGGAATTATTGTTGAACTAAATTTTGGATCGGGAACAACATTTTTTTTTGGTTGAGATTTTTTTCTAGACATTTTTACTTACCTTTTTTAGTCCCATATAGTGATCTTCTTTTTTTCCTATTAGCAACACCTTGGGTATCCAAATTTCCCCTTAGAATATGATATCTAACACCTGGTAAATCTTTTACTCTTCCACCTCTTATCAAAACAACAGAATGTTCTTGAAGATTGTGACCTTCTCCAGGTATGTATGCAGTAACTTCAAAACCATTAGATAATCTAACTCTTGCAACTTTTCTTAATGCGGAATTAGGTTTTTTTGGAGTAGTCGTATAAACTTTAACACACACACCTCTTTTTAAAGGTTGTTTTTGTAAAGCAGGAACCTTGTTCCTTTTTAATTGTTTAACTCTTTTTTTTCTTAACAACTGGTTAATTGTTGGCATAAATTTATTTAATTAATTAATTTTTGATGAAATAACTGACAGGTCAATTATGGCAGCGTTTAGTACATTCAATTAGTACTACATTCCAACCAAAAACTACGCCAAAATACTTATTAATCGCTCTTTGTCAAATTAAAACCTTCGTTTTAACGTATATTTTCTACTGATTTGCTTGATTTTCTGAGGCTTCGATTTTTTCTTGTTCTGACAAAAATTTGTTGTCATCTTCTAGGGCTTTTTTGTTCCATTTGTTCTTTATATTACCTGTACCAGCTGGAACCAATCTACCCACAATAACATTTTCTTTTAATCCACTTAAAGGGTCAACTTTCCCTTTTATTGCTGCATCAGTTAAAACTCTAGTTGTTTCTTGAAATGAGGCAGCCGAAATGAAAGATTCTGTTTGGAGTGAGGCTTTAGTTATACCCATTAATACTCTTTCACCAACCGCTGGTGTTTTATTTTCTGATTTAAGTTTTTCATTAGCATTTTCAAACTTAATTTTATCTACAATTTCACCTGGTAAGTAAGTAGAGTCTCCTGATGATTTGACCTCAATCTTCTTCAACATCTGCCTCAAGATAGTTTCGATATGTTTGTCATTAATTATAACTCCTTGAAGTCTATATACTTCCTGAACCTGATTAACAAAATACTCAGTTAAATCCTTAATGCCCATTATTCTTAAAATATCATGAGGTAATGGTTGTCCATCAAGTAAGTATTCTCCTTTTTTGATTTTTTCCCCTGGATTAAAGTTGATATGTTTACCTTTCGGAATTAAATAATTAGACGGTTCGTTGCCGTCTTCGGGAACTATCGAGATTCTTTGTTTGCCTCTTACTTCTTTACCAAATACAACCTGTCCATCATTTTCTGCGATTATAGCACTATCCTTTGCTTTTCTAGCTTCAAATAATTCTGCAACTCTTGGTAAACCACCAGTGATGTCTTTTGTTTTAGTTGTCTCTTTGGGTAATCTTGCAATTACATCACCAGCATATACTTTTTGCCCATCTTTAATTGATAAAATTGAGTCTGGAACTAAATAATATCTAGCTTCGTTATCGTCAGCTTTTTTAATTACATTTCCTTTTTCGTCTCTTAAAGTAATTCTTGGTTTTAAATCAGAACTTTTAGATTGTGCTCTCCAGTCAACTACAGATTTAGAGGAAATACCTGTAGCATCATCAGTAGTTTCCTGAATCGAAACACCGTCAATTAAATCTACAAAACTTGCTATACCACTTTTTTCTGCAATCACAGGAGTTGTGTAAGGATCCCACTCACAAATTTTGGTATTTGCTTTAACTTTATCACCATTATTAAAAAATAATTTAGATCCATAAGCAACTTTATAAACTGCAATTTGAACTCCGTTATCGTCCTCAATTGATAGCTGGGTATTTCTACCCATAACAATTAAATTTTTCTTTGAGTCCTCTAAAATATTGGAATTTAATATCTTTAAAGTACCGTCACTTTTAGTTACTATTTGAGAGTCTTGTTTTACTGAGGCTGTACCACCAACATGGAACGTTCTCATAGTTAATTGAGTACCTGGCTCTCCAATGGATTGTGCTGAAATCATTCCTATTGCTTCTCCAACATGAACCATCTTTCCTCTAGATAAATCTCTTCCATAAGAAGTTGCACAAACACCCTCTTTGCTTCCACAAGTCATTACTGAGTAAACTTTAATTGATTTTACTCCAGCGGCATCAATTAAATCACATCCCGATTCATCAATCATAGTAGATTTTTTAATAACAATGTCTCCTGTTATAGGATTTTTTACATCATCAAATGTAATTCTTCCCAAAGCTCTTTCAGATAAACTCACAACAACATTTCCACCCTCTAAAATTTCCGAGAGTTCTATAAATCCTGGATTTTTGCAATCACACTCTTTTTTTGTTATTGTTAAATCTTGTGCCACATCACAAAGTCTTCTAGTTAAATATCCAGAACTTGCGGTTTTCAAAGCAGTATCAGCTAATCCTTTTCTAGCTCCATGAGTTGAGTTAAAATATTCAAGAGCAGTCAATCCTTCCTTAAAATTTGAAGTTATTGGACTTTCAATAATTTCTCCAGATGGTTTGGCTATTAAACCCCTCATACCTGCTAATTGTTTCATCTGTGCCGCAGAACCTCTCGCGCCACTATCTGCCATCATGAAAACTGAGTTAATTTTTAATCCTTCAGAAGTCTTTTCTGTTGCTGAGATCCCCTTCATCATTTCACCAGCTACTTTATCAGTACATTTAGACCAAGCATCAACTACTTTGTTATATTTTTCACCTCTTGTAATTAAACCTTCAGCATATTGAGTTTCGTAATCAGCAATCAATTTTTTAGTATCATCTATAAGCTGAGTTTTGCTGTTTGGTATAACAAGGTCATCTTTACCGAATGAAATACCAGCTTTAAACGCATGTTTGAAACCTAAGTCTTTTAACTTGTCACAGAAAATTACAGTGGTCTTTTGTCCACAGAATCTAAATACTATATCAATTACTTCAGAAACAACTTTTTTAGGCAATAATCTATCAACTAAAGAAAACTTTATATCTTTGTTTTTTGGCAATAGATTTGCTAATAAAAATCTTCCAGCCGTAGAGGTATATTTCTCAAACTTTTTATTTCCTTTTTCATCAACTGTTTCAAATCTTGATATTATCGTGCTGTGAACCTTGATTTGCCCAGATGATAAAGCAAATTCAATTTGATCTGCATCAGTAAAATAACCAGCAGATTTATCAGTTAATACTTCTTGAGATAAATAATAAATTCCTAGGATCATATCCTGACTTGGAACAATAATTGGCTTACCATTAGAAGGGGATAAGATATTATTAGTTGAAAGCATTAAAATTCTAGCTTCTAGCTGAGCTTCTAGACTTAAAGGAACGTGAACAGCCATCTGGTCGCCATCAAAATCTGCATTAAAAGCTGCACAAGTCAATGGATGTAATTCAATAGCATCTCCCTCAATCAATTTAGGTTCAAAAGCTTGGACACCTAACCTATGAAGAGTTGGCGCTCTATTAAGTAAAACCGGGTGCTCCCTAACTATTAATTCTAAAGCATCCCAAACAGCATTAGTTTCTTTCTCTACTAATTTTTTTGCTTGTTTAATTGTTGATGCCAAGCCAAGCTTATTTAACCTTGCATACAAAAAAGGTTTAAATAATTCCAAAGCCATTTTTTTTGGTAAACCACACTCATGCAATTTTAAGTCAGGTCCAACAACAATTACTGATCTTCCTGAGTAATCAACTCGTTTACCCAACAAGTTTTGTCTAAATCTTCCTTGCTTACCTTTTAGCATTTCTGCTAATGATTTGAGTGGTCTTTTACCTGTCCCAGTTATAACTCTTCCTCGTCTTCCGTTGTCAAACAAGGCATCAACGGACTCTTGTAGCATTCTTTTTTCATTTCTTACGATTATATCTGGAGCTTTAAGATCCATTAATCTTTTTAAACGATTATTTCTATTTATTACCCTTCTATACAAATCATTCAAATCTGATGTTGCGAAACGACCACCATCTAAAGGAACTAATGGTCTTAATTCTGGTGGAATTACTGGAACTACTGTCATTATCATCCATTCTGGTTTTTGACCAGTTTCAATGAATGACTCTATTAATTTTAATCTTTTGATTGCTCTTTCTTCGTTTACCTTTGATTTTGTTTCTTTAATGTAATTTATTAAATTTTTCCTTTCTAATTCAAGGTCAAGATTCTTTAACATCTCCAAAACTGCCTCTGCTCCTATTCCTGCTGAAAAAGCCTCTTCTCCAAACTCATCTTGATATTTACCTAATTCTTCTTCATTTAATAATTGATTTTTTTGTAATCCTGTCAAACCTGGCTCAATCACTATAAAGTTTTCAAAATATAAAACTCTCTCAATTTCTTTTAATTTCATATCAACTGCCAAAGCAATTCTACTAGGTAAAGATTTTAAAAACCAAATATGGGCTACTGGTGTAGCTAAATTTATGTGACCCATTCTTTCTCTTCGAACATTAGATTTTGTAACTTCAACTCCACATTTTTCACAAATAATTCCCCTAAACTTCATTCTTTTATACTTACCGCACAAACACTCGTAATCTTTAATAGGTCCAAATATTCTTGCACAAAATAAGCCATCTTTTTCTGGTCTAAAAGTTCGATAATTAATTGTCTCAGGTTTTTTAATTTCTCCATAGGTCCAAGATTTAATTTTTTCAGGGCTCGCTAATGAAATCTTAATACTATTAAAGTTTTGTGCTTCGGAAACTTCTGAATTTTTAAATAAGTCTGTTAGTTCTTTGCTCATTATTAATTTAACTCCACATTTAAAGCTAATGATTTAATTTCTTTGACTAAAACGTTAAACGACTCAGGAATACCTGACTCGAAATTTTCTTCACCTTTAACTATAGTTTCATATACCTTAACTCTCCCTGCAACATCATCAGATTTAACAGTGAGAATTTCTTGCAAAGTGTAAGATGCGCCATATGCTTCTAATGCCCACACTTCCATTTCTCCAAATCTTTGACCTCCTAACTGAGCTTTACCACCTAAAGGTTGTTGAGTAACTAAGCTGTAAGGTCCTGTTGATCTCGCATGAATTTTGTCCTCCACCAGATGGTGCAGCTTAAGCATATATATAATTCCAACAGTCACTGGTCTATCAAATTTTTCTCCAGTTCTGCCGTCCCACAAATAAGTTTGGCCAGAGCCTGGTAAGTCCGCTAGCTCAAGCATTTCTGTGACATCCTTCTCTTTGGCTCCATCAAAAACTGGTGTGGAAATAGCTATACCGCTTTGTAGATTTCCACATAAATCCTCAAATTCAGTTTTATTTAATTTATCTACTTTTTGATTAAAAATATCTTCTCCATAAACAGATTTCAAAAATTTAGAAATTTTTTCAGTTTTTTCAATTTTCTTATTATTCTCGTTTACTAAATTTTTAACTTTTTCACCAAATTCTTTACACGCCCAACCTAAATGAGTTTCTAGAATTTGACCAACATTCATACGACTTGGAACACCTAGAGGATTTAATACAATATCAACTGGTCTACCATCTTCTCTATATGGCATATCTTCTACAGGAACAATTTTACTAACTACACCTTTGTTACCGTGTCTTCCTGACATTTTATCACCTGGTCTAAGTCTTCTTTTAATAGCGACAAATACTTTAACCATCTTCATTACACTTGGTAAAAGGTCGTCTCCACTTCTTATTTTCAAAACTTTGTCCTCAAATCTCTCAACAATATCTTGTTCAGCTTTACTGAATTGATCTTTAAGTTGATTTATTGCTGCATCATTTTTTGGATTTCCATCTGTTATTTTAAACACGTCGTTTATTGATAGCTTATTAATTGTATCAAAGTCTAAATTTGATCCAGCATCGAGATTTTTAACTTTTTTTGATAATTTAGACCCAGATAAAATTTGAGAAGCTCTTTGCTTAATGCTTCTCTCTAAAATTTCTTCCTCAACAATTTTGTCTTGTTGGACTTGTTCGATTTCAGCTCTTTCAATAGTTATTGATCTTTCATCTTTCTCTATACCATGTCGATTGAAAACTTTTACATCAACTACAGTTCCGCTGCTTCCTCTTGACATTCTTAATGATGTATCTGTTACATCTATAGCTTTTTCACCAAATATTGATCTTAATAATTTTTCTTCTGGTCCTGAGGCCGAATCACCTTTGGGAGTGACTTTACCCACCAAAATATCACCGGCATTTACCTCTGCGCCAATATAAACAATACCTGACTCATCTAAATTTTTTAGTGCTTCCTCATTTACATTTGGAATATCTCTAGTTATTTCTTCTTCACCTAATTTTGTATCACGAGCCATTATTTCGTACTCAACTATATGTACAGATGTGAATACGTCATCTGTCACACATCTTTCAGAAATTAAAATTGAGTCTTCAAAATTGTATCCTTGCCAAGGCATAAAAGCTACAGTCACATTTTTTCCTAAAGCCAACTCACCTAATCTCGTTGATGGCCCGTCCGCAATGATATCACCACTTTTTACTTTGTCTCCAACTCTAACTAGTGGTCTTTGATTTATGCAGGTGTTTTGATTTGATCTTTTAAATTTTTGTAAATTATATATGTCAACAGTGGATTTGTTAAAGTCAGTTTCCTCTGTAACCTTTACAACTATTCTTTTCCCATCAATTTTATCAACTAAACCATCTCTTTTAGCAACAATTGTTACTCCAGAGTCTAAGGCTACGTCACTTTCAATCCCTGTTCCAACTAAAGGAGCCTCTGGTTTAAGTAACGGTACAGCTTGCCTCATCATATTTGATCCCATTAATGCTCTGTTGGCATCATCATTCTCTAAGAAGGGAATTAAAGAGGCTGCAACAGAAACTAATTGTTTTGGAGAAACATCAATGTAATCTATAGTTTCAGGTTTAGACAATAAAAAATTCAAATTTTGCCTACAGGATACTAACTCTTCTACAATTTTATTGTTTTTATCAAGCTTTGTATTTGCTTGAGCAATTGTGTATTTAGTTTCTTCCATTGCAGACAAATATTCAACATTATCTTGAACTACCCCATCCTTTACTCTTTTATAGGGACTTTCAATGAAACCATATTTATTAATCTTGGCATATGTAGAAAGACTATTAATTAATCCTATATTTGGTCCCTCAGGAGTCTCGATTGGACAAATTCTTCCATAATGTGTTGGATGCACATCTCTTACTTCAAAACCTGCCCTTTCTCTTGTAAGGCCGCCTGGTCCCAAAGCTGAAACTCTTCTTTTATGTGTGATTTCCGATAAAGGGTTAGTCTGATCCATAAATTGAGATAATTGTGAGCTAGCAAAAAAATCTTTTAATGAAACTGTCAACGGTTTAGCATTAATTAAATCCTGTGGCATCGCAGACTCAATGTCTAAAGTTGTCATTTTCTCTTTAATTGCCCTCTCCATTCGATATACACCTATCCTCGCTTGATTTTCTACCAATTCTCCTACAGAACGAACTCTTCTATTACCCAGATGATCAATATCATCTACATCATCTTTACCGTCTCTAAGATCAAGCATCTTTTTAATAATCGCTATAATATCGTCGTTTCTTAAGATTGTAATTTTATCAGAGCATTCCAAATCTAATCTAGAGTTCATTTTTACCCTGCCAACATCTGAAAGATCATATCTGTCAGAGCTAAAAAATAAATTATTAAATATTTGGGTCGCAATCTCAATGGTTGGTGGCTCACCAGGTCTTAACATTTTGTATATTTCTGTTATTGCCTCATCTTTTGTATTATTTTTATCATTAAAGATTGTGGTTAACATATAACCACCCTTGTTAATTGAATTTGTTACTGAAATTTCCAAAGAATGTATCTTTGCTTCTAAAATTTGATCAATGATAGTCTCATTTAATTCAGTTCCGATTTTAAAAACTCCGTTTTCTTCTTCGTTTATTTTTATATCTTTATGTAAAAATTTGCCATACAAGGAGTCTTTCGAAACTAATATATCCTTTAGTCCATCATTGGAAAGTTTTTTTGCATTTAAATAATTTATTTTATCACCTAATTTAATTACGACCTTACCGTTCTTTGCATCTACAACCTCTTCTGAAAAATTTTTAGCCTTATAATTTTCAGGATTAAACTTAGTTTTCCACTTTTCAGTTTGGGTATCAAAAGAAAATTTTTCACTTTCATAAAATTCATTAACAATATCTGTCTTATTATAACCAAGAGCAATTAATAACGTTGAAGCTAATATTTTCTTTTTTCTATCTATTTTAAAATATAAAAAATCTTTTACATCATACTCAAAATCCAACCATGAGCCTCTGTTTGGTATTACTCTGCAATTAAATAGAAGTTTTCCACTTGCATGCGTTTTTCCTTTATCATGATCAAAAAATACACCTGGGCTTCTATGCATTTGGTTAACAACAACTCTTTGAACACCATTAGTTATAAAAGTTCCACTGTTAGTCATCATTGGAACTTCACCCATGTAAACTTCTTGTTCTTTCGCAGACAAAATATCTTTTGTATTATTTTCTTGATTTATTTCATATACAACTAATCTTAAAGTGCATTTTAAAGCAGAGGAATATGTTAAACCCCTAGCAATACATTCCTCTACATCAAATTTTGGTTTCTCCAATCTGTATGAAACATATTCTAGGGTTGCCTTATCATTTAAATCTTCAATTGGAAATATACTTTTAAAAACTCTGTCAAAACCTTTAGTTAACTCTAAATTTTCTGGTTTAAAATCTGTTAATTCATTATAAGAATTTTTTTGGACTTCAATTAAATTTGGGATCGATAAACTTTCTTTAAGTTTACCAAAACTTTTTCTTATATTTTTCTTTTCAGTAAAAGATATTTGCATCTATATTTAATACTGATTAATAAAATTAATCAGCATTTAAAAATTCCTTATTAATTTACTTAAGTTCTACTTTAGCGCCAGCGGCTTCTAACTTAGCTTTAATTTCCTCAGCTTCTTTTTTTGGCACTCCTGATTTAACTTCCTTCGGGGCACCTTCAACTAAATCTTTTGCTTCTTTTAAACCTAAAGACGTAGCTGCTCTTACTTCTTTAATTACATTAATTTTCTTTTCACCTGCAGAAACTAGCATTATTGAAAAATCATCTTTTTCTTCTGCTGCTGCTGCTGCACCAGCTGCTGCTGGAGCTGCCGCTGCCATCGGGGTAACTCCCCATTTTTCTTCTAATTGTTTCGAAAGATCCGCTGCCTCTGCAACAGTCAAACTTGATAGGTCTTCTATAATCTTATTTAGGTCAGGCATAAATTACTCTTTAGGTTGGGTTTCAGAATTTTCTGGGGGTAAATTACTCATTTTTTCTGATCGTGCAAGTAAAATACTAACTAATTTTGATGCAGAAGCATTCAAAATTCCCACAATATTTGCCCTAGCCTCATCTAAAGTGGGTAAATTAGCTACATTCAATACTCCTGCTTGATCAAGGATTTCGTTATCCATGAGACCACCAATTAATTTGAGATTCGTATTATCTTTGGCAAATTTAGATATAATTCTTGCAGACATAATTGCATCTTCTCCAAACGCTACTGCAGTAGGGCCAGTAAACAAATTTGATAAATCCTTACATTTAGTTTTTTCTAAAGCTAATTTAGTAATTCTGTTTTTTGTAATTTTAAAAATAATGCCATGTTCTCTCATCTTAGATCTTAATTCATCAAGTTGAACCATAGTCAAACCTTGATAATGCGTTACCATCACAGCTTTGCTATTTTCAAACTGAGAAGACATCTCAGTAATGTATTTTTGTTTTTGTTCTTTATTCATCATAATAACTAAATATTTTTAACCAGCTTTAATTTGTAAGAAACCCCCATGGTTGAAGTTATAAATACAGATTTTATTAAGTCACCTTTCAAAGTGTTATTTGCTTTTTCTTTATCTAAAGTTTCAATTATTGCGTTATAATTTTTAATCAATTGATCATCATTAAAGGATTTTTTTCCTATACTAACGCCCATATTCCCATCTTTATCATTTCTTATTTCGGCCTGACCTGATTTTGCTTCAGTAACCGCTTTCTTAATATCATTTGTAACAGAACCTAACTTTGGATTAGGCATTAAACCTTTAGGACCAAGAATTTTACCAAGTTTTGAAAGTTTAATCATCATAGCTGTTGTACAAATTAATTTTTCAAAATTAATTTCCCCATTTTTAATTTTTTCAATAAAATCATCGCCACCTACAATATCTGCACCCGCATCTTTAGCCTCTGATGTTTTTGAGTCCTCACAAACAACAGCAACTTTAACTTTTTTTCCTGTACCACCTGGAAGATTAACAACTGTTCTTATATTAATTTCATTTTTTTTTTGTTTGTTATTAATTTGAAAACTTAAATCTATTGATTCATCAAATTTAGCCGTACAATTTTTTTTAATATTTGGTAAAAGCTTTTCAATAAACTCAGCGCTTAATTCAAAAGTTTTTTCAGGTAATTCTCTAAATCTCTTTGATGACATTATTCTTTAACCTCAATTCCCATTGATCGAGCAGAGCCTGCAATTATTTTAATTGCTTCTTCTAGATCAAAAGCATTTAAATCATTCATTTTCTGTTTTGCAATTTCTTCGGCTTGTTTTTTTGTTATGGTAGCAACAATATTTCTACCAGGTTCTTTAGATCCACTTTTTAATTTCGCTGCCTCTCTTATAAAAAAAGATGCTGGAGGAGATTTAATTTTAAAATCAAATTTTTTATCTTTGTAAACAGTAATTTCAACAGGAACCGGTTTTCCTGCCATTGATTTAGTTTTATCATTGAAAGCCTTACAAAATTCCATAATGTTCACACCACGTTGACCCAATGCTGGACCAACTGGTGGAGCAGGATTTGCTTGACCACCTTTAATTTGTAATTTTATAAATCCACTAATTTCTTTTTTTGC
>CACHIS010000004.1:0-50000 GCA_902579925.1 uncultured Pelagibacteraceae bacterium
AACATCTATCAAATCCCTCGATCCAAAAGTAAAAAAAGCTATTGATCTTGCTTATTCTAGAATTCATAAATTTCATTCTTTGCAAAAATTTAAAAATATTTCTTACTTAGATAAATTTAAAAATAGACTTGAATATAAGTACCTACCAATCGAGTCCGTTGCGGTTTATGTGCCTGGATCATCAGCATCATATCCATCAAGTGTTTTGATGAACGCTATTCCAGCAATAGTGGCTGGAGTAAAAAAGAATAGTTATGATTAATCCAGGGTACCAAGGAAAACAAAATGCTGCTGTTTTATACGCTGCTAAGAAATGTAAAATTAAAGAGATATATTCAATAGGTGGCCCATCGGCTATTGCAGCAGTTACTTATGGCACAAGAAAAATTAATAAAGTTAGTAAAATTGTAGGACCTGGTAATATGTATGTTGCTGCTGCTAAAAAAGAAGTTTTTGGTGATGTTGGTGTTGAAGGAATGACAGCAGGACCTTCTGAGATTACAGTTGTTGGTGATAGATTTTCAAATCCAGTATGGATAGCAAGCGATCTTGTTGGCCAAGCAGAACATGATGAACTTGCTCAATGTATATTAATCTCAAAAAGTAAAGATTTAATAAAAAAAACTAAAATAGAAATATTTAACCAGTTAAATAATATACCAAGAATATCTATTGCAAAAAAAAGTTTGATTAACAATGGAATTTTAATTCAAGTGAGCTCAGATAAAGAAATAGTTGATGTTGTAAATAGAATTGCCCCGGAACACTTAGAATTAAATGTAAAAAATTATAAGTCATTTATTCCGAAAATTAAAAATGCTGGATCAATTTGTTTGGGAAAATATGCTGTGATGGCAATGACTGATTATAATGTTGGATCAAACCATATATTACCAACCAATGGATCGGCTAAATTTTCAAGCGGCATAAGTGTGAATGAATTTTATAAAAGAATCTCTTATATAAACTTATCAAAAAAGGGTATTGAAAAGCTTGGACCATCAGCTATAACTCTTGCAAATTATGAAGGGTTGGCTGGACATGCTCAATCTGTAAAAAAAAAGAATTAGGAGAAAATAAATTTGTCAAAACAAGATTTACTTGAATTCAAAGGTAAGGTAACTGACTTGTTACCTAATGCTATGTTTAGAGTTCAATTAGAGAATGGTCATGTGGTAACAGCTCATACTGCTGGCAAATTGAGAAAAAACAGAATTCGAGTATTGCAGGGTGATAATGTGACTGTAGAAATGACACCTTATGACCTTACTAAAGGCAGAATTATCTTTAGAGGTTAATTTTTGCCTCGGTAGCTCAGGAGTAGAGCAGAGCCCTGAAAAGGCTTGTGTCGGAGGTGCGAATCCTTCCCGAGGCACCACCAAAACATCTTGAAATTAATACAAAAAAACTTAACCTTTCATTATAAAAAATAACAAAAGGATGAGTTAAAAAAAATGAGTACAATTCAAGGTAAAGTAAAGTGGTTTAACGGTAAAAAAGGTTACGGTTTTATAGAAAGAGACGACAAAGAGAAAGATGCCTTTGTTCATGCTAGTGCAGTTAAAGCAGCAGGTATGAGATTTCTTAATGAAGGAGATAAGCTAGAATTTACATTAGAAGATGGTCCAAAAGGACCCTCTGCGGTTAACTTAAAAAAATTAGATTAATATTAATAATCTTTATAAATTAACATGCATTCATCTGCGATACTCAATCTTGAAAAGTTTTTTTTCTATTTATTTAAAAAATTTTGATAATCCAAAAATACTAGATTTTGGGAGTCAATCTTTATCAGATCACATTGGATCAAAAGTTTTATTGAATAAAATGGATATAAACTATGAATACACTGGAGTAGATATTGAAAAGGGAAATAATGTAGATATTGTTTTAGGAGACCCTTACTCATTTAAAGAAATTCCTGATTCAACTTACGATGTAATTATAAGTACATCAGTATTTGAGCACGTCGAGTTTTTTTTGGCTTACTTATTTAGAAATACTCAGAATTTTAAAACCCAAGGGAATTTTTTATTTTAATGTACCCTCAAATGGTGATTTTCATAGATGGCCCCAAGATTGTTGGAGGTTTTATCCGGATAGTGGAAATGCTTTAATCAATTGGGCTAAAAGAAATAATTTTAATCCTTGTCTGTTAGAGTCTTACGTATCAAAACAATACCTAGAATGTGGTTGGAATGATTATGTTTCAGTAACTTTAAAGAATGAAAAATATTTAGAGTCCTTTAATGATAGAATTATTTATAACTATAAAAAAATTTCTTAATGGAATTGACCATAATAAAAAACTTTATAACTTTTCAAATAAGTCAGAGGATCATAAAAATTGGGGATTTCGTTTGTGGTATAGAATAAGAAAAAAAATTGATAAAATAAAGAAGTGAATAACCTAGAAATTTTTTGCATTTGTATTCACAATAAACTTTTAGATAAGATCAAGAAATTAAATTATACTCCTGTAGGACTAGGTTCAGATATATTTTCTAGTGAATGGACTAGAGATAATAGTGGGGTTAATATCAGCTCTAAAAATAAATTTTATGGTGAATTGACTTTTCATTATTGGCTTTGGAAAAATAAGCTTAAAAGTATTCAAAACGATAAATGGATTGGTTTTTGTGGATATAGAAGATTTTGGAAAAATGAATTTGATAACACAGATAAATCTTTAGATATTAATAAAAAAATTTTAAAAAAAATTCCATCTAGTTGGGAAAAATATGATGTAATTCTTGGCGAGCATATCTACTTAAATCAAATACCTTTGATTAAAATAATTAAGTATGGAAAACTTGCTTTTTTAAGAAATCCTGGAGCAGTATTTAACAAAGGGAGAAGCATAAGGTTTCAATTTGATATGTTTCACGGCAATGGAATTCTAGACAAAGCTATAGATCTATTGAGTCAAAACGATAGAGAAGATTTTAAACTTTTCGTAGAACAAAATATCTCATTTAATTATGGTAATATGTTTATATGTAAGTCTAAAGAATTGATGAATAAATACTACGAAACTTTGTTTCCATGGCTGGAAAAATGTGAAACTTTTCTTGGTTTCGAATTAAAAGGATATGAGTCAAGAACTTATGGTTTTTTAGCTGAAAGATTTATGTCCTATTGGTTTAATAAAAATTCAAAAGTACATGAAATTCCAGTCATATATCACGATCTGAATAAAGAGATGTCTTAATAAGAAAAAGACATTTCTTTTAAGGGTTGAAAAATTTTAATTTTTGTCTAAAAGGTTTCTCATGAAAATAGATGAAATAAACACCCTGTTAAAAATAAATTTTCAAGTAGATCTTGGAGTGAATAATACAGGTGCGCACGCTCATTTCCACGCTGGCTAAGGCTAGCATTAAATCTTTTATTAAATAATTTTAAATAAACTTAAAATAAGATAAAAACAAAAAGGATATGCCTTGATGGTGAAATAGTATCACGTCGGTTTGTGGATCCGAAGTCGTAGGAGCGTAACCTACTCAAGGTACCAAAAAATGAATAAAGAAAATAAATTAATTCCTGGAACACCGTCAGGTTTTGAAGATAGATGGAGCAAAAAATTACTTCTCAAAAGAAGACTATTAAAAGTCATTGAGAAAAATTTTATTAAATATGGATTTGATCCATTAGAGACTCCATCATTTGAAATAAGTGAAAATATAGGATCCTTTCTTGCAGAGGATGATAATAATCCTATGTCTGATGTTTTCTCTTTTAATGATGGCGAAAAGAATATTACTTTAAGATATGATTTATCTAGTCCGCTAGCTAGATTTGTTGCGCAAAATAATCAAGAGCTCCCCTCAATCTATAAAAGATATGCGATTCAAAATGTTTTCAGAAACGAAAAATCTGGAAATGCTAGATATAGGGAGTTTACTCAAGCAGACGCTGATATAGTTGGAAATGTTAATCCAGCACAATCTAATGCTGAGTTATGTAATTTAATCACAAATACTTTATTAGATTGTAATTTAAAAAAAAATCAGTTTACCATTAATGTAAGTAACAGAAAAATCGTCCAAGGTTTAATTGAAGATTTAGAAATTGAAAAAGACAAACAAACTAAGGTGATGAGAGCTATCGACAAACTTGATAAACCTGGGTTTGGTTTAAAGGGTGTCGAAGAATTATTAAAAAAACAGAGAAAAGATAAAAGTGGAGCTATAACAAAAGGAGCAAACTTAAGTGATGAGCAAGCTTCAAAAATCTTGGATTTTTTAAGTATTAAAGATTTGGCAGAACTTAAAGAAAATTTTAAAAATTCTGTTACTCAAGAGGGCATTAAAGAATTAGAGGAATTATTTGAAGTTTTAAACTTTGGGGATTACCCTGATCAAGTAAAAACTAATTTTACGATAGTTAGAGGTCTAGATTATTACGATGGGTTTTGTGTTGAAACCAATCTAAATTTTAAAGCAAAAAATATCAAAGGTAAGGAAGTTGATATTGGAAGTATTTGTTCAGGTGGACAGTATAATAAATTAATTTCGAGATTTAAGGGTGTAGATATTCCGGGGACAGGTATAAGTATCGGTGTTGATAGATTGCTTTTCGCTATGATGCAATTAAATCAAGTAGAAATTGACACACAAAATCCAGTTATTGTTTGTGTAATGGATGAAAAATATTTAAAAAATTACTACGAAATTTTAAACAATTTAAGAAAAAATAATATTAATTCTGAAATATTTTTGGATAGTAAAAAAAATCTAGGTAAGCAACTTACTTATGCTAACAAAAGAGAATGTCCAGTTGCAGTTATCTGTGGTGAAAATGAATTTAAAGATAATAAAATAACATTAAAAAATCTACTTGGGGCCAAAGGAGAAAATAACCAAATCACATTTCCAAAAGAAAATTTAATAAATGAAATCAAAAAATTTATCTGAAAAAATCCTTAGATCAGTTCTGTCTAAAGGATTTAAATATATTAAATTACCCTCAGTTATTGAGACTAATCATATAGTTCAAAGATCTGGTGAGAGTTTTAGAAAATTTATTTTTTCATTTACAGATCAGACAGGTAATGAATTATGTTTGAGACCCGACCTTACCATTGCGTCTTGTCTTAGATATTTAGAAAACAATTTAAAAGGTAAAGAAAAAATATTTTATGATGGACAGGCTTATAGAAAATCTCAAAACAAAAAAGACTCTATAATTCGAAATCAAGTTGGTTTTGAGATTATAGGATCGAAAGATGAAAAAAATGACGACAAAGAAATAATAAATACATCAATTAAATCACTCAAAAATTTGAAATACTCAACTGGCACTCTAACTATTGGTAATGTAGAGATTTTTAATCTTTTAATTTCTAAATTAGATATACCAAAAAGATGGAAATTAAGACTCACAAGACATTTTTGGCGAGAAGATTATTTCAGTGATTTAATAAAAAGATTAGAGACAAATTCTGATGTAGATCCAACTATTGTTGAAGTTGATAAAAGACGATATTTAAAAATGTTAAAGGATAATCAATCATCAATTGTTGCAGGTAGAACATTAAAGGAAATTTTAGAAAGGTTTGATAAAAAGATTAAGGATCCAAGAAGAGCAAGTAAAGGAAGCAATACATCAAAAATCATTAAAGAGTTTTTAAAAATTAAATGTCCAATAAATAAAGCTGCAAAGGAATTAAATAAATTCTTTAAAAAATATAAAATAAACCTTTTTGTTGATCAGAAATATTTTCCTGTCTCAAAAAACAAAATATCTAAATTGAATGTGGTTTTCTCATCAGGCTTTGGTAGACAATTGGAGTATTACACTGGCATAGTTTTTAAAATAGATATCAAATTAAAGTCGAAAATTATTAATTGTTGTAATGGTGGTCGTTATGACAAATTAATTTCTGATCTTGGTTCAAAAAAACAAGTACCAGCAGTTGGAGCAGCTTTTAACTTAAATTATCAATTATGAAAAATTTAATAAATATAGGAATACCAAGTAAGGGGCGGTTAAGAAAAGATGTTTTAAAAATTTTTACTAAAAAAAGATTAAAGCTTATTTCTGAGCGAGGGGAAAGAGATTTGATAGGCTCAATAAAAAATAAATTAAACATAAAAATTTTATATTTGCACGCTAGAGAAATTATTGAAAGATTAGGAGATGGCTCTTTAGATATCGGCTTTTCTGGTTTTGATTTATTAAAAGAAAGTGAGATCAATACCCAAAACAAAATAAATGTTATTAAAAAACTTAATTTTGGAAATGCTAATTTAGTTGTAGCTATACCTGATCCTTGGATCGATGTTCAAACAATAGCTGACCTAGAAGAAATTGCATTTGAATTTAGAGATAAAAAAAAAAAAAGATTAAGAGTTGCAACTAAGTATCCAAATTTAACTAGGGATTTTTTATTTTCAAAAGGTGTTACTCAATTTAAATTGATTGATAGTTTAGGAGCAACTGAGGCGTACCCTTTTACTGGTTCAGCTGAATTAATTACAGACATAACATCTACAGGTGAGACTCTTAGAGCAAATAACCTACGTATATTGAAAGATGGAGAAATATTAAAATCTCAAGCTTGTATTTTTATTTCAAAAAAAAATAGTAAAAAAAAAGGTTTAAAAAACTTTGTCAAATTACTTTCTAAGTAATTTATCTTTAAAGTATATAAGAATAATTTTGATGATATCTAAATTTCTTATTATTGCATAAGTGGCTATTAGAACCCCTATTCCAAAAATAATTTTCAAAATAAGATATAATTCCATAAAAATCCCTTATAATACAAGTTACGAATCATGGACACAATTTTATTAATAATTTTGATTTTAATGTTTGGAGCAATCTTGGCTATTTTGTATTTAAATATAAAGTCCAAGAAAGAGAACAGAGCTGATGAGACTAATGAAATAGCAAATTTGAATGCGGAAATTATTAGATTAAAAGATAGCTTAAACTCTACAATCAATACATCTTTAAGCTCGATGTCTACCTCATTTAACTCTTTATCAACTGGGGTTACAAAGGATATGACCGAGGCACTTACTAAAGTTGATGAGAAGGTTGGTAATTTTAATGAACAAGTAAAGCTCTTAAATCAAAGCCAAGAAGGGATTACAAAAATTTTAGCAGGGGTTAAAAAGTATGGAACTTTAGCTGAATATTCTTTGGATGCTTTGATTAAAGACTTATTACCTGCGTCTCAATATATGACTAATGTCAAAATGAAAGAAGATACAAGTGAAAATGTAGAATTTGCAATCAGGCTTCAAGGAGATGTTTTGGTTCCGGTAGACTCTCATTTTCCAGTAGAAAAATTTAAGGCAATTACAGATGCGCACGAGGCTGATGATAAGAAAGCAGTTTCTGATGCTAGAACAAAATTAGCAAGTGCATTTAAGGCCAAAGCAAAAAGTGTCATGGAGAAATATATTGTACCACCTAAAACTTCAAATTTTGCAATAGTGTATGCTCCTACAGAAAGTCTTTATAAAGAATTAACTGAGTATCAAGACCCAAGCACTAAGGAGTTATTAACTCAAGAATTAATGAAAAAATATAAAATAGTAATTTGTGGCCCAAATACTCTTTCAGCTTATTTACAGTCTTTACACATGGGCTTTCAGTCTCTTAAAATTTCAAAACACGCAACAGAGATTTATGATCATTTAAAAACTATAAGTACGAGATTTTCTAGTCATTTTGATAATATTTATAAATTAAGAAAAAAACTTGAAGAGGCCATGACGGTTGTTGATAGTTTTGGAAAAGATGCAAGATCAATTACTAGAACTTTAGAAAATATAAAAGATCCCGAGCAAGTTGAAAAAGCTGTCCTAACAGAGAACGTTGAGAGTTTTGTTGAAAGAAATAAACAAGTCAAAAAATAATTTCTTTTTTTAGATAATACCGACTATAAGAAATCACATGCGTTGGAACAAAAAATATGACTATCCTAAAAGTTCAAGAGCAACAGAAGATGGAATAAGAAGATATTTACTAGGAGAGTTAAAGCTACCATCAGTTACATCCGTGCTAGACTTTACTCGCAGCGATGAAGAAAAAGCTGCTTTGGCTAACTGGAGAGAAAGAACTGGTCATAAAGAAGCTGAAGCTATTACAAAGGCAGCAAGTAGCAGAGGTTCTCAGATGCACAGCTATTTAGAGTCTTTTCTTTTGGGAAGAGAAAATTTGAGTTTTTTTGAAGACAATGAGCAATATAAAAAAATGGCGAAAGAAATTATTGATAAGGGTTTAACAAACAGATTAGAGGAAATATATGGTGTGGAGGCCACTATGCATTATCCTGATAGATATGCAGGAACAGCAGACTGCGTTGGTGTTTATGAGGGAAAAGAAACGATAATTGATTTTAAGCAGTCAAACAAACCAAAAAAAGCTGAGTACATAGACTCTTGGTTTTTACAAACTGCGGCTTACTCTTTAGCACATAATGTTGTGTATAATTCTAATATTACAGCTTGTATTATTCTTGTTTGCACAGTGGATAATTTATTTCAAGAGTTTAAGATTCAAGGACCAGAATTAATTACATATCAAAATTTATTTTTAGGTAGATTAAAAAAATTTAATGAGATGAATAATTTGGTTCAATAAAAAATGGATAAGATTGTAATTTACGATACCGAAACCACGAATTCAACAATATGGGGATCCATAATTGAGGTTGGAGCTGTTGTAGTTGATAAAAACTTAAGAGAAATTGGAAAATTAAATATTAGAGGGCGAATGCCAGAAGGTGAGGTGCCAAGTGCAAAGGCTTTACTTGTTAATTCAACTAGCATTGATTTACTTACTAAAGGCAATTATTCACATTATGATTTTTTAGGTGCTGTCGAGAATTTTTTCTCAAAATGCGCTCCAGCGATGTTTATGGGTTGGTCAAATCTAAATTTTGACCGAAGAATGTTTCATTTTAATTTTTTTAAAGGGAATCGTTACCCTTACGCAACTCACTCATCACCTAATAGTGAGCATGATGGTTTACACATAGCTAGGGCAGCTCAAACGTTAAATTCCGAAACTTTAAAAACAGAATTAACAGAGGCAGGTAACCCAAGCCTAGCATTAGAATCTTTATCAAGAATGCAAGGTTTCGACACTTCAGCAAGTCACACTGCCTACGTTGATGCTCAAAATTCATTAAAGGTCCTTCGAATTATTAAAGATAAACATAAAGAAAATTGGGAAATATTTTTAAAAACATCAACTAAAACAAGCGTAGAAACGTTTTTAAAAAATGAAGGCATATATACTATTTTTGAAAACGTGAAGGGTAGAAATATGATGTATCTCATTAGCACACTACATCCTAATCACTGTTTTCATCCATCTTACGCATCGTGGGGATATGCTTGGGATTTAAGAAGAGATCCAGAACCATTATTAAACTTAACAGTAAATCAATTAAGAGATATATTGAAAAAATATAGTCCAAAGGCTTTAAGAGTTTTAAAAACTAATAAAGCTCCAGTAATTTTGGACAAAGATTTTGCTCTAAAACAAAAACCTTATTTAGACTTAGATCTAGAAACAATTAAAAAACGTGCTCAAATGGTAAGAAACAATGAAAATTTTTGCAGGAATATACAAATTATAAATAAAGAGGTAGCAGAGGAAAAAGCGCAAACTAAGACCCAAGAAGATCTATTACCCGAAGAAACGTTATATGAAAAATTTATTCCCAATAAAGACACCGCTCTTTTTAAAACATGGCATAGTTCATCTTGGGAAGACAAGTTGAGATTACTAGATAAATTTCAAGATAAAAGATGTAGTTGGTTTGGACAAAAAATAATTTATCAAGAAGCACCCCAAATTTTACCGCCAGATTTATATAAAAATATTAAAAGCGAAATTGCTAGACGCATTTTAAGTAAAAATAAGGAGAAGTGGCAAACAGTAAATATGGCGTACAATGAAATTGATTATTTGAGAGACCAAGCAGATAAAAGAGACGATGAACAGGAACTAAAAAAACTAGATGAAATAAATGAATTTATTATGTCAATTGAAAAGAAATATGAAATTGCATAGTTGACTTTAACTTTTAAATTAATAGAAGACTATTATGCTTACAAATTTTAAAGACGAAGATTTTGAAAACACAATAAAGAGCGAGGACGTCTCTGTAATTCAATTTAGTGCAGCGTGGTGTGGACCTTGCAAAACCCTAAAACCGATTATGGATAAACTTGCAACAGTATATAAAGATAAAGCTGGATTTTATTATGCTGATATAGAAGATGGTGGAATTAACACAGGTAGTGCTGCTGGTATTAGAGGGGTTCCAACTGTAATTATTTATAAAAAAGGCATTGAAGTAGATAGAAAAGTTGGTGGAGTGCCTGAAAGTCAAATGAAAGAGTTTTTGGAGAAAAATATCTAATTTAAATCTAATACCTCAGAACAGAGATATAAAGATCCAGTAATAAGCACGAGATCTCCTTTACCCAAATCTACTGCTTTTATAGCTTCCTCTATACTTTTTTTATGATTTACGTTTGAGATATTTTTAAATTTTTCTTTAAGATCAATTCCACTTATTGCATTAGGTTGACTTTTTATATCTACAGTTGTTATTGAGGCAATATCTTTAAAATAACTTATATATTTTTTATGATCTTTATTTTTCATCATTCCAATTATAATATGTTTTCTACAATTTAAACTTTCAAGATACTCATTTAATACTCTTGCACCATCTTCATTATGGTCTCCAGAAATTAAAAATAAATTATCTTTGACCAAATTTTTTAATTTACCAGATTCAATTTTTTGAAGTCTTGCAATATTATTAATTTTCTGAATACCATCTTTTATATGTATGTCTTTAATATCTAGATCTAAAATTCTTAAAACAGCAATAGCAGTTGAGATATTTTCAAGTTGGTATTGCCCTAAAATATTTGGTTTTGGTAATTTTAAATCACCAAATTTATCTTCATAATAAAAAAATTCATTTTCTCCGAAGGAATATGAAAAGTCCTCATCAAAGTAATATTTATTGGATTTATTTTCACCGATAGTTTTCTTAATTTTTTCCATTGTTGAAATAGTATTTTGTTTAGCAACAATAATATTTGAATTTAAAAGTTTTGAGGTTTTTTCATAAATAATCTTATCAATTGTTCTTTCATTCTCCGGAAGCCAGTCTAGATGATCTTTTGAAATAGATGTAATTACACTTGCCATGTTATTATTTAAAATATTTGTTGCATCAAATCTGTGAAATAAACCTGCCTCCACTAAATTAAGATTCTCTGGGTATTGAGCTGCCTTATGAAAGAAACATGCTGTTAAAATTTCAAAGAATGTAATTGGTTTATTATCATTTATTTTTTCTACTTCTTCAAAAAGAGAGGCAAGTTCTTCATCTTTTAATTGCTGATTATTAAAAACAAATCTTTCATTAATTTTTTGGATATGAGGACTTGTATAAACGTTACATTTTATTCCTGCCTCTTTTAGAATTGAATAACTAGCTTGAATTGTTGAATTCTTGCCATTAGTTCCAACAAAACTTATCGTATTGATTTTATTTTGCGGATTACCTAGTTTTTTACAAAGATGTTTAATTCGATCTAAACTAAGATCTATCTCTTTTTTATGCAATTTTAGAAAGCGACTGAGTATTTTCTGTAGTTTCATCTTGTTCAGTGCTTATAGCAGAATTTTTCTTTAACAATATCGATAATAGAGTTCCAATTTTTTCGGGAAGGTCTTTTCTTTGAACAATTAAATCAACGAATCCAGTTTTTTCAACATACTCACTTTTTTGAAAACCTTCAGGCAATTCTTCTTTGACTGTACCTTGAATTACTCTAGCACCAGCAAATGCAATAAGTGCACCTGGTTCTGCAATATGAATATCACCTAGCATTGCATAAGATGCAGTAATACCCCCCGCAGTAGGATCTGTAATACAAACAATGTAGGGAAGATTATTTTTCTTGAGTTCACTTATCGCTAATGTGGTTCTAGTCATTTGAGACAACGAAATTAAACTTTCCATCATTCTCATGCCGCCCCCCGCACTTATACACAAAAATGGAGTTTTATTTTCTATTGCGTATTGAATCCCATAGAGAAAGGCCTCTCCTTCTGCAGCCGCCATTGAGGCCCCTAAAAAATCAAAGTCAGATGCTACTGCCGTGACTTTAATATCACTTAATAAACCACTAACAACCATCATACCACAATCCATACCAGTTTTTTTTCTCGCAGATTTTAATCTTTCCTTGTAAGTTCTCGAGTCTGTCCAATTTAATGGGTCGTCTTTTGGTATTGGTGTTTTAAATACCTCATAATTATTTTTTCCAAACAAAATATCAAATCTTTGCTTTGGATTTATTCTATGGTGTTTGTTGCACTCTAGCTCTGGACAAACCCAAAAGTTTTTTTCTAAATCTTTTTTTAAAATTGGTCCTTTGCAACATGAAGTCCAATCACTGTTTGCAATATCTTCTTTTGTAGCTCTTTTATGGATAGCTGACTTTATTTTTTCACCAGCTTTAATAATTTTTGTAATCCAATTCATTTTATTTTATTTTTTAATTTATTAACTAAACTACCTACATTTGTGACAGGATTTTGTCCACTTTTTAAACTTCTTGTAATTTCTTTACAAATAGCACTTCCCACAACCAATCCATCAGCAGATTTCAATTTTCCAATAGTTTTTTCTGTAATTCCAAATCCAATAACAACTTCTTTTTTTGGATTGATCCTTTTAATTTTTTTGTAGTTCTTTAATATTTCTTTTGGTGAAACTTTTAATTTGCCACCTGTGGTACTTAACATTGAAATGAAGTAATTCATTTGATGAGAGTATTTTATGATTTTATTTAATCTTTTATTTGTTGTTGTGGGTGATAAAAGCTGAATAAAATATATTGATTTTTTTTTGCATTTTTTTGCGAATTTCGAATTTTCTGGCCAAGGTAAGTCTACAACTATCAGTCCATTTACACCTGAAATTTTACATTCTTTTAAAAACTTGTTTTCACCATATTGAAATATCATATTATAATAGCCCATTAATATTACTGGTTTAGTTTTATTAAATTTTTTGAAGTCTTTAACGATATTAAAAATATCAATTGTTCTAATTCCATTTTTAATTGCTCGATATGCGCTGGTTTGGATTTGACTTCCATCAGCAACAGGAGTGTTATGTGGGACGCCCAACTCTAAAATATCAGCATTTTTAGAAATTGATTTTAGAATTTCTAATGATTGTTTTTTGGTGCTGTCACCAGCAACAGTATAGGTTAATAGAGCAGGTCTATTTTCTTTTTTTGCTCTTTTAAAAGCAGCACTAATTGGATTTAACATATTTTTTTCCTAATCTTTTCCGCAAAATGCTTCGGTCTTTGTATGCGTCTCCACAACTATTAACTACTACAATTGTATCTTTATTTAATTTTTTTGACTCTTTTATTGCAACTGAGAAAGCATGACTTGGTTCAAGTGAAGGTCTTAATTTTTCGAATTTTGTTACAAGTTTGAAAGCCTCTAATGCCTCTTCATCACTTGCAGCTGTGTATCTTGCTCTTTTAGTATCTTTTAAAAAGCAATGAAGAGGAGAAATTCCTGGATAATCAAGCCCAGCAGAGATTGACTCAGTTTCTTCAATTTGACCTTCTGAATTTTGATTAACATATTGGGCTGCTCCATGAAGAATACCTATTTTAGATCCGTATGTTAGAGGTGCAGCATGTTTTTTACTTTTTGCAGGTCCACCAGCTTCTACTCCAATAAATTCACATTGTTTCTTATCATAATCCATAAATTCATTCCAAAATCCAAAACTTGAACTTCCACCACCTACGCAATTGTAAAGTTTGAGTTTTTTTGGAATTGATCCAAACTCATCAAGTAATTGAATTTTTAGTTCTCTTGATATTTGACTTGTGCTCCACCCACAAATTCGAACAAAAATTGCTGGTCCTACAGTGCTTCCAACACACATTGCGGTTGTATCACAATTAGCAACCCAAAAACGCATACATTCTGAAACAGCATCAACAAGCGTCTGACTACCAGAGTAAACGGGTATAACTTCGGCTCCATTTTTTTTCATAGCTTTCACATTTGGTTGTTGTCTATCTATATCTTTAGCTCCCATAAAAATTTTACACTTCAAACCAAACTTTTTAGCTGCCATACTAAGCATTTTACCTGCATATCCTGCGCCTGTGTCTCCACATATAATTTTTTTACCAGCACGTTTTGCAAGTAAACAATGGACTGTAGCATTGTAGATTTTGTGTGCTCCACCATTAGCATCTGAAACAACTTTAGACCAAATCTGTGCGCCCCCCACATATTTTGATAAGTTTTCTAATTTTATGAAACGAGTAGGAGTTCCAACCCAATTTTTGAAATATTTATCTCTCTCACTGATAAAGTTTTTATCTTTTTTTAATTTATTAAATAGGATCTCCAAATCTTCGATTGGCTTTTTTAAAGTTTCAGGCACAAAGTTTCCTCCAAATTTCCCCCCCCCAGAAACCAAGTTTATTTCCCTGATCAATTAATTGTATCCCTTTTTTAAGTTTCATATTTTGAAGACATATTTAGCAATTTATTGATCTTATTTATATCTTTTTTTCCATTTTCATCCTCTAGTGCTCCACTAAGATCAATTATAAAATCTTTATTTCTAAAATTGGGAATATCATCTATTTGAATATTTCCTGCAATCATTTTGTTTAATTCCTTAGGTACCCCATTTAGTAAATTGTGATCAAAACCTTCAGACTTATGATAACCCTTTGAGTCAAATAGAATTATATCTGAAATATTTGAATAATTCTTATATTCATTCACATCATCTTTGCTGGAGACAGTAATTGCAGTAATTATTTTGATTTTATATTTTAATTTAATTTCTTCTGTTCTTTCAGGGTTTACATCATAAAGTTGATAATAATCAAAATTCAAATATTTTATCTTTTCTAATATTTCATCTGATGGTTTTACAAGCACAGATGTAAAATTCACCTGTTTTTTATCAACATTAATTAATTGCTTTAATTTTTTATATTCAACAAATCTTTTACTTTTTTCGTAGTTTGTTATGAAGCCTATGAATTTTGGGGAGTGGGGGTGATTTAAAATAAAATTTAAAGTTTTAGGATCTGAGACCCCACAAATTTTCAATCCTTTAATCATTGACTTAAATGATTAATTAATGATTGCGTATTTTTTTTTATATTTCCTTTTGTAAGGTCTCTACCTATAACTAGCCAATCGGCTCCATTTGCATAAGCTTCATTAGGAGTCAAAATTCTTTTTTGATCATTTATCTTTTTAGTAAATCTTATTCCCGGAGTAATTATTTCTTTTTTAAATTGTTTCTTAACAATCTTCACTTCTTGTGCACTACACACTATGGCATCTAATTTTGCTTTACTCGCTAACTTTGCTTGATGAAGCACTAATTTTTTAACACTTTTATTGAATCCAATTTCTCTTAATGCCTTGTTATCTAAAGAAGTAAGAACCGTCACACCTATTAATTTTATTTTGCCTGAGACTTTCTTTGCAGCTCTAAGAGCCTCAAAACCTGAGCTTATATGAATTGTAAGATAATTAACTTTTAAATCTTTTACTGCTTCAATTGTTGATCTACATGTATTGGGTATATCGTGAAGTTTTAAATCTGCGAAAGTTATTTTACCTTTTAAATTGGATAAAAAATTTCTTCCCTTTTTTGAATTTAAAAATTCTAATCCAAATTTATAACCTACTCTTAATTTAGAATTTTTTGTTTTTTTGATAATTTCTTTTATTTTTGAAATATTAACAGTATCACATGCAACAAATATTTTATTCTTTTTCATTATTTATTTTTTTAAACATTTCTTTTGCCATTTTAAAGTGGATTGTTTTTTTTTCTGGTGTGTTAACTTTCTCACCTGTTTTAGGATTTCTTGATATTCTAGATTTTTGGATATTTGTCGAAAATACACCAAACCCCCTAAGCTCAATTCTTTCGCCTCTTTTGAGAGTTTTTTTTATCTCATTTAACAGAATATTAGTAAATTTTTCTAAATCCTTTTTTAAAAAATTTGGGTAGTTTTTTTGAAGTTGTTTTAAAAGCTTTGATTTTACAATAGCCAATTTAAATTTCTAATTTTAATCTTTTTTCTTCTTTTCTAATTCATCTGATAAAGATGAAAAAGGTAGATTTTTTCCTGAACCTTCAGCACCATACTTATCCAAAGCTTCCTGCTTTTGTATTTCCTCTAATAACTTTATACTTAAAGACACTTTTCTCTTTTCAAAATCTAATTCCGAGATAGCACAATCAATTCTCTCACCACCAGTGAATCTTGTAGGGCGGGCATCAGCAGAACTTATTGCTATCTGACTTTTCTTTATATTGAAGTCCATTTCACATCCCTCAGGTCTTACAATTAGTCCCTTGTTATCAGTGGAAATAATTTTGACTGTAATTATTTGATTAATCTTTTGATCTCTGAACCAATCAAATGGATCAGATTGAGTTTGTCTTAAACCAACTCTAATTTTTTGTTCATCTTTTTTAATCTCTAGTACTTTTACTTTTATTTTATCATTAATATTATATTTTTTTAACTCTTCTTCTCCATTGTTTAGATAAGTTAGATCATTACAGTGTAAGAATGCGTCTAAATCTAAATCTTTTACACTAACAAATAAGGAGTATTCATTCTTATTAACAACTTGTGTTTCAATTATCGTCCCAACGGGATATTTTTTTTCAAAAACCACAAACGGATTTGGTTTTGTTAATTTATATGAAATTGCAATTCTTCTCTTATCTTTATCGATTTCAGTTATTACACAGTCTATTTCGTCACCAACTTTAAACATTTTTTTCGCAGACACATTCTTTTTTGTCCAGCTAAGCTCACTTGAATGAAGCAAAGTTGTTAAACCTGGCTCTAACTCACAAAATGCTCCAAAATCAATAATTTTTACGACTTTAACTTTATATATTTTATTTAATTGATAGTTCTCGACATGTTCAAAAGGATCTGGAGATAATTGTTTTATTGAACATCCAATTTGTAATTTTTCTTTATCGATACTTATAACTTTTAGATCATGTTTCTCACCTATGTTGAAAACTTCATCGGGGTGATTTACTCTGCTATAGGAAATTTCTTGCAGATGGACAAGAACATCTAGTTCGTTATTAACATTAAAAAAACATCCAAATGAACTATAACCTTTTACCTCAGCATTTTTAATGATATCTCCTATTTTATATTTTTCTATTATTTTAGCTTTATCCTCTTTTTTAAATGTTGAAATTATTTCTTTTCTAGAAACACAGGCATTGCCTCTAACCTTATCTAATTTTATTAATGCAAATTTTTGCGGCTCGTTGATTAGATGACTTATATCTTTGAGTGGCTTATCACTTATTTGAGATCCTGGTAAAAACATTAAAGAGCCTGTCTCTATATGTTCTACTATACATCCACCCTTGCATTTCGAAATTATTTTTCCCATAATTGGTTGTTTTTTTTCATAGGCTTCAACTAACTTATCCCAACCTTTTATTTTTTGAGCTTTACTAGCAGATACGATTACATCTCCATTTCTATCCTCAATTTTTTCTAATAATACTGGAATTGTTTCACCGATTTTAACTTTTTCACTTAACCCCATTGTTTTGAGTTCGTTAATGTCTAAAACTGGCTCAGATTTTAAGTTTGGGATATAAAGAAAAACGTACTTTTCAGTAATTTTATTTACTTTACCTTCAATGATTTTTCCTTCTTCTATATTGATTTTTGAAAGCTGATTATTCAATAAGTTCTCAAACTCTTTAGATGCTGGGTTTGATAGATCTTTGTATACTTCCATTAATTTAAATATTTATTTCCATTATTAAGTTTAAAAAAACTTCGCACTTTTAGATAAAATTAAACGTAAGATCAAGAGAATTTAGCGTATTTTTGCCCCTAAATACTTAACTTTTTTTAAGAATGAGGGGAAAGAAGTCTTTATAGCGTCTTTATTGGATATAGACCAATCACCTCCAAAAATTAATGCTGCTATGACAGATGTCATAAATACTCTATGGTCTTTAAGAAAATTTTTAATAATTATTTTGTTTTTTATTTTTAAGTTAGGATTTCCATAAATCTTTATACTTTTATTTGTTAAAATATTTCTAATTCCCATTTTGTTAAGTATTTTTGATCCCCACTCTAATCTTGGACTTTCTTTTTCATTTAATTCAGATAAATTTTTAAAATAAGAGACTCCTTTAGCTTTAGCTGCCACAAGAAATATTAGTAAAAATTCATCTATTGCAGAACTATTTAATTTTGAGGAACAATTAACAGCTTTAATTTTTTTTGTACTCATTATAGTTAGATCTGCTATGTACTCACCTTTATATTTCCTGAAATTTGTTTTTTTTATTTTAACTCCCATCAACCTAAGAATATGCAATATACCAATCCTTGAAGGATTGATATTAACATTTCTAATTTTCAATTTAGAATTTTCTGATAGGATAGTAAGCACTATAAAAAAAGCACAAGAGCTTAGATCAGACGGTATTTTGTAGTTTAATGGGGGTATTTCTTTTTTTCCTTTGATCTTAATCAAGTCATGATTTTTTCTTTTCTTTACTTTAATAGGTAAATTTAAATATTTAAAAAGAAGTTCACTATGATCTCTTGATTTTTTAGCTTTGATTATTGTTTCTCCATCAGTATTTAACGCAGCTAGCATAACAGAACTTTTAACTTGGGCAGATCCTTTTGTTTCATTGTAAATTATTGGTTTTGGATTATTGGTTCCTTTAATTTTTATTGGGAGTTTTCCAAAATTACTTGTGAAATTTGCTCCAAATTTTCTTAAGGGTTTAATAACTCTTAAAAAATCTCTTTTTGATAAGCTTTTGTCACCTTTTAATTTTACTGTGTCCTTTGAATGAGTCATAAGTCCCATCATAAGTCTTCCCAAAGTACCCGAATTACCAGCATTTAATGTTAGGTTTTTTTTGTATTTAAATCCATTTAAACCCACACCATTTATTTCACAAAAATTTTTTGATATTTTAATTTTTACACCAAGTTTTTTAAGACATTTTAAAGTATTAATCACATCTTCTGAATACAGCAAATTAATTGATCTAGATTTTGATTTTGATTGTGATGCGATAAGGGCCCATCGAATAGATAAACTTTTATCCCCTTCAATAGAAAGATTTTTATTAAATTTTTGAATCTTATTCTTAATTTTTATGATATGCATGTTTGATATCTTAATTAATTTTAAAAGAGTCCCCAAAATATGCGTTTTGAGCATCAATATTTCTAATTAAATTATTAGGAGTATCTTTTGCAATAACTTTTCCATTTGAAAGCACAATCGCTAAATCAACACATGTTAATAGGTCTCTAGCTTGGTGGTCACATAAAATAATTGAAATATTGTTATGTGTTTGTAAATCAACAATTATTTGTTGAAGATTCTTAATTGTCATTATATCCAACGCTGCGAATGGTTCATCCAATAGTAATATTTTAGGGTCACTCATTAGAGCTAAAGAGATAACTAAACGTTTTTTTTGTCCGCCTGATAAAAACTCAGCTTTTATATTTTGTAGAGCCTCAAGCTCAAATTTAGAAATTAATAAATTTATCTTCTCGTCTCTCAATTTCTTATTTTCAATAACTATTTCACTAATTGCTTTGAGATTTTCTCTTAAAGTAAGATCATGAAAATACCCCCCATATTGTGGCACATAACCAATTTTGTGTTTTTTTGTTCTATTAAAAATTGTATCATTTATTACATCTGTTCCCTCAATAAATATCGACCCATAATTTGGTTTTAGTAAGCCAATTATAATATTAAATATTGTAGATTTTCCAACTCCATTGGGTCCTAGTAAACCCAAAATTTCACCCCTATTTAAATTAAAAGTTAAATTTTCTAGAATCTTTCTTTTACCAAAATGTAAAGATATTTTTTCTAGTCTCAAAAGTTCTGTTTTTTTTTTAAAGTTTTTAATTCTAAATTTTTTTATGACTGACATGATTAATATTTCGCAAATATTTTGACTTTATCCTCAATTTTGTTCATAGTAATTTTTGATTTCTTGCTCTCAATATCTATTTCAATTTTATCTGCATTCACTTTAATATTATTATTTTTATAATAAACATCATCCTCAATTTTGATCAGATTTTTTGAGAAATCTAGGTCAATCAGCTCTGCATCAATTGATTGATCACCGTATTTAACATTGACATCTTTTTTGAATATAGTGTTATTATTTATTTTATTGTAATCAGCAACATCTGAATTTATGTAAATAATCTCGTCATCTTTTTGAATAATTTTTGCTGTAACTTCAAAAAGTTTAACTTGATCAATTTTACCTTCTTTGACCTGAGCAGATTTTGCATTTATGATATATGTATTTCCAAACAAATCCTCTGAGGTATATTTTAAATTTTCAATTATATTTGCTGCTTCTATATTCTCTTTTAAAGTTAAACCTTCACCTATTTTTTTGGTAGAAACATTTTGTTTTAACATTCTGTCATTTTTACTATTTGAAACCATGTATTTTTGATAAAAAAATCCAGTCAACGTCACTAAGAAAATTATTAATCCGATTTGTAGAATATTTTTTTTTATCATCTAATATATCCTTTTGTTTAAAATATTATGCACGTGTATAATTCCTATCGTGTTTGATTTTCTATTTCGATTATAAACACATAGACTTGTAATTTTTTTTTCATTCATAATTGACAAAGCTTTAGTAGCCAAAGTGTTTTTCTCAATTTTTATCGGGTTTTTTGTCATTACATCTTTTACTTTTAATAAATTCATTACAACATTTCTAGAATTAAGTTTTCTAATTTGACCATCAGTTATTATACCTGTAGTAAATTTTCTTTTATTGCGAGCTATTAAAGTTCCTAATTTTTTTTCAGTCATTATTTTTAATGCTTTTATCATTGACTTATTTTCATCTATAAATGGTATCTTATCTTTGGTTAACATCAGATCTTCCACAGTTTTTAATTTTTCTCCTAAATTTCCAGAAGGATGATATTTTTTAAAATCTATATTGTTAATTTTTTTCTTCTTTAAAGTTGAAATTGCTAAAGCGTCTCCAATACTAAGTTGATTGATAGTGCTTGATGTTGGAATCATATCTAGTCCAGCTTCTTTCACTTCTGGGGTTATCAGCCCAATATCGCTATTTTTATAAAGTTCAGAATTTATTTTTGATGTTATCCCGATAAGTAAAATTTTATTCCTGTTTGCATAATTAATTATATTTCTTAATTCAATAGAATTTCCTGAATAACTTATCAAAATTAAAACATCTTTTCTTGTAATACTTCCCATATCTCCATGTGAACAATCATTTGCAGATAGTGAAAAAGAAGGTGTTCCAATTGAAGATAAAGTTGCTGATATCTTATTTGCTATTATTCCGCTTTTTCCTACACCACAAAATATAACTTTAGATTGACAATTAACTATTGCATCTACTGCTTTGTTAAAATTTTGGTTAAGTGATCTTTTTAATTTTTGAAGAGCTTTTATTTCTAAATTAATTACATTTTTTGCAATATTCTTATAATCAATTTTTTTCACTAGTGTGCCCAGATATCATCTTTAAAAAATGCAAGATCTAATTCTACTCTTGTTTTTAAAAAATTTAAACATTGTTTGTATAACTCAATTCTATTTTCTCTAATAAGAATTTTATTTAATTCATCATGAATTTTATGCAAATATATAACATCATTTGCGCAATACTTTAACTGTGCGGGCGTAAGTTCACCTCCAAAATCGGAATTTTGAAATTGTTTACTTATATCTATATTTACAAATTCTTTAATAAGAGTTTTTAAAGAATGATTGTCAGAATAAGACCTAGATAATTTTGAGGCAATTTTTG
Source organism: uncultured Pelagibacteraceae bacterium (assembly GCA_902579925.1). Taxonomy (GTDB): domain Bacteria; phylum Pseudomonadota; class Alphaproteobacteria; order Pelagibacterales; family Pelagibacteraceae; genus Pelagibacter. The sequence goes on from CACHIS010000004.1 coordinate 21,953, forward strand.
TATCTAAAATATTATTTGTTTCAGTTTTTAAGTAATATTTTATGTAAGCCATATCGGCTCTTCCATAATGAAAAATTTTTACTATATTTTCGTTTTTTAAAATTTTAACTAGATTTGGTGCATTATAGTTTGTTCTATCCAATTGAACTATGTGAGCATCTGAATTGCCAGATGAAATTTGGATTAAGCACAATGGATCTCGTCTTACATTTAGACCCATAAATTCACCATCTACGGCTATTAAATTGCCTAATTCTAAATCATCTGGTAAATCACTTTTGTGAAGTTTAATATTCATAACTATTTTTAAACGTTTATATATGAAAGCAAAAAATTGTCTAATTTTTGGTGGAAGTGGTCAAATTGGAAGTTTCTTAATTAGAAAGCTTACAAAAAATAACCTTAAAGTTACAGTTGTTACAAGAAATATTCATCAGAAAGGTTTGAAAATAAAAACACAAGGGAATGCTGGTTTTATCGACATAAAAGAGGCTAAAATTTTTGAAGAAAACAAAATTGAAAAATTATTTAGTGAGGCTGACTATTGTATAAATTTAATAGGAATTTTATATGAGAAGAAAAGTGGAGATACATTCAAAAATATTCACACAGTTTTCCCAACTCTTTTAGCTAAACTTTGCAAAAAATATAATTTAAAACATTTTGTTCACATTTCAGCCCTTGGTATAAATGATGCAGTAGATTCTCAATATGCAATTTCAAAACTCGAGGGGGAAAATAACATTTTAAAGAATTTTTCAAAAACTACAATACTTAGACCATCTGTTGTTTTTTCAAGCTCTGATAATTTTAGCACTCAATTTATGACTTTATTAAGACGTCTACCAGTTTTCCCACTTTATTACTCTGGAAAAACGAGGTTTATGCCTTTACATGCAACTGATTTAAGTAATATTATCTACCATATCTTATCTAACAAAATTGAGACACAAGTCATAGAATGTGTTGGTCCAGAAATTTTAAATTTTAAAGAAATTTTACAAATACTTTCAAATTTAATTGATAAGAAAAGATTACTTCTACCTATGCCATTATCTTTAGCTAAATTTTCTGCAAAATTTTTTCAGCTATTACCCAAACCTTTATTAACAGAGGATCAACTAAGATTATTGAAATATGATAATGTTACATCTGGAAAGTATAAAACCAACTCAGATATTGGAATTCCAAGTAAGTTATTTTTTAAGAATGAAGTAAAAAAATATTCATTTATGTGGCGAGATGGAGGAGAGTTTTCAACTGAGAAATATTTGTCCAAAAATTTAAATGAGGAAAACTAAAAACTTTAACTATCCAGCTTTTTCTTTTTTATTGATATAATTTTGAAATTCTTCTTTGTCGTTATTATCATCTTTTTTACCTTTTGGCTGGTAAGCATATAATAAATGAAGCTTGCAGTATGAAAAATCTTTTAATGATGTTCTTCCACAAAAATAAAAAGATTTTTCATCTGGATGTCCAATTGGCCATTTACAAGAATTATCATTTAGCTCTTCGAGCTGCTTAGGACTTTCTGGCTCAAAATCTTTCTCAATGATTAAAGATTTGAATTTACTTTTTTTACCTTTTTTTGATTTAATCTTTAATTCATCTTGAATATTTGTATAATTATTATTAGGCGATATTCTGGTTTTTATTTTTGCTGAAAGATTAAGTCTATGGGCTTTACCAATAACAGCATTACGACTAATGCCGCCGATAATTTCTGCAATTTGACTTGCGGTTTTTCCTTTTCCCCACAACTCTTTAAGTTTAGCAACTTTTTCATCATTCCAACTCATTTTAAACCATATATTGTATATATTTATATAATTAACACAATATAAGGTTAATTTTCGCCCGATAACAAGTTATTATTTAAACTTGTTAACAAAAAATTTATTTAAAAAATTCAATCCGCACTTGTATGAATGTATTCTTAAAATATAGAGGTATATTAATAATTTATTTATGAGTTTTTTGGTTAAAAATTACAGTAGAAAGAAAATTTCCTTCAAAAGAGGTAAGGGTGCCTATCTTTACACTACAAATAATACTAAATATTTAGATTTTGTTCAAGGGATTGCGGTTAATTGTTTGGGTCACGCTAATCCAAAATTAATAAAAACAATAAAAGATCAATCAAAAAAACTTTGGCATGTATCGAATGCATTTCAGATTCCAGAGGGAGAACAATTAGCAAAAAAATTATGCCAAAAAACTTTTGCAGACTATGTAATGTTTCAAAATAGTGGGGCAGAGGCCACAGAAGCTGCCATTAAGGTTGCTAGAAAATATTTTTATTCTATAGGAAAACCACATAAAAATAGAATTTTATGTGTGAAAAATTCTTTTCACGGAAGAACAATTGCAAGTATTTTTGCTAGCGGCTCAAAAAAAATGACAGAAGGTTTTGGTCCAAAAGTCCCTGGATTTGATCATTTTATTTTTGGAGATCACAAATCTTTAAAAAAAAAGATTAGCAAAAATACAGCTGCGATTATGGTTGAAAATATAATGGGTGAAGGAGGCATTAAGGTAATTCCAGATTTTTGTTTAAGAGAGTTAAGAAAACTATGTAACAAAAAAAAAATTTTACTAATAGCGGACTCAGTTCAAGACGGGGTTGGAAGATCAGGCGATTTTTTTGCATTTGAACGGTCTAAAATTAAGCCTGACATAGTGCCGATCGCCAAAGGTATTGGAGGTGGTTTCCCTATTGGAGCAGTTTTAATGAATAAAAAGGTTGCAGCAGGAATGACACCAGGGTCTCATGGCTCTACCTTTGGAGGAAACCCTTTGGCTATGGCAGTTGGTAATACAGTTATGGATATAGTTTCTAGTAAAAAATTTTTAAATAATGTAAAAAATTCTTCTAAATACTTAATTACGAATTTGAATTTAATTAAAGAAAAATATCCCAAAATAATTAAAGAAATAAGAGGAAGAGGCTTGTTAATTGGAATTCAACTTTATAAAGATCAATCAAAGTTTATTCAGAAACTATTGGATTATAAATTATTAACTATAAGAGCAGCTGAAAACGTTGTACGTATTTTACCTCCACTAAATGTTAAAAAGAGTGAATTAGATCAAGCATTAAAAATTATCGATAAAGTTTGTATAAAATTGAAATAAGATGAAACATTTTATAAATTTGAAAGATATTCCATCGAAAGATCTTAAAAAAATTTTAATAGATGCCAAAAGAAGAAAGAAGGCGCGAAAAAAGCTAAATAATCTTGAATATGATAAAGGCATACCTTTAAGAGGTAAATTATTAATACAAATGTTTGAAAAATCTAGTTTGAGAACAAGATTGAGTTTTTATTTAGCGATAAAACAGCTTGGCGGCAGTACTTTAACACTTAGACCGGATGAACTACATTTATCAAAAGGAGGTGAAAGTATTGAGGATACTGCAAAAATATTGTCAAATTTTGGTAATGCTTTCATGCTAAGAACAGATAAAGATATAAAGTTAGAGGAATTCAAAAAATATATATCTATTCCAATTATCAACGGATTGAGTCCGTCTTCCCATCCAACACAAATTTTATCAGATATATTTACAGTTGAAGAGATTAAGAAAAAACCAATATCAAAATTAAATATTACTTGGATTGGGGACTCTAACAATGTTTTAAATTCTTTAATTGCTGCTTCAATTAAATTTTCTTTTAAGTTGAAAATTGGTTGTCCAAAAAATTACCGACCTCATCAAGATATTACAAATTATATAAAAAAAAATAAAAATAAAATTTACATTTATAGCGACCCAAAAAAAGCTGTGAGTGGTGCTGATGTTATTTTTTCAGATAAAGTAATATCGATGAATGATAGAGTTGAAATAAATAAAAAATTAAGTTTTTTCAAACAATTTAAGATTAATAAAAAATTGATGAGTTTTGCTAAAGAAGATTGCATTTTTCTTCATTGTTTACCAAGAGGAAGTGAGGTAGATGATGAGGTTTTTTTAAGCAAACAATCTAAAGTTTGGCAACAAGCAGCTAACAGAGTTCATGTTCAAAAATCTATACTACTTTATTGTTTTGGAAAATTAAGGTAAGGGCAGTGGATTGTCAGAATTTTCGTTTAAATATAAAATAACTGATGCTCTATCTTTTTCTTTTCTTAATCCGGCAAAAGCCATTTTTGTACCTTTAATCCATTTAGCTGGTTTTATTAAGTAACCATTAAGTTCTTCAAAGGTCCATTCTTTTTCATATCCAGCGAGTGCTTTAGAATATTTATAATCATCTACAGCTCCTACTTTCCTGCCAACAACATTATACAAAGCAGGGCCTATATTGTTTTTTCCACCTTTAACGATTGAGTGACAAGCTGCACATTTTTTAAAAACCTTTTCGCCAGTTGTGAGATCACCCATGGACATCAAAGCAGCGATATCAATTTTGTCCTCAGTTACTTCCAAATTTGATTGTGTTGATGAAGTGACAGCCTGCACCACATCTGGCGCATAACCTGGAGTTTTTGGTTTTTCTACATAAAAAATGACGTCTGAAAGCTTACTTATACCAATTATGAGTAAAGCAACCATTAATACAGCAGCAATTATTTTGTTTAATTCAAAAGAATCCATTTATTAAAAATTATTTTGAACATATAGCATTATAAATATAAAATTGCTTATATTTTTAATGTACAATTTTGCCTCTATTTATATTGTGTTAATAAATCGAAAACACCCATGAAGACATTAGTTATAATCCCATCAAGGTTGTCAGCCACAAGATTACCAAGAAAACCTTTGTTAAAAATTAATGGGTTATCTATGATTTCACACGTTTTTAAAAAGGCTCAAGATGCAAATATTGGTGAGGTAATTGTTGCTGCTGAGGATAAAGAAATTGTTGATGATGTAAAAAAAAATGGTGGTGAGGCAATAATAACAAGTAATAGCCATCAAACAGGAACTGATAGAATTTATGAGGTGATAAAAAAACTCAATAGGACTGACGTAGAATTAGTGATGAATCTTCAAGGCGATGAACCGCTAATAAATCGAGAAGATATCAGAAATTTGAACAAACAAATGATAAATTCTGGTTATAATTTAGGTACCCTAGCTTCTAAAATTGAAAATGAGGAAATGTTTAAAAGCCAAGATATAGTAAAAGTCATAACTGATGATAGTTTAGACTTATCTCATTTTCCTTTAGCATTAAAGTTTTTGAGAAAATCTGAAAAAAGTACAAAAAACATTTATCATCACTTAGGAATTTATTGTTATCATTTAGAGACTTTAAAAAAATTTGTGTCTTTAAAGCAGTCTTCTAATGAAATTAAAAATAGACTAGAACAATTAAGAGCATTAGACAACAATATAAATATTAATGTTGCTCTTGCAAAATCTCCATCAATAGGGGTAGATACTAAAGAGGATTATATGGCTATAAAAAAAATAATGGAATATAAGTCATGATGAGTAAAATTTATTTTCAGGGAACTTTTGGAGCCTATTCGCATTTAGCCGCTTTATCAATAGATGCTAATGCTGAAATTGTTCCTTGTAAAACCTTTGATGAGTGTTTTGTAAAAGCTTCAAAAGATTCAAATTCAAAAATTATAATTCCAGAGTCTAATAGGATTACAGGAAACATTGGAATAGAATATTTAATATTTGAATATAGATTAAATATTTATGCAGAATATTTTCAAAAAATAGAACATAATCTTTTAGGTTTACCAGGAACAAAAGTTTCTGAAATTAAAGATATTTATTCTCATGCCCAAGCACTTTCACAATGTTCAAAATTTATAAAATCTAATGGCTTTATTGAACATGTTAGAGCAGATACTGCTGGATCTGCAGAGATGATTTCAAAAGTTAAAAACAAAGAGAAAGCAGCTATTGCCTCTTCATTAAGTGCTAAAACTTATAATTTAGAAATAATAAAAAAAAATATTGAAAATGAAAAAGGAAATTTAACAAGATTTTTAGTGATGGGAAAGGATATTTTACAGCCAGAGTTTAGTAATAAGAAGTATATAACTTCTTTTTTATTTAAGTTAAAAAGTAAACCTGCAGCTCTATACCAGTCACTTGGTGGGTTTGCAATCAACGGTGTAAATCTGACAAAGTTGCAAAGTTACCCAGAAAAAAATTCATTCGATTCTTTTTTCTTTTTGTGTGATCTAGATGGTCATATAGAAGATCCTAGAGTTCAAAAATCATTGGAGGACTTAGGGTTGCATTGCCAAGATTTTCACGTCCTAGGTGTTTTTGAAGCTGACAAACAAAGAGAAATTAAGAGATAACTTTTCTTGTAGATAAAAAATTATTACTGTTATAATAGTTTTTGGAGGCTAGAGGTGGATGCTGCTTGAACCCGACCAGATCTTAACGGAAGCAATCGTAGAGACAGTTTTTCAGGTTCTAGTCTCCTAGATTTTATTAAAATGGATAATAATTTAAAAGTATTAGCTTTAAAGTATAGACCACAAACATTCGACGATTTGATTGGTCAAGAGGTTGTTGCTGAAACTATAATAAATTCAATTAAAGCTAACAAAGTTCCAAATGCATATTTATTTACAGGGATTAGGGGAATTGGAAAAACTACTATTGCTAGAATTGTTGCAAAAATGCTCAATTGCACTAATGGAATTGAAAATAAATGCCAAGTTAAATGTGGTAATTGTGAAGCCATAACCAGTTCTAATCATATAGATGTATTGGAAATGGATGCAGCTAGTAAAACGGGAGTAGATGATGTAAGAGAATTAATTGAATTTTCAAGGTATGGACCAACTTCATCAAAATATAAAATTTTTATCATTGATGAGGTACATATGCTTAGTAAACAAGCATTTAATGCTCTGTTAAAAACACTAGAAGAACCTCCTAAATATTTAAAATTTATTTTTGCAACTACTGAGATTAAAAAAATTCCAATTACAGTGATATCTAGATGTCAAAGATTTGATTTATCTAGAATTAAATCATCTGAATTGTTTGAATTTATAAAAAGAATTAAGGAAAAGGAAGGTGGAAAAGTAAGCGATGATGCTTTAAAACTAATTGTAAAAATTTCAGAGGGCTCGGTAAGAGATGCCTTATCATTGTTGGATAGAGCCTTATTAACTTTAGACTCCAATAAAGAATTAGATTTAAAGTCTGCTAAAAATGTTTTTGGTTTTTTTGATAAGTCACAATTAATAGAATTATTTGAATTTATTTTAAAAGGAAACGAGAATAAAGTAGTCGAAATTTATAGGAAAATTTATGATCAAGGAATTGAGCCTAAAATTTTTATCAATGATTTTCTAGAACTGTTGTATTATTTTAAAAACGTAAATTCTTTAACCTTAGAAAGTACAAATTTTACTTTAAATGATGAAGAATTTAAAAAAATTCAATATTTATCAAACCACATAGACCCAAATGTATTAATTTTATTTTGGCAATTTACAATTTCTACACTTGAAGAATTAAACATTGTTTCGAATCAACATTTAACAATAGAGATGTTTTTAATAAGATTAATTTATTTGACCTCAATGAAATCAAAAAAGAAAATTCAAATTGATGAGAGTTTAGATGCAAGAAATGAAATTCAAATTAAAAAGTTAGATATTGAGGAACAATCTAAAACTGTGAATCAAATAAAAAATTTTGTCCAAGAAGAAAAAATTACCCCAGAAAATCAAACCAAAGTTAAATCAGAGGAAATACTATCCATTAAATCGTTAAATGAATTAATAGATGTTTGTTCAAAAAAAAAAGAAATAAAATTAAGATATGAGCTAGAAAAAAATGTAAATCTGGTTAAGTTTGAAAAAAATTTGATTGAGATATCTTTCAATGAAAGCTTGGATAAAAATTTTGTTAAAGATCTTTCATCTAAACTTTTTGAATGGACCAATGAAAGATGGATTATAACATTTAGTCAATTAAAAGGAGAGATGTCAGTAAAAAGTAAGAAAAATAACATTAAAAAATTATTAATTGATAAAATAAAAGAGTCTAAAATTTACCTCAAGGTATTAAAAAATTTCCCTGATGCAGAATTGGTCGATGTAAAATTAAAAGATAATGAAAGTGATGAGGAGAAAAATAATGACTGATTTCACAAAAATCTTAGATAAAGCAAAGGAATTAGAGGCAAAAATGAAGAAGAGCCAAGAAAAAATTAAGAAAATAAGAGCAGAGGGTATTTCAGGATCAAATTCAGTTAAAATAATTCTTGATGGTGAAGCAGAAATGCAATCAGTTGAGTTATCTGATGAAATCCTTAAAGAAGATAAAACTATTATAGAAGACTTGATTGTTGCTGCTCACAACAGTGCGAAATCACAACTTAAAATAAAAACTTCTGAAGAAATCTCAAAAGCTACCGGAGGACTTGGAATTCCCGGTTTCAAATGGCCCCTGTAGTAAATGCAAAATATTCCAGAAATAGATGAATTAGTAAAATTAATATCAAAATTCCCAGGTTTAGGTCCAAAATCTGCCAAGAGAATTGTTCTGAAATTAATTAATAATAGGGAGGAGCTTGTAAAACCTTTAGCAAAAACTTTAGCAGAAGTTTATAAAAATATAACTAGATGTAAAATTTGTGGTATTTTGAAATCATCCACCATCGAATGTAATTTTAATGACTGTAGAATAGTTAATACAAAGTATAATAAAATTTGTGTAGTTGAAGATGTTGCGGATCAATGGTCAATTGAAAATTCAAATATATTTCAAGGTTATTTTCATATTTTAGGTGGAACTATTTCTTCAGTAGGTAAAAAAAAAGATAATCTGTTAATTAACTCTTTAGTAGAGAGGGTAAAGAAAAATAAGATTGAAGAAATTATTTTAGCTACAAGTGCTACCGTAGAAGGGCAAACAACAGCCTTTTACATACAAGATAGTCTAGCAGATATTGATGTTAAAATTACTAAATTAGCACAAGGTTTACCTGTTGGTGGTGAAATAGAAAGCTTAGATGATGGAACACTAATTTCAGCTTTCAAAAATAGATTAAAAATTAATACAAGCTCTAATTAATTTTCTTTTTCTTAAGACGATTTAAATGTAGAAGAGGTTCTGTATATCCGGACGGTTGATCCTTACCCTTAAAAACAAGATCACATGCAGTTTTGAAAGCCAAAGAGTTTTCATAATTATCACTCATTTTGACATATTTTGGATCATCTTGATTTTGTTTATCTACAATCTTTGCCATGTCCTTCATTATATTTGTAACCTGAATTTTTGTTGTAACCCCATGATGTATCCAGTTTGCAATATGCTGAGAGGAAATTCTTAAAGTTGCTCTATCCTCCATTAAACCAATATTATTAATGTCAGGAACTTTAGAACAACCAATACCTTGATCTACCCATCTTACTACGTATCCCAACAAAGTTTGAGCAGAGTTGCATATTTCATTATTTATATCTTCAACAGACCAATTTGGTCTATTTGCAATAGGAATTGTTAATAAATCCTCAAGCCTTGCTTTGTTTCTTTCTAATAACTTATTGTGTTTGTCAAAAATATTTATTTTATGATAATGTAATGAATGAAGGGCTGCTGCTGTAGGTGAAGGCACCCAAGCACAATTTGCACCTGCCTCCAAGTGTCCAGTTTTTTGTTCCATCATATCACTCATCATATCAGGCATTGCCCACATTCCTTTACCTATTTGAGCTTTACCGGAAAATCCACACTGTAAACCTATATCAACATTGTTATTTTCATATGCTGTTATCCATTTTGATGATTTCATATCTCCTTTTTTAATCATCGGTCCAGCCTCCATAGAGGTGTGCATTTCATCTCCAGTTCTATCTAAGAAGCCGGTATTTATGAAAAAAACTCTTTGTTTTAAAGATCTTATACATTCTTTTAAATTAGCGGATGTTCTTCTTTCCTCATCCATAATTCCAATTTTACAAGTATTCTTTTTTAAACCCAGAACTTCTTCAACTTTTGTAAAAATTAAATCAGTAAAAGCAGTTTCATCTGGTCCATGCATTTTCGGTTTAACAATATAAACAGATCCGGTTCTTGAATTATTTTTATTTTTTAAATCATGGAGTGCTGCAGCGGTAGTTATAAATGCATCCATAATACCTTCTGGAACCTCACTTCCATCACTTAAAAGTATTGAAGGATTTGTCATCAAATGTCCAACATTTCTTATGAGCAAAAGACTTCTACCATGTAGCTTTAATCCTTTTCCATTTTTTGAAATATAACTTCGGTTAGGATTAAGCTTTCTCTCAAATAATTTTCCCTCTTTTTCAAATTCTGATTTTAAATCACCTTTCATGAGACCTAACCAATTTCGATAACATACAACTTTATCTTGAGAGTCGACTGCTGCAACACTGTCTTCGTTATCACAAATTGTTGATACCGCAGACTCCAAAATTATATCACTAATACCTGCATGATCTTGTTGAGCAGCAAAAGCTCTGGAGTCTTTTAAAATTTCAATATGCAAATTATTATTCTTTAAGATGATTGCAATTGGATTATCATTTTCACCTCTGTGACCAATAAATTTTTTTTCATCAACTAAATTAAAATTATCAGCACCTTTTAAAGCTTTTAATTTACCGTCTTTAACCGCAAAGCCAGTTATCTTTTGCCAACTTAATCCTTTTAAAGGAAAATTGTCATCTAAAAAATTTCTGGCATATTTAATAACCATTTCACCTCTAAGGGGATCATATCTTCCTGATACACTGTCCTCAGATTGTTCAATTACATCAGTCCCATAAAGACTATCATATAAGCTCATCCATCTCGCATTAGCTGCGTTAAGAGCATAACGAGCGTTCATAATTGGCACTACTAATTGTGGACCAGCTATGCTTGTAATTTCCTCATCAACATCTTTAGTTTCAATTTTAAAATCTGGGCCTTCTTTTTTTAAATAACCAATCTCTATCAAGAATTTTTTGTATTCATTTAATTCAATTTCTCTACCTTTATTTTTAATATGCCATTCATCTATTTTATTTTGTAGATTTTTTCTAATCATAATTAACTCTTTATTTTTAGGCGCAAGCTCATCAAGAGTTTTTTCAAAACCAAGCCAAAAATTTTCGGCTGAAATTTTTGTACCTTTTAATAATTCATTATTTACAAATTCAGATAGCTTTTTCGATACCTTGAGGTTATTAATTTTTATGTATTCTTCTTGCATAGCACGTAATTATACCCCATCTGTTTTTTTGCCTGAGAGTTTTGCTCCTTCGGCGGAAATAAATCTCTTTCCAGAGTGTTATGCTTTCATCGGTCCATTTGCCTGAGAGTTTCCGGGGTGGTTGCTCCTTCGGCGCTAATAATTTAGTCTCTCCCGATTTTAAATTTTTATCCTCTAAAAAAAATTAAGTCAATTAATAAGAATTACCTTGTGATAAATATCAATTTATTGCCTTTTTTATATTTTAAGCATCTAGTATAACTCTCATATGAAAAATTATCTGAACTTCGAGAATGAAATCAAGGATTTGGAGATTGAATTAGAGAAATTAAAAGATCCTTATAATCAGGAAGGTTTATCAGAAGTTGATACTAAAAAAATAAACAAAACTCAAGAAGAGCTAGATGAAAAGCTTCAAAGAATATACGCTAATCTAGATCCTTGGGAAATTACATTAGTAGCTAGACATGAAGACAGACCTAAGTCAAAGTTTTTTATAGATAATTTATTTGAAGATTTTATTTTACTAGAGGGAGACAGACATTATGGAGAAGATAAATCAGTAATAACTGGTTTTGCAAAGTTTAAAGGTCAGTCAGTCTTAGTTATTGGTCAAGAAAAAGGAGAAAATTTAGAAACTAGAATAGAAAGAAATTTTGGCATGATGAGACCTGAAGGATATAGAAAAACTATCAGACTAATGAAACTAGCGGATAAATTTAATATTCCAATCATATCTTTTGTGGATACACCAGGTGCTTATCCAGGAGTGGGAGCTGAGGAAAGAGGACAAGCAGAGGCAATTGCAAAGTCGATTGAATGTTGCATGAAATTAGAGGTTCCTACTATAGCTATTGTAATCGGAGAGGGTGGATCAGGTGGTGCTATAGCTTTAGCTTCATCAAATAAAGTTTTGATGCTTGAAAATTCAATTTACTCAGTAATTTCTCCTGAAGGCTGTGCAACAATATTATGGAGAAATCCAAAAAAGATGCTTGATGCAGCTACTGCTATGAAGTTGTCGGCAAAAGATTTGTTAGAATTAAATATTATTGATGAAATAATCTCTGAACCTTTAGGTGGAGCTCATAGAGATAAAGATGCTATTTTAGCTAGTGTCGAAAATTCTATTTCTAAAAATTTATCTTTTTTTGAAGGAATGACAGGTGTAGATATATTTAATCACAGAAAAAATAAATTTTTAAAAATTGGACGAGGAAAAGGTTTCATTGATAACCCCGAAAGCTTAAGTGCTACCCGGCTACCAATGAATAAATTTCAAGATGCATTCACTTCTAAAAAAAATATCTTAATTTTAACTGTTACGATATTTATACTAGCATTACTTTTAATATTTATCTTATAAAGCTCCACAGCATTTTTTAAATTTTTTACCAGATCCACAATGACAAGGTTCATTTCTACTCATCTTTTTCCCTATAGCTTTAAATTTCTCTTTATCTAAACTTTTATTAATTTTTTCTGTTGGCTCACTAAAAACTTTTAAATTCATTAATATCTTAATATGATCAAATTTTAATTTATCTAATAAATTTGAAAATAAATTAAATGCCTCTTTTTTGTATTCAATTAAAGGGTCTCTTTGTCCATAAGATCTTAAGCCTATGACTTGTCTTAATTGTTCTAAGTATTGAATATGAGATCTCCAATTAAAATCAATAGATTGTAAAAGAATTCTTTTCTCTATTTCTTTTGATTGATTTATTGAAAGAACTTGTGTTCTCTGATCCCTCATATGCCTAAATTTCTCAAAAATTTTACTTTTTAATTCATTTTCATTAATTGATATAATTTTTTCATATTCAATTTCATCTAAACTTTTGCCAAAAATAGTCTTAAGTTTATTATTAAACTCATTATTTTTAGGATTTATTAACTTTTTTGCTTTTAAACTTATTAAATCATTTGTTATTTCATTTAAAAACTGGTCTGAATAATCAAAAATATTATTACTATCCATTGCATCTTTTCTTTGAGAAAATATCACTTGTCTCTGATCATTTAAGACATTATCAAATTTTATTAGTGTTTTCCTAATATCAAAATTTCTAGCCTCAACTTTTTGCTGCGCTCTCTCAAGTGCTTTGTTAATCCACGGATGATCAATACTTTCACCATCTTTGAGACCAAGTTTTTGAAGAATATTGTTCATAGAGTCTGACCCGAAAATTCTCATTAAATCATCCTCTAAACTTACATAAAAAATTGAATTTCCCTCGTCTCCTTGTCTACCAGATCTTCCTCTAGCTTGGTTATCTACCCTTCTAGACTCCATTCTTTCGGTTCCTATTACAAATAAACCACCCAAAGATTTTATGTGTTCCTTATTTTTTTTTAAAAGGTCCTCATCTATGGATCCTTTTCTACCTCCTAACTGAATGTCAACACCTCTTCCAGAAATACTTGTTGTAATTATTACAGATCTGGCTTTACCTGCATTTGCTATAATTTCAGCTTCATTTTCATGATTTTTAGCATTTAAAACAATATGTTTAATTTTTTCTTTATTAAGTAAATTTGAATATATTTCAGATTTGCTAACACTCGAAGTAAAAACCAGAAGAGGCTGTTCTTTTTCATAACAATCTTTAATTTTTTTAATTATAGCAGAATTTTTTTCATCTTCTGTTCTAAAAATTTGATCATTATAATCTTTTCGGATCATATCTTTATTTGTTGGAACCACTACTACATTTAAATTATAAATTTCAAAAAATTCTTCTGCTTCAGTGGCAGCAGTCCCTGTGCATCCAGATAGCTTATTATAAAGTTTAAAATAATTTTGATAAGTAATGGATGCTAGTGTTTGATTTTCAGCTTGTATTTCAATTTTTTCCTTTGCCTCTATCGCTTGATGAAGGCCATCACCAAATCTTCTTCCCTCTAAGATTCTGCCAGTAAGTTCGTCAACAATTTTTATACTATTATCTTTGATTAAATAATCTTTATCCTTTTTAAATAAATGATTTGCTCTTAAAGCTTGGTTCACAAAATGTACTAATTCCAAATTTTCAGGATCATAGAAATTATTATTCTTTAGTATTCCAGCCTTAGAGAATAGACTTTCAATATGGTTTACACCTTCATTCGTTAGTAGAATATTTTTATCTTTTTCATCAACTTCAAAGTCTTTTTCATTTAGTAATTTAATAATTTTATCAACAGCAAGATATTGATCAGTTTTATCCTCTGCTGCGCCTGAAATAATCAATGGAGTTCTAGCCTCATCAATCAAACATGAGTCTATCTCATCAACAATTGCATAATTATGCCCTCTTTGAACCATCTCTTCATGAGAGTATTTCATATTATCTCTGAGATAATCAAATCCTAGCTCACTGTTAGTTCCATAGGTAATATCACAATTATAATTTTTTTTTCTTTCGGTATCGTCTTGATTATTATTTATATAACCTGAAGTTAAACCTAAAAAACTATAAATTTTTCCCATTTCAATTGAATCTCTTTTAGCCAAGTAATCATTTACAGTTACAATATGAACACCTTTTCCTTCTAATGCGTTTAAATACGCTGCTAGAGAAATTGTGAGTGTTTTGCCTTCACCTGTTCTCATCTCAGTAATTTTATTCTCATGTAAAACAACACCCCCAATAATTTGGACATCATAGTGTCTTTCATTTCTGGTTCTTGCGGAAGCTTCTCTTACAAGAGCAAATGCTTCAGGTAAAACTTCATCAAGTGGTTTTCCCCCCTTAACTCTATCTTTTAATTCAATTGTCTTGTTTAAAAATTCCTCATTTTTGAGTTTTTTTGTACTCTCTTCTAAAAGGTTCACTTTTTTCACAATCTTATTTATTCTATCTAGCTCCTTTTGATTGCCAGATTTGATAAATTTAGAAATAAAGTTTAAAGGATTTAGCATCTGTTTTTGATATACATTTTAAATACAACTTTTAATATAGTTATTAAATGTAAATTTTAAATATCATGGGAATTAATTTAACAAACTTTCTAGCTTCAAAATCTCGAAACCGAAAAATGGGGCAATTTCAGGATCTTGATCACCTTGACGGATTATCAGTATCTTCTATCAGTGCTGACTTGTACAACTCCAAAAGAGATGATTTAGCGATGTTTTATTTTCGAGATGGAGCAAATTTTGCATCAGTATATACACGTTCTAAAATATTATCTGAAAATATTAAATGGAATTTAAATCAAAAAACTCAGAAAATTTTCTCTCTAATTATAAATGCAAGAAATGCTAATTCTTTTACTGGTGAAGCAGGGTACAGATCAATGCAGCATATCGCAGAAATAATCTCTAGATTACTTACAGAGAAACAAAAAGAAGATGAGGATTATCCTAAAACAATCAAATCAAAAAATATTATTTTTGGATGCACAGGAACAATTGGTGAAAAATTTCCTGAAGAAAAAATAAAATTAAAAATTACCGATCTCATTAAAGGTATCAAATATACACAAAATAAATATATATGGATGAAAGCAGCACTTGCAATAATGACTACAGACACCCAACCAAAACTAGCCATGGAAGAATGTAAAATTGGAAATACAAAAGTAAAAATTTATGGAATAGCCAAGGGCTCTGGCATGATACAACCTAACATGGCTACAACATTAGGTTATATTTTTACTGACGCAGATATTTCAAATGAAGTATTAAAAAAGTTACTTAAAAAAAATATTGAGAATACATTTAATGCCATTTCATGTGATGGAGACACTAGTACTAATGATATGATCTCAATTTTTTCTACAGGTAAAGCAAAAAATTCTTTAATCAAAACAATTAATGATAAAAAGATAAAATCTTTTGACGAGTCTTTAAATAATGTTTTGTTGAATTTAGCTAAAAGAGTTGTTGCAGATGGGGAGGGTGCTACAAAATTTGTAACAATAAATGTTTTTAATTCTAAAACAGAACAAGATGCTAAGAAGATAGGTTTTTCAATTGCTAATTCCGCTTTGGTCAAAACGGCCATCGCAGGTGAGGATCCGAATTGGGGAAGAGTGATAATGGCAATAGGAAAATCTGGGGTAGATTTAAATTTAAATAAATTATCTCTAAAATTTGGTGAATTGACTATTGTAAATAAAGGAAAGATTTATGATCATTACAACGAAAACGATGCTGCAAAATATATGAAGAATCTAGATATTAATATTAACGTCGATATTGGTAAAGGTAAAAAAAATTTTACTGTTTACACAATGGATTTAACAAAAGAATATATAAAAATTAATGCCGACTACAGAAGTTAGCAGCATTGAAATTCTACTATTTATTATTAAATTAAAAGAATGATAAAATACAACTTATTATGTAAAAAATGTAAACTAACATTTGATAGTTGGTTTGCATCTTCAAAAGAGTATGACAAGCTTAAAAATAAAAAGTTAATTAATTGTCATATGTGTGGATCATTAAGAGTTGAGAAAAATTTAATGGCTCCAAAATTAATAAACAAGACTTCATCATTTAAAGATGAAAAGAATAATTTTTATAAATATCAAAAAATTAATAAAACAATAAATGATTATCAAAAATTTATTAAAACTAATTTTGAATATGTAGGAGAAAATTTTGCATATGAAGCGAGATCAATTCATTACAATCACAAAATAAGAAATAAAGGAATTTATGGAAATGCATCAAAAAAAGATTTAAAAGATCTTAATGAGGAAGGTATTTATACTCAGCTCATACCATGGTTCGAAAGAGAAAATAATTAATTTTTAACGAATTTAGCAATGTAATTGACAGACTTATCGTTGCCAACTTTCCACCTATTGGTCAAAATACTAAAATTCATACCATCGATTTTATCCAACTTTAAATTATTTTTTTTTAGTATTGATATTAACTCATTAGGCGTTACAAATTTTTCCCATTCATGTGTACCTATTGGTAGCCATCGCAAAATATATTCAGCCCCAACTATTGCAAAGATATAAGACTTTAATGTTTTGTTCAAAGTTGCAACAAACATTATTCCATTTTTTTTTAAAAGATTTGTACATGATTTTAAAAAAATATTTATGTCTTCAACATGTTCAACAATTTCCATATTTAAAATCACATCAAATTTATCTTTAACTTTGAATTTTTCAGGTGATGAGCAAAAGTAATCTATTTTAAGATTATTTTTTTTAGAATGTAACTTTGCAATATCAATATTTTTCTTAGAAGCATCGATCCCAGTAACTGAAGCACCCAATCTACACATAGGTTCTGATAATAAACCACCGCCACAACCTATATCGAGTATCTTAACGTTTTTAAGTGGGGTTCTTTTATTATTTAATTTAAAGGTTTCGATTATATTTTCTTTTAAATATGAAATTCTGATAGGGTTAAATTTATGTAGCGGTTTAAATTTACCCTCAGGATCCCACCATTCATCAGCAATTTTAGAAAATTTTTCTATTTCTTCTTTATTAATTGTGTTATTTTTCATTAGTAAGTTGACTTTATATTCAACATGTATTTATTCAATATTTTTTAATTAAAATAATAATTTATCATGAAAATTGTAGTATTAAAATTTGGTGGCACTTCAGTAGGTACAATTAAAAAGATTAAAAAAGTTGCTAAAATTATCACAGATCACAAGAAAAATAATTACAAAGTCATAGTTGTTTCATCAGCAATGAGTGGTGTGACAAATGAGTTGATAAAAAAATCTATTGAGATCAGCAATAATTTTTCTAAATCGGAGTATGATGTTTTAGTGTCTTCTGGAGAACAAATAGCCTGCTCTTTAATAGCGGGAAGTTTGTGTCATAACGGTTATAAGGCTAGATCATGGTTATCTTGGCAGGTTCCAATTTTTACCGTTGGAACTCATATGAATTCAAGAATAAATCAAATTAACAAAAATAAGATAATAAAATATTTAAAGCAAGGAGGTATCCCAATTATTGCAGGATTCCAAGGGGTAAATAATGAAAATAGAATTACAACAATTGGAAGAGGAGGATCTGATGCTAGTGCAATAATGTTCGCAAAATTTTTTAAAGCTGAAAAATGTATAATTTACACAGACGTTGAGGGAGTTTATACAACGGATCCAAATAAACTAAAAAAAGCAAAAAAAATAAAAATAATTTCTTATGAGGAGATGTTAGAAATGGCTTCCCTTGGCGCCAAGGTTATGCAGCCAGTTTCAATCCAAGATGCAAGACTTAGTAGAATTGATGTTGAGGTTAGATCGTCTTTTATACGAAAACCTGGAACGTTAATAACTAAAAAGTCTAAGATTAAAAATAGTAAAATTGTTACGGGAATTTCATCTACTCAAAATGACTCTAAAGTTTCACTTATTGGTGTAAAAGATAAACCAGGGGTTGCTGCAGCAATTTTTAAGCCTTTATCAAAAAATTTAATAAATGTTGATATGGTTGTTCAAAATATTTCTGCTAACGGAAAGGAAACCGACTTAACGTTTACAATCAAGGCAGATGATTTAAATAAAACAAGAAAAATTATTCAAGAGAATAAGAATATTAATTATAGAAAGTTGCTTTTTGAAAAAGGGGTATCAAAAATTTCAATAATTGGAGTTGGAATGATAACAACACCTGGCGTAACTTTTAGAATGTTTCAAGCACTTGCAAATAGAAAGATTAATATTAAAGTAATATCAACATCTGAAATTAAAATTTCAGTTTTAATAGACAAAAAAAATACAATAAAGGCACTTGTTGCATTACACAAAGAATTTAAATTACATCATAAAAAATGAGCTTAAGACCATTTAGAGATATAAAAAGAAGAAAAACGAAGGAGATAAGAGTAGGCAAAGTTAAAGTAGGTGGGGATAACCCTATATCTGTACAATCGATGACCAATACTCTAACTACAGATATTAAAGCTACAATAAAACAAATTAATGAAATCCAGAATGAAGGAGCAGATATAGTTAGAGTCTCTTGTCCCGACCAATTATCTTCAAAAGCTTTGAAAGTAATTACAAAAAATATTGATGTTCCTATTGTTGCAGATATTCATTTTCATTATAAAAGAGCTATTGAGGCTGCAGAGTGTGGAGCAAGTTGTTTAAGAATAAACCCTGGTAACATTGGAGATGTTAAAAGAATAAAAGAAGTTGTTAAAGCTGCAAGAGACAATGAATGTTCTATTAGAATTGGAGTTAATGCTGGATCTTTAGAGAAAGATATTTTAGAAAAATATAAGGAACCTTGTCCAGAAGCTTTAGTCGAAAGTGCGTTGAGAAATATAAAAATCCTTGAAGATGAAGATTTTTACAACTTAAAACTTAGTGTAAAATCCTCAGATGTATTTTTATCCATAGCAGCTTATCGTCAATTATCAAAAGCTATTGATTACCCATTACATTTAGGAATTACCGAGGCAGGAGGTTTTATTCCTGGAAGCATTAAGTCTTCAATTGGTTTAGGAACACTGCTTTTAGATGGTATTGGTGACACAATAAGAATTTCCTTGTCAGATAATCCAGTCAAAGAAGTCAAAATTGGTAATGAAATATTAAAATCCCTTAACTTAAGAGAAAGAGGAGTTAAAATAATCTCCTGCCCTTCTTGTGCAAGGCAAGGTTTCCAAGTAATTGAAACAGTAAAAATTCTAGAAAAAAAACTTTCACATATTAAGACACCTATTACTCTCTCAATAATAGGATGCGTAGTTAATGGTCCTGGAGAGGCAGCTTTGACAGATATCGGGATAACGGGGGGTCAGAAAGGCAATAACATGCTTTACTTGTCAGGAGTGCAGTCAGAAAAAGTTTTAACTAGCAATATGATTGAAAAGATCGTCTTTGAGGTTGAAAAAAAGGTATCTGAGTTAAAAAAAAATTAAGATGATACCACTTAAAACGATAGATGATTTAATTAAAAAACATCTGATATTAGAAAAGGATTTATCAGAGGGGAAAATAGATAAAAAAATGTTTGCAGAAAAATCAAAAGAATATGCTGATTTAAATGAAATTATTCAAGATGCAAAAAAGTATATTTCTTATGAAAAAGACAGATCAGAATTAGAGAAAATTATAAACGATAAAAACTCAGATACAGAATTAATCAAAATGGCAGAAAAAGAATTAAATGATTTAAAAATTGAGAATCAAAATAATGAAAAAAAGCTAAGATTATTCCTTTTACCAAAAGATGAAGCTGATAAAAAAAATGCCATAATTGAAATTAGAGCAGGCACAGGGGGATTGGAGGCAAGTTTGTTCGCATCCGATCTCTTCAAAATGTATGAAAAAATTAGTAATAAAAAAAAATGGGCTTTAGAATTAATTTCAATATCAAAGAGTGAGGCAGGAGGTTTAAAAGAGGTAATAGCTTCAATTAAAGGAAGCAACATTTATTCCACACTAAAATATGAAAGTGGTGTTCACAGAGTTCAAAGAGTACCAGATACAGAAACCCAGGGCAGAGTACACACATCCGCAGCAACTGTTGCAGTTTTACCAGAAGTGGAGGAATTAGATTTAAAAATAAATGAGTCTGATTTAAGGATTGACGTTTTTAGAGCTGGAGGACCGGGAGGTCAATCTGTGAACACTACAGATAGTGCAGTGAGAATCACACATATTCCTACTGGGATATCTGTCTCTCAACAAGATGAAAAATCTCAACATAAAAATAAAAGTAAAGGTATGAAAATATTAAGAGCGAGATTATATGAGTTAGAAAGATCAAGAATTGAAAAAGAAAGGTCTCAAGATAGAAAAAGTAAGATTGGAACAGGAGATAGATCAGAGAGAATAAGGACTTATAACTTTCCACAAGGCAGAGTTACTGACCATAGAATTAATTTAACATTACATAAATTAGAAGAATTTCTTGAGGGGGAAATTTTTGATGAAATGATTGAAGCTTTAATCTTGAGGTCTCAAGAGGAGAATCTAAAAATTTTTAATTAAATGAATATTGAGAATGTAATCAAAAAAGCATTTATAGATTTAAAAAGCAAAAATATTGAATCCGCATTACTGGATAGTGAAATTTTGATGTCGAAAGTTTTGAAAGAGGACAGGAGCAGTGTTCTTTTGAATTCAGAAAGATCATTAAGCAATCAGGATTATAAAAACTTCAGAGAACTTATTTCAAATCGTTTAAAATTTAAGCCAATTGCATACTTGACAGGTCAAAAATCATTTTGGAAATATGAGTTTGAGATTAATAATAAAGTCTTAATACCTAGACCAGATTCAGAGTTAATAGTCGAACAGGTATTAAAAATTTGCCAAAATAAACAAAAAATCAAAATTCTAGATGTGGGGGTTGGATCAGGATGTTTGATTCTATCAATCCTAAAAGAAAGAAAACACTTTTCAGGAGTAGGAGTAGATTTAAGTAAAGATTGCATTAATGTATGTAAAATAAATGCTATCAAGCTAAAGGTCCAAAATAGACTTAAATTATTTAAAACAGATATTGACAATTTTGACTTAGGGAAATATGATTTAATAGTATCTAATCCACCTTATATAAAAAAGTTAGATCTTAAAAAACTACATAAGGATGTAATTAACTATGAGCCTAAATTAGCGCTTGACGGCGGGTTGGATGGTTTATCAAAAATCAGAAAAGTAATAAAAAAATCTTCTGAATTGGTAAAATTGAATGGGAAATTGATAATAGAGATTGCTAGTGATCAAAAAAAAATGGTTAAAAAAATCTTAATAGAAAATGGTTTTTTTGTAAATAAGGTTGCTAAAGACTTAAGTAAAAATGATAGATGTATAATAAGTACAAAAATAAAATAATTAAATGGTAACATTTAGAAATAATAACTCGAGAAGAAATAATTTCAGAAGAAATGAAAGAAACTTCAAATCAAATGGCGACAGATCTAAATTTGTAAATAGTTTTACTAAAAATGATAATTTTCAGAGAAAATTACCAGGTAGAAATAATCATAATGCATCAAAATTGATTGAGAAGTATAACAATTTAGCAAGAGAGGCTTTATCAAATGGGGATAAAATATTATCTGAAAATTATTTCCAACATGCTGATCATTTTACAAGAATTTCAAATGAACAAGTTATTCAAAAAAAGAACAATTCAATAAATATTAATGAAGAAAAATCTTTTAAAGATGTAATTAATGCAGATGAAGCTAAAGAAAGTATACAGGAAAAAAAAATTTAGCAAATCTAAACTTAAATTTAAAAAAAATTTAATTAAATCCAATAATTTTTTCAGATTTTAGCACATTTAATTTAATTTTTTTTGTTTCAAAAATTTTTCTCTCATTACCTTTTAAGATTTTACCAGAAGGAAGTTTTAAGGTCTGGGAATTTACTTTTTTACCATTTATTATTACTTCATAATGTAAGTGTGGACCTGTGGACTTTCCAGTTGAGCCAACATATCCTATTGTCTGCCCTTGTTTAACACGTACCCCATTTCTTATACCTTTTGCAAATTTTGACATGTGTGCATATATTGTCTGATATGTAGAGTTATGTTTTATTACAACACAGTTTCCTCCACCACCACACCATCCAGCTTTTTTTATTGTACCAGATCCTGAAGCCATAATAGGTGTTCCCATTGGTGCAGCAAAGTCAGTACCCTTATGCATTTTATTAAATCCATCAATTGGATGTTTCCTCATACCAAAAGGCGACGAAAGTCTAGCACCATTTATTGGTGTTTTCATGAGAGCTTTTTGAATACTTTTTCCATTTTTATCGTAGTGACCAATACTTCCTTTTTTGTCAAAATAATAAAGAGAGTTTTCCTCACCACTTAAGATTAGATTTGCAAATAAAATGTTTCCAGTTTCAATTACTTTATTTTTTTCATCAACAAAGATCTCATACATTATCTGGAACTTATCTTTTTTTCTAATATCCCTTTGAAAATCAACTTGAAAGCCATAGATTCTTGCAAATTCAATGATAATATTAGGTGGAATTTTTTTCCCGTATGCTGATTTATATAAACTTTGTAGAATTATATTTTCATTGTAGCTAATTTTTTTTTTAAGTTTTGTAAGAATAACTTTTTGATCGAAAATCTGATTACCAAAATTTTTAGTCAATACAATTTTTTCTTTATTTGAAATTTGAAATATAAATTCTTTTACTGAATTTTCACTTTGATCTATAGTTAAAAAAATTTTCTGATTTGTTTTTAATTTATCTACGTTTACTTTTTTTTTTAGATTACTTTTAAGAATTTGAATTTCTTTTTTGTTAATTAAGTAATTTTCTAAAATACTGTCAAACGTTTCTCCTATCCCAACATTGTGAGATATTTTTTTAAATCTTGGTTCAAATTTATCGAAAAAATGATTAATTGTTTTTTTAAAATATACGTTTTCTAATATTTGTTTATAGTTGTTGTTAATTTCTTTTTTTGTGTAGTTATGATAAAGTGCAAATATTGTGGAAATGAGAATTAATGCTACAAGCGCTAAGATTTCTCTTTGAATTTTAAATTTTAGTTTATTAATCATTAACCTTTTTTGAAAATTCAATTCATAATTTAACATGAGAAAAAAATCAAAAAAAACCCTAAAAAATGGCCTCTTTTTGATCTTTTTTTTACTCTTAAAAGCTTGATTTCCCACAGTTTTAGCCTATAAGCATCCAACTTCTCAACTAAATTATTGTTTTATCAATAAATTTTAAGAGATTATTGAGTGTTTTTCTCAATTAGCTATTGAAAATGTATATATTTAAGAAGAGAAGTGTGGACGGTTAAGGTTACCAAAATTTGTCGTACACACTTCAACATTATATAAATTTTATTCTTAGAATTTATATAGAAGCTAGTGTGCGCCGTTTTTAAACTTGAGAGTTTGATCATGGCTCAGAACGTACGCTGGCGGCACGCCTAACACATGCAAGTCGAACGAAGTAGCAATACTTAGTGGCAGACGGGTGAGTAACATGTAGGTATCTACCCTTTGGCCTGGAATAACACGAGGAAACTTGTGCTAATACCGGATAAGTCTTTACGGAGAAAGCTTTATGCACCATTGGATGAGCCTGCACTTGATTAGTTTGTTGGTAGGGTAATGGCCTACCAAGACTTTGATCAATAGCTGATTTGAGAGGATGATCAGCCACATTGGGACTGAGACACGGCCCAAACTCCTACGGGAGGCAGCAGTGGGGAATCTTGCACAATGGAGGAAACTCTGATGCAGCGATGCCGCGTGAGTGAAGAAGGCCTTTGGGTTGTAAAGCTCTTTCGTCGGGGAAGAAAATGACTGTACCCGAATAAGAAGGTCCGGCTAACTTCGTGCCAGCAGCCGCGGTAATACGAAGGGACCTAGCGTAGTTCGGAATTACTGGGCTTAAAGAGTTCGTAGGTGGTTGAAAAAGTTGGTGGTGAAATCCCAGAGCTTAACTCTGGAACTGCCATCAAAACTTTTCAGCTAGAGTTTGATAGAGGAAAGCAGAATTTCTAGTGTAGAGGTGAAATTCGTAGATATTAGAAAGAATACCAATTGCGAAGGCAGCTTTCTGGATCATTACTGACACTGAGGAACGAAAGCATGGGTAGCGAAGAGGATTAGATACCCTCGTAGTCCATGCCGTAAACGATGTGTGTTAGACGTTGGAAATTTATTTTCAGTGTCGCAGCGAAAGCGATAAACACACCGCCTGGGGAGTACGACCGCAAGGTTAAAACTCAAATGAATTGACGGGGACCCGCACAAGTAGTGGAGCATGTGGTTTAATTCGAAGATACGCGCAGAACCTTACCAACACTTGACATGTTCGTCGCGACTTTAAGAGATTAAAGTTTTCGGTTCGGCCGGACGAAACACAGGTGCTGCATGGCTGTCGTCAGCTCGTGTCGTGAGATGTTGGGTTAAGTCCCGCAACGAGCGCAACCCTCACTTTTAGTTGCCATCATTAAGTTGGGCACTCTGAAAGAACTGCCAGTGATAAGCTGGAGGAAGGTGGGGATGACGTCAAGTCCTCATGGCCCTTACGTGTTGGGCTACACACGTGCTACAATGGTATCTACAACAGGAAGCAAAACGGCGACGTTAAGCAAATCCTTAAAAGATACCTCAGTTCGGATTGTACTCTGCAACTCGAGTACATGAAGCTGGAATTACTAGTAATCGTGGATCAGCGTGCCACGGTGAATGCGTTCCCGGGTCTTGTACACACCGCCCGTCACACCATGGGAGTTGGTTCTACCTTAAGGCAAGGTTTAAAATCCTTGACCACGGTATAGTCAGCGACTGGGGTGAAGTCGTAACAAGGTAGCCGTAGGGGAACCTGCGGCTGGATTACCTCCTTTCTAAGGATGAATAAAATAAACTTTTATTCTAAATAATTTACACGGTTAATGTTGACCGTCCTCATTTCTCTTCTTAAATTTAGTGTTTCTCTTGCATTGGGGCCGGTAGCTCAGTTGGTTAGAGCACACCCTTGATAAGGGTGGGGTCGAAAGTTCGAGTCTTTCTCGGCCCACCAAAAGATTAAGGGGGATTAGCTCAGCTGGGAGAGCGCCTGATTTGCATTCAGGAGGTCAGCGGTTCGATCCCGCTATCCTCCACCAAACACTTAGCTATAAAAATCGTAAATAAATTTAATAATATCAATATCTATATCCGAACATTAATTTTGTTATTAGTTAATGTTCAATAAAAATTTAATTCAACACAGAATTTTTTTCTGTGCATAAATTAAGCGTTTAAGGGCGTGTAGCGGATGCCTTGGCACTGAAAGCCGATGAAGGACGTGATATACTGCGATAAGTTTCGGGGAGCTGTATGTAAGTTTTGATCCGAAAATTTCCGAATGGGGAAACCCACCACTTTATGTGGTACTTTAAATTGAATACATAGATTTAAAGAGACAACCTGGAGAACTGAAACATCTAAGTAACCAGAGGAAAAGAAATCAATTGAGATTCCGTCAGTAGTGGCGAGCGAAAGCGGAATAGGCCAGTAATTTTATTAAAAAAATTTGAATAGTTTGGAAATGCTAACCAAAGAGGGTGATAGTCCCGTATGAGTAATGTTTAATAAAATTCTTGAGTAAAGCGGGACACGTGAAATCCTGCTCGAATAAAGGGGGACCACCCTCTAAGCCTAAATACTCTTCAGTGACCGATAGTGAACTAGTACCGTGAGGGAAAGGTGAAAAGAACCCCTATTAGGGGAGTGAAATAGAACCTGAAACTGCATGCCTACAATCAGTCGAAGCTCTTTTTAGAGTGACGGCGTACCTTTTGTATAATGGGTCAGTGACTTAATTTATTAAGCAAGCTTAAGCCATCTAGGTGTAGGCGTAGCGAAAGCAAGTCTTAATAGGGCGATCAGTTTAATGAATTAGACCCGAAAACGAATGAGCTTACCATGAGCAGGTTGAAAGTAAGGTAACACTTACCGGAGGACCGAACCAGTTGACGTTGAAAAGTCTTTGGATGACTTGTGGTAAGGGGTGAAAGGCCAACCAAATTCGTAGATAGCTGGTTTTCCGCGAAAACTATTTAGGTAGTGCGTTGAGTAAATAGATGTTTAGAGGTAGAGCACTAAATGGGCTAGGGGGAAGAGATTCTTACCAAACCTAATAAAACTCCGAATGCTAAACATTGTTCCTCAGCAGACAGACTGTGGGTGCTAAGGTCCATGGTCGAGAGGGAAAGAGCCCAGACCACCAGATAAGGTCCCAAAATTATGATTAAGTGTGAAAGGATGTGGAAATTCCTTAACAGCCGGGAGGTTGGCTTAGAAGCAGCCATCCTTTAAAGATAGCGTAACAGCTCACCGGTCTAATAGAGTTTCTGCGCCGAAGATGTAACGGGGCTAAAATCATATACCGAATCTGTGGATTTATAATTTTTTCGAAAATTGTAACTGGTAGCGGAACGTTCTGTAAGCCTGTGAAGGAGTACCTGTGAAGGACTCTGGAGGTATCAGAAGTGCGAATGCTGACATAAGTAACGATAAAAGAAGTGAAAAACTTCTTCGCCGAAAATCCAAGGGTTTCTGCGCAAGGTTAATCCGCGCAGAGTTAGTCGGCACCTAAGGCGAGGGCGAAAGCCGTAGTCGATGGAAATAAGGTTAATATTCCTTAACCAGATGGAAGTGACGGATCTTGTAAGTTGTGAGTTCTTAATGGATTGAACTTGCCGCGAAAAGGTTCCAAGAAATAGCTCCATCATAAGACCGTACCCTAAACCGACACAGGTGGATTAATAGAGTATATTTAGGCGCTTGAGAGAATGATGTTGAAGGAACTCGGCAAAATGCTTCCGTAACTTCGGAATAAGGAAGACCTTTTAGTAGGCAACTATTAGAGGGTGGCACAAGCCAGGGAGAAGCGACTGTTTATCAAAAACACAGGGCTCTGCTAACACGTAAGTGGATGTATAGGGTCTGACGCCTGCCCGGTGCTGGAAGGTTAATGCGATGGGTGCAAGCTCATTTCTGAAGCCCCAGTAAACGGCGGCCGTAACTATAACGGTCCTAAGGTAGCGAAATTCCTTGTCGGGTAAGTTCCGACCTGCATGAATGGCGTAACGATTTCTCCGCTGTCTCCAACATCAACTCAGTGAAATTGAATTCTCCGTGAAGATGCGGAGTTCGCGTAGTTAGACGGAAAGACCCCGTGCACCTTTACTGCAACTTTACATTGGTATTAGGAAAAACATATTTAGCATAGGAGGGAGACATTGAAGCAAAGGCGTTAGCTTTTGTGGAGTCACCAGTGAAATACCTCTTTTGTTTTTCTTGATATCTAACTGATAGCCGTCATCCGGCATCAAGACATTGTATGGTGGGTAGTTTGACTGGGGCGGTCGCCTCCCAAATAGTAACGGAGGCGTGCGAAGGTAAGCTCAGAACGGTCAGAAATCGTTCGTAGAGTGCAATGGCATAAGCTTGC
>CACHIS010000004.1:52500-76468 GCA_902579925.1 uncultured Pelagibacteraceae bacterium
CTGTTTTAAATTTTTTTGCTAATTTAAAAGCATCTTTATGCCAAGAAAATGGAGTACAAGCATTTTCATAAAGTTCCCACAAATGTTTACCTTTCCAAATACCATCTTTTAAATAGAATTGGTGCATTTTACTTTTTAAAGTTATATCAACTGGTTCATAGGTTTGTATTTTAATTAAATCTGCACCATTAAGCGCGGCTGATTTTATTAATTGCAAAAATTTTTTTTTACTACCACCATGATTACCAGAGATTTCTGCAATAATTTTTGGTCTTTCGTTGTAACCGAAAATAATATTTTTATTCAATTTTATTTTCATAATTTTATTAATTTTTAGATACACACCTAATTATTTCAAAAGCCTCAGCATTTCTTAGTCCACATTGATTCCCTCTAATTTTGCTAAGATTATTTATTCCATTTAAAGACCTTGAATGTGGATACTTTTTATATTCCCCCTTATAAGCTTTAATTGCTTTAATCTTATGTTTTACTACTTTTTGAATGTTAACAAAATAATTCGGAATAAAATTTTTGTTTTTTTTAAGAATTCTAAAATCTGTAGATGAAGGAACTTCAAAAGTAAGAAAAGTTTCTAAATATTCATTCGGCTCAGGTCTAAAAGCAGTTAAAGATGCCTCTGCAACTATACGATGATCAATATTAAGGTCAGTAAAGTTATGTGTTAGAACTATTTCTGGTTTAAATTTTTTTTTTATTTTTTCTATATCTTTTACTATTTTTAATATACTCACCCTGTCCATTTCATTGTCAGGATAATCAAATTGTTTAATCCATCTAAAACCTAAAATTTTCGATGCATTTTCACTACTTTTTTTTCTTTGTAAAATATGTTTTTTTGTATTTTTATTCCTCGCGCCAACTCCATTAGTAAAAGATACGACGCCAATATTGTTATTAGCTGACATTTTTTTTATGAAACCTCCACAACCAAAGGATTCATCATCTGGATGAGCAGCTAAAACTAAAATTTTTTTTTTTGAAATGTGCATCAAATCAGTTAAATAATTAAAATATAGTATATATTAATTATTAGAAAAAAATAAATTATCAAACAAATGAAAAAAAACAATTATTTAAAAATTATTAAACAAATTGAGAAAATTAGATCAAAAAATAATGTAAATTGGATGAATATTTTGCGACTTGCTTTTAAGCTAGATCCAAAAAGTGCATCGAAAATAATGATGAAAATTAACTATGATGATAAGAAAATATCTAATTTACTAAAAAAACTATCAAAAAATTAAGCTCTGTAATGAAATCAATTCCCTATGGTAAACAATTTATTGATAGTAAAGATATATCTGCAGTCAGTAATGCTTTAAAAAATGATCTTATTACCACTGGTAAATTAACTCTTAAGTTTGAAAATAATCTAAATAAGTATTTAAAATGCAAATATACAAGCGTATGTAATAGTGGAACTTCAGCAATATTTTTATCATTTTTAGCTATAGGCATCAAAAAAAATGACAAAATAATTATGCCAGCGGTAAACTTTGTATCATCTTATAATCTAGCAAAATCTTTAGGAGCACAAGTTTTTTTAGCTGATGTAGATAATAGGACAGGGCAAATGACACCAGAAAATGTAGATGCATGTTGTAAAAAATTTAATCTTAAAAAAGTTAAAGCTCTTATAATAATGTACAACGGAGGAAATCCAATAAATGCGAATAAATTTATTAAATTCAAAAAGAAATTAAATTGCTTCATAATAGAAGACGCTTGTCATGCATTAGGTGCAGAGTATAAAGATAAGAAAAAAAATTTTAAAATTGGAAGTTGTAAGCATTGCGACATCTCAACTTTTTCACTCCATCCATTAAAAACAATTACAACAGGTGAAGGTGGCATTGTTACAACTAATTCAAAACTACTAGATAACAAAATTAAAATGTTTAGATCAATTGGAATTAAAAGAACTAAAAATAAGCATTGGAAATATGATGTGATTTTATCAGGCTTTAATTTTAGGATGAATGAATTTCAATGCTCTTTGGGCATCAGTCAATTGAAAAAAATAAAGTTATTTTTAAAAAAAAGATCTGAAATTACCGATTTATATAATAAAAAACTTAAAAATGTTTCACAACTGAATTTACCTGAAAATGTAGCAAGTTATAAATCAGCGTCTCATCTTTACATAGTTAGTTTAAAAAAACCAAACTATCAAACAAAAGAGAACTTGTTAAAATTTATGAAAAAAAATGGTATACTGATTCAATTTCATTACATACCAATTTATAAGTTTAAAAATTTTAAGGGAAAATATGTATCGAAAAATTCAGAAATATATTTTAAATCAGCCTTTAGTTTACCAATATTTTATGAACTAACGAGAAAAAAACAAATTTATGTAATTAAAAAAATTAAATCTTTTTTTGGTTTAAATGAATAAACTAGTTGTTGGTACTGCAAATTTTGGTAAAAAATATGGTTTACTTGGAAATAGATTTAACAACAAGCATTTTAGAAAAATTTTAAACACATTATCTAAAAATAAGATAAATTTTTTAGATACATCTCTAGAATACTATATAAGCAATAAATCTTTAAATTTACAAAAGTTTAAAATAATTACAAAAATAAAACTTCCAAGAAAAAAGAAAATTATTTATCTTAAAAATTTAAAAAAAAACCTTAACAATCATTTAAAAAAATTTAAATTAAAAAAATTTTATTCTGTTTTAATACATAACGTTGAGGACTTAGAGAATAAGTATGGATTAGAAGCATTGAATATTTTAAAAAATTTTAAACAGGATAGAAAAATCGATAAAATTGGTGTTTCTATTTATGAAATAAAAGATCTCAAAAAAGTATTCAAAGTTTTCAAACCTGATATTATTCAAATACCGTTAAATATTTTTAACCAGGAATTTTTTAAAAAAAATATCATTAGAGATCTCAAAAATAAAAAAATTCTGGTCCAAGTAAGATCTATTTTTTTACAAGGTTTATTGACTCAAAATGAAAAAATTTTAAAAAAATTTAAAGTTAAAAAAAAACTTTTAGAAAAAATAAGAAGCTTCAAAGAATGGTGTCTCAATAATAATTTTTCTCAAGCAGAGGCATGCATTTATTTCGTAAAAAACATTAAAGGTATTGACTTAATTACGATAGGTTTTAATAACAAGGATGAATTAAAACAAATTTTAAATTATTTTAAAAATAAAAAAAAAATAAATTTGAAAAAATTTAAATTAAACAAAAAATATATTGATCCAAGAAAATGGTAAATAAAAATTCTGCAGTTGCAATTATACAAGCTAGATATAATTCTACAAGATTTCCGGGAAAAATTTTCTCTAAAATTAGAAACAAATCTGTTTTAGAGATTCTTTTATATAGGCTAAAATTATGTAAAAATGTTGATGAAATAATAATTGCTTGTTCAGATAATAAATTAGATAAAAAAATAATTAATTTTTGTAAAAAGAAAAAAATTAAATTTTATGTTGGCTCTGAACAAAATGTATTATCCAGGTATTATAAAACAGCCAAAAAATTTCATGTTAATAACATCTTGAGGATCACCTCAGACTGTCCTCTTATAGATCCTGATACTATAGACGAATTAATTAAAAATTTTAATAAAAATAGATATGATTATGGTTCAAACGTTATTGATCCAACCTATCCCGATGGTCTAGACGCAGAAATATTTAAATTTAATTTATTAAAAAAAAGATTTCAAAATCCAAAAGATAAATTTGAAATAGAGCATGTAACTCCAAATATGCAAAATAAAAAAAAGTATAAAGTTTACTCTCATAAATTAAATCAAGATTTTTCTATGTTGAGACTAACTTTAGATACTCGTGAAGACCTTTTAGTGTTAAAAAAATTATTCACTCACTTTAAGTATAATTTTAAAATTAAATTATCGCAAATTATTGATCTTTATAAAAAAAATCCGAAATTTTTTGGACCAAATTCAAAAAGACAAAGAAATGAGAATTTAAATCATAATCTAGGACAAAAACTTTGGAAAAGAGCACAAAATATCATACCTGGTGGAAATATGATGTTATCAAAAAGACCAGAGATGTTTTTGCCAAATTTGTGGCCAACATATTATAAAAAAGCAAAGGGTTGTTTCATATGGGATATGGAAAATAATAAATATACTGATATGTCACTTATGAGTGTTGGAACTAATGTACTAGGTTATGCAAATAAATATGTAAATTCATCCGTTATAAAATCCATAAATAACAGCAATATGTCATCACTTAACTGTCCTGAGGAAATTTTTCTTACAGAAAAACTTTTAGACATGCATAAACATTTTCATATGGCAAGATATGCAAAAACTGGTGGCGAGGCTAATGCAATTGCGATTAGAATTGCAAGAGCTGCATCTGGAAAAGACAAAGTTGCAATTTGTGGATATCATGGTTGGCATGATTGGTATTTATCAGCAAATTATCAGTCAAAAGATCGTAAAGGGGTCTTAAAAGATCATTTATTGGAGGGACTTTCAACTGCAGGAGTACCCAAGGGTTTAAAAAATACAATTTATCCTTTTAAATTTAATGATTTTGAGTCATTAAAAAAAATTTGTACAAATAATAAGATTGGTGCGATTAAAATGGAAATTTTCAGAAACATAAAACCTCGTAATAATTTTTTAGAAAAAGTAAAAAAACTGGCAAAAGAAAAAAATATCATACTTATATTTGATGAGTGTACTAGTGGTTTTAGAGAAACATTTGGTGGACTACATCTAAAGTATAATGTAATACCTGACATTTGTATATTAGGTAAAGCATTGGGTAATGGATTTCCTATCACTGTGGTTTTAGGAAAAAGAGAAGTTATGGAATACGCTCAAAATTCTTTTATTAGCAGTACTTTTTGGACAGAAAGAACTGGTTACGTTGCTGCCTTAAAAACTTTAGAGATAATGGATAAAATTAAGTCATGGAAGATTATATCAAAACAAGGTTTGAAAATTAAAAAACTATTGACGAAAATAGCTTTAAAAAATCAATTAAATGTTGAATTTACTGGATTATCCTCATGTCCAAGTTATTTCATGGACTCAAAAAATTGGATTAAATATAAAACTTTTATCACTCAAGAGTTATTGAAAAAAAATTTTTTAGGTGCAAATTCTACGTATGTTTCAATTTGCCATAGTGATAAAATAATTGAAAAATACGCAAATATGTTAGATGAAATTTTTTTTAAAATAAAAAATTTTGAGAGTGATAAGTCCAGTATAGATAGGCTATTAAAAACACCTATATCACATTCTACTTTTAAAAGGTTAAACTAATTATTTTATGAAAGACGATATGCTACAAGAACATCAAATTAAAAAAGATGTTTCAAATAAAGTTTTTGGATATCAACTCGCCTCGATATTTTTAATAATAATTTTTGTAAGATTTATATTTTTTACAAAACTAAATTTTATAGACTTAATATTATTTTTTATTTCCTTAATTTTATTTACAATATCTAAATTTAAAGAAGAATACGTAAATCCAATTAAAAAAATATGGCTAAGATTATCTGTATATATTGCAAAAGTTTTAAATCCAATTATTTTATTGACAGTTTATGTATTGTGTTTTGTCCCCATAGGTATAATTTATAAATTAATAAAAAAAAAAAATTTAAAAACTAAAATTAATAATACAAATAAAACATATTGGGAAAAACCTGAAGATAATGAAATCAATTTCAAGGATCAGTTTTAAGTGGAATTATTATTAGAATTAATTAGATATATTAAACAAAAAAAAAAATATATTTTAATACCAATTTTATTTATATTTTTAATCTTCGGAGCATTGCTATTTTTTGGATCAAATACAGCTTTTGCACCTTTTATTTACACACTTTATTGATAAAAATTAGATATGTTAGAATTATTTAAAGAGTTGATAGGTTTTATCATTAAAAAAAGAAAATTTGTTTTAATACCAATTATAATAGTATCTTTGTTAATTGGTGCTTTCCTAATTTTGTCTCAAGGTACAGCTTATGCACCTTTAATTTATACAATTTTTTAGGTGAAATATTTTATAATAATAAAATGTATATTTTAGGAATTTCTTGTTTTTATCATGATAGCGCAGCTTCCTTAATAAAAGACGGAGAGATAATTAATTGTGTGCAAGAGGAAAGATTTACGAGAAAAAAACACGACTCTAATTTTCCATCAAATTGCGTAAAGTACATTTTAGAGGAAAACAAAATTGGTTTAAATGATATTGACTATGTTGTTTTTTATGAAAAACCTTTCATTAAGTTTGAAAGATTAATCGAAACATATTTACACTATGTTCCAAAAGGGTTTTCTTCTTTTAAAAATGCTCTCCCTATTTGGATTAAAGAGAAATTATTTCAGAAAATAATAATTAGAGACTTATTGAAAGATATAGATAAATCATATAATAAAAAAAATATTTTTTTTTCAAAACATCATTATAGCCATGCGGCAAGTGCTTTTTTTGCTTCACCATTTCAAAAAGCAGCTGTTATCACTTTCGATGGAGTTGGTGAATGGGAAACTACGAGTATTTACTTTGGTAATGGTAACGAGCTCAAACCTTCAAAAGTAATTAATTACCCGAATTCATTAGGTCTTTTATATTCTGCTTTTACTTATTTCTGTGGTTTTAAAGTAAATTCTGGAGAGTATAAATTGATGGGATTGGCTCCTTACGGTAAGCCAGTGTTTTCTGAAATTATAAAAAAAAATCTTGTAGATATTAAACCTGACGGTTCCTTTAGACTTGAAGATAAATATTTTAATTATTCAACCGGACTGACAATGACAAACGATAATTTTTCAAAATTATTCAAAGTCAAACCTCGAAAATCTGGTACAAAAATAGATCAAATATATATGGATTTAGCTTCATCGATACAAACAGTTCTTGAAGAAATAATTTTGAAAATTGTGTCAAATTTATCTAAAGAAACAAATGAAAAAAACTTATGTCTTGCTGGAGGAGTAGCTCTTAATTGTGTTGCAAATGGTAAAATTATCAAAGAAAAAAATTTTGAAAACATTTGGATTCAACCAGCATCAGGAGACGCAGGTGGCTCATTGGGGGCAGCTTTAGGATTTTATTTTGATCATTTAAAAAATAAAAGAGAAGTTCTAAATACCGATGGTGATCTAATGAAGTACGCTTATCTAGGACCCTCTTTTGAAAACTCAAAAATAGAAAAATATTTAATTAATCAAAAAGCTAATTTTGAATATTATGAGGATCAAAAACTAAATAAATTTGTTGCTGAGGAAATTTCTAAAGGGAAGGTGGTAGGATGGTTTAAAGGTAGAATGGAATTTGGACCAAGAGCACTAGGGAACAGATCAATAATTGCAGATGCTTCATATCCAAATATGCAATCAACATTGAACTTAAAAATAAAATATAGAGAAGGATTTAGACCTTTTGCTCCAATAATACTTGAAGATAAAATAAAAGATTGGTTTGAGGTTGGTACGACAAGTCCTTACATGTTAGTAGTAGATTTCCTAAAAAAAGATAAAAGATTGGATAATCAAAATAGCCTTAAAGGTATAGAAATGTTGAATACACCCAGATCAATTGTACAATCTATTACTCATGTAGATTTCAGCGCAAGAATACAAACTATCAACCAAAAAAGTAACCTAAAGTTATTTAATCTTTTAAAAAATTATGAAAAAATCACAAAAATTCCAATATTAATAAATACATCTTTCAATATTAGAGGTGAACCAATTGTCTGCACGCCCAATGATGCGTTTAGATGTTTTATGGGGACAAAAATGGATTTATTAGTTTTGGAAAATTATGTTTTAGTAAAAGAAAATCAAAATTTTAATGAAAGTGAATCGAATTATAAAAAAAATTTTAATTTGGATTAATGAGAAAAATATTTATTAATTCTTTTTTAATATTACTTTTAACTTTCATATTCCTTGAAATAGCAAGCATATTACTCATAAAAATAAATCTTTTACCAAATGGAATAACTCCAAGAGTAACAATCATTCCACATAAAAATTTTGGTTTTTGGCATCATAAAAATAAATCTTTTAGATTAGCTTCAGAATGTTGGAGTTCTAAAGTGTCATATAATAATCATGGGATGAGACAAGTTTCTGATATTAATATTGATTTGAAAACTAAAAAAAGAATTGCCTTAATAGGAGATTCTATGACTGAAAATTTAGAAGTAACCGATGGGAACGATTTTGGATCTCTAATTCAAAGTAAATTACCTGATTATGAAATTTTAAATTTTTCTGTTCGTTCAACTGGATTAGGGGATCATATTGAACTTTATGAAGGTTTGATAAAAAATTTTGAATTAGATTATATTTTTTTATTTATAAGTGATAACGATCTAGAAGATAATTATTATCTTAATAATAGACCAAGTCAAAATAAATATAAAGTTATTAATGATAAAATAAAAAAATTACCAATAGACGAACGTTT
Source organism: uncultured Pelagibacteraceae bacterium (assembly GCA_902579925.1). Lineage (GTDB taxonomy): Bacteria > Pseudomonadota > Alphaproteobacteria > Pelagibacterales > Pelagibacteraceae > Pelagibacter. The sequence goes on from CACHIS010000004.1 coordinate 60,984, forward strand.
TTTTGAAAAACAAAAAAAAATTTCAAATAAATTAAAAAAAGAAAAATTAATATTTGTAAAAGAATATTTCAGAAGCTATATATTATATTCACACTTTAGGGCAAACTTATTATACCAAATTTACAAAAAGAAAAAAAAGGACAATATTGAAAGACAAGTGAATAATCCATATGAGGATTATGATAAAAAAATAAAAATTTATAAGTATCTAAAGACTAAATTTTTAAATCAATTATCTAATAATGAGAAACTAATAGTCTTTACAAATCCTAGGCCAAAAATTATTTCAGAAAAATTTTATCCTGAAAAAAAAAATATTGAAGAAATGTCAAAAATTTGGGGGGATCAGTACATTATCAATACAACCTCATCATCAATCGATTATTTAAAAAGAGATGACAAATATAAATATCCATATTTTTCTTTTGAATGTGACGGTCATTTTTCTGCCTACGGAGCTAATTTTATGTCCGACTTGGTGGTTGAAAAATTTTTAGAAATTATATCTTTCTCCCAATCATAACAAAAAAACCACCCTCTTTAATTTGATTAGGATCAAAAGTCATTAAAAACTCTTTGAGTGTAATATAAAAATTTGAGGGTAACTCATTTTTTTCAAACAATTTAAAATTTTCATTTAACTTATGAAAGGGTATTGATGATAAGTACTCTATGTGATTTTCTTTGAACCAGTCTAAAACTTGACTAAATCTATAAGAAAATTCTTTTGGATTTTGATACTGATCTCTGTACCATGCATATCTTTTTGATGCCGATATATTCTTATTAAGATTTCTAGGATCCAGAAATTTAAATCTATTTTTGAAAATTTTAAATATTATTTGTCTGAAGTTGGTAAATAGTCTTCCATTTTTGTGATATAATCCAATTATGACAATCCCCCCGCTTTTCACTAACTTTGAAACGCAAGAAAATGCTTTTCTTGGGTTTATTGTATGATGAAGGCAACCGTTTGAAATTAATATATCAAAAGAATTTTTTTTAAAACTTGGCTTAAAAAGGTTCATTTTTAAAAAAAATACGTTATTTAAATCGTTATTCTTTCTAAAATTTTCAGCTAATTTTAATGAAGGTATTGATAAATCAACACCTACTATTGTCCTATTAAATCTTGATAAAAAATTAGACATTTGTCCTGTCCCACACCCTATCTCAATAACTTTAGACCCGTTTGGGATTTCCTCATCCAATTTTTTTGCAAAGTAAGATTTTTCAGATTTTTCTATAAGCATAGAAAAATCTTCTAAATCATCGTAATTTGGAAATTTTACATCTTCATAAAATATTTTTTGCTCTTGTGTGATCTCATCGGTTTCAGGATCATTAGAAAACATATCGAGAATTTCATCAACTAAATAAAAATTTTTTTTTTTATTAAAAAAATAATAATCATTATATTCAAGAGCTTGATTTAATTCAGGATCAACTATTAAATTATTAATTTCTTTATATCTCATTGATTTAAACAATTTTTAGCCCCCTGGAAGTATATAATATTTTTTTTTTATAATTTTGATCTAATTTATTCGTTGGGGTATAAAATCTAGATCCAGCTTTAATTTTATTTAATAAATTGTTTCCCTTTTTATCCAATATTTTTTCTATTAAAATAGAATTACTATCAATGGAGTTTACGACTAACCATTTTTTATCATTTCTACTTACCAAGCCTTTTGAATATGGATGAGTAAAAGGTTCATTTGCATGTAAATGAGCTTTTTTAATATATACAGTTTTATTATTTATAAATGTTTTGGCTCCATTATAAGGTTCATCAAATGCATTTATGAATCTAATTAATGATAAAGAGTCCATATTCCAATCTAACCAACTTGAAATTTCCTTATTTAATCTTGGAAAATAAGTTCCAATATATTTTGATTGGTTTATTAAATTGAATTTCTCTTTTTTTAAAATTTTACTTATGAAAGATTTATAAAATGTAAGAAAATTTTTGTTATAAAAATCTATATAATCTTTAGGAGTCTTACATTCTGGCGAAACAATTTTTTTTTCACTATATAAAATTGGTCCTGTATCTATTCCCCCATCTACTAAATGCACCAATTGATTTTCTATCTTATCTCCTTGTAATATCCTCCAACTAATTGTTGCACCGCCTTTATTATAAGGAAGTCTAGTTCCATGAAAGTTAATTAAGTTATTCAAAAAAAATTTATTAATATCGCTTTTTTTAAAAATCCATCTGGCTCCCAATGATATAAAAAGTGTATTTTCAACTTTTGTTAATGATTTGATTTTTTTTTTAAAATTTTTATCAACTTTTTTATAAATTAATGGAGAGTATTTTTTTAAACCTTTTGCTTGGTCACTAGATGTAATTATAGTAGTTTTTATCTTTTTATTCTTGTTGAATTTAATTAACTCATCAAAAACAGGTGAGCTGCCAAGGAAAAATATATTTTTTAAATTTTTTAAAAAAAATTTATTATTTGATATCATATTAAAATAATTTAGATTGTAAAAACTTAATTCACTTTATATTTAATAGATAAATTTTTTCATTAAAATTTTTTAAATATATTAAAACGAACCATTTTTTGCCAAAAACTGACACAATATGGACAATACTTAAATTTAATTTACTTAGGATATATTTAATATAAATATTAGCAATTATGATCTTTAAAAATAAGTCAATATTAATAACTGGTGCAACAGGGTCTTTTGGAAAGGCGTTTGTATCAAAGATTTTGTCAAAAAAATATTCTTTTAAAAGAGTAGTTATTTTTAGCAGAGATGAACTCAAACAACAGCAAATGAAGCATGATAATAGATTTAATAATGATAAATTTAAAAATTTGAGATTTTTTATTGGTGATGTTAGGGATAAAAATCGACTTTTGCATGCATTCAGAGATGTAGATTATGTAGTCCACGCCGCAGCTTTAAAACAAGTGCCTACTTCAGAATACAATCCATTTGAAACCATAAACACAAATATTATTGGAGCACAAAATATAATAGAAGCAGCCTTAGAGAGAAATGTTAAAAAAGTAATTGCTCTTTCGACTGATAAAGCCTCCTCACCAATTAATTTGTATGGGGCCACAAAACTTTGTTCAGATAAACTTTTTATAGCAGCAAATAATTTCACAGGAAGGAATGATATCAAATTTTCAGTTGTGAGATATGGAAACGTTTTTGGCAGTAGAGGCAGTGTTATTCCAACATTCTTAGAACACTTAAAAAGTGGAGTGTTAAAAATTACTAATAAAGAAATGACACGTTTTAGTATTACACTTGATGATAGTGTGAAATTAGTTGAGTGGTGTCTTGCAAATTGTTATGGAGCTGAAATTGTAGTTCCTAAAATACCCTCATATAGAATTACCGATTTAGCTAAAAGTATTTGCTCGAGTTGTCGCTATAAAGTTATAGGTAAAAGGCCAGGTGAAAAAAATCACGAAGAAATGATAAGCTATGAAGAAATTCAAAATACCTTAGCTTTAAAAGATCATTATATAATAGTTCAACCAGGAAATTTAAAACAAATACAATATTACAAAAAAAAATTTAATGTTAAACCAAATAAATTAAAAAAAAATTATAACTCTTTAGATAATGAAAAATTTTTAAACATCTCAGAGTTAAAAAAGCTTATTTCTAATTTTAAAGGTATAAGTAATTAAATATTTTAAATTAACTTTTGTTATATGAAATTCAAAAAGAATATAGGTGGATATTTTTATTTATCTTTATCAATAATTCTAACAATTTTTGTAATTTATAAGCACTTAATTGTATGGTCTGGAGATAAATTTGATTTTTATGTGCAATATTATTTTTTGTCAGTCATTTGTATTGCTTATTCTTTTATCTACTTTTTTCTTAAACAAAACATTAGAAATTATTTAAATCTTTCATTAATTGGAATTATTTTAGGATTATATTTTTTTGAAATTTATTTAAATAAAATTTCTAAAAACAATATTTTTAATCAACTTAATCAAATGATTAAAATTTATGAATCTGAAAAAGAAAATTCAGTAGCATTGGTTGTTTCACCAAAATCAATTCAAAAAAAAAATAAAAGTAATTTTCTACCACTTTCTGGTGCTTCGAATTTAAGAACATTACTATGTGATGAAAATGGTTATTTGGCTGAATATTTAAGTGACAGATATGGTTTTAATAATCCAGATTTTGTTTGGAATGAAAAATCAATTGACTACTTAATTCTTGGAGATTCGTTTGCGCACGGAGCATGTGTTAACAGACCTTTTGATGTTGCAAGTGTAATCAGAAAAAAATATGACAATAAAGCAATTAATTTAGGTTTTGCTGGAAATGGTCCAATTTCTTCCTATGCAGCATACAAAGAGTATGGTTTAAAAAGATTTGTTCGGAATATTGTTCTTCTCTATTACGAGGGAAACGACCTACTAAATTTGAAAACAGAATTAGAAAATTTGACTCTAAAAAAATATTTTTATGATGAAAATTTTACACAAAACTTAATTTATAAACAAAAAAAAATAGATGATCTTAATTTAATTAGTTATGAACTGACAAAAGATTATCTATCAAGACAAAAAAAGCAAAGACTTGAAAATTCTATTAAGCTTACAAATACAAGAAAAATTATTCAATTTAGACAAATAAACTATAAAGATTACTTTTATAAAAATGACAAAGATTTAAAATTTACTGAACTTGAAAAAATAATTAAGATGTTTAATGATAATGCAATTTTAAATTCTTCAAATTTTATATTTGCATACTTGCCATCGTCAAAAAGTTTCGATGATGAAAAATTTGATTTAAGTAATTATAAAAAAATAATTAAAATATTAGAGAAAAATAATATTAGTTATATTGATTTTCGAGATATATTCTTAGATTATGAGCCATTAGAATTTTTTGCTAAAATTGGCAATAACTTCGGCCACTATAATAAAAGAGGTTATGAACTTGTTGCCAAGAAAATAATAAGTGATAAAAACAAATAATAGAGTTAACTTAAACCAAAGTTAATCAAATTATATTTATAGAAAAGTATGAACTATTCTAACATAAGAGAAAAATTTTTAGATCAGGGTTATTATGTCATCAAAAATTGTTTTGACGTTGAAAAGATCAAAGGCCTTAGAGATAATTTTATCAAAATTTCAAATTCTGATAATGAAATATTAACTTATGAAAATGCTCAAGAACTTTTACTTGATGAAAGATTGATATCTAAAGTAAAGCAATTACTTGATACTGAAAAAATTATTTATTTTTCTGATAGTAGCATAATTAATAAACCTGATCCTTTAACTTCAAAAAATGGATGGCATAATGATGCAAGATTTGAAGATGAAAACATTTCTTACAATGATGAATATCCAATATTAAGAATTGGTATATATTTTGAAGATCACAAGAATTATAGTGGGGGTTTAAAAATTAAAAAAAATTCACATAAATATTTTTGTTTTAATTGGCGTGCGAAAAAAGAAAATATTAAAAAATTATTAAAAATTATTTTTACAAAAACAAGATATAGATTATCGTCTATAAGACCTGGAAAGGGCATAAACCTTGATTTAGAGCAAGGTGATGTAGTTGTTTGGAATCTCAGAACTCATCATTGTGGAGTATCTCGAAGATTAAAAATTTTCCCCGATCTATGTTTACATCCATATTTTGAAAAAATGCTTCCACTTTTTCTTTTTAAAAAAACTCATTACACATCTGATAGATGTACTCTATTTAGCACATTCGCTAAAAATGATATGAATAATAAAAATATAAATAATTATGTTTTAAATAAAATGAATATAAAAAAAATCGAAAAAATTCGAGAAAATAAAATATTAGTAAAAAAGTTAGACAATTTAGGAATTTTAACACCAAATATATAATTCCAAAATGAATTATTTAAAAATTGGATTTAACGCTTTACCACAGCCCTATAGAAGTCAAAGTTGGTATATAATCCTAGTTCAAATAATTAAATTTTTTTTTGAAATATTTGGAATTGGTTTAATTATTCCTGTAATTTATATTTTAGCTAAAGGACAAGACTCTTTTATTGAATTATCAAATGAGTATAAATTTTTGAAACTCTTAGGAGATGATATTTATAAATCAGAAAATTTCATAATTTACTTACTGATCGCAATTGTAATTATTTTTATAGCAAGATTTTTATTTATAATATTCGCAACCTTTGTAGAAGAACGGTGGTTGCAAAAAGCTACAGCCAAGTCTGCTTTCGAACTTTTTAAATATTACTTAGGCTTTATTAACAATTTATCTGAAAGAAAAAACTATGAAATATTAACTTTAATTACCCAGGAATTAAATGTTTATTATAAATTTTTTATTAAATCCATATTAATAATTTTTACAGAAATAATCAAATTTATTGGGATTTTAGTAATTTTATTTTTTGTTAATCCAATAGTATTGATTTCAGGTATTTTCATTGCAGCATTAATTTCTGTTATTATGCTTAAACTTGTAAAAAAAAAAATTGAAATTTATGGAAAAAAAAGGCTGTCAAATTCAGAATTTTTAATTAGGTACATATCTGAGGGTTTAAACTCAGTCAAAGAAATAAAATTATCATCTAATTCAAATTACTTTACTGAGAAACTTAAAAATTATGCAAATGATAATGCTAATATTCAAGTAAAATTTTACATATTGAGTATATTACCGAGACAAACTATAGAGGTTTTAGCCATAACTCTTTTAGTTGTCCTAATTTATTTTCTTACGTTAATTAATCCTTCAGATAATAATTCGTCTTTATTTGTATTAGGAGTATATGTAGCTGCTCTTTCAAGATTATTGCCTTCCGTCAATTCTTTATATCTTTGCATTCAAAACACCATGTTTTCAAGAGCATCTGTAGAAAAAATAAGTAATGCTATAAATGATATGAGAAAAAATATCTCTAAAGTTGACGAAAGTTTTGAAAAAAATTTCATAAAAAACTATTTAAATCCAAAAAAAGTAGAAATTAAAAATCTAAATTTTTCATATAATAAAAATATTCAAATTTTTGATGATCTAAATTTATCGTTTGAACAAGGAAAAATTTATTGTATTACAGGAGACTCAGGTTCAGGTAAATCCACACTGATTAATATTCTAATGGGTTTTATTAAACCCAATAAAGGAACTATTGAGTACGACAATAAAAGTATTTATGACGATTTGCCAGTTTGGCAAAAAAGCATAAGTTATCTCCCACAAAAAGTGTTTTTATTAAACGATAGTATAAAAAACAACGTTGCATTTTCTATTGAGGAAGAAGATATTAATGAAGATAAGATTATAAAAAGTCTAAAAGAAGTTAATCTCTTAAATCTTTTTAAAAATGAGGAAAGAAATATTGAAACTCAAGTAGGTGATGATGGAATTAAACTTTCTGGTGGGCAGCGTCAAAGGATTGGCATAGCTCGTAATCTATATTTTGATAAAAAAATTTTAATCTTAGATGAATTTACTTCATCCCTAGACAACCAAAATGAAAATAGAGTATTTACTGAAATTTCTAAAATTAAAGATGATAAAATAATACTAGTTATAACACATTCAGAAAATATTATAAAGATGTGCGATGAGGTATTGGTTGTCAAAAATAAATCAGTTAGAAAACAAAATTAATATAAATGATTGAAATAGAGTATTTAAGTCTGAAGATTAAAAAGATAAATAAATTCCGTTATAAAAGAGTTTTTTTTGAAAAATATACATTATATTTTTTTGGAAGTTTTAGAGAAAAAATAAATAAGATTGAAAAAATTGTAAATTCTTTCCAAAAAAAAAATTTTGACGATCATAATTTAGAAAAATTGTTTAGAGGTATAAATGGTATTTGTACACTAATTATTATATCTAATGAAGAAATTAAAATATCAGCATCAGTTTTTCACTCTCATCTTAAAATTTTTAAAAAAAATGGAAATTTAATTATAACAGAAAATGAATTTAATGATAATTACAAGTTATCGAGTGATAATTCATTACTTAAACTTTTTTCACAACATGTTTATTTTTTTCATGCTGGTTTATCGAATGATGTTTATGATTTTATTTGCCCTGGATCATCAATCACAATAAAAAAAAACATTAAAGATTACGACTTTTCTTGGTATTTAGATTTTGATAAGTTTTGTTCTAGAAATGATCATGAAAAAATTGCTGAGGAATTGGCAGATAGCTATGTAAATGTATTTGATAATCTAGATACAAATAAAAAATATTATTTTGGTTTATCCGGGGGTTTAGACTCTGCTCTTTCTTTTTCAGCTGCATTAAAAAAAATTGATATTCAGCCTTTTCATATAACAAGAAAAACTTATTCAGACGAACAAGGAACAGCAGAAAAAGTTTCAAAATATTATAAAAAAAAACTCATATTAACATATTTATATAAAACTGGTCTTTTCACACTTGATTTTAAAAAAAATGAGAGCTTAGAAAATTCTTTAAGATTTAATTATGATTATATAAAAAAAGATACGATTTTTTTTCCCTTAAATAATTCCGCTTTACTTATGAAAGAGCGATTTCCTGATAGCCATATATTCACAGGCACTAGTGATCCTCTTTTGTTAACGATCAACCACTTTATGGTATATTCTGATAGAATAAGGCCAAGATTTGAATATTCTAAGAATAAAAATGAAAGATATTTCTTCTCCATAGATTTTTTTGAAAAACTTAAAGATAAAGAAATTTACGATGAATTTAATCTTAAAAAAAAATTTTCAATAATTGATCCTTATTATTATCCTCTTTTCAACGCATATATTGATCAACTACCAAAACAATATAATTATAAAAAACGTTTTTTAAATGGTGATAAAAGTATTGATATAAAGGATTCATTTCCAATAAAAAATCTCGCTAATAATCAAATTAAAATTTTATACGAAATTAAATTTAAAAATGCTTGCTTAATATTCAATAAAATATTGAAATCTAATTTTTTTGCTCAAAATTTACAAAAACCTGATGCAAGAACTGCTCAAATCCTTTTAAAATTTTTTCATTTCTTAGGACAATATGGAAAAGAAATTCACCAAGGTTATATGCTGAATGGTGAAAATCATAAAATAGAGTATACCGCAGTAAACAGCGAAATAGCCCTGAAGCAGCTGTCAACAATTATTGATGAGAGACTTGTAGATTACTCAAAATGGCATTCTTTTAGAGTTTTTGAAATTTTAAATAAGGGAATGTCATTTGAAAAATTATATAAAAGACCGAGTTTACTAGACTTAAGGTACGTTTCTCAAAGAATTCATTCAAAAATTAATAGCAAATTTAAGAAATTACCTGAGCATGACGATAGATATGCTTTAATTAACAACGATACTCTTAAAGATTTTTTAACTGAGCACAAGATAAGAGATAAATTTTTGGAATTTAAATCATCACACGATCAAAATAATCTAATTTATGACTTTCCAAATGATGATGAGTTATTAAAAATTGAAAATTTAGATAGTAATTTCTGGAAATTGAATAATATAATCAACTTAGTTTCTAGAATGAGTTAGTTTATGAATATTTATATATTGTTAGAAATTAAACGTAGAGAACTTTGCTCTAAAATTCTTTTATCAGCTGAGGCAGCATTAAAGGGTAACGAGGTATATCTTGGAAAACTAACACCTTTTTTGTTAAAAAATTTATTTAAACCTGGTATAGTCCATTTTAAATCAATCACGCCAGGATTATCTAGATTAAGGCAATTAGAGTTTTTTAAAAATAATCAATTTATCACTACTTCATCAGATGAAGAACATGGTTTAATTAACAACGATAGTTCCTATAAAAAATATAGGTATTCAAATAAAAGTTTAAGTTTAGTAACAAAAATTTTTACCTGGGGTAATTTTGATTATCTAAATTTAATTAAACAATATCCAAAATATAAAAACAAAATCTTAAAAATTGGTAACCCAAGAGTCGATTTTTGGAGAAAAGATTTTAAAAGTTATTTTAGGTCATTACCTAATTTTAAATATAAAAACTACATACTATTAAGTGCTAACTTTGAGGGTTTTGGACACCAGAAACTTAATGAAAGACTAAAATTTCACGAAAGAACTGGATATTTTTTAAGAGGTGTTTCAAGAAAAAATATGATTAAAAGATTTAAAGATAGTCAAGCTTTATTTAAACATTATGAGAGATCTATTAAAAATTTGTCCAAAATTCTTAATAATAAACAAATTATAATAAGGCCTCACCCAAAAGATGACTCTAAGTTATGGAAAAAAAAATTTGAAAAATTTAAAAATATAAAGATTATTGATGAAGGCGATCATTCAGATTGGATTTCAAATTCAAAAGTAGTTATTCATGCTGGATGCACTGGTGGATTAGAGGCTTCACTTAGAGGTAAAAAAACAATATCATACTACCCTCTCAAAGTTTTACATGGACATAAATTTGCAGATAGCTTTTCGACTATGATTAGTAGTGAAAATAAGTTAATAGATGAAATTTCAAAATGTTACGATTTTACAAAGTCTGAACCTTATCCTACTAATAAGATGATTAATAAAAGATTATTTAATTACAATGGAGATAGATCTTACAAAAGAATTGTTGAGATATGGTCTAATTTAGGAAAAAAAATAACCTCAAAAAAGAATAATATTTTTTTCATTAAATTTGTTTTTTTTATACTTAATTTAAAGTTAAAAGTATTTAAAATTAAGACAGGAAATTATAAGTTTGAAAAATTTGAAAAATCTGAAGTAGAAAGTATCTTATCTAGACTCTGTAATGTGGATAAAAAGTTTAAAGATATAAGAGTGGAATTTTTAAAAGATGACGTAATTAAATTCTATAAAAAGACATAAAAAAAATGATAAAATTTTTATTTAACCAATATAAAATTAGCCAAAAAAAAAATTTGTCAAGAGACAGATATTCAATGAATACACTTGTAATAATGAATATAATTTTAAAAATTTTAACTTTCTTTCCTGCCTACTGTTTATTTAAACTTAAGATTAGACCAGATTCAATCACTATAATTAGCTATATTTCAATTTTATTATCATCAACTTTGTTTATAATTGGAAATCCTATGCATGGTTGTTACTTAATGCTTTTTTTCGGTTTCCTAGACTCATTAGACGGTGATCTAGCAAGACTTAGTGAAACAAAAACAATGCATGGTAAAAATATGGATATATTAGGTGCAGATATTTTTTATTTTCTAACTCCAATGACAGTTTCGATATATATTTTTTTATATCAAAAAATAGATTTTTTTTTTGCTAATAAGTTTGAATTAATCATAATAGGTTTTATCATTTCCTTCTCATTTATATTTTATAGGATAGTTGGTTTAAGGAATTATGTTTTATCTCTTGAAAATAAGAGATTTAAAATAAAAAAAAAACACACAAAAATAAAATTAAGTATGATAAAGCGTATGTCAAATATCTACGACCATCCTTTAATTAGAGGTAATTTTTTTAGTGAACCTGGCTTAATTTTAAATTTTTCTATTTTGATATTTTTAGGTGAGTATCAAATATTATATTATTATCTGTATATAATATTTTTATATACGTTAATAAGGATATTGAGACTTTTTATTGGAACTATCATTGTTTATATTTCTAAGTGAATATTTATTTAAAACGGAAAGTAGAGTCCATTTTCATCACATCATTTATCCATTTTTTCAATAACAACATCTCCTTTTTCGGAAAAACATGAATTTGAATTAGTTTTTTATAAATAATATATAAAGCTTTTAACATAAATTTTTTGTCTTTAGGTATTTTAGTTTTGTAAATTGAATTCACTATTTTTTTCGTATCTAGATATAAAATATTTTCATCCTCAAAATCTTTTATTAAATTGTGTTTATTCCTAATTTGAAAATTTGATGGACTAAAGTAACCTAATGACATGCCACAATTTTGTAATATTCTTAAAGCTATAAAACTTCTAAGTATGTCAGAACTTCTAAATGAGCAGTATGATGGGAGATATAATAAAGGAAAAGATACTTTAAACCACCTAGTATTTTGACTATTAAACGGCGTAAATGAATTACTAGAAATTGCTAAAGGAATCTTTTTTTTAAATTTTAAATTTTGTTTACTTAAGATTAAACGATAAATCGCATCTACATCTGGATCTATTTCTGTTAAATATTGTTGTATCGGAATATCTGTTTTCTTTTTTATACCCTTAATAATTGATTTTTTATTTATCTCATCAAGAGGGAAACCTCTAGGCCAAATCAACTTATTAGATTTTAAAAAATAATTATAAACATTTACCCACTTTTTATTACTTAATTTTAGACAAATTTGATGTCTATTGAAATTAGTAAAAAAATTTTTTTTAGGAATATTATCATCGTCAGAATCGATAATGATATCCGCACCTTTGCTCATTGCTAAAAGGTAACCAATATTTTTCCTTGAATAACTATTAATAGGGCAATTCTTTGCAAAACCAAAATTAAAATTTTTTTGTTTTTTTAAATTGAAATAGTTTGAGTATCGCAAATTAAAATTTAATGGACTTTTTTTATCACCTATAACAATTACATTTAAATTATACTTCTTACATAAAATATCTATTCTTTTTAAAATTTTATTTGGTTTGTTAATTGTTGTTATAATAAGATATTTTTTTTTCATTATTAAATTGTCTTTTTAATATAAATGTATAATTAGTAATGAGAAATTTTATTACATAAATCTTATGGTTAGTAAAGTAACAAGTCTATGTCTCTTCACTTTTAATGAACTAGAGGGACTTAAATATACTTTAAAAAAAATAAAAAAAAATTTTTTAGTCTATGTTATTGACGCTGGAAGTACTGATGGAACAATAGAATATTTAAAAAAGAGGAAAATTAGATTTTTTATTCAAAAAAGGAAAGACTACAACGATGCATATTATTTAGCTGCTTCAAAAGCAAAATCAAATAATTTGATAATATTTCATCCAAAAAAAACTTTTTCAATTTCTATAATTAATGAAATAGATAAAAGATTAAATAAAGGATATGATTTTGTTTTTACCTCAAGAATGATTAAAAATGCTTATAATGAGGAGGATATTAACCTAATAAAACCTAGAAAATGGTTTGGTATTTTATTGTCAATTACGACTAAAATTTTTTTTAAAAAAAAAAATCAAAAAAATTTATCTGATCCATTATGTGGGGTAAGAGGTTTTAAAATAAATAAGTTTAAAAATATTAGATTGAAAAAAAGTGGTGTTACTGCAGACCTTGAGTTTTTTTTAAAGGTTTTTAAATATGATTTAAAATTTATTGAGGTGCCTATTAAAGAGAAGGCGAGACTTTATGGTAAAACGAATTTCCCTGCGATTAGAACAGGATCGAAGATATTAAATTATTTATTTAATGAGGTGGTTAGAATTCCTTTTTGAAATTGAAAAAATATATATAAAATAAATCAAAATTAAAATTGATAATAAAGAAATAATTCTTAAGAATTTTCTCATATTATCAAGATATTTAATTTCAAAATTATTTTTTTTATTTTCAAGATTTTTTTTTTTAAAAAACATTCCGAAATTATTAACGTTATAAAACTCTCCGTTAATAGATCTCCAATTTTTATCATATATAAATGGCATAAATAAATAATCATTATTAAAATATCTTTGAATTTTAAAAAAACCGTTATCAAATCTTGTCAGCTCATGACTACTTTTTTGAAAAAGCTTTTTATTTTGTAAAATACAATCAATTTTTGAGGATTTGCAATTCATTAAGTTTTTTTTTAAAAATTTAAAGTTGTTTTCATTTAAAGAATAATTTGTAAATTTTCTCTTAAAAAGTATTAATATCTCTTTTTGATTACTAAATGAATTAACCAAAATACCTTTATTTTGTAATTGTTTAATTTCTCTGTTGGATATTTCTTTACTTGTATTTATGGTCTCAATTTTTTTGAATTCCAAATTATTCAAATTCTTTAATTCTTTCTCAGTTATTAATAAATACTCAATTTTATAAAGATCTAGAAAAAACTCATTATTAATGTATTTGAAATGTGGATTTATCCATCCACTCATTTTAATTTCTTTATCTCCAAAACCATGCATTGAATTATTTTTAAAAAAACCATTAAATGGTGAAATATTATATTTAATCAAATCTGTATTTGCAAAAATACCATCATTTTCAAATCCTTTTAGTATGTAAGGATATAATCCTGGGCTTAAATATAATCTTTTATAATCTTCTTTTTTTAAATTTAAATTTTCTAACTTCTGAATAAATTCACTTTCATTTATCTTATTTATTACAAAGTTATTTTCCTTTTTTGTGTACATAGAGTGAATATTTAATGTAAGAAATAAAAAAGTATAACTTATAACCAATATATTTATCAATTGAACAATCGTAGGTTTGATATGTTTATATAAATCGAAAATTACAAAAATGCCTAAATATAAAAAAATATCCCTGGATACCCATATTCCAGATACGAAATAAGTATATTTTAAAAGATCTGTATAACTAAATAAAATAAAAATTAAAAATAATATACTCAGTTTTAAAGATAATTTATCTCTAAATCCGGTCAAGAAAATATGAATTTTGTTAGCTTTATTTTTTAACTTAAATATTGATTTAGAAAAATTTATTATATGGTAGGCAGAGATTAAAATACCTGCATAAATTATTATTGGGTTTCCAGGAAGTCTGTTTATTTTTGTCCATGATAAAAATTGTTCGAAAGGTAAAAAAACCTCTAAAAATGGCCTCTTGCTATATGAGTCTTGTATATATCTTTCATCTATAAATTTATTACTCTCGTTTATTAAAAAAAATCCGTACTCAAATAATATAAAAAATAGTAAAAAAAAACTTACAAAAAAATATCTGTTAAATATTTTTTTCAAGTGTTTAAAATTTTGTATAGAGAATATTAAGTATAAAAGTAAAAAATAAACATAAATAATTATTATTCCTATATGTCCATTAAAAATCCATAAACTAAATAATAAAGATATTTTGAAATAGGCTAAAGTTTGCTGCTTATATATAATCTTCAAAAAATAATAAAAAATTATTGGAAAAAAACAATATGAGAAAAAAGCAGCAATCCAATCGTCAGATAAACCATAATTTAAATTAGGTAAGGAAAAAACCAAAATAATAGAAAGAATCAAGTTTTGATATTTTATTTGAAAGATATTGAGTATTCGTCTCGTAAAAATAAACTGTATTAACAAGTGTGAGAAGATAAATAAAAAATAATAAAGTTTTATATTAAATAAAAAAATGTTTAATGGATGAAATAATGGACCATTTCCTATAGGCAATCTTATACCAGGACCATAAAAATCATAAAAAAAAGTTAAGTAATTTGAAATATTTTTACTATAGATTTTGCTTGTAAAAAGACCATTAGCATAATCTTCAATATCATTAATACCCAAGTTAATAACAATTAATGAAAAAAATAATA
>CACHIS010000005.1 GCA_902579925.1 uncultured Pelagibacteraceae bacterium
ATATTTCTTTATTGCCTCTTCAGCGTATTTAGAGGCTGTTAATTGCTCTTTAGCTAAAACACTTAGTCCATAAGTAACAATATGCTCTTTATCAACTTCAAAAAACTTCCTTAAATTTTTTCTTGTGTCGCTTCGACCAAATCCATCTGTTCCTAAAGAATAAAAGCTCTTATTAACATAAGGTCGAATTTGGTCTGAGTTCATTCTCATATAATCAGAAGCTGCTAAAATAGGACCTTCAGTTTTACCTAAACAATTCTCAACATATGACTTTTTAGGTTCTTTTTCAGGATTTAATAAATTATACCTCTCAACCTCTAAACCATCTCTTCTTAATTCATTAAAACTAGTTACACTCCAAACCTCACTATCAATTTGATATTCATTTTGTAAAATTTCAGCACCAGCTATCATTTCTCTTAAAATTGTACCCGACCCCAAGAATTGAATTTTAGTTTTTTTATATTTATTAAATTCTTTAATTTTATACATTCCCTTTAGAATACCTTCTTCACATGATTTTTCTGTTGGCATAGCAGGATGAGGATAATTTTCGTTCATTGTTGTAATATAATAAAAAATATTTTCTTTTTTCTCGTGCATTCTTTTTAATCCTTCTCTAAAAATGGTTGCCAGCTCATAATGAAATGTTGGATCATAGGACTTACAATTAGGAATAGTTGATGCGAGTAAATGACTATGTCCATCTTGGTGTTGCAAACCTTCTCCTGCTAATGTTGTTCTTCCAGCAGTAGCACCAATTAAAAATCCTCTTGATTGACTATCTGCTCCTGCCCAAGCAAAATCACCTATTCTTTGAAAACCAAACATTGAATAAAAAAGATAAATAGGAATCATTTCAATATCATGATTTGTGTACGAAGTTCCAGCAGCAATCCAGGATGACATAGCACCAGCCTCATTAATTCCCTCCTCTAAAACCTGTCCACTTTTTTCCTCTCTGTATGAGCTCAGTTGTGCTGAATCTTCTGGTTCATATTTTTGTCCTTCATGAGCATAAATACCAATTTTTTGAAAGAAACCTTCCATACCAAAAGTTCTTGCTTCATCTGGAATAATAGGAACTAACCTTGAAGCGACATTTTTATCTCTTAAAAGATTTGTAAGCATTCTAACCAACGCCATAGTTGTGGACATTTCTTTTTTACCAGTGGACTCTTTCATGTTGTTGAAAATATCCTTTGGAGGAGCTTTAATAGGTTTTGCATAAGTAGTTCTCTCTGGTATGAAGCCGCCGAGCTGAAGTCTTCTTTCTTTTAAGTATTTTATTTCTGGTGAATTTTGATCTGGCTTATAATATTCAATATTTTGAACTTGTTTATCTGTTAAAGGTACATCAAATCTATCTCTATAATACATTAAATCATCAATATCTAATTTCTTAGTTTGATGAGTTGTATTAACACTTTCTCCACTTTTTCCCATCCCATAACCTTTAATAGTCTTAGCAATCACGACGGTTGGACTTCCTAGGTTTTTTGAAGCCTTATCATAAGCTGCATAAACCTTGTGAGGATCGTGACCACCTCTGTTTAATCTCCAGATGTCTTTGTCAGAAAGACTTGAGATCAGTTCTTTTGTTTCAGGATATTTACCGAAAAACTTTTCTCTAACATATGCACCATCTCTTGCTTTCATTGCTTGATACTCACCATCAACAGTTTCATTCATAACTTTAATTAAATGACCAGTTTTGTCATTCGCTAATAATGAATCCCAATAAGAACCCCAAATTACCTTAATTACATTCCATCCTGCGCCTCTAAAAATTCCCTCTAATTCTTGTATTATTTTTCCGTTTCCTCTTACTGGTCCATCTAATCTTTGGAGATTACAGTTAATTACAAAGATTAAATTGTCCAATTTTTCTCTAGCTGCTAAACCAATTGCCCCTAGTGACTCTGGTTCATCCATTTCTCCATCACCTAGAAAAGCCCACACCTTTCTTCCCTCATCTTTAATCAAACCTCTGTTGATTAAATACTTCATGTATCTTGCTTGATAGATTGCTAACATTGGTCCTAATCCCATCGAGACAGTTGGAAATTGCCAAAATTTTGGCATCAACCATGGATGTGGGTATGATGACAAACCTCCTGGATCAACCTCTTGTCGAAAACTATCTAACTGTTTTTCATTAAGTCTTCCTTCAAGAAATGCTCTGGCATACATTCCTGGTGCACTATGACCTTGAAAATAAATCAAGTCTCCACCAAATTTATTATTTTTAGCACGCCAAAAATGATTCATTCCTACATCATAGAGTGTAGCTGCAGATGCAAATGTTCCAATATGTCCACCAAGTTCAGGAAATTTTTTATTTGCACGAACAACCATTGCAGCAGAATTCCATCTTATAAATGATCTAATTTTTCTCTCAATATTTTGGTCACCATTAGACTTTTTTTCTTCATTTACTGGGATTGTATTTATATAAGGTGTATTTTGCGTATATGGAATGTTAGCACCATTCATATAAGCTTTATTAATTAATTCCTTAATCAAGAAGTGAGCTCTTTGATTGCCGTCTTTTTCAATCACTGCCGAAAGAGACTCTAACCAATCACTAGTTTCTAATGGATCAATATCACCACCATTTACAACTTGGATAATTTCAGATTTTTTTCTTTCATTATTATCTGTTTGGGTGATTTGATCGTGTTTTTTTTCTAATGATTTTTCAGCTTCTTTAATCAAATTTTCAGTATCTTTTGGAATTATTTTAGATTGGGAACTCGGTTCATTCAGAGTTAAAATATTTAAAAGTAAATCACCTTTTGAAACTTTGTCTCCAACCTTAATTTTTATTGACTCAATTTTACCAGATAATGTTGAAGGTATTTCAACACTTGATTTATCACTCTCAATAGTTACGACAGGATCATTTTTTTTTATTTCTTGGCCCTCTTTTACTAATAACTCAATGACCTCCACGTTTTCAAATTCGCCAATATCAGGCACTAATAATTTTTCACTCATTTATTATCTTAGATCTTATACACTATAAAAATTTACTTAATTGCTAATTTTAACACATTCTTTCCAATTTTTTGACACTCTTTCTTAGTAAGATACAAAAATGATTAAAAAGTTCTTAAATGCTCTTTTTCAACCAAAAGAAAACGCATGTATAGATGCTAAAATTTGGATACAAAAAATTTTATTAGAAGAGAAATATAGAAAAATTAATTCTTAAATTCTCTCAATACACAGGGCAATGCCCATGCCACCTCCTATACAAAGGGTAGCACAACCTTTGCTCTTTTTCTGTTTTTTCATTTCGTGAATTAGGGTAACTAATATTCTAGCTCCTGATGCCCCTATTGGATGACCTAAAGCAATTGCTCCACCATTTACGTTTACCTTATTTTTATCAATCCTTAATTCACGTATTACAGCAATACTTTGGGCTGCAAACGCTTCATTAATTTCAAATAAATCTATATCATTTATATTCCATTTTGCTTTTTTAGTTGCTTCACGAACAGCTCCAATTGGTCCAAGACCCATTAAAGCTGGGTCAACACCAACTGAAGCCCAAGAAATTATTTTTGCCAATGGATCTATTGATTTTTTTTTAGCTTCCTCAACTGTTGTTAACAATAATGCTGCTGCACCATCATTTATTCCAGATGAATTTCCTGGGGTAACAGTTCCATTATTTAAAAATACAGTTTTTAATTTTTGTAAATCAGATTTTAAGATTCCTTTTCTTGGGTGCTCATCCTTATCAATAATATATCCATTTTGATTTATCTTTATTAATTCCTCGTCAAATCTATTTATTCCAATTGCAGCTTCTGTTTTTTTTTGAGAATTTAGTGCAAAATCATCCTGTTCGTCTCTTGAAATATTAAATTTCTTTGCAACATTTTCAGCTGTTACACCCATATGATAATTATTAAAGGCATCTATTAATCCATCGCTAATCATTGTATCAACTAATTGTTCTTCAGAAATTTTTTTATTATCTCTAAAAAAAATTGAATGAGGGGCTAAAGACATATTTTCTTGACCTCCAGAAATCACAGATTTCACCTCTCCTAACTTAATTGATTGGTAACCTGAAATCACAGCTCTTAATCCAGAGCCACACACTTGATTTATAATGTGTGCTGGTTTTGAAATATCTATTCCAGCACTGATAGCAGCCTGTCTTGCGGGATTTTGTCCTCCTCCAGCTGTAAGCACCTGGCCCATAATTACCTCATCTATCTCATTCTTATCAAATTTTGTCTTTCTTAAAATCTCACTTATGACTATTGAGCCTAATTTATCTGCTCTTAAATCTTTTAAAGCTCCTTTATAAGACCCAATAGGAGTTCTAACCGCCTCCACAATAACAACCTCATTTGTTGAATTATTCATAATAATTTAAATTTGTCTTATCATTAAAATACACTAAAAAATGATATAGAATAATAAATAAAATTTAAAAAAGCGCCTGTAGCTCAATTGGATAGAGCGCTTGGCTACGGACCAGGAGGTTCTGGGTTCAACTCCTAGCAGGCGCACCATTGAGAAATTATTTATGATAAAATGGCTGATTAAATCTTCACTTCAAATGTCGGTTATTTATTTTTTTATAATTATTTTTATAATTTTATTAATTTTGACATTTATTCTTTGAAATTATGGCAAATAAATTTGAACAAATAAGTTTAAAACATGGTTTTATGAAACATAATGGTGGTGTTATGTTTAGAAATATTTCTGAAAATGAGTATGAATTTAAATCTATTATAGATAAGAATCATTTGAACGCCGCCGGTATTACCCATGGAGGATATTTAGCAGCTTTAATAGATGCTGGAGCTGGGACAGCAGCACATCGTTGTTCTCAAAATGCACCATGTGTAACAATCTCTTTAGATTTAAAATATATTGGAGCTTCAAAAATTGGTGATGAAATTATTGGACATGTTAAAATTCTAAAAAAAACAAAAACTTTAGTATTTTTATTTTGTGAGTTAAAATGTAATAATAAAATCATCACATCTGCGTCAGGTGTTTGGAAAATTCTCAAAATAAAGTCTTAAGCCTGAATGACTAGTAAAACTGATAAAAATTTGAAATGAGAACTTTTGACCTAATGATTCGATCATGTTTTAGTCTATTTTTGTTCTTTACGAACAACTATATCTTGTAGATAAGATATTTGACATACCAAAGATAGAAATGAGAAAAAATAAAATCACAGCAGTACTTGGTCCAACAAATACGGGTAAAACTCATCTTGCAATAGAAACCATGCTTTCTTTTGATACTGGAATGATAGGTTTTCCATTAAGACTTTTAGCTCGTGAAGTCTATGACAAAGTTGTTAAGAAAACTAAATATGATGAAGTTGCTTTAATTACTGGTGAAGAAAAAATTATACCAATAAATGCAAAATATTTTTTATGCACAGTAGAGTCTATGCCAATAGACAAAGATTTAGAATTTGTTGGTATTGATGAGATTCAGATGTGTGCAGACCATGAACGTGGCCACATTTTTACTGACAGACTATTAAACATGAGAGGTAATAAGCTTACAATGTTTATGGGATCAAACACAATTAAAGGTATTATCTCTAAATTAAATGAAGATATAGAGTTTATTAATAGAAAAAGATTATCTAATCTTACATACGCAGGGCATAAAAAAATTTCAAGGATTAACAGAAAAACAGCAATTATAGCTTTTTCAACAGAGGAAGTATATGCAATCGCAGAGTTACTTCGAAGACAAAAAGGCGGAGCAGCAATAGTAATGGGATCTTTGAGTCCAAAAACTAGAAATGCTCAAGTTGATTTATATCAATCAGGTGATGTTGATTTTTTAGTAGCGACTGATGCTATAGGAATGGGAATTAATATGGACCTTGATCATGTATATTTTTCAAATTTAAAAAAATTTGATGGAAAAAAATCTAGAAAACTTAATCTATCTGAAATAGGTCAAATTGCAGGTAGAGCAGGTAGGTATCTTAATGATGGTAATTTTGGTATTACAGGTGATTGTAAGGAGATAACAGCCGAAGAAGTTGATTTATTAGAAAATCATAAATTTGAGGAAATAAGAACTTTATTTTGGAGAAATTCTAATTTAAATTTTAACAACCCATCAGTTTTACTAAAATCACTAGAGGAAAAACCAAATAAAGATTGGTTAAGAAAGATTCACGAATGTGAAGATGAAAAGGTTCTTAAATACTTTATAAAAAAATTAGATTTACATAATGTTAATAATGTCAAAGAGACTCTAATTTTATTATGGGAATGTTGCCAAATTCCTGATTTTGTTAAAAAAACCTATGGAAATCATATAGATGTCGTTGAAAAAGTGTTTAATTTTTTGAATAGCGATAAAGGTAAAATAACTAATAATTTTATGCATTTACAGCTTATGAAACTTAATAAATTAGACGGAAATGTCGATTCTTTGGCAAATAGAATTGCAAATGTTAGAACTTGGTCTTATGTTTCAAATAAAAATGATTGGGTTGAAAATCAAAATTATTGGATAAATAAAACAAAATTGTTAGAAGATAGACTTTCAGACAGACTACATGAGGAAATTACAAAAACATTTATTGACAAGAGAGCAAGTGTGCTGGCAAGAGGCTTAAAACAAGACATGGAATTTGACACAAAAATTTTAAAGAATAATGACGTCATGATTGATAATCAGTTTATTGGTAAAATTAATGGTCTGAAATTAGAACTTGATTTTAAAAAAGGGGCACTTGAGACTGATATCAAATCATTAAAAAAGGCTGCAAGAAAAACAATTGGCCCTGAACTTGAAAAAAGAATTCAAATTATAATTGACACAGGTTTATTAGATCTAAAAAGTGATTTTAAAGTTTATTGGAATAATTCACCAATAGGCAGGTTAAGTCCAGGAAAAGATTATTTAACCCCCAACATTGAATTGTTAGTTGATGACATGCTTGAAAAAAATCAAAGAGATATGCTAACAAATTTTTTAGAAAAATGGTTAAAAAATAAAATTAAAACGACTTTAAAGAGTCTTTTTGATTTAAAAAATCTTAAGGATAAAAACTCCTCAATTAAAGCATTAGCATATCAGCTTTACGAAAATAATGGTGTCTTAATGAGGGATCAAGTATCAAATTATATTCAAAAATTAGATCAAAGTGACAGAAAAATTCTAAGAGATTTAGGAGTAAAATTTGGAAGATACCATGTTTTCTTAAACAAACTAATTAAACCAGAACCTGTTTCTCTAAGAACGTTGCTTTGGAAAAATCATCATCAACAATTTCTAAATTTAGAGCTACCAACTTTTGGTCTCAACTTTATTCATAATGATAAGATTAAAAATAAAAATTTTATGCTAATTTGTGGTTTTGAAAAATTTAACAATTTTTTCGTAAGAATAGATATTTTAGAAAGATTATTCGTCAAAATAATGAATTCAAATATTGGGAATTCACAAGAAATAAAATTGGTTCCAGAAATGTTAAATTTATTAGGTTGTAATAAAGATAATTTTAAACAATTACTTAAAATAATGAGTTATAAAATCATAGAAAAAGAAAATGAAGTATTTTTTAAATATGTGCCAAAAAAAAAAATTAAAAATGAAATCAAAAAAAATAAAAAAGAAAATCCTTTTGGAATTTTAAAAAATCTTAATTTAAATTAACCTATGTTCTTTCAAGAAAATAATAATAAAAACGATGATTTATCAAAAGTCGCAGCATTATTAATTCATGCAGCAAAAATTGATGAAAATTATTCATCTATAGAGGAGGATATTATTAAAAAAGCTTTATTAGAAATTGGTGCTAATGAGAAAAATTTACAAGAAATAATAAATAGTGGAAAAAAAATTGAAGAAAATTCAAACCAAATATTAGATTTTACTAGGGAAGTTAAAAACATGAAGGAAGAAAATAAAATAAGTATAATTGAGACACTTTGGAGAATAATTTATTCTAATAATGATGCAGATATATATGAAACCAACTTAATGAGAAGATTAACTGGGTTGCTTTATATTGACAACAAATTAATGGGAGATATTAAAGAGAAAATTAAAAAAGAATTTTTAAAATGACTTACATCGTTAACGAAAATTGTATCAAATGTAAATTAATGGATTGCGTTGAAGTTTGTCCTGTTGATTGTTTCTACGAGGGCAAAAATATGCTTGTAATTAAACCGGATGAGTGTATAGATTGTGGCGTTTGTGAGCCAGAGTGTCCGGTTGATGCTATCAAAGCGGATACCGAAATAGGTAGCGAAAAATGGTTAGGTATAAATAAACAATATTCTGAAATCTGGCCAAATATAAACAAAAAAAAAGATCCACCTGCGGATCATAAAAAATATAAGAATGAGCAAAATAAGTTTGAAAAATATTTTAAAGAAAACCTTTAAAAAAAAGTCCAAAACAAAAAAAATAATAAAACCAAAAAAAGCTAAAAAATTAAAAAAACTATCTAAATTACCAAAAAAAATTTCAAAGAAAGCTGAAAAAAAAATAGAAAATCAAAAAGAGAATTTAAGGATTCCAAAAAATAATGAAATAAAGCCTGAGATAAAGAAAGTCAAAAAACAAAGCACAGAAAAAAAAGAATATAAAATTAAAGATTATGTGGTCTATCCTAAACATGGAGTTGGTCAGATCACAGAATTTAAAAAAATAAATATTGGTGGTATAGACGTTGAAACTTACATAATTAAATTTGAAAAAGATAAAGCTAATGGTATGGTGCCAGTTAACAAACAATCACATTTACGTCCACTTTCCTCAATTAATCAAGTTAATAAAAGTATTTCTATTTTAAAAAGCAAACCAAAAATTAAAAGATCTATGTGGAGTAGAAGAGCTCAAGAATATGAAGCAAAAATTTCATCTGGCAAAATTTATGAACTTGCAGAAGTTGTCAGAGATTTAAATAAAGGCGACGATATTATGATTGACCAGTCTTATAGCGAAAGACAACTCTTTGAAAAAGCTTATGATAGAATTATTTCTGAATTTCAAATTATTTTAAATTTATCTAAGGATGATACTTTAAAAAAATTAGATAAAGCTTTAAAAAGAAATCTTAACAAAGAGGCTAGTGATGAAAGTAAAACTAGTAAAACTTCAAGTGGAAATGATTTAACTATTGAAGAACCAATTTCTGATGTTGAGGAACAAATTGAGGAATAAAAAAAACGCCTCTCACACCAAAAGTTATGAGAGACGTTTTTATAAAGAATACTAAGTTATTATCTTCTTCTTCTTTTTTTAGCTTTTTTCTTAGCTTTTTTCTTAGCCTTCTTTGCTTTTTTTCTTCTCTTAGGCATCTTTAGCTCCCTTTTTAGTTAAACGAATCAAAATGATTCGTGATAACCTTATTTTTATTTTTTTATGTAAGTTATGTCAATTCTTTAATTAAGGTTTAAATTTAAAATAATTTTTAAATTAAATAAAACTTTTATTACTTTTTTAATTATGTAAAAAAAGTTAATGTTTACGCGCTTTATAATCAACAAATTTAATTAACTAATAAAGTTTTTCTAAATCTTCTTTATATTTTTCTAGAATTTTTTTTCTCTTTAATTTTAAAGTTGGTGTCAACATTCCATTATCGATTGTAAATTCCTCGTTAATTAATTTGAACTTTTTAACTTTTTCTATCAAAGATAAACTTTTGTTTAAATTTTCTAAATAAAATTCAATTTCTTTTTTATTTTCTTCATTTTGTGTTACAATTAAAGCCACTAAATAAGTTTTTTTATCTCCATAAACAAAACTTTGAATAATTTTATCATTTAAACTTAACAAATTTTCAATTTTTGATGGTGAAATGTTGTCTCCACCAAGGTTGACTATTATTTCTTTCTTTCTATCTGTAATCTTTAAATTTCCTTCATTTGTAATTTCTCCAATATCTCCAGTATGTAACCAACCATCCTTAATAATATCGTCTGTCTCTTTTTTTTTATTCCAATAACCGAGCATTACATTTTCACCTTTAACTAAAATTTCTCCATCCTCTGCTATATTCACTTGATTTGTTTTGAAAGGGGGTCCTACTGTATCAATTTTAATTTTTTCAGGAATATTGCAACTTACCACCGGGGAAGCCTCTGTAAGACCATACCCTTGTAGAGTTGGTAATCCTATAGAATTTAAAAATTCTCCAATTTTTTGATCTAGGGCTCCGCCTCCAGAAACGAAGGCTTTTAATTTTCCACCAAACTGATTTTTGATTTTTCTTCTCACTAGATTTTCACAGAAAAAATTAACAAATTTTTCTTTTAAAGTAAGTTTCTCATTATTCAGTTTTTTAATTCCAAGTGAGATGGTAGATAATATCAATTTCTTCTTAAAACCAGTTTGCTTTGAAAAATTCGAGGAAATCTTACTATATAAATTTTGATAAAATCTTGGTACTGCTGTCATTATTATAGGTTTTGCTAAAGACATGTTAGATAATAACTTCTCTAGGCTCTCAGCATAATAAACTTTTGCTCCAAGTGAAATTTGAACAAATTGGACCGCATGTTCATATGAGTGTGATAAAGGGAGCCAAGTTAAAAAAGTTGGTTCACTATTCTTAATTAACGAAAATAAAATTTCCTGCGCACCCTCACAATTTGATAAAATTCCGCCATGACTAAGCATAACTCCTTTTGGATTACCAGTTGTCCCAGATGTATAAATTATACATGCAAGATCTTTTCTTTTAATATTTTGATTAAAGATAAGCTGGTTTTCTAAATTTTTTTTTTTGGAATAATTTAAAAAAATACTTTCAAAATTGTCAATTTCATTTTTTATGTTTTCAATTGATAAAACTTTTATTTCATCTGAGATAAATTTTTCTACCTTTTTTAGTTGAGTATTGTTTGAAACAATTAATATCCTAGGCTTACAGTCACTAACAATATATTCGTAATCTTTTTCTGAATAAGTTGTAAACAGAGGCACCGTAATACCACCAGCATTCATTATTGCGATATCTGAAATAAGCCATTCAGGACGATTTTCAGATAATAAGATACATCTATCACCTTTATCCAAATTTTTTTTTAAGTATTCAGATAAAATTCGAATCTTTAACTCAACTTGTTTCCATGACAAGAAATCTTTTTTATTATCTTTGAGCCATTTAAGAAATGGTCTATCCGAAACAGAATTAATTTCCTTAAACTTTGTAAAAAAAAGTTCAACTAAACTGTTTGTTTTACTTAATTCCATAATTTGGTGGGCGAAGAGAGAATCGAACTCTCACTTCTTTCGAAACACGATTTTGAGTCGTGCGCGTCTACCAGTTCCGCCATTCGCCCCGAATTGTTTAATAATAAATAAATAGTATAAGAACTAAATTTATATTAAAACCAAAAAATGTTTAATAATCTTTACCAAAAATGTTTAGATTTAGCATGTCATAAAAGTTCTAAATATTATCTAGCAGTTGTATCATTTATTGAAAGTTCGTTTTTTCCTATCCCTCCAGATATAATGGTTATTCCAATGGTGATCTCTAAAAGGAATGATTTCAAAAAAATCTTTCTTATAACCACAATTTTTTCAGTTTTGGGTGGCATGTTTGGTTATTTAATAGGAGCATTTTTTTTTGAATTTGGATCAAATATAATGGATTTTTATAATTATGAAGATAAATTAACTAGCATTAAAGAGAATCTAACTAATAATGAAGGTTTTTATGCTTGGCTAGGAATACTTTTTTTGGCTGGTTTTACTCCTCTTCCCTATAAAGTCTTTACTATTGCAAGTGGCCTTATAGGCTTTAACTTTTTGTTATTTGTTTTAATAAGCTTAATTTCAAGAGGTATGCGTTTTTTTATTATTTCTTACTTATCTTATAAATTTGGAGATCTATTCACTAAATTTATGGATGAACACGGATCAAAATGGTTTACAATAATTGGGATAGCCATTGTTATTATTGGAATAATAATTTATTTAATTGCTTAAACTGATGTTTAATTTAAAAGCCGAACACTATTTAAAAATTATACTTTTATTTAGTTTTGTTGCACTTATATCTGCATATTTCATAGAATACGTGCTTGGACATCAGCCCTGCAATTTATGTCTAATCGAGAGAATTCCCTACGGATTAAGCATAGTATTAATAATAACAATATTAGTTTTAAAGAAAAATCAGAAATTCTTGGTTCTATTATTAATTCTCACATTTATTTTCTCCCTAGCTATTTCATTTTATCATTATGGAATTGAACAAGGTTTTTTTCAAGAATCATCAGTTTGTGGAGTAAGATTTTTTAATGAAAATATTACCAAAGAAGATTTGCTTAGACAATTAAATGAAAAAACTATTAGCTGTAAAGATGTGACATTTAGAATTTTTGGATTATCACTAACAAGTATTAATATTGTAATCAGTTTAATATTTATTATAACACTGTTAAAAATTTTTATTAAATATGAAAAAAACTAACACAAGAGTTGAAGAATTTATAAGAGTCGATCACGCGGGTGAAAGAGGGGCTGTCAAAATATATGAAGGTCAATTATTGGCACTGAATACACTTGTTAAAAACGAAAGTTTAAAAAAAACTATCGAGGAAATGAAAGTCCATGAAATGGAACATTGTCAATTTTTTGAAAATGAAATTCGAAAAAGAAATATTAAACCTACAAAATTTCTACCTTTGTGGGATTTATTAGGTGTTGGTTTGGGTTTTGGTTCAACTCTTCTTGGTAAAAAAGCTGCAATGTTATGCACTGCATCTGTAGAAGAGGTTATTGATAAACATTACCAAGATCAAATAGATCAACTGCAGTCTGATGAAAATGATTTAAAATCTAAGATAATTAAATTCAGAGAAGATGAATTACATCATAAGGACATTGCTTATGAACAGGGTGCATCAAAAAAAGGATTGTACTCAATTATGGATAAAATAATCAAAACTGGATCTAAAATAGCGATTAATATTTCAGAAAAGATTTAAAATTAAGCTTCTAGTTCTACATCCCAATATAAATAATCCATCCAACTCCTATGAAGGTGATTTGGAGGGAAATTTTTTCCATTACTATGCAAATCTTCGGTAGATGGTTGGTATGGGTATTGAGATAGCTTCATGCCAGAGGTTTTAAGTAGTTTTCCTCCTTTCTTAACATTACATGCAGAACAAGCTGTAACGACATTATCCCAGTTAGTTTCACCACCTTTAGATCTGGGTAACAAATGATCGAATGTAAGTTCCTCGCTACTTCCGCAATATTGGCATGAAAATTTATCTCTTAGGAAAACATTAAATCTTGTAAAACTTGGTTTAGATTGTGGAACAATATAATCTTTTAATGCAATAACACTAGGCAATTGCATATTAAATGATGGACTTCTAACAACTCTATCATAAGTACTAACTATTGTTACTCTATCTAAGAAAACAGATTTGACAGTATCTTGCCATGACCATAGTGATAAAGGATAATAACTTAAAGGTCTGTAGTCAGCGTTCAATACTAACGCTGGACATTTTTCTAATGATACATCTTTATCAATAAAATCATTCATATTGTTAAAGTTTAACTTAAAAGAAAATTTATTTCAATGAAGTACTTATTTTATTTTTTTTAAAATATAGTTTAAAGCTATACTTGATGACTCTATAGGGATATGATGGTCGCAGTTTTTAATTAGATGTGTATCTATATCAATATTATTTCTAATAAAAAAATCTTTTGCCTCTAAAAGAAAATTTGGGGAAACTACTTGATCTAATTCTCCATGAATTAACAAGGTTTGTGTAGAGTTGTTTTTTCTGATCTCCAAATCTTTTACATTAATTATTTTACCTGAAAAACCCACAATACAATTATATTCATTTTCTGATGTTAGTCCTAGATTTATCGACATCATACATCCTTGACTAAATCCAGATAAGCAAATTTGATTATTTTGTAAGTTAAATCTTTCTTTAACTTCGTTTATAAATTGGTTTAATATTTTCTCTCCTTTAAGAGACTGGTTTAAAATATAATCTGGATTATCATTAGTTAAATCAAACCATTGGTATCCAGAGGGATTTATAGAGCATGGTTCATGTCCATTTGGACAAATAAAAACTGTATTTGGTAAATGTCTTTTCCAATTCAAAGAGAGCATACTTATATCTTTTCCATCTCCTCCATATCCATGAAGCAAAATTACAGCATGTTTAATATTCGTATCTTCCGGCTCAATAATGGTTGTATCTAGGCAAAATGTCATACTATATTTTTTTGTGTTTTTTATTTTAAAAACACTCTAAAGTACTTATATGATTTCTGCAGTATTAGTAAAAATAATATCAATAATATTACTAGTTGTTGTTGGAATTGTTTTGATACTTGGAATTGGTACTTTGTTTAAAGGCGGGGAAACTAGTAAAAAATATTCTAATAAATTAATGCAACTTAGAGTATTGTTACAGTTTATTGCAATAATTGTGCTGGTATCTTTCGCTTATTTTTTCAAGAATTAATTATAGCCACTTAACCATTTAATAAAATTTTCATTTTCAAAATCAATCGAACCAATTATTCTAGCAAATTCAAAACCATCTTTATTTATCAATATTGAAGTTGGTATGCCTCTCAGTTGTAGTTTTTTTGCCAAACTCATTGGAGAATCAAAATAAATTTTTAAATCTCTAATATTTAAATTTTCGAAAAAATTTAATGATTTTTCTAAGTTATCTTTGCCAATGTTTATCGGAAAAATTTTAAGATTATTTAAATCCTTTTTTTTTTGTAAATTATTCAATGAGGGCATCTCTTCTTTACATGGGGAACACCATGTTGCCCAAAAATTCAATAAAATGAGATTTCCCTTATAATTTTTTAAACTGATCTGATTATTATCAGCATCTAAAAATGTTAAATCATCATATCTTTTCAATTTTTCATTGATTACAATATTTTTTAAATTAGGAACTTCACCTGCAATAGCATTGGAGAAGAAAAAAATAAAAATTATTATAAATCTCATGTTAATTGGTATAAATAATTATCATGTCAAAAAATAAAAACAACCAAGCAATATGGGGTGCGCGGATAAAAAAAGCTACATCAGCAACATTTCAAAAAATTGGAAGTTCGATAGAAATAGATAAAAGACTTTATAAAGAAGATATAAAGGTCTCGAAAGTACATGTAGAAATGCTTTTTAAGCAAAAAATAATTTCTTTTAAAATAAAAAATAAAATAATTTATGGGTTAGAGAAAATTGAAAGAGAGATAAAAAATAATAAAATCTATTTAAGTAAAAGTTATGAAGACATTCACATGAATATTGAAAAAAGACTTTTTCAAATAATTGGAGATGAAGCAGGATATATACACACAGCAAGATCAAGAAACGACCAAGTTATAACAGATTTTAAAATTTGGATTAAATCCTCTACAAAAGAAATAAGTCTTAAAATAGATAAGGTTATAACAAGTACTTTAAAATTAGCTGAAAAAAATATTTATACAATTATGCCGGGGTTTACACACCTCAAAAATGCACAAGCTATTTCTTTTGCACATTATTTATTAGCTTATATTGAAATGTTCAACAGAGATAAAAAAAGATTTGCTAACAATCTTGTTAGCCTAGATGAAAACCCCTTGGGTGTTGCTGCTTTAGGTGGTACTGCCTTTAACATTGATAGAAACTACACAACAAAAAAACTTGGTTTCAAAAAACCTACAAATAATTCTATAGACACAGTATCTGATAGAGACTTTGTTTTAGATTACTTATACGCTATTTCAGTATGCTCAATGCATATTTCAAGAATTGCTGAAGAACTTATAATTTGGAATTCTGATGCATATAATTTAATAAACCTTTCAGACAAAATAGTTACTGGATCATCAATAATGCCACAAAAGAAAAATCCTGATGTACTTGAATATTTAAGAGGAAAATCAGGGATCGCATATGGAAATTTATTTTCAATGTTAACGATATTAAAAGGATTACCTTTATCGTACTTTAAAGATCTTCAAGATGATAAAGAAATTGTTTTTAAAGCAAATGATACAATTATGGACTGCCTTATAATACTTGATGAATTTATAAAAAATTTTTATCCAAATAAAAAACAAATGTTAGACCTTGCTAATACTGGACACATAACTGCAACAGATCTCGCTGATTATTTAGTTAAAAACCATTCAATGTCATTTAGAAAGGCCTATGAGAAGACTTCTGTAATTGTAAATTTAGCTGAAAAAAAAAATAAAAATCTTTCTCAATTATCATTAGAAGAGCTTAAAATAATTGAACCAAAACTTACAAATGAGGTTTTAACAGTATTTGATTTAAAAAACTCAGTTAAATCAAAAAAATCTTATGGTGGAACATCTTTTGAAAATATCAAAAGAATGATAATGAAATATAAAAAACAAAATGATTAAAAATTTCATATTAATTTCAATTTTATGCTTTTTTTTAGTTTCTTGTGGAAAAAAGGGTGATCCAAAATATGTTGAACCTGAGAAAAGTAGTAAAAAAACTATTATCCTTATAAATAAGGTTTAATGAGATATATCAATAAAAAACTTACCATAGAAAAATTTAGTGTAGAAACTATTGCCAGAAAATACGGGACTCCAACGTATTGTTATTCATTCAAACAATTTAAGAAAAATATTTTTAATTTTAAAAATAATTTTAAATCATTCTCTCCACTAATATGTTTTGCAATTAAATCAAATACTAATCTTGCTTTAATCAAAGAAATTAAAAAATTTGGTTTAGGAGCAGATGTTGTTTCAATGGGTGAACTAATGATGGCACTTAAAGCAGGTATAAATCCCAAAAAAATTGTTTTTTCTGGAGTTGGAAAAACTCCAAATGAAATTAATTACGCAATAAGCAAAAATATCTTGCTAATAAACGCTGAATCAGAAAATGAAATTAAAGAAATTGAAAAAATTGCAAATTCTAAAAATAAAATTATTCAAATTGGTATCAGACTAAATCCAAATACGGATGCAAAAACTTTAAATCAGATATCAACCGGGAAAAAAGAAAATAAGTTTGGAATTAATGAAAAGAAATTTTTAGAGCTTGTGAAATATTGCAAGAAATCAAAAAATATAGATCTTAAATGTTTAAGCGTTCATATTGGAAGCCAAATATTAGATCACAAACCGTATGAAAAAATGTTAATGGTAATTGATAAAGTTATTAAAAAAGCTAAATACAAATTCAAGTTTATAGATCTTGGTGGTGGGATGGGAATTTCTTATGGAAAAGATGATAAGTCACTTAATTATAAAAGATACAATTTTGCAATAAAAAACTTTTTAAAAAAATATAGCTCAAAGATAATTTTTGAGCCAGGTAGATCAATAATTGGAAATACTGGATCTTTAATATCTAAAGTAATTTATGTTAAAAAAAACGGTAAAAAGGATTTTATAATTCTTGATGCAGCAATGAATGATTTAATAAGACCCGCTCTTTATGGTGCAATGCATAAAATATTACCAGCAGAAAAAAAAAATAAAAGATCAAATAAAATTTACGAATTTGTAGGACCTATTTGTGAAAGTACTGACAAATTCTCTAGTATAAAAAACTTTCAAGAATTAAAAGAAAATGACCTTGTTGTTTTACATGATGTTGGTGCTTATGGAATGTCACTAAGTTCAAACTATAATCTAAGACTAAAACCTATAGAGATTCTTGTTAAAAATTCAAAAATAAAAGTAATAAGAAAAAGGCAAACCTACAGAGATTTATTAAACTTATAAAAGAATGATGAAAAATTATCTATTTTCATTTTTCTTTTTCTTTGGCATCATTATTATTTCGATAATTTTTTTACCATCATTTTTTTTGCCCCAGAAAATAGTAATTATTGGGGGAAAATTAATGGGCTTCTGGACTAGTATTTGTTTAAGATTGTTTTTATCAACAAAAATTTTAGTTAAAGGACATGAGAATATAATTACAAATGAAAAATTTTTTATAGCATCATCTCATCAATCAATGTTTGAAACATTTTTTCTTCAAACTGTGTTTAATTCACCAATTTTTATTTTAAAAAAAGAGTTATTAACTATCCCAATTTTTGGATGGTACTTAAAAAAAATCGGATCAATTTCGATAAAAAGAGACAAAATCTCGAGAGATAACCTAGGATTTTTTAATAAAGTATCTAAAGCTGTTTTAAATTCAGATAGACCTCTATTAATATTTCCTCAAGGGACAAGATTATTGCCTCATGAGAGACCACCTTTAAAAAAAGGCGCATCAAAAATTTATGAAAATCTAAAAATTGCTTGTCAGCCAGTCGCTATTAATTCTGGCTACGTTTGGCCTAAAAAGGGCAAAAAACAGTCAGGAAGAACGATAACTATATCTATATTACCCATAATTGACAAAGGTCTAGAAACAAAAAAATTCTTAAAAATTCTAGAAGAAAAAATTTATTCAGAATTAGATTTAATAAATTAAGCCTTCATTGGCATAACTACGTAAATACTATCAAAGTCAGTTGGATCTTTTATCAATGCTGGTGATCCCGTATCATTAAAGTATATTTCTATTTTTTCTCCATCGAGTTGTGAAGCAATATCAATTAAATATCTTGAATTAAAACTTATTTCCAAATCATGATTGAATTTTACATTTAACATTTCATTTCCATCTCCACTATTAGTATTATTAACTATGAGATTAAGTGAATTTTGCGATAATTGAAACTTCACACCATCTTTTTTATCCAACGATACTGAAGCAACACGGTCAATAGAATTTAAAAATGACTTTAGATTGCTTTCCATTTTTTTTTGATTATTTTTTGGAATAACTTGTATATAATTAGGAAATTTACCATCAATCAACTTTGAAATCAAAATACTATTAGCTAATTCAAATTTAATTTTTGATTTTAAATTTGATATTTTAAGATCGCCATCATAGTTATCCAATAAAGAACAGAGTTGAAAAATAGTTTTTTTTGGTAAAATTATTGGATCAAAGTTTATTTTCTCATTTAATCGTATTTTTGAAATTGACATCCTATGACTGTCTGTTGCGGCGGCTGTAAGATAAATTTTATCATCAACTTCAGTTTGATGAATATATATTCCACTTAAATAATGTCTTGTCTCATCATTTGCTACCGAAAACTTACATTTATTAAGAAGTTTTAAAAATTGTTTAGAATTTACACTAAATTCATTTTGATTAAAATCTTCATTTGTTAAAGGGAACTCTGATGGGCTTATACAATTTAAATTAAATATTGATTTGTCAGATTCTAGTTGAAGTTTACTACCACTATTCTTTAGTAAATTTATTTTTTTATCAGAGGAAAATTTTCTTACAATATCAAACATAATTGATGAGGTAGTAGTTGTTTTTCCCTCCTCAACAATTTCTACATTGTTAATCTGGTGAATAAAAATTAAATCTAGATCTGTTGCTGTTATTGTTAATTTTGTATTATTTGCATCTAGTAAGACATTAGAGAGTATTGGTAATGTGCTTCTTTTTTCTATTACTCCTTGACAATAACTCAGGGCCTCTTGAAGATCTTTTTGATTAACGCTAAATTTCATTTTCTTTGTTGTACAGTATAATATTCTTTAATTTGATAATATTCTCTTTCATATCAAGATTTTTTTCTTTTAATTTTTCAATTGTTTTAACTGAATGAATTATAGTTGTATGATCGCGATTAGAAAATTCACGACCAATCTCTGGCAAAGATTTTGTAGTTAAAATTTTAGTTAAATAAATTGCAGTTTGTCTGGGTCTAACTAAATATCTTGATCTTCGCGGTGATAACATTTCATTTTTACTAATTTTAAAAAATTTACAAACTACTGTTTGTATTTTTTCAATTGTAACATTATTTTCATTAAGATTTAATAAATCTTTTAATATAACCTTCGTTTCAGACAAACTTGGAAGTTTGTTATAAATTCTAGAGAAAGAAATAATCCGATTTATTGCTCCTACCAGCTCTCTCACGTTAGATGTTATTTTATTACTAACAAAATCTTGAATTTCTTCTGAAATATTAATTTTATCTGAATACAAATTTGTTAATTCATTAATTTTATGATTAAGAATTTTTTTTCTTAAATCGTACTCAGGTTTCTGTATGTCAATAACTAAACCGCCTGAAAATCTTGATTTTATTCTTTCCTGAATCCTCAATAATTTATTTGGAGGTCTGTCAGCTGAGACAATTATTTGAGAACCTTTATCTAAAAGTGCATTAAAAGTGTGAAAAAACTCTTCCTGCATTGCCTCTTTACCATTCATGAATTGAATATCATCAATTATCAAAACATCAGTATTTCTAAAAAATTCTTTGAATTTTACCATATCGTTTGATTTTATAGACTTTACAAATTGATACATAAATCGCTCTGCTGAAATAAACATAACTTTCTGATTTTTATTCATTTTATAACCAATTGCATTTAATAAATGAGTTTTACCTAATCCTACTCCTGCATAAATATACAATGGATTATAATGTGAGAAATTTTCAGATACTTTTAATGAGGCTTCAAATGCAACCTTATTACTGTAACCAGTTAAAAAATTTTCAAATCTTTTATTGGGATCAATACGATTATACTGAAGGTGTGAATCTTTTATAAATGAAATTTTATCAATATTATTAATTTTATTTTGATTATTAGATTTTTGAATTATGTTATCTTTGTTTTCCACAATTTTAAATTCTATTCTTATAATTTCTTTTTTATGTTTTTTTATAGTTTGTAAAATTTGATCCAGATATCTTGAGGTAATCCAGTCGCGTATGAATCTCGTTGGAACAGAAAATAAAATATAATTATTAAATTCTTCAAATAAATTGATCTTTTTAATCCAACTCTCATAAACTTCTTTGCCTAATTTTGATCTCAGTTCAGATTGGATTAATAACCAGTCTAGACTAGTCTTTTCAAAATTCTTATTTGTGATCGATTTGTTCATTTCTTGGAAAGAGATCAGTTACATCTATAATTATAATTATTGCAACAAGATTATATTTTTAATTAAAAAAAAATAAAATCTGGGATTGTGTAAAATTTTATTTTAAAAAATTCTTTGACAAAAATTTTTTTTATGTATCAAAAAAAAAATAAAATTTACGATTGAAAAAAAAAGATTGTTTTTTTACTAATTCTAAATATTGTTATTTAAAATCAAAATTTCATATATAAAGTGTGTTCTTCAAGTTGAATCAACTTAAAGTATAAACAATTACAATAATGTAATTTTTTTTGTTATTCTTGAAACGTTTCTTGAAGCGTTTTGTTTTTTAATAATTCCGCTTTTTGCAATCTTCATAAGCTCAGAATTCAACTTGGGTAAGAATTTTAAGGCATCTGACTTTTTTTTATTTTCAATCAGCGCGTTCATCTTCTTTAAAGCATTCTTATATCTACTTTTTCTTGCTTTATTGACTACAGTTTGTTTAGAAACTCTCCTTATTCTTTTGATTGCTGATTTTGTATTGGCCATTACGAATGGGTTTATAGATAATTAAACAGTTCTGGTCAATAACATATTTTTTATTTTTGACACATTTGACAGTAAAAGGTCGATCTATTTGCTTGAGTAATTTTATAAATTTTGCCCGAACAACTTTGTCTTTTACAATTTTTTTTGTCTCTTCCATAAACTTTGAATTCTTTTTGAAATTGACCTAAGTCGCCTAATGTGTTTTTAAAATCCCTGATGGATGATCCTCCTTTCAGTATGGCGTTATTCAAAACCTTTTTAGAATTTATAATTATCTTTTCACATTCAGATCTAGTTAAATTTTTTGCAGACTTTAGAGGATGAACTTTTGAAAAATATAAAATTTCACTTGCATAAATATTGCCTATACCCGAAACAAATTTTTGATCTAGCAAAAAGCTTTTAATATTTTTCTTTTTTTTTTTTAAATATTTAGTTAAATAATTTAAGTTGAAATCATTATTAAAAGGCTCTGGACCAAAATTTTTAAATCTTTTTTTTAAATTGATTTTATTTTTTATTAATTGAAAAAACCCAAATCTTCTAGGGTCATTATAAATTAATTTCTTATTGTTGAAAAAAAATTCAACATGATTATGTTTTTTTGGTAAATTAGGAGAATGATAAAAACTCGTGTTTGTAAAAGAATTTTTCTTTTTATTATCAATTATATGGATTGTTCCAGACATTCCAAGGTGAACTATACAGTAACTTTTATTATCAAGTTCTATTATTATATACTTCGAAAATCTCCTTATTTTTGTAATTAATCTTCCTTTAAGTTCATTTTCGAATGAGTGTCTTAATTTAAGTCGCAAGTTTCTATTCCTAACCAAAACTTTATTGATTTTTTTGCCTATTATATTTTTTGATAAAGATTGTCGTACAATTTCTACTTCTGGTAATTCTGGCATTTAATATTATATTAAATGTATAATTAATTTAAAATGCAACAATATCTTCAAAATAAAAAAGGGTTAGTTCAAGGTGTATTTAACCAAGTTTTTGATAAGTACGATCTAATGAATGATTTTATGTCATTTGGTATTCATAGGTTGTGGAAAAAAAATTTGATCAATTTAATGAATCCATCCAAAAATAAAAACCTGATAGATGTTGCTTGTGGTACAGGTGACATAGGAAAACTTTACTTAGATAATACCGACATTAATAATAATATTACCTGTATTGATCCAAATAAAGGAATGATAGCTAAAGGAAAAAAAAAATTAATTAATTATAAAAATATTAATTGGATTATTTCTGAAGCAGAGAGATTGCCTATAAAAAGTGATTTGTTCGATTTTTATACAATTAGTTTTGGTTTGAGAAATACCAAAGATCTGAATAAAACCTTGTCTGAGGCTTATAGAGTATTAAAACCTGGTGGAAGATTTCTCTGCCTAGAATTCTCACAAATACAAAATGAAAATCTTAAATTTATATACAAACAATATTCAAAATTAATTCCATTAATAGGTAAATATGTTGTTGGAAATAAAGAACCTTATGAATATTTGTTAGAGAGCATTGAAAAATTTGTAAGTCAAGATGAACTTTTAGATTTGATGTCAAAAAACAAATTTCAAAAATGTAGCTATAAAAATTTATCTAATGGCATAGTTTCAATACATAGTGGCTGGAAAATTAAATGATCAAAAAATTAATAACTCTTTTCAAGCTTGGTAGAAAAATAGCTTTATCAAATATTTTAGATGTAGTTTCAAAGTTCCAAAAACCACCTTTAATAATCAAAGTCTTGTTTAAATTATTATCACTATCAACTTCATCAAAAAAAAAAATTGACCTAAATAAAAGCGAAGGTGAACGTTTATCTGAGTCATTGGAGACTATGGGTACAACTTTTATCAAACTAGGACAGTTTTTAGCTACAAGACCAGATATTATTGGTGAAGAACTATCAAAGCAACTTGAAAACCTTCAGGATAAACTTCCTCCGTTTTCTTTAACACAAGCAAAAGAAATTATTAAAAATGATTTGGGTGAAGATACTTTTAACTCAATAATTAATTTAAGTGAACCTGTTGCTGCGGCCTCTATAGCTCAGGTCCATAAAGCTCAGATTAACGACAATGGAACAATAAAAGATGTTGCAATTAAAATTTTACGACCAGATATAAAAAAAATTTTTAATGAAGAAATAGATGCAATGATGCTTTTTGCTTTTTTAACAGAGTCTTTTGCAAAAAAAACAAAAAGATTAAAGTTAGTTGAAGTAGTTTTTTTATTGAAGGAAATAACAAATCTAGAAATGGACTTAAGGTTTGAAGCAGCTGCAGCTAATGAATATGCTGAAAATACTAAAAATGATGTTGGATTTAGAGTTCCAAAGATATATTGGAATTTTACTAGTGAAAATGTAATGACACTTGACTGGGTTGATGGAATTTCAATTAGAGAAACTGACAAACTTAAAGAAAAAGACTTAAATACTCAAAAAATTGCAGATGATATTATTCAAAACTTTTTAAGACATGCAGTAAGAGATGGTTTTTTTCACGCAGATATGCATCAAGGAAATATATTTATAGATAATAACGGTCATATCGTTCCAATCGATTTTGGAATAATGGGAAGACTTGACAAAATGAGCAAGAGGTTCTTAGCGGAGATATTATTTGGTTTTATTCAAAGAGATTACCGCAAAGTTGCAGAAGTACATTTGGTTGCTGGACTTGTTCCAAAAGATGTTCCTATCGATGATCTTGCACAAGCCTTGAGATCTATCGGAGAACCAATATTTGGCCAGTCAGTTAAGGATATTTCAGGTGGAAAATTATTGAAACAATTGTTTGATGTTACTGAAAAATTTAATATGCAAACCCAGCCTCAACTTTTAATGTTACAAAAAACAATGGTTGTTGTTGAAGGTGTAGCAAGAAAATTAAATCCTAACACTAATATTTGGACAACATCTAAACCTGTGCTTGAAAATTGGTTAAGAGATACAAAGCATCCAATGACAACAATCAATGAGACTATTCAAAATACTTCTGAAGTAATTAAAAGATTGCCAGAATTACCTGAAATAATGGACAAGGCTAATCAAGCTTTAACTTATTTAGCAAGTGGACAAATTCCGCAAAATTCAAATTCTTATACAGATTTAAATACTAAAAAAACAGAAATGGTATCTTTCAGAAATCAATCTATTATTGGGTTTTTAGTCCTTGTAATTTTTGGTCTATTAGTATTTTAATCCATTCGATGAACAACTTGAATAATACAAAAATTTTATTAATAATTTGTGGAGGTATAGCGGCCTATAAAAGTCTTGAAATAATAAGACTTTTAAAAAAAAATGGTGTGAGTATAAAAACAATTCTTACAAAGAGTGGCACTGAATTTGTGACACCTCTTTCAATTACCTCATTATCCCAATCTAAAGTTTATCAGGATCTTTTTAGCATAGAGGATGAGACAGAAATGGATCATATTAGTCTTTCAAGGTGGGCAGACCTTATATTAATTGCACCTGCAACAGCTAATACAATATCTAAACTTGCTAATGGAAATTCAGATGATTTAGCGTCAACTGTTGCTCTTGCCTCAAATAAAAAAATTTTTATTGCTCCTGCGATGAATGTAAGAATGTGGGAACATCAGTCAACTAAACAAAATATAGCAAAACTTAAAGCCTATAAATACGAATTAATCGGTCCTGAAATTGGAGATATGGCATGTGGAGAATATGGTGAAGGAAAAATGACAGAACCAAAGGAGATAGTAAATAAACTAAAAATTTATTTGAAAAATTTAAAATTAAAAAATAAATTAAAAGCAATCGTGACTGCAGGACCAACTAGAGAGTACATTGATCCAGTAAGATATATATCTAATAAATCGAGTGGTAAACAAGGTTACGAAATTGCGAAATCATTGTTAAAAAATGGTTTTGAAACTACTTTAATTTCAGGACCGACAAATTTAGAAATAAATAATGATATTAATTTGATAAAGGTTGAAACTGCAGAAGAAATGTTTCAATCAACACTAAAAAGTTTACCTGCCGATGTTGCAATATTTTCAGCAGCAGTGTGTGATTATAAAGTGAAAAAAACTTCAAAAATTAAAATAAAGAAACAAGACGAAATTAATCTAGAATTAGAGAAAAATGTGGATATTCTTGATTATGTTTCTAATCATAACTCCTTAAGACCAAAGCTTGTAGTGGGTTTTGCAGCTGAGACAAATGATTTAGAAAACTATGCTAAAAAAAAACTAGGTGAAAAAAATTGTGATTGGATAGTTGCAAATGATGTATCAAATGGAACAATTGGTTTCGACTCAGATTTTAATGAAGTTTCAATTTTTTTCAAAAATAAAAAAATAGATAAACTTAAATATAACTCTAAATCAGAAGTCTCAGACAAATTAGTGGGAAAAATTATTGATCATTTGAACTAATGATTAAAGTTTTAGTAAAAAAATTAGAGTCCTCTGTAAAATTACCCTCATATAAAACTAGTGGTGCCTCAGGTATGGATCTAATGGCATATATAGATAAATCAATTGAACTAAAGCCAGGAGAATCATGTTTAATACCAACTGGATTATCATTTGCATTTCCTGAGGAATATGAAATTCAAATTAGACCAAGATCAGGATTAGCGGCAAAAAATAATATTAGCGTTTTAAATACACCTGGTACAATTGATAGTGATTATAGAGGAGAAATAAAAGTTATTCTATTTAATCATGGTAAGAAAAACTTTAAAATTAATAACAATGATAGAATTGCTCAAATGATTTTAACCCCGGTCATAAAAATAGATTTAGAAGAAACAAGTGAACTTCCAGCCTCAATTAGAGGAGTAGGAGGTTTTGGTTCAACGGGTAAATGAAGCAAAGTTTAAACAAATCTCAAGTTGAAAGATTTTCAAGACAATTAGTTTTAAAAAATATAGGCGCAAAAGGTCAAAAAAAGATTTTGTCCTCCAAAATTTTAATCGTTGGTGTTGGGGGCCTGGGCTGTCCTGCTGCAGAAAATCTGGTAAGAGCTGGTGTTGGAACTATTGGACTTATCGACAATGATATAGTTAATCTTTCTAATATACATAGGCAAAGCTTATTTACTTCTAAGGACATAAAAAAATCAAAAGTTACTGTTGCTGCAAAAAAATTAAAAGAGATAAATCCCTTTACCAAAATTAAAACTTACAAATCACGACTAAACATAAATAATATCCAAAATATAATTAAAGACTATGAAGTTATAATAGATGGCTCAGATAATTTTAAAACTAAATTTTTAATTAATGATTACTGTATTAAATTTAAAAAAAAATTGGTAACAGGAGCAATTAGTAAATTTGATGGACATGTTTTTACATTTGATTTTAAAAATAAAAAAACAGCATCTTTAAAAAATTTTTATCAACAAAATGAAATTTCAGATGAAAACCTTAATTGTGAATTTATGGGAGTTCTTGGTACAACCGCATCAATTGTAGGAACTACTCAAGCGAATGAAGCATTGAAAATGATTATGAAAATTGGGCAAAGTTTGAAAAATCAAATATTAATTATAGATCTTTTAAATCTTAATTTCAGAAAAGTTACATTTAGAAAAAAATAGAGCATCGATTAATAATGAAAAAATTATTTCTTTTATTTTTATTTTGGATTTTTTTTCCATTCGACGTTGTAGCGAATGAGATTTTTCTTTCATTAAAAAAAAATAAAGTAAATGTTAGATACGGTCCAGGATTTGAGTATCCTATAAAATATATCTATAAGAAAATTAATTTACCAATAAAACAGATTGATAAAAAAGAGAATTTTAGGAGAATTATTGATCACAAAAATAATAGTGGATGGATACATGTCTCTCAACTTAAAAAGGTAAATTCTATAATACCAAAAACTGATAAAATCTTGTTCGATAAGCCAACAAATTTTTCAAAACCTTTAGCAAAAATA
Source organism: uncultured Pelagibacteraceae bacterium (assembly GCA_902579925.1). Taxonomy (GTDB): domain Bacteria; phylum Pseudomonadota; class Alphaproteobacteria; order Pelagibacterales; family Pelagibacteraceae; genus Pelagibacter. The sequence goes on from CACHIS010000005.1 coordinate 27,452, forward strand.
GAAAAGGGAAGAGTTTTGTTAGTAAAGACTTGTAATGAAAAGTGGTGTAAAGTAATAACTCAAAATTTTAAAGGATGGGTTAAAGTAGAAAATTCGTGGGGTCTTAAATAATTATTATCTACTCAACGTCTAATTTTGAAAAATCAACTATTTCTGTTGTTCACAAACATCCTTGATTACTGGAGCATTTGCACAGTCTAAACATTTTGTTTTCTGTACAATACAACCATCATCAAGAACTTCAACATCAACAATTTTATCACACTTAGAACAAGTTGAGGAAATTGTTAGTCCGCATTTTTTACAATTATAATTTTCAATTTGCATTAAGAAAAATTAAACATAACTGAAATTATTTCAATAATTATTCATGCGAATGATTATTGTTAGCGAACTTTTTTTGCGAATGATTACTAATCGCTTTTTTTTATGGATATTCTACCCAATTATTTTTTTGATTTGCTTGTCCACCATTTATCTAAAATAAAATACCAAATTGAATTTGCAATTGGCTCAACGATAGCATCTGTCAGCGCAACTTTAAAAGAAACGTCAGCAACTAACATTAAAACTGTAATCGCAATTGCAAAGTGACCAATAGTATAAATTACAGTTCTAAGTAATGAACCTTTATTATTTTGATATATATTTTGAGATGCTTGAAATATGCCTTTTGTAATTTCCATTAGTTTTTAAAAGGACTCTGAAGAACACAAGCCACAAGATGTATTCTTGCCTGTTCACCTCCATTAAAAAAATTATGATATTTTGTATTGTTTGTAATCCAAACTTTCCCATCTGCGGGTAAATGTTTAGCAACATTTTCTATAACCATCGAACAACCTTTATTTGTAATAATTGGAACATGTAACCTACATTCTGGATCTTTGTGCCAACTTAAAGTTGATCTAGGTTCTTTTAATAAAAGCCTGACTCTGCCTAATTTAAATCTCTTTCCTAGTACCTCATAAACTTCTTTAAAATATGTGTTCTCGAATTCAGGGACTAATTTAGTGTATTTTGACTCATCTATATCAACATCCCTTGAAACCTCTTTTCCAGTATCGTCTGCGATTGTCCAATATTTTCCTCTAACATTGTTACCTTTGATAGAATTTTCATCATTTGGGATTTGATTAATTGAGATTGCACCGAAATGAGTTACACCTGGGGACTTAAATCTTTTATTCATTAAAATCTTATCTAGATCTTTTCTTAATCTTTCGATATCAAAATTTAAATCTGGAACTTCATAAAAATCTTCAAAACTCACAGTAGCCATATAATTACTCTTCTCTATTTTAATCGATTAATTTAACTTAAGATCAAATCTATCTGCGTTCATTACTTTTACCCATGCAGCTATAAAATCATCAACAAATTTTTTACTCGAATCTTCACAAGCATAAACCTCTGCAAGTGCTCTTAATTGAGAATTTGAGCCAAAAATTAAATCAACTCGTGTTGCTTTCCATTTATTTTTTTTAGTTTTTCTGTCTTTTCCTAAAAATGTTTGCTCTGATTTGTCTTCTTCTTTCCAAGTAATATTCATATCTAATAAATTTACGAAATAATCATTGGTAAGAGTACCAGGCTTTTTAGTGAAAACACCATGATCTGAACCATCGTAGTTTGTGTTTAAAACTCTCATTCCACCAATAAGAGCAGTCATTTCTGGTGCAGTCAAACCCATTAACTGTGCCCTATCAACTAACTTTTCTTCAGCGGAAACATTTGAAGCCCCCCCATTAGTATAATTTCTAAAACCATCTGCTTGAGGCTCAAGAAGATTGAAAGAATTAACATCAGTTTGATCTTGTCTAGCATCTCCTCGACCAGCTGAAAAGGGAACATTTACTTTATAGCCGGCTTTTTTTGCAGCAATTTCTATACCGACACCACCCGCTAAGACAATTAAATCAGCCATCGATACAGTTTTATTTTTACTATCAAATTTATTTTTAATTTTATTTAAAGCTTTAATTACTGTTGATAGTTTTTTTGGATTGTTAACTTTCCAATTTTTTTGAGGTTCTAACATTATTCTCGCACCATTACCTCCACCTCTTTTATCTGAGCCTCTAAAAGTGGATGCTGATGCCCATGCTGTAGAAACTAAATCTGAGGTAGATATCTTTGATTTAGAAATTTTTGTTTTCAAATCATTAACATCTTTTGCTTTAAGTTTATATTTTGGTTTATCAACTGGGTCTTGCCAAATTAATTGTTCTTTAGGAACATCGCTCCCAAGATAACAAACTCTTGGGCCCATATCTCTATGAGTTAATTTAAACCAAGCCCTAGCAAATGCATCATGAAACTCTTTAGGATTTTGATGAAAATGCTTTGTAATAGGTCCATAACTTGGATCAACTTTCATTGATATATCTGTTGTTTGCATCATTGGTGGATGAAGTACACCTTCTCGATGTGCATCTGGAACCATTTTAATTTTTTGTCCATTTTTCTTAGGTGTCCATTGATGAGCACCCGCGGGGCTTTTCGTAAGTTCCCAGTCATGGTCGTATAAACAATCTAAATATCCCATATCCCATTTAATCGGATTTTGTGTCCAAGCTCCCTCAATACCACTACTTATTGCATCGACTCCTTTTCCAGATTTATATCCACTATTCCATCCTGTAGATTGATCTTGAAGTCTAGAGGCCTCTGGATCAGGACCTTTGTATGATTCAGGTGCTGCACCATGTGATTTTCCAAAAGTATGTCCTCCAGCCACTAGCGCTGCTGTCTCATAATCATTCATAGCCATTCTTCCAAACGTTTCTCTAATATCATGAGCTGCAAGTTTTGGGTCTGGATTTGCGTCTGGACCTTGTGGATTCACATATATTAAGCCCATATGTGAGGCTCCTAACGGCTGTTCTAAATCTCTAGTACCACTATATCTTTCTACACCTAGCATCTCTTTTTCTGAACCCCAGTAAATATCATCCTCTGGCTCCCAGATGTCAGTTCTGCCTGCTCCAAAACCAAAAGTTTTAAAACCCATCGAGTCTAGGGCTACGTTTCCGACTAATATAAAAAGGTCTGCCCATGAAATTTTACTTCCATATTTTTTCTTAATAGGCCACAACAACAATCTTGCTTTATCCAAATTTACGTTATCTGGCCAAGAGTTAAGTGGAGCAAATCTTTGGTTTCCTGTTCCAGCACCACCTCTGCCATCACCTGTTCTGTAAGTTCCTGCTGCGTGCCAAGCTAATCGAATAAACAATGGACCGTAATGACCATAATCAGCTGGCCACCAATCCTGAGAGTCTGTCATTAATTTTTTTAAATCTTTTTTTAAAGCTTTGTAATTAAGTTTTTTAAATTCTTTTGCGTAATTAAATTTCTTGTCCATAGGGTTAGAGAGATTAGAGTGCTGACTAAGAATTTTAAGATTTAAGCTATTTGGCCAGAAGTCTCTGACTGTTTGGCCTCTTCCTGCAGAAAATTTTGCTGGTGTACCTGCTCCTGTGAAAGGACATTTGCTTAGTTCATTGTCTTTAAAAGATTTATTTTTAAAATTTTCAGTGCTCATTTAATTACCTATAGATTAGTTAAGATATCACCTACTTTATAATGATTCTAAATAAGTGTCAATTGGTTAATAATGACGCTAAATTGATCGAAAATTTAGTCTTCAAGTTTTACAAGAACCTCAACAGATTTTATTCTTTTTCCATTAATTTTTTTTTTAATATTTATAGGTCCTACATCGGAATTTTCTAAATCAATCAATTTTTGATCTTTTAAATCATAAAAATGATGATGATCTGTAACATTAGTGTCAAAATAAGTCTGGTTTGAATTTATAGGTATTTGTTTTAAATAGCCTTTTTTTTCAAAAGCATGAACTGTATTATAGACTGTCGCTAAAGAAATTTTACAATCTATTTTGTCTTTAATTTTTTGCTCTAACTCATTTATCGTAAAGTGGAATGTTTTTTCAGTATTAAACAATACTTCACATATTTGAAGTCTTTGCTTGGTGGGTCGTAATCCAGAATTTCGTAATTTATCTATATATTTCACAATTTAAGCTTATTGTTAGTTATAATTATTCTAAACTAGTATTATAATTATATTATAAAATGCCAAAATCAAGTAAATAAGTGTACTCAGTTTTATGAAAAAAAACTCTTACTCCTATGATGAGCTAATAGATTGTGGCGAAGGCAAACTATTTGGCCCAGGTAACGCAAAATTACCTCTTCCACCAATGCTTATGTTTGATAGAATTACAGAGATTAACGACGATAAGGGAGCTTTTAAAAAAGGGTCTCTCAAGGCGGAATTAGATATTAAGAATGATCTATGGTTTTTTGAGTGTCATTTTAAAAAAGACCCTGTTATGCCAGGATGTCTAGGTTTAGATGCGATGTGGCAGTTAGTAGGTTTTTTCCTAGGTTGGCAAGGGAATGCGGGCAAAGGAAGAGCTTTAGGAGTAGGCACTGTTAAATTTACAGGGGAGGTCTTGCAAACTGTTAAAAATGTAAGATATGAAATAGATATGAAAAAAATCATGTCACCTAGTGGGACAACTGTTGGTCTAGCAAATGGAGTACTGCTTGCTGATGAAAAAAAAATATACTCAGCAGACAATTTAAAAGTAGGATTATTTAAGTAATGAAAAGAGTTATGATTACTGGTTTGGGTGTAGTTTCTTGCTTAGGTAACAATCAAGAGGAAGTACATCAATCTTTGTTAAAATCTAAACCAGGAATCTCTTTTGCTGAGGAGTATAAGGAACATAATTTAAAAAGCCATGTTCATGGTAAACCAAAAATCAAACTAGAGGATCATATAGATAGAAAAACAATCAGATTTATGGGCTCTGGGTCAGCTTACAACTATATAGCTATGAAAGAAGCAATTACCGACTCAGGATTAGAAGAAAAAGATGTAAGTAATTTTAAAACAGGGATTGTAATGGGATCAGGTGGTCCCTCAATTGAAAATGTCATTTTAGCAGCAGATAAAACGAGAGCTAAAACTCCAAAACTTATGGGTCCTTTTATTGTACCACGAACAATGGCAAGTACAGCTTCAGCTACTCTTGCTGTTCCTTTTAGAATTAAAGGAACTAACTACACGATGAGTTCTGCTTGTGCAACAAGTGGACATTGTATTGGAAATTCTATGGAATTAATTCAGATGGGTAAACAAGATATTGTTTTTGCAGGTGGAAGTGAAGAAATCCATTGGGCGATGACTGCAATGTTCGATGCAATGACAGCATTGTCATCTAAATACAATGATACTCCCGAAACTGCATCAAGAGCTTACGATAAAACGAGAGATGGTTTTGTAATTGCTGGGGGTGGTGGTGTACTTGTGCTTGAAGAATACGAACATGCCAAAGCAAGAGGGGCTAAAATATATGCAGAATTAACCGGTTACGGAGCAACTTCTGATGGATACGATATGGTGGCTCCATCAGGTGAAGGAGCCATACGATGCATGAAGATGGCTATGGCAACATCTAAAAATAAAATTGATTATATAAATACCCATGGAACTTCTACTCCAGTTGGAGATATTACAGAATTAAATGCCGTTAAAGAAGCTTTTGGAAATGAAATTCCAAAAATTAGTTCTACAAAATCACTATCAGGCCATCCATTAGGGGCAGCATCTGTTCATGAAGCAATCTATTGTTTGATAATGATGAAAAATAATTTCATAGCAGGATCTGCTAATATAAATGAAATGGATGAAGAGGCTAAAAAATTTCCAATAGTTGCTAAAACAGAGACAGGAGTAAATTTAAATACTGTAATGTCTAATAGTTTTGGCTTTGGCGGAACCAATGCTGCTTTAATTTTTGAGAAAGTAAAATCATGAGCTTAATGAAAGGTAAAAAAGGATTGGTAATGGGAGTTGCTAATGAAAGATCTATCGCATGGGGTATTTCACAAAAACTTGCTGAAGCTGGAGCAGAACTCGCATTTACTTATTTAGGGGACGCACTTAAGAAGAGAGTAATTCCTTTAGCAGAAAAATTAAATTCAAAAGTCACATTTAGTTGTGATGTTGAAAAAAAAAATGACGTGTCAAAATTATTTGAAAATATTAAATCTCAATGGGGTGAAATTGACTTTGTAGTTCATGCTATCGCATTTTCAGATAAATCAGAACTATCTGGAGAATATTTAAACACAACTAGAGAAAATTTCTTAAAAAGTATGTTAATCTCATGCTTTTCATTTACTGAAGTTGCTAAAGAAGCCTCTAAAGTAATGAAAAAGGGTGGAAGTTTAATAACTTTAAGCTATGAGGCAAACAAAGCTATTCCAAATTACAACGTAATGGGAGTATGCAAGGCAGCATTAGAGTCTAGTGTTAAATACTTAGCTAGAGACTTGGGGACAAAAGGCATGAGAGTTAATGCTATAAGTGCAGGACCAATTAAAACATTAGCTGCCTCTGCTATAGGTGATGCAAAATTCCTCTATAAATGGAATGAAGATCACTCTTTGCTTAAAAGGAATGTAGATATTCATGATGTTGGGAATTCAGCTTTATACCTACTAAGTGAACTTGCAAATGGTGTTACCGGTGAAATACACTACGTAGATGCTGGTTATAACAAAGTTGGTATGCCAGATCCCAAGAATATTACTTAATATTAAAACCCACCTCGCCAATTGTTTTTATCGTTGAATTGATCTTTTTCTTTTTCAGAAGTAGGTCTGAATAAGTAATAAACCACAAATACTACACAAACCAAAAATATAAATATCTCCATAACTTTTTAACTTTATTTAGCAGCTTGTTTCATAGAAAGTTTAACCTTACCTCTATCAAAACCAATAACTTTAACTTTAACTTCGTCGCCCTCCTTGACAACATCGGTAACTTTGGTAACTCTTTTATCCGCTAGCTCTGAAATATGAACAAGACCATCTTGTTTTCCTAAAAAATTAACGAATGCACCAAACTCCATAATTTTCATCACTTTACCTGAATAAATTTTATTAATTTCGGCTTTTGCAGTAATATCTCTAATCATTTGCATAGCGATATTACGGGACTCTTCATCTGGGGCAGCGACTGTCACCACGCCCTCATCATTTACATCAACTTTCGCACCAGATTTTTCAACTATCTCTCTGATCGTTGCTCCACCTTTTCCAATTACAGCAGCAATGTCCTTTTTATCTACAGTTACTTGCTCCATTTTTGGAGTGTGCTTTCCAACATCAGCTCTAGATTCACCTATAGCTTTATTCATTTCACCTAAGATGTGAATTCTGCCATCTTTAGCTTGGTTTAGTGCCTGCTCCATGATCTCAAAAGTGATGCCAGTAATTTTTATATCCATTTGTAGCGAGGTAATTCCATCTTTTGTTCCAGCAACCTTAAAGTCCATATCTCCTAGGTGATCTTCGTCACCTAAAATATCTGATAGGACACTAAAATCATCACCCTCTTTAATTAAACCCATTGCAATCCCAGCAACTGGCTCTTTAATTGGAACACCTGCATCCATTAATGCTAAAGACGCTCCACAAACCGTGGCCATTGAAGAAGATCCATTAGATTCTGTAATCTCTGATACTATTCTAAAAGTATATGGAAACGCTTCTTTTGAAGGCAATGAAGAATTAATTGCTCTCCAAGCCAATTTACCATGGCCAATTTCTCGTCTACCAGTTCCAATTCTTCCAGTTTCACCAACTGAAAAAGGAGGGAAATTATAGTGAAGCATAAATCGTTCTCTTTGAAGACCATCTAAACTCTCTATTCTTTGTTCATCATCCGATGTACCCAAGGTGGTTACAACGATTGCTTGTGTTTCACCTCTAGTGAACAATGCAGAACCGTGCGTTCTTGGCAATACACCAACTTCACATGAGATAGGTCTTACATCAGACAATCCTCTACCATCAATTCTATTCTTATTTTTTAAAATATCAGTTCTAACAATAGATTTTTCAAGACTCTTTAATTGACTGTTTACATCAAGATCAGTGTAATTCTCATTCTCTTCAAAAAGTTTCTTTGCTTTATCAGTAATTTCTGAAATTTGATTTGATCTATCTTGCTTATCCCTTGTTGCAAAAGCTTTTTTAAGATCCTCTGTAAAAGTTTCTTCAAGTTTTTGTTTAATTTCAGACAAGTCCTTTTTCTCAACAGTCCATTCAGGTTTTCTACATTCTCTGGCAAGTTCTTCAATCATTTCGATTACTGGGACAAATCCTTCGTGACCAAATTTGACCGCTGCTAACATTACTTCTTCTGATAAACCAGAAGTTTCGGATTCAACCATAAGAACTGCATCTTTAGTACCTGCTACAACTAAATCTAAACTTGAGTTTTCCAAATCCTCTTTTGATGGATTGAGAATATACTTACCATCAACATAACCCACTCTAGAAGCTCCTACAGGGCCCATAAATGGCATTCCTGAAATAGCTAACGCTGCTGATGAAGCAGTGATAGCTAGAATATCTGGTTGGTTTTCTTTATCATATGAAATTACTGTTGGTAACAACTGTACTTCATTTTTAAATTCATCAGGAAACAAAGGTCTGATTGGTCTATCAATCAATCTTGAGATCAATGTCTCACTTTCAGTTGGTCTCGCTTCTCTTTTAAAATATCCACCAGGGATCTTTCCACCTGCATAGTATTTTTCTTGGTAGTTGACCGATAAAGGGAAATAATCCATATCTGGATTTACCTTTTTTGCTCCTACGACCGTTGCTAAAATAACTGTTTCACCACATGTTGCAATGATTGCTCCGTCTGCTTGTCTTGCTACTTTACCTGTTTCTAAACTTATTTTCTTTCCTGCTACTTCTATTTCCTTCTTATATACTTTAAACATTTCATTTCCATTTCGTTTCGTTTCATTCCGTTCTATCTGTCTTGACTTCTATTTTCTTAAATTCAATTTCGACAGTACATTCTTGTAAGAGTCCATTTTATTTTTTTTCAGGTATTCTAACAATTTTTTTCTTCTATTGACTGCTCTCAACAATCCTACAGATGAGTGTTTATCCTTTTTAAATTGTTTAATGTGCTTAGAGAGATTTTCAATTTTATCTGTTAACAAAGCAATCTGTATCTCAGACGACCCGGTATCTTTACTATGCATAGCTAATTCCTGTGCTTTTTTGTTCATATCTTTTTTTTCCTATTTGTTTGTTTGTTTTATTAAATTTTCTATTTTTTCAGCATACTCAAAAGACTCGTCTTTTCTAAAAAGTAATTTTGGTAAAAACTTCATAACCACTTTTTGTGATAAAATTTTTCTTATTAAAAATGAGTATTCTTTTAAAATATAAATTGTTTCTTCAGCATCTTTTCCTCCGAGTGGAAGGACATATGCTTTGGCAATCTTTAAATCCGGACTCATTCTAACCTCTGTAACTGTAATTGTATTTGTTTCCAAATTCGGCACCTTAGCCTCATTTCTTAAAAAAATCATGCTTAAAGATTGTTTAATCATTTCGCCAACTCTTAATTGTCTTTGAGTTAATGGTTTTCCAATTTTGTCAGCCATCAAATCGACCTTTCAGTAGATGTAACATTAAATGCCTCTATAATATCGTTTTTTTGGAAATCCATATAATCCTTCACTGTTATTCCACATTCTTGTCCAATGTTAACCTGCTTTACCTGATTTTTTTCCCTGAATATAGTTGAGACTTTTCCTGTATGAATAATAATTCCATCTCGGATAATCCTTATATCAGAAGTGTTATTTATTTCACCATCAGTTATCTTTAAGCCTGCTACCTTTCCAGCTCCTGATACTTTGAAAATTTCCAAAATTTGAGCTGATCCAATCACTTTTTCTTCAACATCTGGAGTTAACAATCCTGACATCCTCTTTTTAATATAATCTAAAACTTCATAAATAATATTGTATGAAGAAATTTTTATATTTTCATTTTCAGCAAGCTTTTTTGCTTCCTTACTGGGTTTTACATTAAATGCTATTAATACTGCATTAGAAGCTTTAGCTAAAGTAACATCTGTTTCTGTCACTATTCCTATATCGGCTAAAATTATTTTAGCTTTAACTTCTTCATGTTTGATTTGATTTATTGCATTTTTAATCGCTTCAGATGAACCATGGACATCTGATTTAATTATCATATTTAGTTCTTTCGATAAATTATTATTAAATGCTGATTCTTGTGTTGCAAAGGTAAGAGGATTTTGGTTTTCTTTTTTTTCCTGAGCTCTTGTCTCACTCAAAGTTTTTACTTCTTTCTCATTTTCAAATACAATAAAATCATCTCCAGATTTTGATGCACCATTAATTCCTAAGATTTCTATAGGTGTTGAGGGAAAAGCTTCATTTATATTTTCACCTTTATCATTGACTATAGCTCTGATTTTTCCCCATTTTAAACCACTAACAAAAAAATCACCTTTTTTAAGTGTTCCATTAGTTACAATTATATTTACAACTGGCCCTTTACCTGAGTCAATTTTCGACTCAAGTACAATACCGGTGGCCTTTGAATCATAATCCGTTTTTAGATCTAAAATTTCTGCTTGAAGAATGATTGACTCAATAAGCTTATCTAGATTCTTTTTTGTTTTGGTAGAAATTTCTACCATTAAAGTATCACCGGACAAATCCTCCGAAATTAACTCATGTTCTAACAATTGATTTTTAATTTTCTCAGGATCAGCCTCAGGTAAATCACATTTATTTATGGCTACTACAATTGGAACATTTGCAGCTTTAGCATGTTTAATTGACTCTATAGTTTGAGGTTTCACACCATCATCTGCTGCAACCACTAGCACAACCACATCAGTTAGTTTTGATCCTCTTGCTCTCATTTCAGTAAATGCAGCATGGCCTGGAGTATCTATAAACGTCAATTTATTTCCCTGACTTTCAATCTGATATGCTCCAACGTGTTGTGTTATTCCCCCAAACTCACCTGAAACTACGTTTGTACTTCTCAAAACATCTAATAATGAAGTTTTGCCGTGATCAACATGTCCCATAACAGTAACTATTGGAGGTCTATTTTTTAAGTTTTCAGTTCTTGAAGCTTTAATCTTCTGAATTATTTCTTCCGCTTTTTCTTCTCTAATTGGATTATGACCGAATTCTTTTACCAGGAATTCTGCTGTATCAGCTGCCAAAGTTTGGTTGATTGTAACTGAAACGCCCATGCCAAAAAGATACTTTATTACATTACTAGATTGCTCCGCCATTCTATTAGCCAACTCTCTTACAGTAATAGCTTCTGGGATATTGATATCTCTTTTAATTGGCTTTAAATCCTCTTTTCGTAGATCTTTATTTTGATTTTTGCTCTCTTTTTCTCTGGCTCTTTTAACAGATGCTAAACTTCTTTCACGTGCTTCAATCTCATCACTCAATGCTCTAGATACTGTTAACTTTACTTCTCTTTTTTTAGTTCCTATTTTGTTTTTTTTGTCTTTTAAACTACCTTCATCTTTTAATCTTCTTGTAGCTCTTTGCTCCGCAAGTTTTCTTTTTTCAAAATCCCCAGTGGTTCCTTGCTTTTTGGTAGGTAAAATTGGTTTATTAGGTCTAAATGAAGTAGCTTTTTTTACAATTTTATTTTGTGGTTTTCCTGTTAATTCCGGTTTATTCTTGTAAGAATTTAATTCCCCAAAATTTTTTTCTAATTTTTTGGGTTTCCCAGAAATTGTTAATTTTATTTTTTTGTTTTCCATGTCCCATCTCTCAATTTTTATAAACAATATTTCTTGCATTCATTATCAATGAGTCTGCTTCTTCTTTTGTTAGTGCAAAATCCTCTAAATATCCCTCTATTTTTACTTTAGAACCTTTAATAATGTCATATCCCCCTGTCAATTCATCTGATGCTAAATCGGCAAAATCCTCTAAACGTAAGATCTTTTTTTCACCTAACGTTACAAGCATACCAGGAGTTAAGCCTTTCAAGTTTATCAAAGGTTCATCAAGCCCAAGCTCTTTAATTCTTTTGGATATATCCTCTTGATCTTTCTCGTGAAACTCTTTTGCTCTTTCAATAAGAGCTTTTGCTGTTTCTTCTTCTATACCCTCAATTTTAAGTAAATTTTCAACAGAACTATCTTTAATGTCATCAATTGTTGAAAATCCCTCAGCGACCAATAGCTGACCTAGTGTTTCATCTAATTCAAGATTTTTTACAAAGTTTTCAGTTTTCTCCTTAAACTCAAGTTGTCTTTTATCAGAGTCCTCTTTATCGGTCATGATATTTATTTCATAATTAAGAAGTTTTGTTGCTAATCTAACATTTTGACCTCTTCTTCCGATAGCCTTACTTAAATTTTCCTCAGTTAATATTACATCTAATTTCTTTCTTTCTGTATCAACGTTAACTCTTAAAACTTCTGCTGGTGAAAGTGAATTTGACACTAATACAGCTTGATCCTCGGACCAGTTTACAATATCGATCTTTTCACCTTGAAGCTCATTTACTACAGCCTGAACTCTTGAACCTCGCATACCAACACATGCACCAACTGGATCAAGAGATGCATCGACTGCTTTGACACAGATTTTTGCTCTACTTCCAGGATCTCTTGAAGAAGATTTTATTTCTATCAGACCATCATATATTTCGGGCACTTCTTGAATAAAAAGTTTTTCCATAAACTTTGGGTGTGCTCTCGATAGAAAAATTTGCTGCCCTCTTTGTTCTCTTCTTACGTCAAAACAGTATGCTTTAATCCTATCACCTGCTTTTATAATTTCTCTTGGTATAAGCTCATTTTTTTGAATAATCGCCTCAGTCCTTCCTAAATCAACAATCACATTTCCAAATTCTAATCTTTTGACAATTCCACTTAAAATAGTGTCCTTTTTATCGACATAATCATTAAATTGTTTATCTCTCTCAGCTTCTCTAACACTTGAATTTATAACTTGTTTTGCAATTTGTGCAGCTATTCTTCCAAAATCAAAAGTTGGCAAAGGTTGTAAAACCTCATCACCTATAGATTTTTCTTTATTTATTTCACTAAGGTTTATTGCATCCTCTAATTTTATTTCTGTATTAGAATTCTCTGGATTTTCAGTAACGACCAACTTTCTAAAAATCTGTATATCTCCATTGTCTCTATTTATTGAAACTTTAATTTCATTATCTTGTCCGAATTTTGATTTTGCAGCTTTTGCAATGCCTGTTTCCATTGAATTAATTATTAGCTCTTTATCTATAGATTTCTCCAAAGCGACAGCTTCAGCGATTCTTAATAATTCAAGTTTATCTGCTCTCTTATTTAACATTTTTATTTAATCCAAAAAAAAATGGGCATATGCCCATTTTGAAAGTTCAACAAAGTTACTGCAATATAATAAAGTTTTTTCTGAATTCAACTCAAACTATTTAGAAAAAATACCTATTTTATCTGTTTTTTCCCAAGAAAATGAACCATTATCTTCAGGTATTCTTCCAAAATGTCCATAAGCAGAGGTTTTTTCATAAATAGGTTTATTCAAATTTAACATTTCTCTTATTCCTCTCGGGCTTAAGTCAAAGTTATCATTAATCTTTTTTAAGACAAATTTATTTTTTTCTAAATCTTTATCAAATAAATCTACATAAATAGATAGTGGTTTTGAAACACCAATTGCATATGCAAGTTGGATCAAACATTTGTCGGCAATTTTTGAACCAACAATATTTTTAGCAATATATCTAGCTGCATATGCAGCTGATCTATCAACTTTAGTGGGGTCTTTACCTGAAAAAGCTCCTCCTCCATGAGGAGCAGCGCCACCATAAGTATCAACTATAATTTTTCTTCCAGTTAGACCACAATCTCCATCTGGACCACCTATTACAAATTTACCGGTAGGGTTTATGTAAAATTCATCCTCATTAAAATGTTTGAGAAAATTCTCAGGAATTGACTTCAACATATAAGGTCTCAACAAATCTTTAACTTGATTTTGATTCACGTCAGCTGAATGTTGTGAAGAAATCACTACTGATTTTACTTTTGAAGGTTTTCCATCAATATATTCAAAAGTTACTTGGCTTTTAGAGTCTGGTTCAATATTTTTTAATTTTCCAGATTTTCTATCTTCGGCCATTAATTTTAAAATTTTATGGGAATAATGAATTGGTGCTGGCATTAAAACATCTGTCTCGTTACACGCATAACCAAACATAATACCTTGATCTCCTGCTCCCTCATCTTTATTGCCTAATGAATCCACACCCATTGCTATATCAGCAGATTGAGAATGCAAATGACTTTCAATTTTGGTGGCTTCTTTCCATGTAAAACCCTTTTGATCATATCCAATATCTTTAATACAATCTCTTACTTTTTCTATTAATTCATTTTTTTTTATTTCAGGTCCTCTTACTTCGCCAGCTAGCACAACTTTATTTGTAGTTGTTAATGTTTCGCACGCTACTCTTGCATATGGATCTACAGAAATATAACTGTCAACAACCATATCTGAAATTCTATCTGAAACTTTATCTGGATGACCTTCTGAAACTGACTCACTTGTAAAAAGATAGTTTTTTAAATTACTCATTTTTAAGTTTATTAAATGAAAATATCAAAAAAATATACAATAAAATTATTAATCCAAATATTTTATTTCCATATCGTAAAAAAATTGTAGATTTGATTTTCTTAGATTCAACAAAGTCGATGAAATCTGATCTGTTTAAATCTACTTGTTTTTCAACTACCCCCAAGGGATTAACTATTGCCGTAATTCCATTATTAGATGATCTCAAAACATACTTTCCACTTTCGATAGCTCTGTAAATACTGTGAATGAAGTGTTGCTTAGGACCTACAGAATTACCAAACCAACCATCTTCTGAAATATTGATTATATAATCAAAATCATTATCTCTAAAAATTCTTCCAGAATAAATAATTTCATAACAAATTAAGGGTAATATTTTTAAGGAAAAATTTTTTTGATTTATTTCCATAATATCTCTTACTTTACCATTAGAGTAAGATTGATAATTATTAGTAATTGTTTTAATGCCAATTTTTTTAAGAATTTTCTCAAATGGTAAAAACTCACCAAAAGGAACTAAATTAACTTTATTATATGAATTTATTAAATTTAAATCATGATCAAAAAGCGAAAATGAGTTAAAATACTTTAATGTTTGGTCCTCTTTAGATTTACTGTCAATTCCTAGGATTATTAGATGATTTTCATTAAAAGCTTTATTAAATATCTCTTTATATTGTGCCAATTCTTCCTGAAAAATACCTGGTAATATACCTTCTGGCCAAATAAATATTACTTTTTCATTCTCCGGGGGAGAACTTATCTTAATTAAATCTTCTATGCCTTGGATTGGATCAACATCATTGTAAAACCTATCTATGCTAATATTTGAGCTAATTATTCTTATTTTGAACTCATGTTTGTTTATCTTTTCATCATTAAATTTTTTAAATTTTTGAGACCCAAAAGCATAAAATGAAATTGTGATAATAAGGAAAGCAATAAAAACACCAGCATCTTTTTTTTTTTTACTCAAAATTATTAAAGATGGGCTTGTGAAGAGTGAGATACAAAAAAGATTAAAGCTGTAAGTACCAATAATTGATGTGATATTCAAAACTTCAAGCTGATTGGAAAAACTATAAGCAATTAAATTCCATGGAAATCCTGTTAAAATTGATCCTCTGAAAAACTCTATTATTGCAAAAGTAATACTAAAAAGAAAAAATGAGCTGAGTTTTTTTTTAGGTTTCAAAATTATGAATAAATATGAAATCAATCCATAAAATAAACTTAAAAATCCTGGAATTAAAATAATTGTTAAGGGTATCAGGAACTTAAAATTTTCGTCAAACGTTAGTGATATTGGAATCCAATATAAATTACTAACAAAGTATCCAAATCCAAAAAACCAACCATAAATAAAGAAAATTTTTTTATTTTTATTTTCTGGAAGTTTTTTTACTAAGAAAATGTAAAATAAACTTAAGGTTAAAAAATTTATGATGAAATAATTTAATGGTGGAAGACTCAAAGAAGTTAATAATCCTAAAGAAATTAGAAATATTACCTCAATATAAAATTTTTTTTTCGAATTAATCAATTTTCAACTTTACTGAATTATATAAAAAATTCTCTCTTCTTAGCATCTTAGAATAATCTTTGTTTTTTATATGATCGAAACCTAACAAATGAAGATAACCGTGTATGAATATCTTAACAACCTTATTTTTAAATAATCTTAATTCTTGTGATTTTGGTTTATCTAAATAATTATAACTAATTATTATATCCCCTAAAAAAGTATTTTTTGAAATTTTAATTTTTGTGCTTGCTGGAAAGGAAAGCACATCAGTAGACTTATTTTTGTTTCTAAAAATTTTATTGAGTTTTTTGATATTTTTATTATTTGATAGCAGTAAGTTAAGAGATACTTTTTTATTTAAAAACTGATATTTTTTTGGAAATGATTTACATACTTTTTTAAAAAAGAGACTTTGATTTTTAAGTCTTTTTGACCAAGCCTTCTCCTCTGAGAAGACATTAACTTTTATCATTATTTGAGTATGCTTTTACTATTTTTGATACTAATGGATGTCTAACAACATCAGAATGATCAAAATCAACTATTGATATTTCTTTTAAATGACCCAATAATTCTTTGGATCTAACTAAGCCAGACATATTTTTATTTTGCAGATCTATTTGGGTAGGATCTCCGTTAACAACAATTTTTGAATTCTCTCCTATACGAGTTAAAAACATTTTAATTTGCGTATCAGTAGCATTTTGAGCTTCATCTAAGATTGCAAAAGAGTTTTTCAATGTTCGACCTCTCATAAATGCTAATGGAGCTATCTCTATGTCACCAATCTCAATCATTCTCTGTATTTTTTCAAAGTCAAAAAGATCATATAAAGAATCGTATAAAGGTCTGAGATACGGATCAACTTTTTCTTTCATATCCCCGGGTAAAAAACCTAAACGCTCTCCTGCCTCGACTGCTGGCCTTGATAAAATTATTCTTTCAATTTTTTTTTCTAGCAGCATCGTTAAGCCTACTGCAACTGCTAAAAAAGTTTTTCCAGTTCCTGCTGGTCCTGCAGAAATAATTATATCACTTTCCCTTAAGGCTCTTACATAACTTTTTTGTCTCTCTGATCTAGGGATTATAGATTTTTTTGGTGTTTTTATTATGTCTGTAATATTATTTTTTTTTATTTTTTCATTTATCATAAATTTATCAACAGAAGAGAGTATATCTTTAATTTCTATACTCCCATTATTTATGAACTGATTAGCTAAAAATTGAATTGCATTTTTAACTTTTTCATTAGTTTGGGGATTTGACTTAATCAAAATTGAATTTCCTCTAGAATAAAGACTACATTTAGTGATTTTTTCCAATTCTTTCAGATTTTTGTTAAATTCACCAACAACTCCCATTAATAAGTCATTGTCATGAAATATAACACTTAAAGAATTGTTGTCTGAATAAACAAATTTTAAAGACTGGACAATATTCTTTTTTATTATACTGCTCAAATTTTACGCAACCTTTTTCTTTGAAATGTTTATTAATTCACCAAATAACGAATTCCTATTACTATCATTTATTTTAACTTTAACAATTTTTCCAATATCATCTTGTTTGCCATTAAAAAAAACTGGTGTCATGTGCTCAGATCTCCCAAAAGCTTTAGTTTTATCCTCTGTTAAATTTTCAACTAATACGTCAACAGTATGATTTCTTAAAGATTTGTTAGTTTTGATCTGATTTTCCGATAATAATTTTTGAATTATTTCTAATCTTTTTATGGAGATTTCTTTATCTATGATTTTTAAATTTTCTGCAACTGTTCCTGGTCTTGGACTAAAAATAAATGAGTAAGAATTTATAAAATTAATTTTTTTTATTAGATCTATTGTGTCCTTAAAATCTTGATTATTTTCACCTGGGTATCCTATTATAAAATCACTTGAAAATTCAATGTGGGGATTTATTTGTTTTAATTTCTCAAATATTTTTAAATACTCTTTAATATTATGATTTCTATTCATTGATTTTAATATTTTGTTAGATCCACTTTGAACTGGTAAATGAATTAATGGCATTAATTTTTTTGAGCTTTTATAAACTTCAATTAAATCTACAGACATGTCATTTGGGTGGGATGTTGTATATCTAATTCTTTTTACTTTAGATAATTTTTCAATCTCTAAAATCAAATTTGATAATTTATTGTTATTATAATTATAAGCATTTACATTTTGCCCTAGTAAAATTATTTCTTTTGTACCATTATCTGCTAAGTATTTAGCCTCATCTAATATTTGGTTAATCGGACGAGAATATTCTGGTCCCCGAGTATATGGTACAACACAAAAATGACAAAACTTATCACACCCTTCTTGAATTGTTAAAAATGATGAAACTTTACTGAAATTATTTTTAATTTTACTTAAGTATTCAAATTTTGAAACTACATCAAATTCGGTCTCTTCTATTTTTTTTTTTTCTTTAATAAAATTTAATATTGTGTGATTAATTTTATGGTACGACTGAGGGCCAATAATAAGATCAATATATGGTTCTCTTTTAAGCATCTCTTGATTTTCTGCCTGTGCAACGCAACCTGTGATGATAACTAAAGGTTTTTTTTTAAATCTAAATATTTTTTTTACTCTTCCTATTTCATGGTAAACTTTTTCTTTAGCTTTATCTCTTATATGGCAAGTATTTAATAAATAACAATCAGCATTCTCATAAATATTAGTTTTTTCAAAACCAATTTTTTTAACTGAGTCAAATATTCTATTTGAGTCATATTCATTCATTTGACAGCCAAAAGTTTTAATAAAAATTTTTTGCAACATATTATTGGGATTTTTTTTTCACCCCATATAACTCTAATTTATGGTCAACTAAATTATATCCATATTTTTCAGCAACTTTTTTCTGAAGTTTTTCAATTTCATCATCTACAAATTCTATGATTTCACCTGTCTTGATGTCGATTAAATGATCATGATGACTTTCAATCATCGCCTCATATCTTGCTTTACCACCTTTAAAATCATGTTTGGTAAGTATTCCAGCTTCTTCAAATAGTTTTACTGTTCTATAAACAGTTGCAATACTTATTTTAGGATCGATTTTTGAAACTCTACTATATAATTCATCTACATCAGGATGATCAGACTCGCCATACTCAGCTTTAGACTCTGAGATTACTTTTGCGATAATTCGTCTTTGATCAGTTAACTTCACTCCTTTGGATAAACATTTTTGTTCTATACTTTCTGACATATCTAATTTTAACTTATATAAATAGGATTAATCAAATTTTTTTTAGTCTTAAATTTATCACATAGATTGGGTATATTTTCGTGTTTAAGTTCAATTTCCCCTTTAAAATCGTCAAAGCTGAAACAATAATAATCTATTTTTTTAATCACATGAATAGCTTTGATTGTAGATAACGCATTTCGAATTCCTGCAAAACTTCCAGGACCTCTATTTATATAAATGGACTCAATGTCATTAAAATTTAGATTATTTTTTTTTAAAAAATCAGTTATTAGTATAATTAACTTATCATAATTGGTTTTACTATTTTCATGAGTAACATTATAAATAACATTATTAGTGATGATCATTAAAAAAATATTATCTTTTGCAGCATCAATTATTAATTTACTCATCATTTCAATTGTATTTGCATTCAACTCCTACGCACAAGATAATAATAACAAATATTTTAGCAATGACGAAGGGGTTTTATCAATCATGTATCATCGATTTAACGAATTTAAATACCCCTCAACGAACATCTCTATGAATATCTTTAAAGAACATATTCAACTAATTCTCGATTCAAATTTGAGTTTTTACCATCCCAAAAAGTTCGAAAATGAATTCAATACTCCAAAAAAAGAGAAAAAAGTTCTATTAACAATAGATGATGGATTTAAATCTTTTTATGATAATGCTTGGCCATATTTAAAAGAAAAAAAAATACCTTTTATCTTATTTGTATCTACAGAACCTGTCGGAAATAAAGGTTATATGACTTGGGAACAAATCAAAGAAATTGATAATAGTGAATTTGGAGTTATTGGACATCATTCACATTCTCATGACTATTTGATTGATAAGTCTTATGAGGAATTTTTGTACGACATAGAAACTTCGAGTCTAATTTTCAAAAAAGAACTAGGATATTTACCTACGTTATTTTCTTATCCATTCGGAGAATATTCTAAATTAATGAGAGACTATATTTCGCAAAACTTCAAAATTGCCTTTGGACAACACTCCGGAGTTATTGATATTAATAAAAACAAATTTGAACTTCCACGATTTCCGATTAACGAAAAATATGGAGAAATCAAAAGATTTAAGTTAATAGTTGATTATTCCCCTCTCGAGTATAAAATTTTAGAACCAGAAGAAAAAAAATTGTCCAAGAAAAATAATCCACCAAAATTTAGAGTTAAGTTTTTTGATAATCAGAAAAATATAAACAATATAAACTGTTATTCTAATGAGGGAGATAAATGGATGAAGTCTGATATTGAGTTAGTTGATAATGAACTTACAATAAATTTTAGAGAGCCTTTCTTACCACGAAGAGGTAGAATAAATTGTTCTTTAAATGATAATGGCAAATGGCGATGGTTTGGAACACAATTTATAATAAGATAAAAATTTAAATCAAACTCTCTAACTCAATACTTGATGGTAATAATTTTGCATCATCAAAATCTTTTAAATTATTTTGTTTTATAATTTTTTGTAAAACCTCTACATATTCATTTCCTGTTTCAGCATACTTGTCTAAGTATTCCGACAAAATCATACTATCCAAAGGTTCACTTGAATCTCTTAACTTTGCTCTTGCAAGTCTAAAATCTTCATAACTTGAATGGGTGTTTATATTTCTTTGATAAGCTCTAACAGATGCTTGCAAAACATTAAATTTCATAACTTTATGACCCTCATTTTTATCAGACTCTTTTGGCTTTAATCCCTCTCCTGACCATGTCCACTGCCCAAACAATGCATTTCCTTGCTGAGCAAATCTCGAAGTTCCCCATCCAGTTTCTTTTGCAGCCTGTGCAATAGCCAAGGAGACTGGGACGATGTCCATTCTTCTCTTTAAGAGAGATAAATCCTTTGATGGGATACCATATTGTTTATATTTTTTTTCTAACCAATTCTTTTCTAATTTTGAGTTATTACTTTTATTAATTATGTTGAATAATCTCTTTCTATCTAAATTTATCTTTTTATTTTCCTCAAGTATTAAAGGCAATACAATTTGAATAAAAAATTCTTTTCTCTTCTTGATATTTTCTATCATTTTAATTTCTGCTGGTAACAAAGTTAAAGCAATCGGCTTTACTAATTTGTTTTTTCTTACATCATCAAGTTTATAGTCTGTTTCCTCAAATAATTGCTTTATTGTAGAGGCATCAAGCCTTACTGTATCAGTTTCTTGATCATTAAGACTATAAATGTCGATTAACAAATCTTCTTCTTTAAGTTTTGCTGAACTTGATGAATTATTTGATTGATTATTAAGCGTATAAGCTAATATTGCTTTGGAATTATTTTCAATGCCTGCTGAACTTTCGATTTTGCTATTTGTAAAACTTATGATTATCGGCATAGAATAAAAAATCGATAAGACAATTAAACAACTTAAAAGCATTCTTGGAAGCGATTGTAAGTTGTTATCTTTTATTATCTTTAAAGTTTTAATCTTATTCCTCTTAAAAATTTTTTTCATGAGTTAAATTGCTTCGACTTGTTTGACTTCTGGTATATAATGGCAAAGAAGATTTTGTACTCCCTGTTTTAATGTCATTGTTGAACTGGGACAACCAGAACAACTGCCTTGTAACTGTACCTTGACTATGCCGTCTTTAAATTCTTTAAATTTAATATCTCCACCATCTTTTGCAACTGCTGGTCTAATTTTTTCTTCCAATATTTGAATTATTTTTTTTTCTATCTCATCAAAATTTTCTTTAGACTCATTAGGGTCATTATCTATTACAAATTCTTTACCAGAAGAATAGAAATCATTAATTAGTGAAATTATAATATGTTTTATATCATCCCAAGATGCTCCATCATATTTATTTATTGATATAAATTCTTTACTTAAAAAAATTCCCTCAACTCCATTTACGGAAAGAATATTCTTAATTAGATCGTTTTTAACATTATCCTTTTGCGTTATTTCAAATGAACCTCCATTTGAAACTACTCTACCGGGTATAAATTTTAAAGAATTTGGATTTGGAGTTATTTCGGTTTGAACAAACATAAAATATATATAAGCAATAATTAGAAAAATGGTACTGCTTTATATAAATATTCTTAAAAACCTACGATTTCGTGAATTTTTTTGATTTTTTTTGAAGCAATTTCATTGGCTTTTTTGTATCCATCGTCAAGTATTTTTTCCAAAAAGACTTTATCGTTTAATAATTCTTTAACTTTTAATGATATCGGATTGATTTCGTTTACAATTAGCTCTGATAATTTTTCTTTAAAATCTGAAAAATTTTTTCCAGAAAATTCATCAATAGATTTTTGTAGTGTATTATTCATCAAACTTGAATAAATACCAATTAAATTTTTAGCCTCAGGTCTCTTTTCTAATTCTTCAATAGTGGAAGGTAAAGGTAAAGTGTCAGTTTTTGCTTTTTTAATTTTGTTTATTATTTGATCCTTATTATCAGTTAAATTAATTCTACTTAAATCTGATGCTTCTGATTTGCTCATCTTTTTAAGACCATCCTTTAGACTCATAATCCTTGAGAATTCTTTTTTAATCAAAGGTTCAGGGACTATAAAAAAATTTTCAATTTCATAATCATTATTAAATTTTTGCGCAATATCACGACATAATTCCAAATGTTGTTTTTGATCATCTCCAACTGGTACGTGAGTTGAGTCGTATAATAAAATATCTGCTGCCATCAAAACAGGGTAAGAATAAAGACCGATACTTGCTTTTTCTTTATCTTTCCCAGCTTTTTCTTTAAATTGGGTCATTCTGTTTAACCAGCCCATTCTTGCAATACAGCTTAAAATCCATGCCGCCTCCGAGTGAGCGCTCACTTGGGACTGATTAAAAATTATGCTTTTTTTTGGATCTATCCCGCTGGCAATAAAGGTAGCTACTGTCTCATGAATATTTGATTTTAAATCTTTTGGATTTTGACTTACAGTTATCGCATGAAGATCAACTACACAAAAAATACATTCATTTTGAGTATCATTGTTGAGATCCACAAAGTTTTTTATAGCTCCTAAATAATTTCCTAAATGAAGGTTTCCAGTGGGTTGAACACCTGAGAAAATTTTTTTTTTCATATTCTAATACTTTATTTTAATATCATTATAATTAAAAGCTTTGATAAAATATGACAGTGTTAAATAAAAAATTATTGTTAAGAAAACACATAATATCAAATAAGCTGACTTAAAATTAAAGGTATAACTTAACTGATTTTCAAAAAATAAGATCAAGTATTCAAAGAAAAATCCCATCATAATCGATACAAAAATTATCTTTACAAATTTCTTAAAAAAAATTTTATTAAGTTCAAATAGACCATTATTTTTTAAATAAATAAATAATACTAAGGAGTTAAACCATGAAGATATTGTTGTTGCTATAGGAATAATAATAAATCCAATATTTCTAAAAAAATAAACACTAATTAAGATATTTAATAAAACTGAAACTAATGAAATATAAAATGGGGTTTTAGTGTCATGATTTGCAAAAAAAAATGTTGAAAAAACTTTTATTAAAGCAAATGCCGGAAGTCCTATACCAAAATAATAAAGGGCCTTTGAAGAATTTAATACAGAATCCATTGTAAAAGAGCCATATCCAAATAATGCTGAAATAATTTGCTCAGATCCTATAATTAGAGCAACAGATGCGGGTATACTTAAAAACATACTTAGCTCTAATGCTTTATTTTGAATTAATAATATTTTTTTCTTTTTTTTTTGATAAACATGTTTTGAAAGCTGAGGTAGAACAACAATACCGATCGCTATTCCAGCTATTGCTAGATTAATTTGGTATATTCTATCAGCATAATATAGATATGATACAGCACTTGACTGAAATGAAGCTATAATAGTTCCAACTAATATATTTATTTGTGTAACTCCAGAAGAGAAAATACTAGGTAATAATTTTTTAAAAAAATTTTTTACTTTATTAGTAATCTTAAATTTTAAATCAAAATCTATTGCATTATATTTTTTTGCAAATTTATATAAAAAAATTAATTGTAATAATCCTGCAAAAGATATTCCATACGAAAGATAGTAAATTAATTCATCGCCTAAATATCTTCCAAAAAATAAAATAGTTATTAAAACTATATTCAATATAATTGGCGCTGCTGAAGCAGCAGCAAATTTATTATGTGAATTTAAAATTGCTCCAAAAAAAGAAGATAAGCTTACAAACATTAAAAAGGGAAAGGTAATTCTTGTTAGAGTTGTTGCTAATTCAAATTTTTTGGTATCTTCAACAAAGCCTGGTGCTATTAATCCCACAAAAATTGGCATGAAAATCTCAATTATGAGAACTAAAAAAAATAATACTAAGAATAATAAATTAAAGACATTATTAGAGAATTTATTTGATCTCGATCTGTTTTTAACTAATTCTGAAGTATAGCTAGGTACAAAAGCTGAATTAAAAGTTCCCTCGGCAAAAAGTCTTCTAAAAGTGTTTGGTATTCTAAATGCTACAAAAAAAATATCTGCTAAAAAACTTGTGCCAAGAAAGATTGCAATTAAAACATCTCTTAAATAACCAAGTAATCTGCTAATTATAGTATAGAAACCAAAAGTCCCTGTTGACTTAACTAAATTCATAAATCATATTAGTCTTAAATTTACCTCATTTGTACACCTAATTAAGCTAAATGAAAAAAACAAAAATTGATCATTACACAGATAAAGAAGCTTTAGATTACCACCGTCATAATAAACCGGGTAAGATTGAAATCTCTTCCTCAAAAAATATGACCACAAAAAGAGATCTAGCATTAGCTTATTCACCAGGCGTTGCCGCACCTGTTAAAGCTATAAGTGAAAATCCGGAAACTGTATTTGACTATACAAGTAAAGGAAATCTAGTTGCAGTAATAAGTAATGGCTCTGCAATTTTAGGTATGGGTAACCTAGGAGCCTTAGCCTCAAAGCCTGTTATGGAAGGAAAAGCAGTATTATTTAAAAGGTTTGCTGATATTGACTCTATTGATCTTGAAATTGACTCTGAAGATCATAATGAAATAATTAAAAGTATAAAAAATTTCGCTCCAAGTTTTGGAGGTATTAACTTAGAGGATATTGCAGCTCCAGATTGTTTTATAATCGAGGAAAAGCTTAAAGAGATTTTAGATATCCCTGTCTTTCATGATGATCAACATGGTACAGCAATTATAACTACAGCAGCATTAATAAATGCATTAGATATTACCAAAAAAAAAATTGATGAAGTAAAAATAGTTGTAAACGGAGCAGGGGCATCAGCAATGGCATGTGCAAATTTATTTAAAAAAAGTGGTGTTCCACAGAAAAATATCACAATGGTTGATAGAACAGGGGTGATCTATTGTGGACGAGAAAATTTGAATCAGTGGAAACTAGCTCATGCTATCGACACTCAACATAGAACCTTAGCAGATGCAATTAATAACGCTGATGTATTTTTAGGATTATCAGCAAAAGGTGCTTTGACAAAAGATATGGTAAAAAAAATGGCTAATAATCCTATCATATTTGCATGCGCAAATCCTGATCCAGAAATTAAACCAGAGGAAGTTGCGGAGGTAAGAAATGATGCAATCATGGCTACTGGGAGATCAGACTATCCAAACCAAGTAAATAATTTAATTGGTTTTCCTTACATATTTAGAGGCGCATTAGATGTAAGGTCCAAAACTATAAATGAGGAGATGAAAATTGCTGCAGCTCACGCGATTGCTAACCTAGCAAAAGAAGAGGTGCCAGACGAAGTTGTAGCTGCGATGGGAGGTGATAGACCGCATTACGGAAAAGATTATATAATTCCCTCAACATTTGATCCAAGGCTTATAAGTGTAATTCCAGCTGCAGTGGCTAAAGCAGCAATAGATACTGGTGTTGCCAGAATTAATATAAAAGATTTTGATAATTACAAGGATCAATTGAGACAGAGATTAGACCCTACAGTTACGATTATGCAAGGTATAAATAATTACATTAAAAAAAAACCAAAAAAAGTAATCTTCGCAGATGGTGAAGACGAGAATATGCTTAAAGCAGCAATAGCATTTAAAAACTCCAACTTAGGAATACCAATCTTAATCGGAAAAGAGGATTTAATTAAAAACCAACTAAAAAAAATAGGTTACAGTGAAAATTTTGATATAGAAATTGTCAATTCAAAAGATGCTAAGAAAAGAGAAAAGTATGCAAAATATCTTTTTTGGAAAACTTCAAAGAAATAAAGGTATGCTGGAGCGTGATTGTGATCGTTTAGTAAGAAATGATCGAGTTGTTTGGGCATCTTGTATGGTGGCATGTAAAGATGCAGATGCAATGGTCACTGGAAATACCAGAAGATATTCCTCCTCATTAGAGAAGATAACTCAGGTTGTAGATCCAAGAGCTGGTGAAATAATGTTTGGTCTAAACTTAATAGTTAATAGAGGGAAAACAATCTTTATATGCGATACATCTGTCATCGAATATCCTAATGCAAATCAACTCGCAGAGATGGCGAAATCAGCTGCTAGAGTAGTTAGATTATTTGGATTTGATCCTAAAGTCGCTTTCTTATCTCATTCTACTTTTGGAGAGCCTGCTACTGAAAGAACCAAAAGATTAAGCGATGCAGTTGAAATTTTAAAAAAAGATAGAGTAGATTTTAAATTTGATGGAGAAATGCAGCCTGATGTAGCTTTAGAAGAATTATATAAAGAGCTTTATCCTTTTTCAGAAATTGTAGGAAATTCGAATGTCTTAATAATGCCAAGTCAACATAGTGCAGCTATTTCATACAAAATGATAAAATCAATGAGCAGAGCAAAGGTTATAGGACCATTATTAATTGGTTTGGGTCTCCCAATAGAAATTGCTCCCTTAAGAACATCAACGTCAGAAATCATAAATTTAGCTTCAATAGCTGCATACTCTGCAGATGTAATTGACTATAAAAATAATTAATTTTTCTGAATTCTTAAATCTTCTACAAGTAAAATACTAGCTATGACATCCTCGACATCTAATATTTCTTTTGCTTCTTGCACAACCAATAACTTTTCATCTGAGGTTAAGGCTATTCCATAAACATAAATTTTCTTTTTGTACGTATCAATCTGATAATTAGTTGCTTTTACTTGTTTATTTATAATTAGAGCAGTCCTTAATTGTGATGTAATTAAAAGGTCTTTTGCGGATTGTTGGAGATTGAATTTTTCTTTAATCTTTATATCATTTCTAACTGATCTTGTGCCCTCTGTTTCCCAAGCAAGTTTTGTAATTTTAAGTTTTTCCTCTGGATTATCTACTTTTCCAGTCAAAAAAATTCTTCCATCTAAAACTTTAGATTTAATTGATATAAAATATTTTTTATCTAGCATTATAATTCTTGCAGATAGATTTTTTTGCATAATCGAGTCATCAATTTGAGTACCTAGCGATCTTGGGTCTAATGCAACCGATACTCCTGTTCCAAAAATTCCTTTTGAAGAAACTCCAACGCATCCAGTGAAAAATAAGCTGATAAAAAATAATATTAAAATCCTAAATTTCATTTTTAATCTTTAGACAATAATTATATATCTCTTTTTTTGAAATATCATTATTTTGAGAAATAAAGTTTGTTATTTCTTTTATACTAAATTTTTTAATCATCCTTTTTATAACCCTTTTATCTGATTCACTTAATAAAAGTGAACTTTTTTTAACTCTTTTTTTTTCTGATAAAACAATAGTTAATTCACCTTTAAGATTTTCATCAAAAGTTTTTAAATCTTTAACGTTGTATCTCAAATATTCCTCATAATATTTCGTCATTTCTCTACAAATTAAAATCATTCTATCTGAAAAGTTTTCTTTTATCTTTGGAATAGCTTTGTTAAGTTTTTTTGAAGAAATAAAAAAGATAATACAAGAGTCGAGATTTGAGAGAGATCTCAAATCATTTTGAATATCTTTAAGTTTGGTAGGAAAAAATCCGTAAAAAAAAAACTTTTCTGAAAAACCGCTCACAGACAGAGATGTATTTACCGCAGATGGTCCAGGTAATGGGGTTATATTGATTTTTTCTTTTACACATTCTTTTACTAGTATGGCTCCTGGGTCTGATACACCGGGTGTACCAGCATCAGAAATAAGTGAAATGATTTGACCATTTTTAAGATTGTCTATGATTTTAGGTAAATTTTTTTTTTCATTAAATTTATGATTTGAGAATAGTTTTGATTTAATTTCAAATTTTTTCAATAATTTTATTGAAACACGTGTATCTTCACAAAGAATTAGGTCTGATTTTTTCAAGATTTCTATTGCTCTATAGGTAATATCTCCTAAATTTCCTATTGGAGTTGGTACTAAGTATAGCCCCTTTTTGATTTCTTTATTGTGAGATAAAGGATTTATAGCCATAATTGTACAATACTAAAATTATAGTAATCATTAAATGAATATTTTTTTTAAAATTCTTTGTTTTTCATTTTTTCTATTTAAAACTACTGTTTTGTTTTCAGAAGAGATAAAAATAAAAATTGGAGTTTTGGCACCTCTATCCGGAGAAAATGCTGCTTTAGGTAAACAAATTATTAGTTCTATCAGAATGGCTTTGATAGATATAAATGACAGTCAAATTGAAATATATCCAAAAGACACTGGATCAGATCCTAACATTGCTTTACGCTCAGCTTTAGAATTAGAGAAATTGGGTATCTCTTTAGTAATTGGACCTGTTTTCCATAAAAATTTATTACATCTTAAAGAAATTGAGAATATTACTTTTTTATCTTTAACTAACAAAACTTTAGACTTATCAAAAAATATAATAAGCAGTGGAATAAACTCAACTTCACAATTAAATACTATTAAAAAATTTTTAAAATTAAATGACATTAAAAAAACAATTTTTTTAATACCTAATTTAAATTATGACTTAGAGATAAAAAAGGGAATCAAAGAATCAAAACTAAAATTTTTTAAAGAATATGATTATAATATTGAGCCAACAAAACTTACAAAACAAATTGAAAAAATAACGAATTACGAAGTAAGAAAGCAAAACCTGCTAGATGAAATATTAAGAGTTGAAAATTCGGATGAACCAAATAAAGAAAGAAAAATCGAAAACTTAAAAAAAAAATACACCCTTGGTAATTTAAAATTTGACTCAGTTATAATAGCAGACTTTGATGAAAGCTTAAAAAGTGTTATCACATCTCTATTATATACTGACGTATCTCCAAAAGAAAAATATATTATAACTTTAAATCAATGGTTTGATGAAAGTTTATTAAAAGAGGTTAGCACTCAACCAATTTATTATCCGTCTATAAATAAAAAAAATTATGATGATTTTATCTCTAAATTTTCAAAAAAGTTTAATTTTAAGCCAAACCATCTGGCTTTGTTGAGTTATGATTTAGTTGGTTTAATTTACTATCTTTCATTAACAAATAGTCCAAATGAAATAAGTAAATCTTTTAAAATTGAAAATTCTTTCAAAGGAAAAATGGGTGTTTTCGAAATTAAAGATAATAGAATCAATCATCAATTAAATTTTTACGAAATAAGTGATGGGAAGCTTAAAGAAATTTTTTGATTTTTTTAAAAGCAATTGATCTGTGATCTATTTTATATTTATTAGAAGGTTTCATTTCACCAAAAGTTTTTTTTTTATTTTTTGGAATAAAAATTGGATCATATCCAAATCCATTTCTTCCTCTTGGATAATTTGAAATTGTTCCCTCAATTTTTCCAGATACGCTTGCAATGATCTTATCCAAATAACATATTGAAAGCGCACATACGAATCTAGCTTTAATTTTTTTCTTTTTCCAATTTTTATCTTTTTTAAATAATTCTCTAAATACTTTTTTTATTGCCTTATTAAAGTCTCCCTCAGGCCCACCCCATCTTGCAGAAAAAATTCCAGGTTTTTTATTTAGACAATCAATCTCTAAACCAGAATCATCAGCTAAACAGATCAAATTTGTTTTTTTTGAAAAATACCTAGCCTTTAATAATGAGTTTTCTTTAAAAGAATTTCCATTTTCGACTGGACTTTTAAGGTTAAATTTGGATGTAGGGTAGTTTTTAATTGATTTAGGTAATAAATCCCTTATTTCATTAAGTTTACCTTTGTTATTTGTGCCAATTAATAAAGTTTTAATTTTTTTTTTTAACATCTAGAAATTTGTGATTTTCTTACCATATATGTTCTTATGGAAAAAGAACAAGATCAAAATCCTCAAGGTAATCCATCTACATCAGAAACAAGTATGGATGCTGATCAGACTCAAAATGAAGTTGAAAACAAAGATAGCCAATCTGAAAATAATAAAAATACGATAGACGAAGATAGCAAGGATATATCACCAGAAGATAAAATAAAGGAGCTTGAAGAGAAATTAACAAGATCATTCGCTGAAATGGAAAACCAGCGAAGAAGATTTGAGAAAGAAAGAGAAGATGCTTTTGAGTATGGAGGTTTTGCTTTTGCAAAAGAAGCCCTAAGTTTAATTGATAATTTAGAAAGGTCTAAAAATATTTTAGAAAATGATGAAAAACTAAAAGAAACTGAAGCTTTAAAAAAAATTTTAGAACATTTTGACATAATATACAAAGATTTAATATCTATCTTTAGTAAAAATAATATTAAACAAATAGACAGTTTAAATAAAAAACTAGATCCAAACTATCATCAAGCGATGATGGAAATCGAAGACGACACAAAAGATGCAGGGACTATCATCCAAGAAATTCAAAAGGGTTTTACTATTAAAGATCGTTTATTAAGACCTTCTTTAGTTGGAGTATCCAAAAAAACTAAAAAAGAAACGTCTAAAAATCAAGAAAATAAAGAGAATTTACAGGATAAATAATGTTTACAACAACTTGTAGAATTAAAATTAACACATATATGACAATAGTAATTAGAAATTATGAGTAAAATTATTGGAATAGATTTAGGAACAACTAATTCTTGTGTAGCTATCATGGAAGGTAGCCAAGCAAAGGTATTGGAAAATGCTGAAGGTGCTAGAACTACTCCGTCTGTAGTTGCTTTTACTGATGAAAAAGAAAAATTAATAGGTCAGCCCGCTAAAAGACAGGCTGTTACAAACCCTGAAAATACAATTTTTGCTGTAAAGAGACTTATAGGAAGAAATTTCGAAGACCCTACTGTAAAAAAAGATATTGAAGCTGCACCATTTAAAATTGTTAATTCTGAAAAAGGCGATGCATGGATAGAGTCTAAAGGTGAAAAATATTCTCCATCTCAAATCTCAGCTTTTATTTTACAAAAAATGAAAGAAACAGCTGAAAAATATTTAGGTCAAGCTGTTACTAAAGCAGTAATTACTGTCCCTGCTTATTTTAATGATGCACAAAGACAAGCAACAAAGGATGCAGGAAAAATTGCAGGTCTTGAAGTTTTAAGAATTATAAATGAACCTACTGCTGCATCTTTAGCTTATGGCTTAGATAAAAAACAAAATAAAAAAATTGCAGTTTATGATTTAGGTGGTGGAACGTTTGATGTTTCAGTATTAGAGCTTGGCGATGGTGTCTTTGAGGTTAAATCGACAAATGGAGACACATTTTTAGGTGGAGAGGACTTTGACAATTTAATAGTGGAATATCTGATTGCAGAATTCAAAAAAGATAACGGGATAGATTTAAAATCCGATAAGCTTGCTCTTCAACGACTAAAGGAAGCAGCAGAAAAAGCAAAAATTGAATTATCGTCAGCTGAACAGACTGATATTAATTTACCATTTATTACAGCTGACAAAACTGGTCCAAAACATATAAACTTGAAACTAACAAGAGCGAAACTTGAAGCTTTAGTTGAAGATCTTATAGCTAAAACAATACCTCCATGCAAAACAGCTTTAAAAGATGCTGGCGTTTCTGCAAGTGAAATCGATGAAGTCGTAATGGTTGGTGGAATGACTAGAATGCCAAAAGTAATAGAGGAAGTAAAAAATTTTTTTGGTAAAGAACCAAACAAAAGCGTCAATCCTGATGAGGTTGTTGCTATGGGTGCTGCTATACAAGCAGGAGTACTTCAGGGTGACGTTAAAGATGTATTACTTTTAGATGTAACTCCTTTATCTTTAGGTATAGAAACTTTAGGTGGTGTATCTACGAAATTAATAGAAAAAAATACAACAATACCAACTAAGAAAAGCCAAGTTTTCTCCACGGCTGAGGACAATCAACCTGCTGTATCTATTAGAGTGCTTCAGGGTGAGAGAGAGATGGCAACCGATAACAAAATTTTAGGTAATTTTGAATTAATTGGTATTGCTCCTGCGCCAAGAGGTGTACCTCAAATTGAAGTTACTTTCGATATTGATGCAAATGGAATTGTAAATGTATCTGCAAAAGATAAAGGCACCGGAAAAGAACAAAAAATTCAAATCCAAGCTTCAGGAGGATTAAGTGATGAAGAAATAGAAAAAATGGTAAAAGACGCTGAAGCTAATAAAGAAAGTGATAAGAAAAAAAGAGAGTCAGTAGATGTGAGAAATCAAGCAGATACGCTAATTCACTCGACTGAAAAAAATCTTAAAGAGCATGGATCAAAAGTGTCTGATTCTGAAAAGAAAGCAATTGAAGATGCTTCAAACCAATTAAAAGAGTGTTTAAAAAGTGAAAATATTGATGATATTAAGAAAAAAACAGAAATCTTAGTTCAGGCTTCAATGAAACTTGGAGAAGCAATATACAAATCGCAACAAAATAAAAAACCTGATTCTGATAAAGATGATGGAAATGATGACAAAGGAAAAAAAGAGGATAATGTTGTTGATGCTGATTTTGAAGAAGTGAAAGACGAAAATAAAGAGAAAAGCGCTTAACATACATTTATCTTACCGAGGTATTTAAATGGCTAAAAGAGATTATTATGAAGTCCTCGGAGTCAATAAAAATGCCTCACAAGAAGAATTAAAGTCTGCCTACCGCAAACTGGCTGTAAAATATCACCCTGATAAAAATCCAGACAACAAAAGTGCAGAAGACAAATTCAAAGAAGCTAGCGAAGCGTACGGGGTTCTTTCAGACAAATCTAAAAAAGAAAATTATGATAATTTTGGTCATGCTGCTTTTGAAAATGGTGGTGGAGGCCAAGGTGGTTTTGGAGGATTTAGTGGCGCAGATTTCTCGGATATTTTTGAAGATTTTTTTGGAGATTTTGGAGGTGGAAGAAGCTCCAGGAATAGAAGTTCAAATAATAGAGGTTCAGACTTAAGGTACGATTTATCAATTTCTTTAGAAGAGGCGTACGAAGGTAAAAAACAAAATATACAATTCTCAACTTCTGAAAAATGTAGTTCATGTAAAGGAAATGGATCTAAACCAGGATCTAGTCCTAGTCGATGTTCTTATTGTGGAGGAAACGGTAGAGTAAGGTCTAACCAAGGTTTTTTTACAGTTCAACAAACATGTCCTCAATGCGCAGGTAATGGTGAAGAAATAACAGATCCATGTTCAGATTGCAACGGTCAAGGGAATACCCGAGCTTCAAAAAAAATAGCAGTGTCTATCCCTAAGGGAGTAGATGACGGAACAAGAATAAGGCTTGCTGGAAAAGGTGAAGCAGGAACAAGAGGAGGTGCTAGCGGAGATTTGTATTTATTTATTAATGTAAAATCTCACGAATTATTTAAAAGATCTGAGGTGAATTTGTTTTTTGAGTTTCCAATTTCAATAACTGATGCTGCATTAGGCGCGACAATCGAGATACCAACAATAGATGGTAAAAAAGCAAAAATTAAAATACCTGAAGGAACTCAGGACGGTAAACAGTTTAGATTAAAAGGTAAAGGTATGCCTTTTATGCGTAGAGGAGATTTTGGAGACCTTTATGTGGAGATAAAAACTGAAGTGCCGATATATTTAAATAAAGAACAAAGAAATCTTTTAGAAAAATTTAGGGAAATAGAAAATGAAAAATCTAACCCAAGTATCAAAAAGTTTTTTCAAAAAGCAAAAGATTTTTGGAAAAATTAGGATATTAAAATCAATATCGAAAATTAATATTTAAGTTGAAATAATTAATACCTAGTTTAATAAATATATATGATTATCTGGATTGCCTCTTACCCAAAAAGTGGAAATACTTGGGTCAGGTCATTTTTAACGGCATATTATTTTTGTAAAAAAGGAGTTTTTGATATTAATAAATTAAATTTAATAGAGGACTATCCAAATAAGCAATTTTTTGAAGATACAGTTAAACAAGGTGAAATCCACAAACATTGGGAGTCCTCACAAAAAAATATTTATGAAAAAAAAGAGGCAAAATTTCTCAAAACACATAATTCTCTAATAACAGCCTTTGGAAACGATTTTGCTATACCAAAATATACATTAGGAGTAATTTATATAATTAGAGATCCTAGGAATGTGATAACATCAGTGAAAAATCACAATGATCTAGAGTCTTATGATGAGGCATTAGAATTTATGCAAGATGAAAATAAAGTACTAGAAGATTATCCACATTTAAAAAACTATGCAAAAACTAATATCGTCAATTCTTGGAGGATTAATTATCAATCATGGATAAAAAGTAGATCCTTTCCAAAACTGATAATTAGATATGAGGATATGATAAATAAACCACTTGAAACTTTTAAAAAACTAGTAGTCTTTGTAAATAGTCTTGTAAGATTAAATGACAAGATTGATCAAAAAAAATTAACTAACGCAGTAAACTCAACAGATTTTAAAAGTCTCCAAAATATTGAAAATCAGGGAAAATTTGGTGAAAATGTATATTCGCTGAAAGATAAAAGAAAAATAAAATTTTTTTATCAGGGACCAGAAAATGATTGGAAAAAAAATCTAGATGAAAATATGATTAATAAAATGAATGAATATTATTATAAAGACTTAAAATTTTTTAAATATGAAACCTAAGATAAATTTAGCTATTACAGGATGTCTGGGTAGAATGGGACAACAACTAATTAAATCTGCAAAAAAAGATAAAAGATTTAAAATCAACAGTCTTACAGAAAACAGAATTCAAAGAAAAAAAATATCTGGTGTTTCTTTAAAACTAAATAGCATAGAAGCTTTTAAAAAAAGTGATGTTATAATAGATTTTACAATTCCAAAATGTACAATTGAAGTGCTTAAAATCGCTTTTAAGCAAAAAAAAAGAATAGTAATTGGCACTACCGGGTTTTCCAAAAGAGAGGAGAGTTTCATTAGAAAAGTTTCCAAAAAAATTCCGATTTTAAAAGCTGGCAACATGAGTCTTGGCATTAATCTTTTGATGTATTTAACTGAGATCACATCAAGATCTCTAGATAATAACTTTCAAAGCAAAATTTTTGAAGCGCATCATAAATTTAAGATAGATTACCCATCAGGGACAGCTATTATGTTGGGTCAAGGAATTGCAAAAGGAAAAAATAAAAATTTCTATAAAATTACAGGTAAAAAATATTTAAATAAGAAAAATTTTCCCTACGGTAAAAAAATAAATTTTAATTCAATTAGAAGAGGAAAAATTATTGGAGAACATGAGGTTCAGTTTTCTAGTGGTAAGGAAATAATTAAACTTAATCATGAAGCATTTGATAGAACACTATATTCAGAAGGTGCTCTTACCGCTGCAAGTTGGTTAATTAAGAAAAAACCTGGCTTATATTCTATGAGAGATTTGATGAATTTCAAAAAATGAATGAGACCCAAAGAGCTAAGTTAATATTAAAGGCACTTAATAAAATTTATCCCGATATCAAAGTTCCACTTAAGAGTAGAAATGTTTTTACATTACTAATTTCTGTTCTGCTCTCTGCTCAATGCACAGATGTGAATGTAAATAATGTGACTAAAAATATTTATCCTAAATATTATAAGCCTGATCATTTTATAAAGTTAGGAAGAAAAAAAATTGAAACATTAATTAAAAAAATTGGTATTTTCAGAATTAAAGCAAAAAGCATATATAATTTATCAAAAATATTAGTAAATAAATATGATGGCAAAGTGCCAAAAACTTTTGAGGAATTGGAAAAATTACCAGGAGTAGGGCATAAAACAGCAAGTGTAGTGATGTCTCAAGGTTTTGGTCATCCAGCTTTTCCAATAGACACTCATATTCATAGACTGGCTCAGCGATGGGGATTAACTAATGGAAAAAATGTCATACAAACAGAAACTGATCTTAAAAGATTATTCCCAAAAAAATATTGGAATAAATTGCACTTACAAATAATTTATTATGGAAGAGAATTTTGTAAAGCTAGGGATTGTTATGGAT
Organism: uncultured Pelagibacteraceae bacterium; assembly: GCA_902579925.1. GTDB lineage: Bacteria > Pseudomonadota > Alphaproteobacteria > Pelagibacterales > Pelagibacteraceae > Pelagibacter. The sequence continues at coordinate 63,992 of CACHIS010000005.1, forward strand.
TAAGTTGTAAAATTTGTACTTCTTGCTATCCTAATAGGAAAAAACCATTTATTGCAAAAAAACCATAATGAAAATCTTAGGTATTGGAAATGCTATAGTTGATGTACTTTGTAAAGTATCAGATGAATTTTTAAAACAGCACTCTCTTACAAAAGGCACAATGAAATTAGTGGATGAATTAGAATTTACAAAATTACTTTCTTCATTAAAAATTGAAGAAACTATATCGGGTGGATCTGTTGCTAACTCAATAGTAGGTTTATCTCATCTTGGAGATAAAGTTGGATTTATTGGAAAAATAAGTCAAGATGAGCTTGGCCAGAAATATGAAGATGGTTTAAAAAAAGAAAAAGTAGAATTTCTATATAAAAAAAAAGAAGAGAAAATTCCAACTGGGTCATGCTTAATTTTAATTACACCAGACTCTGAAAGAACAATGTGTACATTTCTTGGTATTGCAGGGAAAATTGATCATAATGACGTGAAAGAAAAAGATATTAAAAATGCTGAAATTGTTTTCTTAGAGGGTTATTTGTGGGATGAAGGAAATCCTAAAAAAGCCTTTGATAAAGCAATCACAAACTCAAAAAAAGTTGCTATGTCTCTATCTGACTTATTTTGTGTTGAAAGACACAAGACTCATTTTTTAGAATTAGTAAAAAGCAAATTAGATATTGTTTTTGCAAATGAAAAGGAAATTATGTCGTTGATTAATGCCAAAACGTTTAGTGAGGTTATTTCTTTTTCAAAAGAAATAAAAAAAAATATTATTATTACAAGGGGTGAGAAAGGTGCAGTCTCTATCAATAAAGACAAAGTCGAAGAAATTAAAGCTCAACAAAATTTGAGTATCAAAGATCTGACTGGAGCTGGAGATTTATTTGCTGCAGGGTATTTACATGGTATAATAAATAATTTTCAAATTAAAGATTCATTAACAAAAGGGACTGAATTATCTGCAAAAATTATTCAGAAGATAGGCGCAAGAATATAGTTTATTAGCCAATTGAGTAACCATTATTAGTATTCAAAATAAAATTATCATCACCAAAAAAATCTTTCATTTTTTTTCTCAATCTATAGATATGGGTTTCAACAGTGTGGGTCTCTAGGTTTGGGGAATAATCCCAGACGTTTTTCTGGAGATCTTTTACAGTAACATTCATTTTTTCATTAATAAATATTATTAAACTAGTTTCTCTCTCGGTTAAATCTAAACATTTACCTTTGAAAATTATTTTTCTTGAATTTAGATCTAAACTATATTTTCCAATAATTACATTAGACTGATTACTAAATTTGTTTTTTAAAAAATTAATATTTATAGTTTCGAGAAGTTTTTCTAAACTAGTTGGTATATCTTTTAAAATTAAATCATTATTTATGTTTTCTATTTTTTTTTTTGATATAGTTAAATAATTAACCTTAGGGTCAAATTTAATATTCTTATAGTCATTTTTATCAGATTTTATAATTTTAAAATTTAAAATTTCCTTAATTTCGTCTAATATTTCAAAAAGAATTTTATATTCATGAATAATTAAAATTTTTGAATTCATATTTTAAACTATGACAATTATTATAAAAAATAAAGAAACACTTTTGTTTGATGACTTTAAATTTAAATGCTCTATTGGAAAAAAAGGTTTTAACAAAGAAAAAAAGGAGGGTGATGAAACAACTCCAAAAGGTTTATTCGATTTAGGAAATATATACTATAGAGCAGACAGAGTTTCAAAACCAGACTCAAAGGTAAAAAAGATAGTAATAAAAAAAAACATGGGTTGGTGCGATGACTCCAAAAGTAAATATTATAATAAAATTATTAAAATTAAGAAAAATTTAAATATAGGTTATTAAAAACTTTTTCGTAAGGATAGTAAATATGATTACCTAATTTTAATAAAATATAATTATAAAAGAATAAAAAAAAATAAAGGTAGCGCCATATTTATACATTTAACAAAAAATTATTTACCTACAAAGGGTTGTATAGCCTTACAAAAAAAAGATTTTTTAATTTTATGTAAATTAATCAACAAGAAAACAAAAATAAAAATTAGCTAGTCCTTTTTCCAAAAATACCACTACCAATTCTTAAAAAAGTTGCATTATATTCTATGGCGTCTAAGTAATCGTTTGTCATACCCATACTTACTTCAGCAAGATTTAGCTTTTGATTTAAAACTGATAACTTTTTAAAAAAAAACTTAGGGTCTTGGTTGTCGGGCGGGATACACATAGTTCCAACAATGTTTAAATCAAGTGATCGACAACTGTTATAAAACGATAAAATTTCAGTTGGCTCGATACCTGATTTTTGTTTTTCACCGCCAAGATTAACCTGAATGAAAATCTTTATATCTTTATTCTTTTTTTTTATTTCATCAGCCAGTTTATTGGCAAGTTTAAGATTATCTAAGGAATGTATGTAGTCAAAAATTTCAACTGCATGTTTTACTTTATTTGTTTGTAATTTACCTAACATATGCAATTTTACATTTTTAAAATTACTTTTTAATTGAATCCACTTTTTTTTAGCCTCTTGCACTTTATTTTCACCAAAATCGTTATGTCCGTAATCTAATAATGGGATTATATCCTCTTCAGTAAAAGTCTTTGATACAGCAATAATATTAGGGTTAGAGTTAGACAAGCTTAGGTCTTTAATTTTATTCTTAATTTTCTTTTGAATTTCAATTAAATTACTTTGTGTATGATGCATATTAACAATTTAAAACAATATTATTTTATAGATAAATTTGATTATTCCCATCTTATTAATTTGAATAAAAATATATCTTTTATTTGGAGAAATAAAGATAAACCAACATTGTTTAAAACTTTAGTTGAATTACGCAATTTTTGTAAAATAAATGATAGGAAATTTTATGTCAGTAATGACTTCAAGTTAGCTAATAAAATAAATGCGGATGGTCTTTATATTTCATCTACCAATAAAAACTTAGCACATAAATCAGCTTGGTATCAAAAAAAATTTAAAATTATTGGATCTGCTCATAATTTCAGAGAGATTAAAATTAAAGAACTCCAGAATGTAAGTGAGATTTTTTTATCACCACTATTTAAAGATAAGGGTAATAAGCAACTAAATATTTATAAATATTTGAATCTTAAAAATTTTACAACTATGAAAGATATATCTCTTGGTGGAATTAGTTCTAAAAATATTAAGAAACTTGGATTAATAAATCCGTACGGTTTTGCGGGTATTTCTTTTTTTGAATAAAAAAAAGGCCCCTAATTATAGGGGCCTTTTAGAAATTCACCTAATCAAATGATTAGAATGAGAATGCAATATTAAAGATCGACGCGTCGATGTCTTCAGCTGAAGCTGAACCACCTACTGACGCAACGCTGTTGAAACCACCACCGATAGCGATTGAACCCATAGTGTATGAGGCCATCAAACCAGTGTTAACTTCATCATCCGCAGCACCATCGAATTCAATTTCTTGTCTACCAGCTGATACTGATAAATTTTCATTGACTGCGATAGAAATACCGTAGTGTGAAGCATCTTGGTCAGTTGAACCTGTTGCTTCGTAATCAACATTTGTGATTTGGTAAGCTGCAGTTACTGAACCCATAGTGTATTTAACACCAACAGTGTCGTTTTCTGCTGTATCACCATCATCAAATAAACCAGCACTTAACTCTAAACCGTCCATTAAGCCACTGTATATTACTGCATAACCACTTTCAGCTTTTTCTGCTTCTGCTGGTTTTGGGTTGTAAGATGCTGATAACGTTAAGTCACCAACAGTTACGTCGTATCCCCACTGACCAGTTTGCACGTTTTCTGAAGCATCAATTAAACCACTGTCAGTAGAATCTGTTACTTCATAAACCGGTGTGTATGCATTAGGTACGATATCTTTTAGTTTATCAACACCGCTTCCGCTGCTTGATGCACCTGAGAAAGATACTGTTCCCATGTCGCCCATACCAACTTTTAGATTGTAGTCATCATAAGTACCACCATCTAATTCGTAGTAAACGCTAACAGTCATACCATTATCTAGGTCTCCACCGCCATTAAATTTGACACTGTCACCCATAGCCCATGGATTAGTACCAGACTTGCTGCTTATACCTGAGTAAGATAATGCTGCACTACCTGATACACTTAGCTCACCAGCAAATGAAGCTGAAGAAACTAATGATGTAGCTAACGCAGTCAAACCTACTTTTGTTAGTTTGTTCATAAATTTACTCCTTTATTATTTTTATAATTAATTATAAACAGTGTGTTTTTAACAAAAAAACTAAAAATTCTTATAAAATATTCCTATTTCAGTTAATAATTTATTATTGTGTTGTATTTTTGCATCACTTTTTTCCCATAAAATCTACGATTTTTGAAGCGAGATTTATTCTAATTTTAAACATCTAATTTTATGCTAATAAATAGCCTATATTTATTTGATATGATTTCCAGGCGATACATTCTGATTTTTTTGACAATTATATTACTTTTTACTCAAGCAGGCTGTAAAGCCCTGAAGCCAAAAAAAGTGAGCGCAAAAGATTTTCCAGCCGATCCTAGGGAAAGAGTAAAAAGAAATATTGAAGAAGGAAAAGGCTTTAGAGTTTTTGGAGGTGATAATAGGGGAACAAGTTATGAGTTTGCTAGCTCTAATCCTTTATGGCGAGCTACACTTGAGACATTAGACTTTATGCCACTTGCTTCAGCTAATTACAGTGGTGGCATTGTTATTACAGACTGGTATAGCGAAAACAATTCACCAAATGAGTCAGTAAAAATTTCTGTGAGATTTTTAACAAATGAGATCAGGTCTGACGCTTTAGATATAGATCTATATATAAAAAAATGTTCTCAAAATTTGACTGGTTGTTCTGTTAGCAAAAGTAACGGTGATTTAGTTGCAGATCTTAATTTAAGTATACTTAAGAAAGCAACAATGTATCAAAAAAAATTACTTGAGAAACGAAGAAAAGAAAATCCATATATAATGGGTGATATGGAACACGGCGGAAATAAAAAAGATAAAAAAAGCGATTAAATAATTCAATAATTGTGGATCGATATAATTTTAAGTTAGTAGAGGATAAATGGCAAAAATATTGGTCAGACAATAAATTTTTTAAATCAGAAAAAAACGAAAATAAAAAAAAATTCTATTGTTTAGAAATGTTTCCTTATCCATCTGGGAAAATCCATATGGGGCACGTAAGGAATTATACTATAGGAGATGTCCTCTCAAGATACAAAACTTTGAAGGGTTTTAATGTTCTTCATCCAATGGGTTGGGACTCTTTTGGAATGCCAGCGGAAAATGCAGCAAAACAAAACAATTTAAATCCTAAAGATTGGACAGAAGAAAATATCAAAGTGATGAAAACTCAATTAAAATTATTGGGTCTTTCAATAGATTGGGATAGGGAAATTTCAACATGTTCACCAGATTATTATAAACATCAACAAAAAATATTTCTAGATCTATATGACAAAGGTCTTGTTTATAGAAAAGAAAGTTATGTTAATTGGGACCCTGTCGATAAAACCGTTCTTGCAAACGAGCAAGTTATCGATGGTAAAGGTTGGCGATCTGGAGCCGTCGTAGAAAGAAAAAAATTAAACCAATGGTTTTTTAAAATTTCACATTTTTCAGAAGATCTTTTGAATGAACTAAATAAATTAGACTCTTGGCCTAATAAAGTGAAAATAATGCAAAAAAATTGGATTGGAAAATCTTTTGGTTGTGAAATAGATTTTAAAATTGAAGGCTCTAAAAATGTTAAATCTATTAAATGTTATACAACAAGACCAGATACTTTATTTGGATTTTCTTTTCTAGCATTATCAGTAGATCACCCCTTGTCAAAGTATTATGAAAAAAATGAGGATTTTATTAAGTTTAAAAAAGAATGTTCCAAAACAGGTACAACAGAGGAGTCTATTGCTCAAGCAACTAAAATAGGTTTCAAAACTGACCTACACGCAGTCAATCCTCTTAACGAAACATCAAAAGTTCCAGTTTACTTTGCTAATTTTGTTTTAATGGATTACGGATTTGGAGCAGTTTTTGGGTGTCCAGCTCATGATCAAAGAGATTTTGATTTTGCAAAAAAATATGGTCTTAAAATAAAAACGGTTGTTAAACCTATAAATGAAAGTGATAATTATCAAGTTCAAGAGGAGGCATATACTGGAACAGGAATAATTATAAATTCAGAATTCCTAAATGGTCTTTCGGTGCCAGAAAGATCAATCGATGAAACAATTAAAATTCTTGAGAATAAAAATTTAGGCAAAAGAAAAACAAATTATAGACTAAAAGATTGGGGTATTTCAAGGCAGAGATACTGGGGATGCCCAATACCAATAGCTTATGATGAAAATGATAATGTATTAAAAATTCCTGAAAAAGATTTACCTGTAAAACTTCCTGATTCAATTGAACTTAAAACCAATGGTAATCCGCTAGACTCTCAAAAAAATTGGAAACAAGTTAAAATTGAAGGAAGGAACTGTACAAGAGAGACTGATACTTTAGATACATTTGTTGATTCCTCATGGTATTTTTTGAGATTTTGTTCAGCTAAAAACGAAAATAAACCGTTTGAAGTGAGTGAAATAGATTATTGGATGCCAGTAGATCAATACATAGGGGGTGTTGAGCATGCAATATTACATCTTCTTTACTCACGTTTTTTTATGAGAGCTATCAGCTTAAATAACAAAGAAACAAATTTAAAAGAGCCGTTTAAAGGTTTGTTTACTCAAGGAATGGTTTGTCATCAGACTTTTAAAGATGAAAACAAAAACTGGATTTATCCAGATGAAGTTTTTACTGATGATGGAAAAAATTATTATCAAATAAAAAATCCATCAAAAAAAGCAATTATTGGCCCCTCAGAATCTATGTCAAAATCAAAAAAAAATACAATCGATCCTGAGAAGATTATAAAATTATATGGAGCAGATGCTGTGAGATTATTTATTTTATCAGACAGTCCACCTGAAAAGGACGTTCAGTGGTCAGACACAGGGATTTCGGCATCCTATAGGTTTTTACAAAAATTATGGGTGCTTAACGAAAAGATAATATCAAATAAGAGAGTATTTAAAAAATTTGATGATAATTTAGAAAAATTCTCTAATCAAATTATTAAAAAAGTTGGTGATGACTTAAGCAGATTTGGTTTTAATGTTGTAGTTGCATCAATTTATAAAATTTACACATTTTATAATAAACAAATCGATAAAGACGATTGGGGAAGCAATTTTAATAAAAATTATGTAAATATTTTGAAAATAATTAATCCGATAATTCCTCATTTTTCTAGTGAATGTTTGGAAAAATTAAATCATTCAGTAATGGATATACAATGGCCAACAACATATAAAAAATATTTAGAAGAGGAAACATTTCAAATCGTAACTCAAGTAAATGGCAAAAAAAGAAAGGTTTTTTCAATAAATAGGTCAGTCGATAAGGAAAAAATAATTAATGACATTAAAAATGATGATCAGATAAAGAAATATTTGGATAATAAGAAAATAATTAAAACAATTTATATAGAAAATAAATTAATTAACTTTATTATTAAATAATGGTAAAATACCTAAAATTTTCTTTCATTTTCTTATTTTTATACAGCTGTGGATATACTCCAATTTATAAAGTAAACCAAAAGTCAAATTTTGGTTTAGATGCGATCATTTTTTCGGGAGATAAAAAAATTGGTAGAAAGATCGAAAAAAATTTAAGAAAATTTAGAAATAATCAAACTGAAAATATATTTGATGCTAATTTTGTTAGTTCTAAGATACGAGAAGTGGTTACAAAAGATAAAAAAGGTGACCCCTCAAGTTTCAAACTGATAATAAAGGTAAAATTAAATTTAATTAGCAAAACTAACAAAGAAACTTTAAAAAAAAATTTTATAAGAGAAGTAACATTTGACTCGATGGATAATAAATTTGAGTTAGATCAATATGCGAGCAACATTGAAAAGAATATAATCCTTAATATTTTAGAGGATATGAATATTTTTTTTAAAGTCATAGAAAATGATCTCTAAATTCTACGAGATAAGCAAGCTAAAGGAAAAAGTA
>CACHIS010000006.1 GCA_902579925.1 uncultured Pelagibacteraceae bacterium
AAATTTTAAAAAAATCATTATGATCGTAATCTGACTTAGTGTTTTTAAACCAACTAATCATAGATTTTTTTGTAAATGATTTAATTTCATATGCTCTTAAAGATCTTTGTGCATCTAAAGAATTAATTCGATCTTTGATCAAAGGATCTATCTCTATTAACTTCAAAAAAAATTTTTTTTGTCCTATTCTTTTATGTAAACTTCTTACTTTATTTCTGAAATTGATAGGAATTTTAGGAATATTAACCAAACCTTCTGTCAGAGCTTTAAAATAGAGACCAGTACCTCCTACCAATATTGGTGTTTTATTTATTTTTCTACATTGCAGAATTTTTTGGTTTGCTAATTTAAGCCAATCTCCTGTTGAGAAATTTTTTTTGGCACTTTGGAACCCATATAAATGATGTTTGATATTTTGATAATCTTTTCTAAATGGTCTTGCCGTTAAAACCTTTAACTCTTTATAAACTTGCATACTATCAGCATTTATGATCTGACCTGAAATTTTTTTTGCTAGCTTAATTGCAAAATTAGATTTTCCAGATGCAGTAGGTCCATAAATTAAAATAATTTTGGATTTTAAATCCATAAACTAATCTAATTTAACACCTATATATCTCTTTTGATTTTGACTATTATAGATCACAAGTAAAATAGTCTTCTGATTACTATTTAAAACTTGTTTTAGTGCTTGATTTAAGTCCTCAACATTTCTTATTTTTTTCTTCTGAGCTTCTAGAATGACGCTATTCACCTCAATTGAGCCAGTTAAAGGACTATTTTTTTCAATACTAGTAATCACTAAACCATTGGTTTGGTTTGGTAAATTTCTTGTTTTAATATCTTGATCGGAGAGTTTTCTTACTTTTATTTTAAGATTCTCAATTAAAGTTTCTTTCGGTAATTCCTCTTTTTTTTCTGAAATTTTAAAATCCTCTGATGTCTCTAGTCTTCCAAGTGTGATTGTTTTTGTAATTTCTTTTTTATTTCTCCAGATTTTAACATTTACTTTTTTTCCAACCTCAGTTCTTGCAACTATCATTGGAAGTTCTTTCATTTGCTCTATTTTTTCACCGTTGAATTCTAAAATAATATCTCCACTTTTAACCCCAGCTTTTTCTGATGGACTATTTGGTGCAACGCTTGCTACTAGAGCTCCTCTTGGTTTGTCTAACTTTTCAACTTCTGCAATTTCTTTTGTTACATCTTGAATTCTTACTCCAAGCCATCCTCTTTTTGTTTCCCCAAATTCAATTAATTGATCAATTACAATCTTTGCACTATTCGATGGTATTGAAAAACCTATTCCAACATTTCCGCTTCGCCCAAGAATAGCGGTATTAATTCCAATCACATTTCCATTCATATCGAATAACGGACCACCCGAGTTGCCTGAGTTAATAGACGCATCAGTTTGAATGTAATCTTCATATCTTGATAATCCAATTGATCGATTTCGTGCAGAAATTATTCCTGAAGTAACTGTCCCACCTAGACCAAATGGATTTCCGATAGCTATAACCCAATCACCTATTCTTGCTTTATCTGAGTCACCAAATCTAACGGGTAAAAACTTTTCTTTTGATTCAATTTTTAAAACTGCAATATCGGAAAGGGGATCTGCTCCAATAACTGATGCCTTAAATTTTTTTTCTCCATTAACTTGAACCACAATATCTTCCGCTCCCTCAATTACATGGTTGTTTGTTACTAATATTCCCTTTTCATCAATGATAAATCCTGAACCAAGCGCTGAAGATTGTCTTTCTTGCGGTGTTCCAAATTCTTTAAACATATCGCCAAACGGTGATCCTGGTGGAAATTGAAAATTGGGGAATGGATTACTTCTTGTCACCACTGTTTGGGTTGTTGAAATATTCACCACTGAAGGCATTAATTTTTCAGCTAAATCTGCAAACGAATTAGGTATTTGTGAATTTGATGTTGATGAAAAATTGAATACTAATAATAAAGATAGAAATATTACTTTTATTTTCATCATTTTAACTTTTTGTGTAGTAAATAATTATAAATCCTAACAATGCAAAAACTATTCCACCAGTTCTTAATTGGCTGTCCTTGATTAGCTCGAGCTTTTTAAGCATATTCTTCATTTTTGATGGAAATAAGGCATATAATATGCCCTCAACAAATAAGAAAAGACCAAAAGCAATGATCAATTCCTTCATGAAAATTTACTCAGCTTGTGGTTTTATATTTCCAAAAAATTTAAAAAATTCGCTATCTGGGGAAAGAATAAGAGATGTTTCACCGCCAATCAATGCTTTTTCATAAGCTTGCATCGCTCTATAAAATGCAAAGAATTCAGGATCTTGTCCAAAAGCACCAGCAAAGATATTATTTCTTTTACCATCTCCTTCACCCTTCATAATCTCTGATTTTTTTTGAGCCTCAGCTAATATTACAGTCACTTCTTTATCTGCTGTTGAAGTAATTGTAACTGCCATCTCAGCACCCCTTGCTCTAAATTCTTTTGCTTCTCTCTCTCTTTCAGTTTGCATTCTTCTAAAGATTGCATCACTATTTGCTTGTGGAAGGTCCGCTCTTTTAATTCTAACATCGTTAATTTTAATTCCAAAATTTTCAGCCTCGTTATTTACACCCTCTTGAATAAGGGCCATCTGTTTAGTTCTGTCCTCTGATAATAGTGTCTGTAATTCTTGCTGACCTAAAACATTTCTAATTCTTGAATTAATAATTGTCGCTAACCTTGATCTTGCAACTCTCTCATTTCCAACTGAAATGTAAAACTTTAACGGGTCAATAATTTGAAATCTTGCAAAAGCATCAACTATTAGTCTTTTTTGATCAGAGGCGATAACTTCCTCTGGAGGAGTATCTAAATTTAAAATTCTTTTATCTAAAAATACAACATTTTGAATGAAAGGAATTTTAAAATTCAAACCAGGTTTTGAAATTATTCGTTTAGGATCACCAAATTGTAGAACAATCGCCTGGTTAACTTCTTTTACTATAAATATTGAAAAGAAAGCTACTACTGATAAAGCAACCAAGATACCTGCAATTATTTTTCCCATTTTCATATTAGTTAGTAGCTTTCTTTTTTAATTCAGGTAAAGGGAGGTATGGGACTACACCTGAGCCTGCATTTTTTTCGATAATTACTTTGTCTATATCTGCTAAAACTTTTTCCATTGTCTCTAAATACATTCTTTCTTGAGTTACAGATTTTGCCATTTTATATTCATTGTAAATCGCTAAAAATCTACTTGCTTCACCCTCTGCTTTTGCAACAACTTCTTTTTTGTATGCCTCTGCAGCTTGAAGAATTTTTTCGGCTTCCCCTCGAGCTCTTGGAATAACATCATTAGCGTAAGCTTCGGCCTCATTTTTTGATCTTTCCATATCGGCTCTGGCAGCCTGCACATCTCTAAATGCGTCAATTACCTGATCAGGTGGGTCTGCTTTTTGTGTTTGTACTTGTGTAATCTGAATTCCGCTTGTGTACTCATCTAAAATTTTTTGAATTATTTCTTGTGTGTCTGTTTCGATTACAGATCTTCCTTCAGTTAAAATTGGTTGAATATTTGATCTTGCAATTACCTCTCTCATAGCAGTTTCTGCTGCGGCTTTTACTGTTCCCTCTGGATCTTGAATCTTAAATAAAAAATTACCTGCATCTTTTATTACCCAAAAAACAGAGAAGTCGATATTTACAATATTTTCATCACCAGTTAACATCAAACTTTCTTGAGGAACATCGGCAACTCCTCCCGAAGAAGTAAACCCACTATCTCTTTCGGATCTAAATCCAATATCAATTCTGTTAACCTTGGTTACTTTTGGAGTTAAAACAGACTCTACTGGAAAGGGAATATGGTAATTTAAACCTGGTTGAGTAGTTTTTACAAATTTTCCAAATCTAAGCACAACACCTTGTTCATCCGGTAGAACTCTATAAAGTCCACTTGCCAACCACACAAATCCTAGAATGATTAAAACTAAAACAGCTTGTTTTCCTCCAGAGGAACTTCCTCCTGGCAAAAATTTTTTTATTTTTTCTTGGAATTCCCTAATGATTTTATCTACATCTGGTGGTGTAGGACCTCTACCAGATCCATTTCCACTTCCACCGCCACTTCCTCCTGGGGGGGATCCCCATGGACTTCCTCCACTTTGTCTAAAAACATCTGACATATGGCAATCTATATAATGTCTTTGTAAGGAAAAACAAGTTAAGATCTAAATATGCCAAAGGAAAAACCAGAATTAAGTGACGCAATGAGAGCTAAAATGAGTAGAAAAACGCCAGAGAAAAATCCAATTAAAGGTACTAAGTTTACAATTGCAGTTTCAAGTGCAAAAGGGGGCGTTGGAAAATCTACTTTTGCCACAAACTTAGCTTTGGCATTAAAAAAAGTTGGATGTAAAGTTGGATTACTGGACGCAGATATTTATGGACCATCAATCCCTAAAATGATGGGGATTAATGAAAAACCAAAAAGTGATGGACAAAAATTAGAACCTGTAATCAAATACGGCATACAGTGCATGTCTATTGGTTTTTTAACTGACCAACAAACACCTATGATTTGGCGAGGACCTATGGTGACTAGTGCAATAAAAACTTTTACACAAAAAGTAAATTGGAGTGGTCTAGATTTTATAATAGTTGATTTGCCCCCAGGTACAGGTGATACACAATTAACCTTTTCTCAAGAAATCAAAATAGATGGTGCTATTATAATTTCTACACCTCAAGAAGTCGCCTTGTTAGACGTGATAAGAGGTATCAAAATGTTTGATAAGCTTGGAGTAAAAATTTTAGGTTTGGTTGATAATATGAGTTTTTTTACTGGAGATGATGGTAAAAAATATAAAATTTTTGGAGAAGGAGGTGTCAAAAAAACTGCCGAAGAATTTCAAAAAGAATTTTTGGGGGAAATTCCTATTAATTCCGAAATCGGAAGATATGGTGATGAAGGAAAGCCTATTGTAGAGTCTGATGACAATCACGAGATTTCAAAAATATATTTGAATTTTGCTAACAACATTAAATTAACTTATCTTTAAGATCAAAAGCTTCCATTAATTCATTCCATTCTCTTTTAGATAGTCCAGAGTCCTCCATGGAAATATCTTCACCCTTGATAAGTTTTTGAATAATTACTCTTCCTTTAGCAGATACCTCGATTCCACCAACTCTATAATCCATGAAAGCCTCATATGTTATCGGAACCCATTTCTTTAATGTATCCAACATGATATCTGCATATACTCTAATCTCATATTGAGCATGATGATCTGCTCTTAATCTTAGAAAATTCATAAGATTTAACAGGTCTGTTTTCCAATACCACTGGGTATAAGTGTTTAATGTTAGATTCATCCTTGCTAGTTCCCTTGCTAAACCTTTTTTATTTTCATCAATAGTTGAACCATCATATCTTTCATTAAGCATTGTCTCATAGTTTGCATATGTTCTTTCAGCATCATTTTTCAAAAGTTCCAAAACTTCTTTAGCTTGTTCACCGTCTAAAATCTCACCTCTACCTTGTCTATTAGATGAAGATTGTGCAGCAAGATTTTCAATAGTTGGTAAATAAAATTCTTTATCCAAAATTGAGTATCTTGCAGAATATTCATTAACATTTGCAGTCCTGTGTCTTATCCATTGACGAGCTATAAAAATTGGTAATTTTATATGATATTTAATTTCACACATTTCAAAAGGTGTACTATGCCAATGTCGCATTAGATATTTTATTAAACCTGCATCTGTGGAAACTTTTTTTGTTCCTTTGCCATATGAAACTCTTGCAGATTGAACTATTGAAGTATCGTCCCCCATATAATCAACAACTCTAACAAATCCATGATCAAGTGCTGGTATCGCCTCGTATAGAACTTCTTCCAAAAGTGGTACTGTTACTCTTTTTGTTGAATTACTTTGAGATTGTTGATTTTTAATATCTGCTGATTGTTCTTTTGTTAGTTTCATGAATGTTATTGAATCTCTTGAAATTACTTTTATATTAATAAAGTTGGATTTCCAACTATGACGATAAACGAATTTCGTAATAACCATTGCGGACGTGGGGGCAGTACCCACCACCTCCACCATTTACAACTTATGGGGGTGAACTAGATTCGACGAGTGACTAAAGGCTATTCTTTCGTTCGGAATTGTTCCTCCGTAAAGGACTAATTTATAATTGCTAACGAAAGTTACGCACTTGCTGCTTAATTAACTTTGTTAATTAGGCAAACGGGGTATGGGGCACCTGGCAACAGAACGCCCCTAAATTTTAATTTCCCTTTAAAAATTTTTCTAAATTAGGTTTGAAATAATTTGGCCCCTTCATTACTTTACCAAATTCATTGTATATTGGCTTACCATTTGTATCTAGCTTACTCATATTTGAATTTTGAACTTCATCAAAGCACTTATCAAGGTTAATGCCAAAAGCATGTCCTGCTCCATAAGTAACATATAAAATATCAGTTAATGCATCAGCCACCTCTAATAAATTTTTTTTATTCATTGCATCTGATAATTCTTCTAATTCTTCCTTTATGAGACTTAATCTTAGTTTATTGATTTTATCAGTGCTAAATGAAGGATCAAGCTTGACCTCTTGACCAAATGTTTTCATAAAAATACCTACTTTTTCATAATTTGTCATTTTGCTCCTGTTAGTTATATAAATTTTAATATATAAATATCTCTAAGTTATCAATGAAATTTCGGAAAGAATTTGACAGTATTGGATCAATAAATGTTCCCCATGATAAATACTGGGGAGCTTCAACCCAAAGATCTAAAAAATATTTTGATATTGGTGACTTTTTAGTAAGACCAATTTTAATTAAATCAATAGCGATTGTAAAAAAAGCTGCGGCACAAGTACATAAAAAAGAGAAACAAATTTTACCAAAAATTTCTAAAGCAATAATTATTGCTTCTAATGAAATCATCTCTGGAAAGTTAGACAGTCATTTCCCTCTAAAAGTCTGGCAAACGGGTTCTGGCACGCAAACTAACATGAACGTAAATGAGGTAATATCTAATAGGGCTATAGAAATTTTGGGTGGCAAAAAAGGAACAAAAAAACCTGTGCACCCTAATGATCATGTAAATAAATCTCAATCTACTAATGATGTTTTTCCAACAGCAATGCATATTGCTATTGCAATGGAAACAAAAAAAAAATTATTGCCTTCCCTAATGTTATTAAACAAAGAACTTAAAAAAAAAATTTCGCAATTTAAAAATATAATTAAAGTTGGAAGGACACATCTACAAGATGCAACTCCACTTTCATTAGGTCAAGAATTTTCGGGTTATCAATCTCAAATTGAGGATTGTATTAATAGAGTTAGTAAAGCTTTAGATGAAATATATTTTCTTGCACAAGGTGGCACAGCTGTAGGAACAGGAATAAACTCAAAAAAAAATTTCGATCGAAAGATAATAAAAGAAATAAAAAAAATAACTAAATTGCCATTTAAACCTACAAAAAATAAGTTTGCAGCACTTGCGGCTCATGACGAAATAGTTAACTTTTCTGGAACGTTGAACACTACGGCTGTCAGTTTAATGAAAATTGCTAATGATATAAGATTTTTGGGATCTGGGCCTAGAGCAGGTTATGGAGAATTGATCTTACCAGCAAATGAACCTGGTTCCTCAATTATGCCTGGAAAAGTTAACCCTACACAGTCGGAAGCTGTTACAATGGTTTGTGTAAAAGTTATTGGAAATCATAATGGAATTACTATGGCTGGCTCTCACGGACATTTTGAGTTAAATGTATTTAAGCCCTTAATAGCACATAATATTTTACAATCTATAAATCTACTGGCAGATAGCATAAAAAATTTCTCACTTTATTGTGTTAAAGGATTAAAGGCAGATAAGACAAAAATAAAAGAATATTTAGATAATTCTCTAATGCTTGTAACAGCTCTTGCTCCACATATAGGTTACGACAATTCAGCTAAAATTGCAAAACTAGCACTTAAAAACAACACAACTTTAAAACATGAGGCTTTGAAAACAAAATTAATTAGTGAGAAAAAATATAACAAAATTGTAAATCCAAAAAAAATGATTTATCCAGCATAAGTTTGAAAAAATTTTTTTACAAAATTTCTAAAAATTACTTTATTAAACAAATTTTTATTCCCTTTATTATATTGATCAATCAAATCTTTAATATTTTGATTTGATACATTATCAATTTTAATATTATTCAAAATTAATTTATCTTTTGTGAGATCGTAGATAAAATCTGATTTTATTTCTTTAAAAACATTCCTATAATTTCTTTTTACTTGAAAATATCTAAAAAATTTCTCTACATCATTAAAGTTAAATACAATTTCACCAATCAATTTTTTTCCATCTTTATCGTTTACAAATTCAATATCAGATGATTTAATTGAAAGCGACTCATTCCAATCTACATCGAAGTTACTCATAAAAATCTTACCATCTGATAATTGTATCTCTAAAATAAAATTTGTGAAATATTCAAATTTGTCAATTTTGTTTATGTTAACATTTATGACTGCATTTAAATTTGCATTGTTTAGTAATTCAGAATCAAGTAAATCAATTATCAAGGTATCACTTTTTAATACTTTTTTTCGACTTATATAATTAAAATTCAGATCAGAGGAGAGATAGAACGGCTTGAAGTTAAGTTGGCCACTAAAATTTTTGTCTTCAGAAATAAAATTTAAAATATCATTTTTTATCAAATATTTGAATGAGTTACTCTTATTTAATAATTCAACATCGAAAATACCATCTACGCCTGTCTCACTTTGTTTTATTGAGGTCTCAATATCAAGCCTAATTTTTTTTGATGTGAGTTTTATATTATTATTTTGATCAATAATATTTTGAGATACATCTAGTTTAAATGGAATATTAAAAATTTCGAAAGATGACTTTATTTTTTTTAGTTCATTTTTTTCATCATAAAAGTATTTTAAAATGTCGGATTTTGATAAAAATAATAGTTCATTTTCTTCATCTTTGTAAAAAAGCTTAGAATTTTTGAAAAAAACTTCGTTAACTATCTTTGCGTTGTTAAGAACTTTTTTAAAAAAATTTATATTATTTGCGTTAATTTCAAATTCAGTTTTATTAAATATTAGATCTTGAATTTTAATTTTTTTAACAGAAAGAAGGTTGGCTGGTGAAATGTAAAATTTTGTATGACTAGAATTTCCTAAAATCTTTTCTTTATGTAAAATATCTAAGTTTTTTGTGTAGAAATAAGGCTTTGGTAGTAAATTATAACTAATTTTTTCATTAAATTTTAACTCTATCTTATACTTTTTGGAAATCTGATTTTTTAATAAAATCTTAATTTCATCTTTGTTGTAAAAAGAGGGTAATATAAAATAACTTGAGATTAATAAGAAAATTACAACAAAAACCAATACTTTTTTATTCTCAAAAATATTAAATTTATTCTTGCTCTGATTGTATTTTTTAAATTCTCTAAATTTGTCGAAGAAACTTTCAATCTTATGATCTAAACGTATAAACTTTTTTTTAATAGGAGTGCGCTTATTTTTTGGAGATTTTGACCTACTCAATTCAGCAAAAAAACTTTCTATAATCTTATTTATTGATAATAATATTTTTTGAAATTTTTTTTTATAGAAATTTAAATTAAACATACTTTGTTCAAACTTATAAATAATTTATTCAAATGGTAAACTCTGATTATTTAAAAAATCTTAATGAAGCCCAAAAGCAAGCAGTATTATCTTTGGATGGGCCATTATTAATCGTGGCTGGAGCTGGTTCTGGAAAAACTAAGGTTTTAACCAGTAGGATTGCTCACATAATTAGGGATAAGCGAGCTTTTCCAAATCAAATTCTTTCAGTTACATTTACAAATAAAGCTGCAAAAGAAATGCAAGATAGAGTAAGTAAAATTTTAGGCTCTTCAGCTATTGGTTTGTCTTGGTTGGGAACATTTCATTCTATTTGTGCGAAAATATTAAGAAGACATGCTTCAGCAGTAAATTTAAATTCTAACTTTACAATTATTGATACCGATGATCAAGTCAGACTTATTAAGAATATTTGTAAAGCAGAAAATATTGATGTCAAACAACTTGCTCCTAAGTATATTCTTGCAATTATAGATAAATGGAAAAATAAAGGTCTATATCCTAGTGATGTAAGAGTTAATCCTAAAGACGTTTATGAAAAAACAATTTTACCAGTTTATAAAATTTACCAACAAAAACTAATTGGATTAAATGCCTGTGATTTTGGAGACTTAATTTTACATTCGGTCAAAATATTGAAAACAAATAAAGATATTAGAGAAATTTATTCCAAAAACTTTAAATATATATTAGTGGACGAATATCAGGATACAAACTTTATACAAAGTCAGTGGCTAAATTTATTAGCAGAAAAAAATAACAACATATGTTGTGTTGGAGATGATGATCAATCTATTTATAGTTGGCGTGGTGCAGAAATAAAAAATTTTTTAGAATTTGATAAAATTTATAAAGATACAAAAATAATAAGACTTGAACAAAATTATAGATCTTCAAAAAATATTCTATCTGTGGCATCATCATTAATCGTTAATAATCAAAATAGAGTTGGGAAAACATTAAAATCAACATTGGATGAGGGTGATTTAATAAAATTAAATTGTTTCAAAAATGGTAAAGATGAGGCGATTGGTATCTCTGATGAAATAGAGCAAATTAAGAAAAAAAATTCACTCAACAATGTTGCAATTTTAGTAAGAGCAATTTTTCAAACCAGAGAATTTGAAGAGCGTTTTCTAAAAATTGGTATGCCCTATCGAATTTTAGGTGGAATTAAATTTTATGAAAGGGCTGAAATAAAAGATTGTGTAGCTTACTTAAGATTAATATATCAAGAAAAAGATGATTTAGCTTTTGAGCGAATAGTCAATAACCCTAAAAGATCTATTGGCGAAAGTACTATTAAAACTATTCATGAATACTCAAAAAAAAATCAAATTAGTTTAGAAAATTCAGCAAGAAAAATGATAATAGAAAATTTAATAAAACCTAAAGCTAAAATAGGTTTAAATTTATTTTTAGATTTACTTTCAAAATGGAGAAATGATTTAAAGATTAAAAAGTTTAATCATGTAAAGTTGCTGCAGATTCTTTTAGATGAGTCAGGATATTCCATGATGTTAAAAAATAAAAAAGATCTCGAAAATGAAAATCGATTAGAAAATATAAAAGAATTATTAAGCGCTATGAAAGAGTTTAGTAGTTTAGAGAGTTTTTTAGATCATGTATCACTTGCGACATCTATTGATCAAGATTGGGAAGGCGAAAAAATAAATATGATGACAATGCATGCAGCCAAAGGATTAGAGTTCGATGTAGTCTTTTTACCTGGATGGGAAGAAGGATTATTTCCGCATCAAAAATCTATTGAGGAAAAAGGACAAAATGGTTTAGAAGAAGAAAGAAGATTAGCATACGTTGGTATTACAAGAGCAAAAAAAAATGTAATTATCTCTTTCTCTATGAATAGGTTTTATCAAGGAGACTGGATAGATAGCATGGCATCAAGATTTATTGATGAACTCCCAGAAAGTAATTTAGAAAAAAATTCTTTTTCTGAAGAGAATAACGATATAATTGAAGAATTTGAATTTAATCAAGATTTTGAATTGGATGATGAAACCAAAAGAAGCCCTGGTTGGATTAGATATCAAAAAAGAATTAAATGACTAAAAAAAAAATAAATAAACTTCGAAAGCAGTTTAAAAAATTTGGTATTGATGGTTATATTATACCCAAAAATGATGAATTTTTTTCAGAATATGCAAAAAATGATCGATTAAGATATATTTCAAACTTTACAGGCTCAGCAGGTTACGCAGTAATTTTAAAAAGTAAAAATTATTTATTTGTGGATGGAAGATACTCTATACAAGCAAAAATTGAGAGTGGTAAACACTTTGACATTGTAGATTATTTCAAGATAATTAATACGAAAGTTTTTAAAAACTTAAACATAGGAATAGATCCAACATTATTTACCTCTGAACAAATTAAGAAATTTTTTTTTAAAAATAATAAAGTAACTAATATTAATGAGAATCTTGTTGATAATATTCAAAAGATACAAAATAAAAAAAGTCTTCCTTTCTATTCAATTAATGAAAAAATTTCTGGTGAAAGTCATTTGCAAAAAATTTCTAAGGTCGCTAATTATCTGAAGAAAAATAAATCTGATTATTTATTTGTTACTGCTCCAGAAAATATTGCATGGTTGTTAAATATAAGAGGATATGACAACCCAACAAGTCCTATACCTAATTGCAATCTTGTCCTAAGTAAAGAAAAAATAGTTTATTTGATTGTTGAAAAAAATAAATCAACAAAACTCTTAAAAGAAAAAAAACTTAAAAAAGAACAGATTGTTGATCCAAAAAATCTTAATAATTTTTTAAAAGGACTAAAAAATAAAAACGCTATAATAGATAAAAATACATGTTCATTATATCTCGAAAAACTATTTAGAAAAAGATTCAAAATTATAAAAAGTGAAGACCCAATATATTTACTTAAATCAAGAAAAAATAAAGTCGAAATCAAAAATATGATAAATACACACATCATTGATGGTGTTGCTTTAACGAAATTTATTTATTGGATCAAAAATAAAAAAAAATTAGATATAACTGAAGTTGATGCTCAAAACAAATTAGAAAAAATAAGAAAAAAGAACTCAAAATATTTATTTCCTAGCTTTAACACAATTGCTGGAAGTGGAAAAAATGGAGCTATTGTTCATTATAGGGCTAAAAAAAATAAAACTAAATTTTTAAAAAAAGATGAAATTTTTTTATGTGACTCAGGTGGTCAATATAAATTCGGTACAACAGATGTTACAAGAACAATCTGCTTTTCAGATCAAAATAAAAATATAAAAAAAATATTTACAAATGTTTTAAAAGGACACATCGCTGTTGCAGAAACAAATATAAGTAAAAAAACTACTGGAAAATTGATCGATGTAGATGCAAGAAAATTCCTTAAAAAAGATGGCCTAGATTATAATCATGGCACTGGCCATGGAGTTGGTTTTTTCCTAAATGTCCATGAAGGTCCTCAGG
The DNA here is from genome assembly GCA_902579925.1 of uncultured Pelagibacteraceae bacterium. GTDB lineage: Bacteria > Pseudomonadota > Alphaproteobacteria > Pelagibacterales > Pelagibacteraceae > Pelagibacter. Next base: position 13,143 of record CACHIS010000006.1, read on the forward strand.
CTATATCGAAATCAAATTCAATTAAAATCCAAGAAGGTATGATATTAAGCAACGAACCTGGTTATTATGAGAAAGGTAAGTTTGGAATACGTATTGAAAATTTAGTTTATGTTAATAAAAATAAAAGAAAATTATCTTTTAAAAATCTTACTTTAGCCCCAATTGAAAAAGATTTGATTGATTTTAAACTTTTAAATAACAAAGAAAAAAATTATCTTTTCAATTATAATCTAGAAGTTTATTCAAAAATATCCCCTTATTTAAACAGAAATGAGAAAAAGTGGTTAGCGAGTTTTATTTAAGCATTTTTAACCAAGACAATTGATCTAAAATTTTTACTTTTAAATTTTTTGCTGCTTCAACTTTTCTATTAGTTGGTTTCTCACCTATAATCAGATAATCAAGTTTTTTGGTGACATTGCTTACTATTGAACCTGAATTTTTTTCAACTATAGATTTGGCCTCTGAACGACTCATATTTGACAATTTGCCTGTAAACATAAATGTTTTATTGTTTAATGAACCATTATTTTTAATTATTTCAGCATCAGTTACTTTAAGTACTTTTTCAAGGCTATTCAAAACATTCAAATTTGTATTGTTCTTAAAAAAATTCTTTATTGAATTAACCTGTGTTTCTCCAATCCCATCAATATTAATTAAATCATCGAAATTATTTTTTTTTGATAATGCAATAAAATTTTTTAATGATTTCAGATTTTTTGATATTATTTTTGCGTTTTCTAAACCAATATGCCTGATACCTAATGCATAAATAAATTTTTCAAAAGAAATAGTTTTTCGTAAATTTACCGAGTATTTTAGATTAGCAACAGATAATTTTCCCCATCCGTCTAGATTTTCGATTTTATCATAATCAAGTTTAAAAATATCTTGCGGTAGTTTTATCAAGTTTAAATCCCAAAAATTTTCAACAATCTTTTTTCCAAAACCTTCTATATTCAGAGCTTCTTTTGAAACAAAATGTTTAATTCTCTCTTTTGACATTTTATCACAATCAAATCCTTTATCTGGACATCTTCTAACAGCATCAAATTTTTTAGTTACTTTATTGAATTCTTTAATCGTTTCAAACCCACATGGACATTTTGTTGGAAAAATAAATTTTTTTGAATTTGATTTTCTTTTTTCTTTGTTGACTGAAACCACATGTGGAATTACATCACCAGCTCTCTCTACTACCACAGTATCATTTATTCTAATATCTTTTCTATTGATTTCCTCTTCGTTATGTAACGTTGCATTCGATACGATAACTCCACCAATATTAATTGGTTTTATTTTTGCAACTGGTGTAAGTGCCCCTGTTCTTCCAATTTGGATTTCTATATTTTCTATTACAGAGACGCCACTATTTGCTGAGAATTTGTGAGCGATTGCCCATCTTGGGGCATTAGCGACATTCCCCAATCTTTTTTGTAACTTAAAATTATTTATTTTGTAAACGATCCCATCTATATCAAAATCTATTTCACCTCTTTTTTTTTCAATATCGTTATAATTCTTAATTAAACCATCTATTGTTTTTATTTTTTTGTTTAGCGGATTGGTTTTAAAGCCCCATTCTTTTAATTTTTCCAAGTATTCACTTTGTGATTTAATGTTTAAACCTTTCTCATAACCAAACGCATATGCGATAAATTTTAATGGAATTTTATCCGTTTCATTAGGATCTTTTTGTCTTAAAGAGCCAGATGCAGCATTTCTTGGATTTGCAAATTTGTTATTTAATGTTTTAAAATCATTATTCTGAATAAATACTTCACCTCTAATATCAATTTCCTCTGGAAAATTTTTTGACTTTATTTGATTAGGTATATCTTTAATTGTTTTTAAATTTTCTGTTATATCCTCTCCTTCCTTTCCATCTCCTCTTGATAGACCAGTTATAAATTTACCATTCTTAAAAATTAAAGACGCTGATATACCATCAATTTTAGGCTCAGCACTATACTCAATAATCTGTGTTGACTTCTCATTTAAAAAGTTAAAAATTTTCTTTTCAAAATTTATAAGATCTTTCCTATCAAACGCATTATTGAGTGATAACATTGGTATTTTGTGTTTCACCTTTTTGAACAATTTAGAGGGTCTAAAACCTACAGAATTTTTTGGAGAATCTTTATGATTTAAAAAATCATATTTCTTTTCAAGATTAAGAATTTCTTTTTTTAATTCATCAAAAATGTGATCTTTTACTAATGGTTCGTTTAAATCATAGTAATATTTGTTATATTTATTAAATAATTTAATTTTTTTTAAGTATTTTTGATTAATTTTTTCATCAATCATTTTTTAAAAAAGACTTTTAATTTTACTTAATATTTTACTTTTCTTTTTTTTGTTTTTAGGAACGGATACTTTATATTCTTTATTAAAAATTTTATATGTTTCTTTATACCACTCTCCAGAATTGTAATTATAACCAAGTAATGAAGCATACTTAAGAGATTCATCTTCCATGCCTAAAATATAGTATATTTCAACTAATCTGTGAATCGCCTCCTCAACATGGTCTGTTGTCTCATAGTTATTTAAAACATTTTTAAATCTATTAAGAGCGGGAATCCATTTTTTTTTTTTTATATAATGTCTGCCAATATAAACCTCTTTTGCAGCTAATATATCATTAATCAAATCGATCTTATATCTTGCGTCATATGCATAATCAGTATCAGGAAAATTTTCTATAATTAAAAGGAGTTCCTTTTTAGATAAAACTAGAGGAGCTAGATCCTTTTTCTCTCCCTCTATAGTTTCGTAATAACACATAGCTAAAAGATAATGCGCGTAAGCCATGTTTTTATCTTTAGGATAGGTTTTAAAATATCTTTTAAGATTTTCAATTGCTAATGAATAATAATCTTGAAGATAATAAGAGTAAGACGCCATCAACACTGATTTTGGTGCCCATTGAGATTGTGGCATTAAAACTTCAACTTCTAAAAACTTTTTACCCGCCGCAAAATAGTCACCTGTGTCCAAAAAATCCATACCTTTATTGTAAGCTGAAATCATTTCATCATTTTGACTAGTCTCTTTAATTAATTTAATCTTCTCTACTTCCTTACTGCAAGAGTATAAGAATATTAATGTAAGAAATATTAAAAATATTCTAATTTTAAACATAATAAAGATTATATATATTCTAAAAAAAATTATAAAGATTATTATATTAAGCTATCGATCTAAGTAAGCTTCTATTTATAAGTGTGTGAGGAAGTGTTCTTTCTTGTATCTCAATTATAGAAAAATTTCTTTTGTCCTCAAATACTTTTCTCAATAAGTTATTTGTCATAAAATGACCTCCTTGAGAACAATTGATACTTGCTATCATTCTATATCCACTTGTAAAAAGATCACCTATACAATCCAATATTTTATGATTAACAAATTCTTTTGAATTTCTCAAACCCTCTGGATTTAAGACATGTTCATCTTTTACTACTATCGCGTTATCTAAGCTTCCACCCTTTGCCAGGCCATTTTTTTTGATTGTCTGTATATCTTCATATAGACAAAATGTTCTAGAGTTAAATATGTCCGTTAGATCATCCTCGTAAACATTTATTTTATTTTTTTGGTTACCTATGATCTTGCTTTGATATTTAAGTTGAAAATCTATATCTAAGCTTAATTTAGAAGGCTCAATTGAAATAAATTTTTCGCTATTCTTAAATTCTACTTTTCTATTTATCTTTATAATTTTAATTGGCTTGTTACTTAGCTCCAAACCTACTGATAAAATTTTACTTATAAAAAATTTAGCAGAACCATCTAAAATTGGTACCTCTTCATTATCAATTTCAACTAAGGCATTATCAATTCCCATTCCAAAAAGAGCTCCCATTAAGTGTTCTATTGTTGAGACCTTGACCCCATAATTATTAGATATAGTTGTGTTGAGAGCTGTATTACTAACATTCATAAAGTTTGGGTAAATAAGATTATTATCCTTTAAATCTATTCTTTTAAAAACAATTCCGGTATCTGGAGCGGAGGGTTTTACACAAATATTAACTCGTATCCCGCTATGAAGTCCTATCCCACTAAAAGAAACTTGTTTCTTTATTGTTTTTTGATTTAGTAATGACACATTGGACTTTTAATCTTCAGCGAACAAAAACAAAAAACAACAAATATTACGAGAAAATACAAAAATTAATTAAAAAAATTAAAGAATTTCTCAAAAAAACCTAATTTTTTGGAATTTCCACTAGTTATATGCACTTCATTCTCATTAAAACCATCTAAGATTTTTTGTGCAGTTATATACAAATTATTATTTTTATCATTTAAAAAACTATTTAAATAATTAAAACTCAAAGTTTTATTTAAAGATATTTGATACTTACTAAGAACATCTTCTATAGGTTTTAAAATCTTTTTTGGTAAACATATATAACTCATTTCAATACAAAAACTCTTACAGTTTTTTTCTTCTGGTAAAGTTTTAAAATAAGTACCATCAACATAAAACTTATCTATCTTCATATGAAGAATATCAGAATCTTCTAATGTTTTCTTACAACAACTTTTTGCATCTAAAAGTAATTTATGAACAGAATTTGAATTAATAATAATATTATCAAATTTATTTTTAATTGATAAATGAATTGAAAAAATATTTCGGTTATCGATAATTAAAAAAATATTTTTTACAAATTCATTAAGCTCTTTTTCTATTTTGAAAATATTTTCATTTAAAAAATTTTCTAAAAATTTTAAGTCAATTTGATTACTTTTATTATTTGTTGATGACTCTCTTTTATAAATGTAATCATCAGTAGAATTTAGTGCAACTATTGTAAATTTATCAAGACTTAAAAAGAGAAAAATTCTATTACCTAAATTATTTATCATTTAATATTATTTGATCTTTTTGACGAAAATCAATTACAAACTTATTCTTAAATTTATCCTCATTAGATAAACGAACAAATAAATTTAAATCTTTTTCGACATTATTTTTTGATAATTTAATCAAATATCCTTTAGAAGTTTCAATATCCCATCTTTTTGATTTAAAATAATATAATTTTATTATATTTTCAAAATCAAAATTTGACTTATCAATTTCATTTTTAAAATTTAAAAATTCATTAGGCTTTAAGTCACCAAATACAAATGGTAGATCAGAAATTAAATAATCATTAGGAATTAATTTTCCATTTGATCCAATCAAATAATCAAAACCATTTCTTTTTGTTTGTGCAAGTATTTTTGTTTTCTGTATAAATATTTTTAAGGTTGATGGATAATTTTTGTATATTTCAAATTTTTCAATTATATTAATTGAACTTATTTTTTTTGTTAAATATTTCTTGTCTAAGTGAAAAATATTTTTAAAATTTGCATCATATATGATACTTTCAATTTTTTTTCTCTCATCAAGATTAAGACCAGTAATCTCTATTTTTTCAATTTTTGGGAAACTGGTATTAATTAATGAAATGTTATTTATTGATACAAGAAAAAAAAATAATAATAAGTAAATTGTAATCTTTTTACTTATTAATAGATGCATCTTTTAAAATTAATTTAATTAGATTTATGAAATTAATTCCAATATACGCTGATATTTCTGGAACCAAAGATAGTTTTGTCATTCCAGGTTGTGTATTAATTTCTAAAAGATAAAATTTTCCTTTAAAGTATTTAAAGTCTGATCTAGTAACCCCTCTACATCCCATCAAATTATGTGCTTTTAAAGTAGTATCCATGAGAATTTTGAATTTTTTTTTTGGTAAGTCTACAGGAATTATATGTTCTGTTTTGGCATTAGAATTATATTTTGCTTTATAATCATAAAATTTTCTCTTTGGTTTAAGCTCAATTGCTCCAAGCTTCTTCTTTCCAATTATAGCTGACTGAATTTCTCTCCCAGGAATAAATTGTTCTATCAATATTTTTTTATAATCTTTTAACAATTTTATTTTACTCGATAAATTATTCTTATTACAAATATAAACATTAACACTAGAACCTTCATTTATTGGTTTAATCACAACAGGAAAGTTTAACTTTTCTTTTACTAAACTTATAAGTTCTTTATTAGTTTTATTAAAAGTAAAAATGAAATATTTAGGTGTCAAAATTTTATTTTTAATAAAAATTTTCTTAGAAATTTCTTTATCCATTGCTTTAGCAGACGCAATCACACCTGAATGGGTATAAGGTATACCTATTGTCTCAAGGATTGTTTGTATGTATCCATCTTCACCGAACTGCCCGTGTAGAGCATTAAAAATGAAATGGGGTTTGAAACTTTTTGTTACAGATATTAAATCTTTGTCTGGCTCGCATGTTTTTACTATGTAATTATTTTTTTTTAATTCTTTAGCAACCTGTCTTCCTGTCTCTAAGCTGATAATTCGTTCCTTAGAAATACCGCCTGAAATTATCAAAATTTTTTTTTTCAATTTATTCTAATATTTTAATTTCTTTATCTAATTTTATACCAGTTTTTTCTAAAACTTTTTTTGAAACAAAATCAATTAATTTTTTCATGTCATTAAATGTTGCGTTACCCTTATTTACAAAAAAATTTGAGTGTTTTTCTGAAATATATGCATCACCAAATCTAGTATCAATTGATACTGATTCTTTTATCAGTTGCCAAACTTTTTTATCTGTTTGATTTATTGGGTTTTTAAAAGTGCTTCCACCAGTTTTGATTCTCATTGGTTGATTTTTTTCTTTTAAAGATTTCATTTTTATTATTTCACTATTTACTTTGTTGAAAGTGCTTTTAACTCCTTTGAAAGAAGCACTTAAAAAAATCAGATCTTCAGATAAATCATTTTTTCTATAATCAAAATTTATTTCTTTTGATGGAATTGTTATTAAATTCCCTTTTTGATCTATAGCTTGAATTGAAAGAAGAATATCTTTAAATTCTTTTCCAAAACATCCAGCGTTCATTTTAATTCCTCCACCGATAGATCCTGGAATGCAGGATAAAAACTCAAATCCACTCAAATTATTTTCAGCAGCAAAACTAGATAGGCTATTATCTGAAACGGCACTTCCAGAAATTATTACGTCCTCTCCTAATAAAGATATTCTATTAAAATTTTTACTAAGCTTTATTACGACTCCATTAAAAATATTATCTGAGATTAAGGTGTTTGATCCTGCGCCAATGATAAAGATTTTCTCCTTATTATCGAGTACTTTGAGAAATTTAACTAAATCTTTTAAATTTTCCGCCTTATAAAAAACTTTGGACTTTCCTCCAATATTAAACCAACTTTTTTTTTTTAAATCTTGATCGTAAATTACATTTTTATCAAAATCTTTTAACAAATCTTTAAGTTGATGTATCTGCATTACATTAATTCAGGTAGTTTTTTCATCCAATTTGAGATTGAACCAGCACCCATCCCTATAACGATTTTATTTCCATAAATATTTTGTTTAAGAAATTTTGCTAATTCAATATTATTTTTAATCATAAATAGTTTTACTTTTGAATTTTTAATTATTTCTTTTGCAAAATCATTATAATGAAAACCTAATTTAATTTTTTCTCCTGCTGTAAAAATGGGACATAATATAATTATGTCTGCATCTCTGAAACAGTGAGTAAATTCATTTCTTAAATCTTTTAATCTTGATATTCTATGTGGTTGAAAAACACAGACTTTTTCACACTTATCAAAAACTTTTTTTACTCCCTCTAAGACAGATTTTATCTCGGTTGGATGATGTGCATAATCATCATAAAAATCAACTTCGTTAAATGTAAATATCTTATTAAATCTACGCTGGACACCTTTAAAGTTTTTCAGACCTTTTTTAATATTAGACACTGGAATTCCTACAGTAAGAGCAACTGCAATTGCAGCTGTAGAGTTTCTTATATTATGAACACCTAACAAAGGGATCTGAAAGTTTTTTATGGTTGTTTTTTTTTTATTTGGTAAATTTATAGATAAATCAAATTTTGAGTAAAGTTTGTTTTGAATTATATTTTTGATAAGAAAATTAGCGTCAGACTTTATTCCATATGTAAAAAAATTTTTATTTTTTATATCTTTAATTAATTCATTGTTAATTTTATCATCAGTACAAATAAAAGATTTTCCAAATGATGGAACTTTTTTTATAAAGTGTAGAAAATGATTTTTTAAATCCTTCATTGATTTATAAAAATCCATGTGTTCTCTATCTATGTTTGTAATAATTGAGTATGTTGGAGAAATATGAGTAAAACTTCCATCTGACTCATCTGCCTCTAATATAGACCAGTCACTCTTACCTAATTTTGCAGTGCTCTTTATCGAATTTATCATGCCTCCATTGATTATTGTAGGATCTAACTTGGTATTTTCAAAAATAGAGCTGACTAAAGATGTCGTTGTTGTTTTGCCGTGAGATCCAACTACAACAATATTTTTCATTAAAGAAACAAGATTTGCTAACATCTTCCCTCTTTTTATTATTGGTAATTTTCTTCTTTTAGCCTCTAGTAATTCTGGATTATTTTTTTTTATTGCGGAAGAAACCACTATAATTGTGACATCTTTTATATTTTGTTTTTTATGACTGATAAAAACTTTAACTTTTTCTTTTTTTAATTTTTCAATATTTTTATTATTACTAATATCACTTCCTTGAATTTGAAAACCTTTTGCCTTCATAATTAATGCTAGACCACTCATACCTATTCCACCAATACCAATAAAATGAATGGTCTCTTTTTTAGCTAATTCAATTTTCATTTATAGTTTCCAGTATTTTTTGGTTTATATCATTCCATGAATTTTGAAAATTATGTTTTTCTAAATTATTTTTTTTTACATTGTACTCAGACTTATTCATAATTATATGATTTAAAAATTTTTCTAAATTAACATCACTAAAGTCTTTTTGACTCATAATCCAACAGCAACCTATGTTTTTGTAAAAATTCGCATTTTCAAATTGGTGATTATCTTTTGATGAAATCAAGGGGATAGCTAGAAATGGTTTATTCATGATTGATAATTCCGCTAAAGTAGATGCGCCAGCACGCGTAATACATAAGTCTGATTGATATATAAAATCTGCTAAATTTTCCTCAAAATCAAAAATGGTATTTTCAATTTGAGCCTGATCATAAATATTTTTTAAATTATTAATATTACTCTTATGAGTTTGTTGAATAATTTTGATTTTTTTTTTTCTTGATAAATTTACGATAACATTTTTGATTATGTTATCGAAAATCTTTGCTCCTTGACTACCTCCAACAACTAAGAAACAAAATACTTTATTTTCTTTTTTAATTTTGTTTTTTTCATAAAAATTTTTTTTTACCAGTGGCGATATTATTTGAATTTTATGCTTAAATTTTTCAGGAAAATTTTTCAAATTTTTTGTGTAAGAAAAAATTTTATTACAAAAACCTAAAAAGAACCTGTTTGCTCTGCCTAAAACAATATTGGGTTCGAGTAAGTATATCTTTATTCCTAATAATTTTGCAGCAAAACAAACAGGTAATGACATATATCCTCCTGTTGAAAAAACAATATTAATCTTATTTTTTTTTAATAGTAAGACTGTTTTAATTACTAAGTAAATTACTTGGAATATTTTAAAGATAAAAAATATATTAAGATTTAATTTGGGAGTATTTATCAAAACAATATCTTTTTTTTTATTGTCTAGATATTTCAACCCTCTTAAATCAGTAGAAATAAAAATATTAAAATTTGATTGCAAATGCTCACGTAGAATTTTTGCTGGCACTACATGTCCTCCTGATCCTCCCGTTGAGATTAATATATTTTTCATTTAATTATTTTTCTTTTCGTTAAATTCAAAATTATACCAGACATAATAGAAATACTTATAATCGATGATCCCCCATAACTTAAAAATGGTAAAGTCATTCCTGTAGTTGGGAATAATCTAATATTTACTCCTATGTGAATCATTGCTTGCATAAGTATTAAGCTAATACATCCGGTTAATACTAATTTAATCGTTTTATCATTTTCTTTGTAAACTTTCCTCAGAACTGAAAATATTAATATTAGGTAAGTTAATAAAATTAACATTATGAAGATTACTCCAAACTCTTCTGAAATTACTGAAATAATGTAATCAGTATGAGCTTCAGGGACTCTGTTTTTTAATGTTCCCTCTCCAATACCTTTTCCAAAGAAACCTCCACTTATTATTGCTTCTAATGCTTTATCTGATTGAAAGTTATGAGTACCCATTTCAGGATTAAAAAAAGAAAATAATCTATCTTTTATGTATTTAAATTGTGGAAAGTAACTAATGATTAACACTATCCCAGTTAATGAAATAATAAAAACTAAGCTCAAAAAAAATATACTAATACCAGAAATAAAAATCAAAACTAACCAACTAAAACCGATTAAAAGAGTTTGACCAATATCTGGTTGAAGTATCAAAAGACCCGATATCAAAATAATTAATAAAAAAGATAAGAAGTATTTAAAATTAAAATTAGTATATCTTTGAGAACAAATTATCATACTTATTATTACTATTAAAAAAGGCTTCACAAATTCAATAGGTTGTATTCTTGGCAATATCAACAAATCAATCCATCTCTTTGAACCTTTAATCTCTACACCAATTAAGGGAACAAGTAATAACAAAACTAATGATAAGCAAAAAAATATTACCGAAATTCTATATATTTCTTTTTCAGGTATAAAAGAAAGGAAAAAAATCAAAAAGAAGCCAAATAAAACAAAGATTGTATGTTTAAAAAAGAAGAAATATGTATTTGTATCTAATTTATCTGATGCAATTAGAGAAGTTGATACAAGTGAGAAAAATAAACCCACTAAAAATAAAAGTAAGATCAACGATAAAATAGGTTTATCAATACTTTTCCACCACTGATAAAAAGAAATATAGCTAAATAATTTTTCTTTCATCTAAATGTCTTTTTATTAATTTATTAAAATATAAGCCTCTTTCCTCAAAATTTTTAAAATTATCAAACGAGGCGGAAGCTGGACTAAATAGGATTGTATTATTTGAGTGTTTTTTTTTATGAATATTCTTAAAAATTGCTAATAGTGCAAGATTTAAATTTTTAAATCTTTTAAACTCTGTCTTTTCCCTTAAATCTTTTGAAAATTTTTTAAAGTTTTTACCAAAGACATAAATCTTTATATTTTTGAAATATTTTTTTGGTAACAATAATTTATCATCTTTTTTTGGAATACCACCAATTAACCAATGAATATTTTCATACATTTCTAACAATTCTTTTGAAGAAGAATAACTTGTTGATTTAGAATCATTGATTATGATTAATTTTTTTTTGTTATAGATAATTTTCTGTCTATAATTCAATCCTTTAAATTTATTAAGGCTTTTGAACAATTGATCTGATTTTATATTGAATTTTTTAATTATTTCTAAAACAAAAGATAGATTTGCTTGATTTGATTTTGTTAAAAAATATTTGTTTCTAATTTTTTTCAAAATTAAATTGTTCAATTTTGTATCTACATTTACCAGTTTTAATTTAGGCTTTATTATTTTAATTCTTTTTTGAATTAGATGATCATTTTTATTTACAAATCCAATTGCTTCTCTTTTTCGATTATTAAAAATTTTAAATTTTGCCTCTATATAATTTTTTAAATTACCATGTCTCTCCAAGTGATCTGGTGCAATATTAAGGATGGCGGCAAATTTTGATGAAAAAATTTTACTATATTCTAATTGGTAGGATGAAGCCTCAATAACGAAAATTGTTTTTTTTGAGATCTTATTTATAGATAGTATTGGTGTGCCAATATTCCCTGCTAATCTTACGTCTTTTTTTTGATCTTTTAAGATATCATATAGAAGTTTGCATGTGGTGGACTTTCCGTTTGTGCCAGTTATTGTTAATGAGACATTTTTATAAAATGAGTAAAAAACATCTAGATCTGTATAAATATTCTTGTGTTTTTTTTTAAGTAAATTTTTTAACTTACATTTTTTTATATCAACTCCTGGGCTTAATATAATTAAATCAAATTTGGATTTTAATAATTTTTTAAAATTGAGAGTTTTTTTTTTAATCGACTTATTTGTTTTAAGATTTGGGTTATCATCAAATAAATAAACATCATTTTTATTTCTTAAAAAATTGAACGATGAGAGGCCACTTTTTCCTAATCCATAAATTAAAATTTTTTTATTTAAGAAAATTTGTGAATTATCACTCATTATCTTAGTTTTAATGTAGCAAGTCCTATCATTGCTAAAATAATAGAAATTATCCAAAATCTAATTACAACTGTTGATTCAGGCCAACCTTTCCTCTCAAAATGATGATGGATTGGTGCCATTTTAAAAACTCTTTTACCAGTAAGTTTAAATGATATTACTTGCACAATCACTGAAACCGCTTCAAGAACAAATAAACCTCCAGTAATTGCTAAAACTATTTCATGTTTTGTTATTATACCAACTGCTCCTAGAGAGCCACCTAAAGACAAAGATCCAGTATCTCCCATAAAAATTTTTGCTGGAGGTGCGTTAAACCATAAAAAGCCTAAACAAGAGCCAATGATTGCTCCACAAAAAATTGAAACTTCCCCAGTTCCCTCTATGTAAGGAATTTGTAAATAATTTGAGAATACAATGTTTCCTGTAACATAACTTATAAATGCAAAACAAGCTGCTACAAGTATTACTGGTACCGTAGCTAAACCATCTAATCCATCAGTAAGATTTACTGCATTTGATGAACCAATAATCACAAATATTGAAAAAGGTATAAAAAACCATCCAAGATTAATGATAAGGTTTTTAAAAAAAGGAAAGTATAAATTTGTTAAATCTTGATAGTCATTAAAGTAAACATAAAAACTCACGCCAATTATTGCTAGTATTATTTGAAGGGTTAATTTTAACTTTGATGAAATACCTGAAGAGTTACTATACTTTATTTTTTTATAATCATCGAATGCCCCAAGCAAACCAAAAGAAATTGCGATATATAAACAAAATAAAACATTTAAATTCGATAAATCAGCCCAAAATAATACTGATAACAACAAACCAAATAAAATAATAACTCCACCCATAGTCGGAGTTCCAATTTTTTTAACTATATGATTTTCTGGACCATCATCACGGATAGGATTTAAAATTTTTTGTTTTGAAAAAAATTTTATAAAAGATTCTCCTAAAATTAAGACAATAACCAACGAAGTAAAAAAAGATAAACCAGTCCTAAATGTCAGATATTTAAATACATTCAAAAAACTAAAGGTATCAACAAAATTAAGTAAAAATTGATAAAGCATTTAATTTAACCCCTTCAAGTTATTTACTATACTGTTGAAACCTGTCGCATTTGAGGCTTTAATCATTAGATAATCATTATTATTAAAATCTTTCTTAATTAATTCAAAAATTCCTGATTTATTTTCTAAAATTCTTCCTCTTTTTACTTTCACAATATTATCGAATATTTCTCTCACCATTTTTCCCATAACAAATACTTTATCAATATTTGTCTCATTTATTAAAGGAACTATTGATTTGTGAAGTTTTTTTGAATGTGAACCAAGTTCCATCATATCTCCAAGCAAAAGATATTTACCATATTTTTTTGTATCTATATTATCATAATTTTTTAAGGCTGATTTTAAAGATAGAGGATTAGAATTATAACTTTCATCAATTAAGTTTATTTTTTTGTTACCTATCTTTATTGTAGAATGATCACCTCTTCCTGCTGGACTTCTAAAATCTAAGAAAATTTTTTCATTAAGTTTAAGCACATCTTTGTAAATACTTATTACACTTAAGGCGCTTAAAATATTATAAATATTACTTTGAAAATTGTTAGAAATTATAAAATATTTAAACTTATCATTAAGTTTAACTTTAATTCTAAATGCCTTTTTAACTTTTTTAATATTAAACAACTTAACATTTGCTTTTTTAGTTTTAATCCCAAAAGAAATCACATTAATATTATTATTTTCAGCAATTTTTTTATGTAATTTGAAAAAACTATCATCAGCATTCAAGACGACAAAACCATTAGGTAATATATTTTTGATTATCTCTGCTTTGGCTAAAGCAATTTGTTTAATATTTTTGAAATTTTTTGCATGTGCATAATTAATATTAGTTATCAAACCAACATTCGGTTTTATAATATTTGTCAAATTATCAATTTCACCTTTTTTATCCATACCAACCTCTAAAATTCCAAATTCATCACTATGTTTCAAATTAAGTAAACTTAAGGGCACTCCAAATTTGTTGTTATATGATTTTGGAGAAATACTTGCACTAGAAACCTTTTTTAACACATTGCCCAATAATTCTTTGAGAGTAGTTTTCCCACAACTCCCTGTAATAGCTATTATATTTGCATTGATATTTTTTCTAAATATTTTTGAAATTTCAGTCATAAATTTTAATGTATTTTTTACTTTTATCTGACGTTTAATATCAAATTTATTTTGAATTTTATTTAATACAACTAATGATGCTTTATTTTTAAATGCCTCTCCAATAAATTTATTTCCATCATTTTTTTTTCCTTTAATAGCAAAAAAAATATCATTCTTTTTTACCTCTTTGGAGTTGATTCTTGCTTTATCTGCTCTTAGTAAAAGAATTTTGTTCTTAATTTTCGAAACTTCTTTAATGATATTTATCTTTAAGTTTATTGATAAGTTAATATTCTTAAGTTTAATACAGTCTAAAATGATTTTTTTATCCGAAAAGAAAATTTTCTTTTCACCAAAATCTTGTGTCTTTTCATGACCTTTTCCAGCAACTAACAAAATATCACCTGTATTTAGATTTTTGACAGCCTCTGATATAGCTTGTTTTCTATTTGGAATTTCTTTTATCAAAGTGTTTTGAATACCCTTTTTAATGTCATTTCTAATTTTTCTTGGATCTTCAAATCTAGGATTATCGTCAGTTAAATAAATTTCGTTAGAATAATTACTTGCAATCTTCCCCATTTTGAATCTTTTATTTTGATCTCTATTTCCTCCACAACCAAAAAGTAAAATTATTTTTTTATTTGGAAATTGCTCTTTAAGGTTTGAAAGGCATATTCTTAGCGCATCTGGTGTGTGTGCATAATCAAGTATTACTTTAGACTTATTTTTGATTTTACCTATTTTTTCAAATCTTCCATCTATTGGTTTAATTTTTGATAATACATTTAGAATCTTGATTAAACTTAAACTGCTATTTTTTGCTGCAATAATCGCCATTAAAATATTTTTTAATTGTATTTTTCCAATAAGATTTAAATTTACTTCTTTCGTTAGATTTTTATATTTTATCTTTAATATTTGTTTCTCGCCTCTAAAACTATGAGATAAAATTTGAAATTGATTTTTGCTATTATTTAAAGCCTGCAATCTTAGCTTTCTAGAAATTGAAATTTTTTTTATTCTTTTAAATTCCGGTATTGTTTCATCTGCTATTACATATCCTTTTTTTTTTATTAAATTTTCAAACAAGTACTGTTTTGCTTTAAAATATTCTTTAAAATTTTTATGATAATCTAAGTGATCTTGAGATAAATTTGTGAAAATACCTGATGAAAACTTTAAACCATCTAACCTATGTTGGCTTAGACCATGGCTAGATGCTTCCATAATTACATTATTAATTTTTTGAGATTTTAATTTAGATAATATTTGTCCTATTCGAATTGGATCTATTGTAGTATTTGATAAATTCTGTCTAATATTTTTTGATTTTACACCTAATGTTCCAATTGAAGCGACTTTTATTTTATTAAGTTTCAATAATTGAAAATAAAAATCTGAAACAGATGATTTTCCATTTGTTCCAGTTACAGCAATTAAATTATTTGGTTTATTCTTATAAATTTTAAAAGCGATTTCTGCTAAAAGTTTCCTTATATTTTTAGTATGAATAAATATAATATCTTTTTGAAAATTTACAGTTCTTTTCTCGCTGATAATAATTTTAGAGCCTTTTTTAATTGCATTAGAAATAAATTTATTTCCATCAAAATTGTTCCCTTTTATAGCAAAAAAAATATTATCTTTTTTAATATCTTTTGAATTGAATGAAATTCCTGAAAAAAAAATTTTTTTTTTACTACTATCTATATTGTTAAAATAATTTCCTAATAACATTGTTAATTAACTTCCGCGTATTTTGTGGCTAAAATAGGCCCAATCTTTTCTATAATTTGACCAACAACCTCAACCGAAGTCCAACCTGCAGTATTAAAAGGAGTTCCTTTGTATTTTATTTCTGATCCATCTCTATAATTATAAACATACTCACTATTTGTTTTGGGCTCATCCAGCATCACAACTAAGCTATACTTGGGATTTGAGGCTGGGAATATGGATGCAAAAGTATTAATTTTTTTCCGAGAATATACACCTTCTAAGATTTTTTCAGCAGTGCCAGTTTTTCCTGCAACTTCATAACCTTCCACGTTAGCTAATGTTGCGGTTCCCTGCTTTGTGTTTACAATTTTTCTCAATATTGTAATAAGATTTGTCGAAACATTTTCCTCTAAAATTCTTTCCCCTTTAACATATTTTTCTTTTTTTATAAGAGTAGGATTAATCTTAAAACCTCCATTAGAAATTGTGGAGTAAGCACTAGTTAGTTGTAAAATTGTAGTGGTAATCCCATGTCCATATGAGGTAGTTGCAAGCTTACATTTTCCCCAATTAAAGGATATTGGTTTACCCATTTCCTCTATATCAAATTGTATTGAGTTAATTAAGTCGAGATCATTTAAAAATTTTTTATATTTTTCAATCCCAATTGCTTGGCCGATTCTTACCGAACCTATGTTGCCTGAGCGGATTAGTATTTCTTCAGCAGTTAAATTGGAGGGAATTTTTTTGTCGTATTCACTTATTTTATTTTTTCCACAAATAATACTTTTTTCTAAATTTTTAAATTCAGTATTTGGCTCTATTATCTTTTCATTTAAGGCTGCTGCCAACGTAAAAGTTTTAAAAACAGAACCTAATTCATAAACACCTTTAGTTGCTCTATTAATATAATTTACATCTGTAATATTTTCTCTTTGATTTGGGTCAAAATCAGGCAGTGAAATAATCGATAATATCTCACCATTACTAATATCCATTAAAATTGAGGCACTACCCTTGGTTTTAAATATTTTATTAAACTTTATTAACTCTTCTCTTATTAGGAACTGAATATCTTTATCGACAGTAAGTTGAATAGATTTATCGTTTTTTTTTAATTCTAAATCTAATGATTTCTCTAACCCAGAAATCCCTAGGTTATCATCATCTATTTGTCCAATTATATGACTAAATAAATTTTTTTGGGGATAAACTCTTGTAAGGTTTTCATGAGGTTTTATTGATTTATCACCCAACATCATAATTTTCTCATAATTCTCCTCTGAAATTTTTTTTTCAAACCAAAAAAATTTATCTTTTGAAAGTTTGGAATTTATTAATTTAAAATCTTTGTCAGGAAAAATATATTTTAGATTAAGTAACAATTTTTTTTTATCTATCGCTTCAACTGGATTTATTCCAATATCGATAGAATTAACAGTTTTTGCTAAAAAATGATTGTTTCGGTCTAAGATATTTGCTCTCTGATTTTTATTAAAAGAGCCATAATTCTTTGAAATATTGGCATTTAAATCTCTAGATCCTAGATGAGTAAGATGAATACAATAAATCACAGAAATAAGAAAAAAAATAAAAAAAATGAATGCAACTCTATTAAATCTAATATCAAAGTTTTTTTTGTCACTTTCAAATTCAAATTCTTCTTTGTTTTCCTGGACAATAAATTTCATATTCTTATTTTTCGCTATCTATAATTTTAAAATTGTTTGTAAGAATTTTTTTTCCTGTGAAATCGATAATTTCAATTTCATTTATACTCTTTTGGGTCAACTTATTTTCAAAATAAAGATTTTGATAACTCATCAGTTTTTCCGGAGAGCTTAGATAATCGAATTCAAGTTTCACATTATCTAATTCTAAATTTAAATCTGATATATTCTCTTTTAAACTAAACAATTCCTCATCAATTTTCTTCGTAGAATTTTTTATAAAAGAGGTAATTACAATAAGTGAAAAAATTAAACCAATAGTTAGAATTTTTTTCATAAGTTAAGTCCAATATTTTCAATTTCTATTAAATCTTTAAATTTGTCTAAAATATCGGTTTTAAAATCATAAAAATTTTCTTTTTTTATTAAACACCTTAATTTTGCAGACCTAGAGGGAGGGTTTTCTTTTAGTTCTAAATTTGATGGTACTATTGGCTTTTTTTGATGTAATTTAAATAAGATTTCTTCGTGTATTTCTTCAGGTTGATATCTGGACACACTTTTGTGTTCTGAGAGACTTCTAAAGAAATATTTTACAATTTTATCCTCTAAAGAATGAAAAGTTACAATAACCAAAAGACCGTCTTTTTTTAAAACTTTAACTGCATGGATCATTCCATGAATTAACTCACTTATTTCTTTGTTAACAAAAATTCTTAATGCCTGAAAAACTTTAGTTGCAGAATGAATTTTTTTATTTTTTCCTTTTTTTGATTTTTGAATAATTTTTACCAAATGAGGGGTATCTATTTCTTTTAACAATCTGTCTTTAAGAATATTCTTAACGATTAGTTTTGCATCTCTTTCATCACCAAAAGATTTGAAAATTTTAATAAGACTTTTTCCATCTAATTTATTTATTGCCTCTTTTGCTGAAAATTCATTTAAACCCATCCTCATATCTAATGGTCCGTTAGAATTAAAAGATAATCCTTTTTTTGGATCTTTAATTTGTGTAAATGAATAACCTAAATCAAATAATATACCTCTGATATTTTCATTTTTGAGTTTTAAATTTCCTAATTTACTAAAATTTAAATTCTTAAAGATAAATCGGTCTGGAAATTCTTTTTCAATTTCTTTTGCAATTTTAAAACTTTCAGAATCTCTATCAAATCCAATTACTTTGTTGTCTTTATTCTTAAGAATTTCTCGAGTGTAACCGCCCTGACCAAAAGTGCAGTCGATAAATGTGCCACCATATTGAGGGGTAATAATGCTAATAATTTCTTTTAGCAGTACTGGATAATGTTTTGTTTTATCCTGTACTATGGTGGCTTCCATTTATTTTTACGAAGACCATTAATTTTTTTGTCTTCTTAAAAATGCTGGTATCTCTAAATCGTCCTCTTGGTCCTCATTTTCTTGAGACAACAGATTATCTGCTGTTGACGTCTCGTTTTCAGAGCTAAATAAGTCTGGCGCGTCACTATCTACTCCAAACTCTTTAAGATCATTTTTTATCTCATCTTCATTAGTTGTCTCACTAACAGCTTCATGAGTGAAAGAATTTTCCTCATCCTCATTAGCATTTTCAACTAAGCTTTCAACTTGTTGATTTTTTAATAATTCCTCATGATATTGATCATTTATTTGATTTATATTTTCATTAGTGGATGTTTCAGAGATATTATCTGTCACTAATTCATTTTCCAATTTTAAAGCGTTTGCACCACTTGAGATTGGTGTGCTAGTTGAAAAATTAAAAGAGGTGTTAGATCCTAAATTTGAAAAATCAGAATA
This sequence comes from uncultured Pelagibacteraceae bacterium, assembly GCA_902579925.1. Lineage (GTDB taxonomy): Bacteria > Pseudomonadota > Alphaproteobacteria > Pelagibacterales > Pelagibacteraceae > Pelagibacter. Next base: position 32,743 of record CACHIS010000006.1, read on the forward strand.
CCCAGGATTTCTATTTTGTATTCGATGAACCATATTTATAACAGATTTCGTTTCGGGTTGTTGACCATCCAACGCAGTTGCTACAATGGACACTCTTATACGGCCCTCAAGTGAAGCGTCGGTTATAGCTCCAATTATAACCTCTGCATCGGCTTCAACTTCTGATCTTATTTTATTAACTACTTCATCAACCTCGAATAACTTAAGATCTTTACCGCCTGTAATATTAACTAATAATCCTTTTGCACCTTTTAAGGTATAGTCGTCTATTAATGGATTACTTATAGCCATTTCAGTAGCTTTCATAGCTCTTCCTTCGCCATCAGCTTCTCCTGTTCCCATCATAGCCTTACCCATGGAAGCCATAACTGTTTCGACATCAGCAAAATCTAAATTAATTATACCTGGTCTAACCATCAAATCTGTTACGCTTTGAACACCATGCATTAAAACATTATTTGAGAGATTGAAAGACTCTTCAAAAGTAGTTTGTTCGTTTGCAATCTTAAATAAATTTTGATTAGGTATTACTATAATAGTGTCTACGTGTTTTCTTAATTCCTCAAGACCAATCTGAGCTCTTCTCATTCTGGATGGGCCTTCATATAAAAATGGCAGTGTTACTACTCCGACAGTCAGAATATTTAATTCTTTTGCAGCTCTAGCAATCACGTGTGCTGCACCAGTTCCTGTGCCTCCACCCATTCCAGCAGCTATGAAAACCATGTTAGCACCCTGTAAAATATTAACAATTTCATTTAAAGACTCATCTGCTGCAGCCTGACCAATATCAATTTTTGCTCCAGCACCTAAACCTTTTGTTAAATTTAGACCAATTTGAATTTTTGATTTTGCTTTACTATGTTTTAAGTCTTGTGCATCAGTATTGACTGCAATAAATTCTACTCCTTGCATTCCATTTTCAATCATTTCGTTAATTGCATTTCCGCCTGCGCCACCAACGCCCATTACTAAAAGTCTAGGTTGTAACTCTTTTATCTCTGGTGTTTTAAAGTTAATTGTCATTTTGTTATCCCCCGTTATTTATTTAATTAGTGCTCCCATTTAAGACCGGCTCGATTTAAATTTGCTTTTTTTCTTGCAGTGGACTTAAATTTTTCAAAAATTGTTGTTTCCCATATTTGGAAAGTCTTGCCTTGACCAACAAAAACCATACTATTTTTTATTTTTGCATGTTTAAGTAATTTTGGCGTAAGGGAAATTCTACCTTCACTATCAAATTGCAAATTAATACTTTCTGCTAAAATCGATGTAGCGAAAAAATCCCTTTTTTCCTCAAATGGATTTAAGGTATCTATTGAATTTGAAATTTTTTCTACTCTATCTTGAGGCCATGCCTCTATTGATTGATTGTTAAATGATGGATAACAAATGACTCCATTGTATCCTAAATTAGATAAATAAGATCTAAAACTCGCCGGCACCGATACTCTTCCTTTTTTGTCTAATTTGTTTTCGTAGGTTGATAAAAACATAAACCATAAATTCCTTTATTCCCCTTATATGGGAATATTTGGGATATTATGGGTTTTAAGGCATAGTGTCAATACATACAATTTATAGTTTAAAACAACAATTCTAAGTCATTTATGTTGATAGTGGATTAATTATTTTACTGAAGAAAAGATTGCCAGATAAACTATAAGCCGGGTTCTGTCTTTTAAACTTACCATTTCTCTAGATCTGAAATCTCTTTCAGACTCAAGCGACTAACCCAAGTGACTAGCCAAGGATGGCTTTTAGTTTTTTAACAATGTCACCTCTACTTAGTCTTGCTCCCAGTGGGGTTTTCCAGCGTTCATTGTTGCCAATAGAACCGGTGTGCTCTTACCACACCTTTTCACCCTTGCCATGTTGTGGCGGTTTATTTTCTGTGGCACTGTCCCTAGGGTTGCCCCCGCCAGGTGTTACCTGGCACTGTATCCTTGCGGAGCCCGGACTTTCCTCTTTAATTTTTTAAAGCGATAAGTCATTTATCTGGCGGTCCTAATGTATAATTAAATTAATTTATTTCAATAACAATTTTTAAGATTTAAGCAAATTCTTTGAAATTATTAGACATTCTTGATCAGGAATTCCATTTATCAACATTTGTCTAAAACGTCTTTGAAAAGCTTTAATTAAAAAAATTTTTTTTATATTATGCTTTTTTTGTAAAATTCTAGGATAACCGATTTTTTTTAAATTCTTTAAAAAAATACCCTCCTCATTAGAATTTAGTAAAATTAATCTTTTTCTTTTAAGTTTTTTTTCATCTAAATTATGCCATTTGGATAGTTTATATTTTGATAATTCCTTCCATGGAAACTTTTCTCCAGGATCTTTTTTTCTATCTGGCGCAATATCAGAGTGACCTAAAATATTATTAAAATTTATTTTGTACTTTTGTATCAAATGTTTTAATAATTTTTTAGTTGATATTATTTGCTTTTGAGCAAAATTTTCATATTTGTTATAATGACCAGAATTTTGTATTTCAATACCAATAGAATGTCTATTTAGTGACTTAATACCTTTCCAACTAGACTTTCCAGCATGCCAAGCTTCATAAAGTGGTGGAACTAGATTTAGCACTGATCCATTTTTTTTTATAAAATAATGCGCACTAACTTTTGATTTAATGTTACAAAGTCTATTTATAGCTGATGACTCATTTTTCATACCAGTGTAGTGAATGATTATAAATTTTATATTTTTTTTTGTTCTTTTGGATATATTAAAATTAGGTGAATAATTTTGTGATATTTTAGGCCACATTTAAGCTATAATAATGATTAATTCTTATTTTAATTTTGTTAACATTGTAATATACAGAATTGTAAATGATTAAGAAAATATTAGTAATTTTAATTACAACTTGTACGTTAATCGTAAACGTTTACGCAGGTTCAGACGGTGAGCTTATTTTGAAAAAAAATGAGCCCTCTGAAATTAAAGATTGCTCTGAAACCTTCAACAAAGCATCTTTCGCTCTTAATCAAGGATTAGATAAAATAATTTTTAAACCAGTTTCGAGTGTATACAGAGTTTTACCATCGCCAGTTAAAACCGGAGTAAGTAACTCGTTAAACAATTTATCAAACGTTGTGACTATACCAAATAATATTCTACAAGGTGAATTTGCTTTAGCTGGAGTTAATACTGGTAGATTTTTAATAAATACAACTATTGGTGTTTTAGGTTTAATAGACGTAGCAACATATCTTGGATTTAATGAATACGTTAAAGAGGATTATGGACAAAGTTTAGCATCACATGGTATTGGACCTGGTTGTTATTTGGTATTGCCTGTTTTGGGACCTAGTACTGCTAGAGATACAATAGCGGGTTTAACAAATTTTGTTGGTGGAGATGCTTGGTATAACGTGACAGTCAAAAATGATACTCACTACTTCAGAGATGTTGATTATTACGCATCAAAAGCTACTGCTGGTGTAGATTTTAGGGCAAAAAATTTTGACTCGATTGAAAATTTAGAAAAAAATTCATTAGACTTTTACGCATCTGTAAAAAGTCTTTATTTGCAAGATAGGCAACAAAGAATCTTGAATAATACAAAAATTATTGAAACTCAAGATGATAGTGATTGGGAAGAAATAGAAACACAATAATTTCATTAATAAAAGATGAAAAAAAAACTGTTAGCATTTTTAATCGCTTTTTTTTCAATTTCCTCTGTCTCATTCTCAATTGAACCAGATGTATTTGTACAGTCTACAGTTAATAGAGCCTCAAAATTGTTAGGTGAGGATATTTCTAAAGATGAAAAAATAGAGAAATTAAAATTAATTGCTAAGGAAACAGTTGACATAAAAGGGATTGGTTTTTACACACTTGGTGCAAAAAGAAAAAGCTTAAATGATAATGAAAAAAAAAGATATGCTTTATTATTTGAAGAATATTTTTTAAAAAGTTTTTCTAGTAGATTGGCAGAATACACCAATCCAGAAATTGATGTGATAAATAAGGAAAAACTCAATAATAATTACACAATCGTAAATAGTGTGCTAAAATCAACTAAAGAAAGACCTGAAATAAATATTGACTGGAGAATTTATACAAAAGATCCAAGTAAACCTCTAATTAGGGATCTGATAATTGAAGGTTTGAGTTTAGCAAGAACTCAGAAAGAGGAATTTTCCTCAGTTTTAAGCACTAATGATAATAACATCGATGCTCTGTTTGAAGTATTAAAAGAATTTTCTAATAATTAAAATTTTTTTGTGGTGGGCCCGCCAGGACTCGAACCTGGGACCAATACATTATGAGTGTACTGCTCTAACCAACTGAGCTACAGGCCCTAATAATTACATCCTTATATCAATATAAAAAATTTATTAAATAGAGAATTTTATGGTGGGCCGTGTTGGTTACGCTCCAACTACCCCTGCAATGTCAATGCAGTACTCTACTATTGAGCTAACGGCCCAAATTAACTTTCCAAGAAACTTTTTAATTGTTTTGATCTACTTGGATGTTTAAGTTTTCTTAATGCTTTTGCTTCTATCTGTCTTATTCTTTCTCTTGTCACAGAAAACTGAAGCCCTACTTCTTCTAAGGTATGGTCTGTATTCATTCCAACACCAAATCTCATTCTGAGCACCCTTTCTTCTCTTGGTGTTAAAGTAGATAATATTTTAGTAGTAGCTTCTCCTAAATTAGATTTAATCGCTTGTTCAAGTGGTGCCAATGCTTTAGTGTCTTCAATAAAATCTCCAAGACTGCTATCTTCCTCATCACCAACAGGCTTTTCTAATGAAACTGGTTCTTTAGAAATTTTTAATACTTTTCTTACCTTGTCCAATGGCATTCGAAGTTTTTTTGCTAACTCCTCTGGAGTTGCCTCTCTACCAAACTCACTTAAAATTAATCTTTGAGTTCTTACAATTTTATTAATTGTTTCAATCATGTGGACTGGTATTCTAATTGTTCTTGCTTGATCGGCAATGGATCTTGTAATTGCTTGTCTAATCCACCAGGTTGCATAAGTTGAAAATTTATAACCCCTTCTATACTCAAATTTATCTACTGCTTTCATTAAACCAATATTTCCCTCTTGGATAAGATCTAAAAACTGTAAACCTCTATTTGTGTATTTTTTTGCAATAGAAATTACTAATCTTAAGTTTGCCTCTACCATTTCTTTTTTTGCAATTCTAGACTCTTTCTCACCCTTTTGAACTCTGCTTACTAATTTCTTGAAATCAGTAACTGACATTCCAAGTTTAAAACTAATTTCAATTAATCTTTCCCTAATATTTTTAAATTCTTCTTTATTTTTCGCAAAAAATTGCTTCCACAAGCTATTAGTGTCTAAAAATTTTTTAAGATTAGGATTTATTTCATTGCCTATATAAAATTTAATAAACTCATTCCTTGGTATTTTTTGATCCATCGCTAATCTCAAGAGATTTCCTTCTAAGGAAACTATTTTTTTATTTTCCACGTAGTGTTTTTGAACAAGTTCCTCTAAAACTGCGGGTGATAATTGAAGAGATTTAATATTTTCTAAAATGTCGTTAACTATTTTTGTGTGCCCCTTTTCTTTTGATGAAGAAAAAGTTTGTGTATTAAGAATACAATCTAATTTTTCTTTTTGATATTTTATTAGTTTCCGATATTCTTTTGTAAGCAAATTAACAGTCTTTAAAACTTTTGGCTTAATTTCTGACTCCATAGCTGCAAGAGTTGGATTAAAATCATCATCACTTTCGTCATTAGAATTTTCCTCTTTCTCAACTTCCCCCGAATTTTTTTGTTTAGCACTTGGACCAGTATTTTCATCCTCCATATAGTTGGTATCAATATCAATTATTTCTCTAACAAGTATCTCATCCTTTTGTAATTTTTCATCCCATTCAAAAAATTGTTGAGCAGTTATTGGGCTTTGAGATAAAGCAATCAACATAACATCTTTTCCAGCTTCAATTCTTTTTGCAATAGCTATTTCCCCTTCCCTTGAAAGCAATTCAACTCCACCCATTTCTCTCAAGTACATTCTTATTGGATCATCGCTTTTTTCAATTGTTTTACCTTCATCTTTTGAGGAGCTTTCTTTTTTTCTTAATACTTTAAAATCTGATTTTTTTTCAACCAGTATTATTTTTTCATTGAGAATGTGAATAAAAGCTTGGGATAGGTTTTCGTCTGAAAGATTTCTTTTACCAAGTGATTTGCTTAACTCCTCATGAGTTATGAAACCTCTATGAGTTCCACGACCCATTAATCTTGCAAATGATTTAGTAATTATTCTTTCCACAGTAATTTAAACCAGAGACTTATATAATATCAAAACAGCAAAAATCCATTGTTAATTTAAAAAAATTAATTAGTTTTTCTCTCATTTTTTAGCTCTTTTAACTCTTTAAAAGTTGTTTCGCTCATATCTTTTGAAAATCTTGATTCTAATTCTTGAATTCTTAGCTCTAAATCATAATTAAATAGATCTTTAGAAATATCATCAAGTAACTCTATCACTCGATTATCATTTTTAGGTTTATTTTTAAGAATATGTTTAATTGGTGCAAACTTATTAATTTTATCTAATAATTGTTTATCCAAATTGAGATTTTCAATATCAACCTTACTACTAGACTTTAAGTGACTAATTAAAGAATTGAATATCTGCTTATTAATTTCTGTGAATAACTTAATATTTTCAACTAAATAAATATTTGCTTGGAATAAAGAAAAATTGTTAATAAGCAAATATAGTAAAGAAAACTCCTTCAACTCAACTCCTGTTATAGCTTGGCTTTCATTAAAAAATTTTTTTGTCGAAGCAAGTGATTTTGTTTTATTAACAAAAAACCTGTTCTTATTTTGATTAGAATGGGGTGTTAATTCAGCAATTTTTTCTAAAAAATATTCAAGAACGTATTTTTTTATAAAATTATCTTTGATCATATTTGCAATAGATCTCAAGTTTTTCTCAAATTTTGCCATTGATGAAGGGTTATTGTCAGTTTGTTTTTTGTAATGATTAAAAATAAATTGATGAATAGAAAGTTTATTTTGTTTAGTAAAATCTAAAAAATAATCTTTACCATTTTTTCTTACGAAACTATCAGGATCCTCTTTATTTGGTAAAAATAAAAAAGATATTTGTTTTTCAGGTTTTAATTCTTTAATGGAATGTTCGGCAGCTCTTAAGGCAGCTTTGTAACCACTTTCATCACCATCAAAACAAATTATGATATCATCAAAAAATTGATTTAATGTTAAAATTTGTTTATCAGTTAAAGATGTCCCGAGATTAGCAACTACATTATCAATTCCATCCTTGCTTAGTCGAACTACGTCCATATAACCCTCGACTAAGAAAATATGATCTATCTTGTTAGATAATTTTCTAGCTAAATCTAAATTATAAAGATTAGAACCTTTTTTAAAAAAAGTAGTCTCTGGTGAATTAATATATTTTGCCAAATAATCTGAACTTTCTATTATTCTCCCACCTAAGGCTATTGGTTGTCCTGAAATATTATTTATTGGAAATATTAATCTTCCCCTAAACCTCTCTACATAAATATCCTTCTTTTCATCAAAATAAAATAAACCACTTTCTAATAAAATTTTTTCACTAAATTCTTGTTTTAATTTATCAAAAAAACTTGAATTTTTTTCAATAAAACCAATCTTAAATTTTTTAACTTCGTCTTTACCTAAAGATCTATTTTTTAAATATTCTCTAGCATTAAAATATTTTTCATTTTTTAATAGTTCACAGTGATAAAAATCAACATACCTACTATAAATTGATAAGTACTCTTTCCATTTTTGTTCTTTTTCTTCATCTTGTTTTGTAAACATGTAAGGTTGCATACCTGCGATATTTGCAAGATATTTCACTGCCTCTCCAAATCTTAAATTTTGAGTTTTCATAACAAAATCAAAAATATTTCCGTGCTCTGAGGTTGCAAAACAATGGTAAAACTCTTTTTCATCATTAACTGTGAATGATGGAGTCTTTTCATTTTTGAATGGCGATAACCCAACAAACTCTTTTCCTCTTTTTTTTAAGGCCACAACTTTAGAAACAACACTTGAAACTTTTAGGCGTGTTTTAATTTCATCTAAATATTCTTTTGGATATTTCATTGTTTATTTAATAAATTTTTTATAAAGGTTCCAGCTTTTGAAAAATCAATTTCATCAGCATGTTGTTTTTTTAATTCTCCCATTACTTTTCCCATATCTTTAATAGAGTTAGCACCTAATTTGGAAATAATTTCCTCACATATTTTTTTAGTGTCCTCGTCATTAAGTTGTTTGGGAAGGAAACTTGATAGAATATTAAATTCATTCTGCTCAATTTCTAGTAAATCAGATCTATTATTTTTTTTATAAATATCAATTGATTCGGCTCTTTGCTTCATCATCTTTTTTAATAATTTTTTAATATCTTCATCATCAGTCTCTTTTTTATTTGGACCGGATCTATTTAAAATATCAACATCCTTAATCGATGATAAAATTAACCTATAAGTTGAGATTTTAATCTTATCTTTAGATTTTAGGGCATTTTTATATTCTGTCTCAATGGTTACTTTTAATGACATAATTTTTAATCTACTTTAAAGAAGAAATTCTTCAAAAGAAAAATTGTTTTTTTACAATTTTATAATACATCTCTGTTGCGATAATAAATCAATTATTGTATTAACCTTTAACTTATGAGTTGTAATTGATCAAAAAAGCAAAAAAAACAAACTCAAAAAATTCACATATTAGTACAGGTATTTTAGTTCTTGAAAACAGAAGGATTTTTAGAGGTATTGGTATTGGCTTTCAAGGAGAGGCTACAGGAGAGGTTTGTTTTAATACTTCACTGACAGGATACCAAGAAATAATTTCTGATCCGTCTTATGCAGGACAAATTATAAATTTTACCTTCCCTCACATTGGAAATGTAGGAACCAATAAAGAAGATTTTGAGTCAGATAAAATATGGACAAAGGGAGTTATTTTTAATTCTGAAATAACCTCACCGTCAAACTATAGATCTTTTCAACATTTAGATGCTTGGTTAAAAAAGAATAAAATAGTTGGAATTACTGGACTTGATACAAGAAGTTTAACAAATTTCATTAGAGATAAAGGTGCTCCAAAGGGAACCATTGCTTACTCAAAAAAAAATAATTTTAATATTAGTAAGCTTGCAAACGCCACAAATAAATGGAGTGGATTAAAAAATTTAGATCTGGCAGAAAAAGTAACAACACAAAAAAATTATACTTGGAAAGGACTTAAAACTTGGAGAAAAGAATATGGTTATAGAAAGAATAATCAAAACTCATTTCATGTCGTTGCTATAGATTATGGAATAAAAAAAAATATTTTAAGATATTTTTCTGATTTTAAATGTAAAGTTACTGTGGTTTCATGTAAGACTTCTGCTGAAAATATTTTAGCTCTTAAACCTAATGGTGTCTTTTTGTCCAATGGACCTGGAGATCCTGCAGCAACTGGAAAATACGCAATACAAATAATTCAAAGTCTTATTCAAAATAAAATGCCTTTATTTGGTATTTGTCTTGGTCATCAAATTCTAGCTTTAGCATTAGGTGGTAAAACAAAGAAAATGAAATTAGGCCATAGGGGTGCAAACCATCCTGTTAAAAACTTAATTAATGACAACGTAGAAATTACTAGTCAAAATCACGGCTTTGAAGTTGTTAAAGAAAATTTACCAAAAAAAATTCAGATTACACATAAATCTTTATTCGACAACAGCATCGAGGGAATAAAATTAAGGGATAAACCTGTGTTCTCAGTTCAATATCATCCTGAGTCAAACCCAGGACCACAAGACAGTGTATATTTATTTCAAGAATTTATCAACAACATGAAAAAAAATGCCAAAAAGAAAAGATCTTAAAAAAATATTAGTTATAGGTGCTGGACCAATTATTATAGGCCAAGCTTGTGAATTTGATTATTCAGGAACTCAAGCTTGCAAGGCATTAAAAGATGAAGGTTATAAAGTTGTTTTAATTAATTCAAATCCAGCAACAATTATGACAGATCCTGATGTTGCTGATAAAACTTATATTGAACCTATTTGTTTAGAAGTTTTAGAAAAAATTCTCAAAAAAGAAAAACCTGATGCAATTCTACCAACGATGGGTGGCCAAACTGCACTTAACCTTGCAATGGAAGCAGAGAAAAAGGGAATTTTAAAAAAATATAAAATTGAATTAATTGGGGCAAACTCAAAAGCTATTGCTAACGCAGAAGACAGAAAAAAATTTAGAAAAAATATGATTAGTATTGGTTTAGATTTACCCAAATCTGAAATTGTAAATAATATTAATCAATCATCAAAAGTTTTGAGTAAAATTGGTTTACCAGCAATAATTCGACCAGCTTTTACACTCGGAGGTTTGGGTGGAGGAATAGCAAAGAATAAAAAGGACTACTTAAAAATTATCAAAAATGGTTTACACGAGTCTCCTGTAAGTCAGGTTCTTGTAGAGGAGTGCTTAGAGGGTTGGAAAGAATTTGAAATGGAGGTCGTAAGGGATAAAAAAGATAATTGTATAATTATCTGTTCAATAGAAAATGTTGATCCAATGGGAATACATACTGGAGATTCAGTGACAGTTGCTCCTGCTCTTACATTAACTGATAAAGAGTACCAAGTAATGCGAAATGCCTCAATTGCATGTTTGAGAAAAATTGGAGTTGAAACAGGTGGTTCAAATGTTCAATTTGCGATTAATCCAAAAAATGGACGAATGGTTATAATTGAAATGAATCCAAGAGTATCAAGATCATCAGCTCTAGCATCAAAAGCAACTGGATTTCCGATTGCAAAAGTTGCTGCTAAACTTGCGGTTGGCTACACATTGGATGAATTAAAAAATGAAATTACTAAAGTTACTCCAGCATCATTTGAACCAAGTATAGATTATGTAGTTACAAAAATTCCAAGATTTACTTTTGAAAAATTTTCAACCTCTCCAGCAACTTTGGGTACATCAATGAAGTCTGTGGGAGAGGCAATGGCAATTGGCAGAAATTTTAAGGAATCTCTTCAAAAAGCTTTGGTTTCATTAGAAACTGGTTTTTCGGGATTGGATAGAGTATTTGACTTAAATAAAAAACAGATTGAGACAAAACTTAAGGAAAACATACCAAATAAAATACTATTAGTTGCAGAGGCAATTAGAAAGAAAGTTAATTTAAAAAAAATATTTTCATTATCTAAAATTGATCCATGGTTTCTAGATCAAATAAAGGAAATAATAGACTGCGAGATTAAGATAAAGAATAAAGGATTGCCAAAAAATTTTAATGAATTTAATAAGATTAAGTCTATTGGTTTTTCTGATAAAAAATTAGCTGAGCTAACTGGTATCTCTGAAGAGATAATAAGACAGAAAAGAACTGCTCTTAAAATTTTACCTGTATTCAAAAAAGTTGATACCTGTGCGGCTGAATTTAGATCCTTTACACCTTATATGTATTCAACTTATCAAAGAAATTTTTCAATAAGTTCAGAGTGTGAAGCAGATCCATCAGCTAAGAAAAAGATTATAATATTAGGAGGAGGACCAAATAGAATAGGACAAGGTATTGAATTTGACTATTGTTGTTGTCAGGCAAGTTTTTCTTTAAAGGATGCGGGTTTTGAAACAATTATGGTTAATTGTAATCCTGAAACAGTCTCAACAGATTATGATACAAGCGACAGGTTATATTTTGAGCCTTTAAAAGAAGAATATGTTTTTAATATAATCAAAAGAGAACAAGAAAAAGGAAAGTTATTAGGTATTATTGCACAATTTGGGGGTCAAACTCCAATTAAACTAGCTAAATTTTTATATGACAATAAATTACCAATATTAGGAACACAATATACTTCAATTGATTTAGCAGAGGACAGAGATCGATTTAGAAATTTTCTAAATAAATTTAAACTTAAACAAGCAGAGAGTGGGATTGCAAAAACTTTCAAACAAGCAATCCAAATAGCAGAGAAAATTGGTTTACCTTTAATGGTTAGACCTTCATATGTATTAGGCGGAAGAGCAATGGAAATTGTTCATGAAAAAAGTCAACTTAAAAATTTTGTTCAAGAGGCGTTTAAAGCTGCAGAATATAACCCAATTTTAATAGATAAATTTATTGATCATGCTATGGAGGTAGATGTAGATGCAATATCTGACGGGAAAGAAGTACATGTTGCTGGTATTATGCAACATATTGAAGAAGCTGGAATTCATTCGGGAGACTCTGCTTGTAGTTTGCCTCCAATATCAATTAAACCTTTCTTGATAAAAGAAATTGAAAATCAAACCAAGAAGTTAGCTCTAGCGCTTAAAGTTAAAGGGTTTATGAATGTTCAGTTTGCTATTAAAAAAGATGAAATTTATGTGATCGAGGTAAATCCTCGAGCTAGCAGAACTGTGCCATTTGTTTCAAAAGCCAAAGGGCTCCCTCTTGCTAAAATTGCTTCAAGAGTAATGGCTGGAGAAAAACTATCTAAATTCAATCTAAAAGATAGATCAAAAGGAATGTTTGCTGTAAAGGAAGCAGTATTCCCTTTCAATAAATTCCCTAATAGTGATTTACTTTTAGGTCCTGAAATGAAGTCAACGGGAGAGGTAATGGGATTTGATAAAAATTTTGGAATGGCATTTGCTAAAAGTCAAATAGCTTCTGCAAACTCTTTGCCTAAAAATGGTCTTGCTTTTATCTCTTTAAAAAATTCTCATAAAGATGAAGGAATTGATTTAGCAAAAGAATTAATAAAGTTAGATTTTACTTTATGTGCTACTAAAGGAACTGCAGAATATATCAGAAAACATGGGATGAGATGTAAGATTATTAACAAAGTCAGCAGTGGGTCTCCTCACATAGTTGATGTCTTAGATTCTAAGAAAATTGCTTTAGTTATCAACACGGGAGGAGGAAATAGTGAACACAGATTAAACGATGCAATTGCTCTTAGAAGAGGTACATTAAAAAACAAAGTTCCCTATTGTACTAATATGTCGACTGCCTTAGCATGTTTACAAGCTATCAAGTCTCTTAAAACTAGCAAGTTAGAAGTTACCTCTCTTCAGGATATTTAGATATTTACTTTCCAGTCAGTTTCAAAAGTTACATAATTTACTTGAATGCATCTTCTTTCATTAATTATTTTTTTCTTTTCCATACCGTGCCAAGTATTTGGTCCGCTTGTAAATAGGTATCCATAATTATGTTTATAAGGAACAGTTTTTACTTTCTCTAATTTCTCATTATAAAAATCTGTACCCAAGTTTTCAGACTCATTAGTATTATTAATAAAGATTAATCCTGACATTAGTTTTTCTTTAATATCACAATGAGGCTTAAGCCAAAAACCTTCTCGGTCGCAAATAACTTCTAATCGAACATATGAATTTGATAAATCTTTATTAATCATTTTTGAAATTTTTTCATAGACTCCTTTAGACTGTAATTCATTAATAAATTTTACTAAATGTGGAAATTGTTTAGAGTTTTCTTTTGTTACAAAACATCTAAATTTAATAGCCTTACCACCTGAAGAGTCACCCTCTCTAAACTCTGCAGCGCCACCATCTATTGCTCTTGTACCATCATAATTAAGATTATGTTTGCTAATATCAGGAATATCTGCTTTTACAATTTCCTCAATTGCCTCCTCTGTGAGCGCATTATGGTATTCATAGTGAGTGAAAGGAAGTTCATGCTTTTTAGATTGATTTAGAATTGAATTTAAAAAGGTCGTCATAGATTTATTTTTTGTTTTATTATTTTTGCCACTCTATTCGTTTCATCAAGTTTTTGATAGTTCCAATTTTCCTCATCTTCTCCTAAATTTCTAATTATATTCAACTCACTGAACAAGTTTCTAAATTTTTGAAATCTTTTATCATTTTTTCTTGGTAAAATATTTGCTATATAAATAGGTTTTCCAGTTAATGCAGCCTCTGAAATCATTGAGCTCGAGTCACAAGTAACAACAACTCTATTAGATATTGATAAAGCAGATAAATAAGCCTTTTTATTAACGTTATCTATAATAGTATGATTTTTTCCAAAATATCTTTTGGCATGTTCAATTGTATTTTTTGGAGTTCTCATAGATGGAATTACAACAAGCTGAAAATTATTTTTTTTCAATAAATTATTTAAAATGAAGAAAATATTTTCTATATTTTCCAGAGAATAATCATAATACTTAGTAGGACCGCCCAAAATTAATGAACAAATTTTTCTATGATCTTTTTTAATAAATGAATTTAAATAATCTTTATTTTTAATAATTTCTGCATCTGTAAGATAATGAATCGCACCTTTTGTGTTAATTACATTTTTACCTTTTATGGAGTCATGCTCAGGAGCAACAATAAAATCAAAATGATTAAAGTTTACTTTTGGGTCCTGGATATGGATATTAATTACTTTTTTTTTTGAATTATTTTTTAAATGGATTGCAGGGATCACACTTTTACGTCCACAAGAAATAATTAGATCAAAATCAGATTGGTTAATTTTTTTATAAACGCTTTGTGAGATTGGAGTAAGTTTGGGCGGAATTATTTTCCAAAAATTATTTAGTTCAACTGTGTGGTGTGTAAAATCAATTTCTAAAGCTTTTGCTAGTCCCTCAACTTGGCTGATCATTCCATGCATACCTTGAGTCAATAATATACCTTTTAATTTGTTCATTAATTACTATATAGCTTTCATATGAGTCAAAATCCAACTAAACACACAAAAGTGTTAATAATTGGATCCGGTCCAGCTGGATATACTGCTGCAGTATATGCTGCACGTGCAATGCTAAATCCAATTTTAGTTTATGGATCTGAGCCTGGGGGACAATTAACAACAACTACTGATGTTGAGAATTATCCTGGGTTTGCTGATGTGATTCAAGGACCTTGGTTAATGGATCAAATGAAAGAGCAAGCAAAAGCTGTTGGAACAGAAATGATTCAAGATCATATTCAAACAGTCAATTTAAAATCCAAACCATTTGAAGCAATTGGTGATACAGGTCAAAAATTTACTGCTGATAGCATTATTATTTCAACTGGTGCTCAAGCAAGATGGTTGAATATAAAATCAGAGCAAGAATTCAGAGGATTTGGTGTTTCAGCATGTGCTACATGTGATGGATTTTTCTTTAAAGAGAAAGAAGTGGCAGTGGTTGGGGGTGGAAATGCTGCTGTAGAGGAAGCAATGTTCCTCACAAAATTTGCCTCTAAAGTAAAACTAATCCATAGACGTGACAGCTTGAGAGCAGAAAAAATGCTTCAAAAAAAATTAATGGAAAACAAAAAAATTGAAATTATTTGGGATACAATTATTGAGGACGTTATAGGTGATAAAGAGCCTAAGAATGTGAAGGGCATCAAAGTAAAAAATGTAAAAACAAATAAAATAAAAGAAATTAAAGTTGATGGACTATTTGTTGCGATTGGTCACGATCCAGCAACATCTCTATTCAAAGATCAATTAAAGATGGACAATGAAGGATACTTAATTACCAAACCAGACTCAACTGAAACTAATGTTCCTGGAGTTTATGCTGCAGGAGATGTTAAGGATAAAACTTTTAGACAAGCTGTAACTGCTGCAGGAATGGGGTGTATGGCTGCTCTTGAGGCAGAAAAACATCTCTCACACAAGTAAAGTGAGGAATAATTTACACGTTTTTTTAGGAGCAACTGTAGCTGATGCAGCAGCTAGACCATTACATTGGGTTTATAATCAAAAAAAACTTCTAAGTTATATTAAAGGGAAAAAAGATTTTACTTTTTTAAAAAAAAATAAAAGTCCTTTTTATAATATTAAGACAGGAAAAGTTTCAGGATATAATGCAATTGGCCAAGTTATGTTCAAAACATTACTTGAAGATCACAGAAATATTGAGGAAAGATTCAAAAAGAATATTACAAAGAGTTTTGGTCCAGGAAGTATTTACTGGAAAAATTTAAGTCTAAGAGTAAAATATAAAAGGGTTAAAGATTGGCGAGGAATAATCAAAGGTCCTTGGATACATCAAAATATCATAGAAACTGTAAGAAATATTAGAGCTAAAAAAAAATTAACTGGTGGTGTAAAAGTAAACGAGTCTGATGGTTATTGTGCTGCTCTACCTTATTTTTTATATGGTTATAATTTAAAAAACATAAAACAAATTATCTCTATTGTAACTGTTTCAAAAATAAGCCTGAAATATGCTTTAGCAAAATTTTATCTATTAGATTTAGCGCTTAAAGGCAGAAAAGATCCTATTAATCAATTTATTAAAAAATTTAAAAAAAATTCATATTTTAAGAATATTGTAAATGACATTCAAAAAGTGAAAAGATTAAAATCGAAGCCTCACTCATTATTAGTTAAAAAATTAGGTATGGCATGTAGCTATCCTGGAACTTTTAATAGTTCTATTCATTCAATTATTAATTCAACAAATTATAAAAGTGCAATTTTAAGAACTATTAAAGCTGGTGGCTGTAATTGTTCAAGAGTTAATTTTATTGGGGCATATTTCGCTGCTTTAAAAGGAGTGGAAACTATCCCCAAATCTTGGATAAAAAAAACAGTTCCTGCTAAAAAAATATTAGACCAAAAATAATATTGTCTATTCTAAACTTTCACAAAAAGATTTTATTCTATTCATTGCCTTTTCTAAACTCTTCATTGAAGTTGCGTAGGAAATTCTAAAATATCCGTCTAACCCAAATGCTGAACCTTGAACCACAGCAACATTTTCTTTTTCAAGTAATTTTTTGACAAAGTCAGTATCAGTTTTTAATTTTGTTTTTTTATTTAAAAGGCCTTTGCAACTTGGAAAGACATAAAATGCTCCATTCGGTTTAAGACAACTGATACCTTTTATACTATTTAAACTTTTAACTACAAAGTCTCTTCTTTGCTTAAAAGCATTTGATCTTTTTTTAATAAAACTCTGCTTTCCATTCAATGCTTCAACTGCAGCTGCTTGACTAATAGAAGAAGGATTTGAAGTTGATTGTGATTGAATTTTACCTATAGCTTTAATTATATCTTTTGGTCCTGCTGCATAACCTATTCTCCATCCTGTCATCGCATAAGATTTGCTAACACCATTCATTGTGATTGTTCGATCTTTGAGTTTTGAAATTTGAGCGATTGTAAAAAAATTAAAATTATCATATCTTACGTGTTCATAAATATCATCACTTAGGATATAAATTTTTTTGTTTCTAGTTAAAACTTTGGCTAAGCTTTGAATTTCTTTTTTTGTGTATCCTGCTCCAGTAGGGTTTGACGGCGAATTTAAGATGACCCATTTAGTCCTTTTAGAAATTGCTTTTTTAAGTTTTTTTGCTGTAAGTTTAAAACCTTCTTGTTCTGTACATTTTACTATTTTTGGTCTTCCTCCAGCTAAAAGAACCATATCCGGATACGAAACCCAAAATGGTGCTGGAATTATAACCTCATCACCTTTATTTAATGTTGCCATAAAGGTATTGTAGAGAACTTGCTTTCCACCTGTGCCTACTGTTATTTGATCAGCTGAATAATTTAATTTGTTTTCTCTTCTAAATTTTCCAATAACAGCTTTTTTTAATGCTGGAGTACCATCTACAGCGGTATATTTTGTGTCCCCTTTTTTAATGGCTCTAATCGCAGCTTTTTTAATATTATTTGGAGTATCAAAGTCTGGTTCACCAGCACCGAGGCCAATCACGTCTTTACCAGCTGATCTAAGTTCTCTCGCTTTCTGCGTTACCGCGATTGTTGGCGATGGTTTAATTCTCTTTAAACTGTCTGATATTATGCTCATTGAAATATAATTTAATTCTACTACTTTCTTAATATATGGAAAATACTTATCAAGATTTAATTACAGATATTCAGAGTAAAAATCCAAAAATCAGTGGAAAACTTGAAGGAGGAAAAAGATTCAAAATAAAATCAGATTTTAAGCCAGCAGGAGATCAACCAGAAGCTATCAAAAAATTAGTAAAAGGAGCTAATAAAGAGGCATTTAATCAAGTTCTACTTGGAGTTACAGGCTCTGGAAAAACATTCACTATGGCAAAAGTTATTGAAGCCACAAATAGACCAGCATTAATTTTAGCCCCTAATAAAACCCTAGCCGCCCAACTTTATGGTGAGATGAAAACTTTTTTTCCAGACAATGCTGTGGAATATTTTGTTTCCTATTATGATTATTATACCCCAGAAGCATACGTTCCTCGATCAGATACCTACATTGAAAAGGAAGCGTCAATTAATGAACAAATAGATCGAATGAGACATTCAGCAACAAGATCTCTTCTTGAAAGAGATGACGTATTAATTGTTGCAAGTGTGTCATGTATATACGGTTTAGGTTCAGTTGAAGCGTATAGCAAGATGACTCTAACACTTCAAAAAAATTATGAATACAATAGAGAACAAATAATTAAATCTTTGGTGGCACTTCAATACAAACGTAATGATCAAAATTTTTATAGAGGTACATTTAGAGCCCGAGGTGAATATTTAGAAATTTTTCCATCACATTTAGAGGATAGAGCTTGGAGATTAAGCCTTTTTGGAGAAAAACTTGAAAAAATAGAGGAATTTGATCCTTTAACAGGAGATCAAGTAAGAGAATTAAGTCTGGTTAAGATATATGCCAATAGTCATTACATTACTCCTAAACCAACTATCGAACAAGCAATTATTAATATAAGAAAGGAACTGGAAACTACTCTAAAAAAACACAAAGCAGAAAATAAGTTGCTTGAGGCACAAAGGTTAGAAGAAAGAACGAAATTTGACCTTGAAATGATTGAAGCAACAGGATCTTGTGCTGGTATTGAAAACTATTCAAGATTTTTATCTGGAAGAAAACCAGGCGAACCGCCTCCCACTCTATTTGAATATTTTCCAGATAATACTTTAATTTTTGTTGACGAATGCCATGTTACAGTTCCACAATTAAATGGAATGTACAAAGGTGATAGATCAAGAAAAAGCACTCTAGCTGAATATGGTTTTAGACTTCCATCATGTATGGACAACAGACCATTAAAATTTGAAGAATGGGATTTAATGAGAACTCAAACAGTTTTTGTTTCAGCTACACCTGGGCCATGGGAATTAGAGCAGACCAAAGGAAAATTTATTGATCAAGTAATTAGACCTACTGGCTTAATTGATCCACCAGTTGAAATAAGACCTGCAAAAAACCAAGTGGACGATTTAATGCATGAGTGCAAAAAAGTAATTGAAAATAATCACAGAGTTTTAGTTACCACTCTTACAAAAAAGATGGCTGAAGATTTAACAGAATATCTTCATGAAAATGGGGTTAAAGTTAGATACCTTCACTCAGATATAGATACTTTAGAAAGAATAGAAATCATGAGAGACTTAAGAATGGGAGTTTTTGATGTTCTCGTTGGAATAAATCTTTTAAGAGAGGGTTTAGATATCCCTGAATGTGCTTTGGTAGGTATTTTAGATGCTGACAAAGAGGGTTTTTTAAGATCTGAAACCTCACTGATTCAGACAATTGGAAGAGCAGCAAGAAATGTTGAGGGCAAGGTAATTTTGTATGCTGATAAAGAAACCAAAAGTATTAAAAAAGCAATTCAAGAAACAGATAGAAGAAGAAAAATTCAATTAGATTACAATAAAAAACATAAAATTGATGCAAAGTCAGTCAAAAAAGAAATTAGCGATATATTGGAGAGTGTGTATGAGAAAGATTATGTCAAGATTAGTGAGGGCTCAAATGTTGGTGGAAATTTAAAAAAGCATCTTAAAGCTTTGGACAAAAAAATGAAGGAAGCAGCTTCTAATCTTGAATTTGAAGAAGCTGCAAAAATAAGGGATGAGATAAGAAAATTAGAGAGCACAGAATTAGAAATAACATTAAATCCTAAAATAAGACAGTACGATGTTAAAAATAAGCTTTACCCAAAAGGAAGATCAACTATGGGTATGCCTGGCACTAAAGTAACAAAAAAAAGAGATAAAAAATGGAAGCACGGAAAATAATTATTACAGGAGGAGCGACTAGAATAGGTGCTGCAATAGCAAAGAAATTATCAGGACCAAAAATTGAGATAGTAATTCACTATAATAAATCTAAATCTAAAGCAGAGAAGCTTAAAAAAGAATTAAAAAAGAATGGTACTATTGTTTATTTAGTAAAAGCAGATCTAGGTAAAGAAAATGATGTGGATAAAATTATTAAATTTTCAAAAATAAAATTAAAATATTTTGACTGTTTAATTAACAATGCCTCCTTATTTGAAAATGATAAATTGGAAAATTTTACATTTAAAAGTTGGGATCTTCATTTAAATACAAATCTTAAAGCGCCTGCATTGCTATCAAAAGGTTTTGCCAAAAATACCAGAGGAAAAAATAATAGTATAATTAATATTATTGACCAAAGAGTTTTCAAATTAACACCGTACTTTTTTTCGTATACATTGAGTAAAACAGGCCTTTATACTTTAACTAAAACAAGTGCAATGAGCCTGGCTCCAAAAATACGTGTAAATGGTATAGCTCCGGGTCCAACAATTAAAAATAAAAGACAAACTGAAAAACACTTTAAAAAACAGTATTTTGCTACCCCATTAAAACAACAGGTTGATGTCAAAGAAATCTGTAATGCTGTTGACTTTTTTATAAAAAACAGCTCTATTACGGGTCAGGTTTTAGCAATCGACAGTGGTCAAAGTTTGAACTGGCAAACACCAGATATAATAGGTGGTAATGAATGAAAAAAAATAATCTTAGAATAGTTAAGATTAATAAATCAAAAAGCTTGTTCAATTACGAGAAAAAAATTTTAATTAATGAACTTATTTTAGATCTTAAACTTGGTTATTATGAATTTGAAAAAGAGAAATCCCAAAAAATTAAATTTAGTCTTGAGATTGACTATGAGGATAAAAAACCTACCAATGATAAAGACATTAAGTCAATAGTAAACTATGGAACAGTTGTTAAATTAATAACAAAATTAGTTAAAAAGAAACACTACAATTTTTTAGAGTCCCTTGCAGAGGCAGTTTTTGATGAATTGTTTAAAGATAAAAGGATAGGTAAAATAATGTTAAAAATTGAAAAATTAGAAATTTTAAAAGACTGTTCATCGGTTGGTATTCAAATTACCAAAAAGAGAAGTCATGATAAGTTCTGATATAGGAAAAGAGGTTATTAAAAAAGAGCTTACGCTTATTCCAAAATTACCTGGGGTATACAAAATGCTTAATGATAAGGGAGATATCCTTTACGTTGGTAAAGCAAAAAATTTACCCAATAGACTTAAAAGCTATGTAGCTGAAAAAAATCATATTATTCGAACCGAGAGAATGCTGTCTCAAACTAGAAAGCTAGAAATTACAACTACTTCAAATGAGAGTGAGGCATTACTTCTTGAAGCAAATTTAATTAAAAAACATAAACCTAAATTTAATATTCTATTAAGAGATGATAAATCTTTTCCTTTTATTTTTATTAGTAATAAAGATAGATGGCCTCAAATAAAAAGACATCGTGGAAAAAAAACAAATGAAGGTTTTTATTTTGGTCCTTTCGCATCTGCAGGTTCAGCTAATTGGACAATTAAAATGATACAAAAGATTTTTCACCTACGTGTTTGTGATGATACAGTTTTTAAAAATAGAGAGCGTCCCTGTATTTTGTACCAAATTAAGAGATGTTCTGGACCTTGTGTGGGTTATATAGAAAAAGAGGATTATAAAAAAACAGTAGATGACGCAATAGAATTTGTATCGGGTAAATCAAGAAAAATACAAAAAAATCTTTCAGACCAAATGGAAAAAGCTAGTGCAGATTTAGATTTTGAAAAAGCAACGATTTTAAGAGATAGAATAAAATCTTTAAATATAATTCAGTCTTCACAAAGAATAAATGAGGCCAACTTGATTGAGGCTGATGTAATCGCAGGTTACAAAGAGTCGGGCAAAACTTGTATTCAAGTTTTTTTTTATAGATCAAAACAAAACTGGGGTAATCAAGCTTTTTTTCCAAAACACGACCCAGATGAAAAATTAAGTAATATAATAAATTCTTTTGTTTCTCAATTTTATGAAAATAAAAGTGTCCCATCCTCAATAATTTTATCTGAGGAAATAAAAGAGAAGGTATTAATTGAGAAAACACTTTCACAAAAAGAAAGTAAGCAGATTAATATATCAGTTGCAAAAAAAGGCTCAAAGTTAAAAGTAATCAATCAGGCCATTAAAAACGCTAAAGATAGTTTGAATAGAAAACTTTATGAAAGCCAGAATAACCGAGAATTATTTGAAGCAGTAACTACAAAATTTAATTTAGAGACAAATATAAATCTAATTGAAGTTTATGATAATAGCCATATTCAAGGAACTAATAGCGTTGGTGCCTTAATAGCTTATGGAGATGAAGGATTTATAAAAAAAAGATACAGAAAATTTAATATAAAAAATAAAAAAAATGAACAAGATGACTATGGGATGATGCGTGAAGTATTGAATAGAAGGTTTAAAAGAGCAGTCCAAGAGAAAGATAATTATTTGTCATTTCCGGATTTAGTTATGGTTGATGGTGGAAAAGGACAATACTCTGTAGCTAGAGAGGCTTTAAATGAATTGGGGCTACACGACATCCCTATTATTGCTATAGCAAAAGGTAAATTTAGAAATAGTGGTAATGAAACTTTTTTTCATAATGGAAAAGAAGTCAAATTTGCAAAAAATGATCCTACTTTATTTTTTCTTCAAAGAATTCGTGACGAATCTCACAGATTTGCGATAAGCGCTCACAGGGCAAAAAGGAAAAAAGGAATGAATAAATCTTTGCTAGATCAAATAGATGGAATTGGTTCAATAAGAAAAAGAGCCCTTTTAAACCATTTTGGATCTGCAAGAGCAGTTGAATCAGCTAGTCTCGATGAAATAAAATCTGTAGATGGTGTTGAAGTAAAAGTCGCAAAAAAGATATATAATTTTTTCCATGAATAAAAAAAAAATATGCTTAAAAAAATACCCAATATACTTACTGTAGGCAGAATTTTAATCGTTCCCTTTTTTGTTTTAGCTTTCTATTTACCTGGGTTTTATGGAGACTTGACTGCTTTAATTTTGTTTATTGTAGCGTCTTTCACAGACTTTTTAGATGGTATGTTAGCAAGAATTCTTGGAGAAGAATCTAAGTTAGGTGAACTGTTAGATCCAATAGCAGATAAAATTATCGTAGCTACAGCATTAATCTTGTTAGTAATGGATGGAACAATAAGAAGCTATGAGGTGATTGCAGCAATAATTATTTTAACAAGAGAAATTTTAATTTCAGGTTTAAGAGAATTTTTAGCTAAAGGGAAAATTAAATTACCTGTATCAAATTTGGCAAAATTAAAAACAGTTTTGCAAATGGTCTCTATAGCACTTTTACTATCGGGTGAAACTGGAAACAAAATTATAAATTTTCAAGATTACAATGCTCAGACAATAGGAATAATCCTTTTATGGTTGTCAGCTGCACTGACACTTTTTACTGGCTATGAATATATGCGTAGAGGAATTGATCATGCAATATCAGAAGACAATAAAGATTAAGCAGCCTTCTTATTCCTTACCAAGGATTGATAACTCTTATTTAAACTTATAATTAAATCACAAACTTTAAATTGATTTTCAGCAATGCATGAAACTGGGGTGACTTCTGCTGCAGTACCCGTTAAAAAGCACCCTACAAAATTTTTTAACTCTTCAGGTTTAATTTTTCTCTCATTTACTTTTATATTTTTTGATTTTGCAATATCAATTACAGTTCTTCTAGTTATTCCATCTAAAAAAGAGTCAGGGATGGGCGTATGAAGCTCTCCATTCTTATCTTTAAAAAAAACATTTGCTCCTGTCGCTTCAGCTATATTTCCTTCATGATCTAACATTAGTGAGTCTGTAAATCCATTTTTCTCAGCTTCGTGTTTTGATAATGTGCAGATCATATATAAACCTGAGGCTTTAGTATCCCAAGGTATTGTATTTGGTGCAGGTCTTCTCCAATTTGAGATATTTAATTTAATTCCTTCTATCTTTAATTTTGGATCAAAATATGAACCCCATTCCCAAGTAGCTATCGCAACATGAATTTTTGTTTGTTGAGCAGAGATAGCCATCATCTCACTTCCTCTCCAAGCAACTGGTCTAACATATCCATTCTCAACTTTTTGATTTTTTATTATAGAATTTGATGCAGCATTTATCTCTTCTTCGCTATAAGGTATTTCAAAACCCATTCTTTTTGCCGAATAAAAAAATCTTGAAGTATGTTCCTCTAATTTGAAAATTGATCCATCGTAAACTCTCTCACCTTCAAAAACACAGCTGGCGTAATGTAACCCATGGCTTAAAACATGTACCTTAACTTCAGACCAATCTACTAATTGGCCATTGTACCATATGTTTCCTGATCTTTTGTCGTAAGGTATCATGTATGAAATTTAAAAAATATTACTGAAAAATATCTGTGTATATATAATATGTCAATATAACTTACCTGTGATGAAAGAGCTTTTATATTTAAAAGATGAACAATTAAAACACTTAATTGAAAAACTATTTTTGAGTTACCGAGAAACTTTTGCAGATTCAAAAAAAGTTCTAAATAAATACAATATTGGACTAGCCCATCAAAAAACTATTCATTTAATATCTATGTATGAAGGAATTTCAATATCAGAACTTATGGGAAAACTTAAGGTTACAAAGCAAAGTTTAAACAGAGTATTAAAAGACTTAATAAAATTGGAAGTAATTTTTTTTAATAAAGATGAGAATGACACAAGAGTAAAACATATTTTTTTAAATGAAAAAGGAAAAAAAATTTTTAATGAAATTTTCGAAGTACAAAAAAAAAGAATTTATAATGCTTTACTCAGCTCTAGTTCGCAAGAAGTGCTTAGCTTCGATGAAGTTTTAAATAGAATAATAAATGGATAAATTTATTGCACATATTTTAGTAGTAGATGATGATGAGGGAATTAGGTCATTAGTAAAAAAATACTTAAATGAAAAAAAATACTTAGTTACAACCGCTAATAATGCTGAAGATGCCTCTGAGAAAATTAAAATAATTAAATTTGATTTGATAGTCTTAGATATAATGATGCCAGGTAAAAGTGGCCTTGAATTTTTAAATGAGAACAAAAAAAATATTAATACACCAGTGCTTTTATTAACTGCAAAAGGTGAGCCTGCTGAAAGAATCGAGGGTTTGGAAATGGGTGCTGATGATTATTTACCTAAACCATTTGAGCCTAAAGAACTTGATTTAAGGATCAAAAATATAATAGATAAAACTAAACAAAATAGTATTAAAAGAATTATCGAATTTCAAAATATAAGAATTGATTTAAATAAACAAATAATTTTACAAAATGACTCAGAATATAAAATTAATAATACTGAAAAAATAATATTAGAAGAAATGATAAATAACCCAGGAAAAATATTTGCAAGAGAAGAAATAGGTAAATTAATTAATTTAGATAAAGAAAGATCAATTGATGTGATCATTACAAGATTGAGAAAAAAAATTGAGATTAATCCAAAAAATCCAAAGTTTCTTCAAACAATTAGAGGATCAGGCTATGTTTTATGGATTGAATAAATTTGTTAAAAATTTGTTACCAAAAAGATTATTTTATAGAGCACTTCTAATTGTAGCTATACCAGTAATTTTAATACAACTAACAATAACTGTAGTTTTTTTTGATAGTCTTTGGATAAAAACTAATAAAGGTATGACAAGAGCCTTGGTGAATGAAATTCAAACTTTTATTGAGGTATACAAAAATAATATGTTTGAAAAAAATGAAACTATAAATATTTTTTCTTTGTATCAAGATTTAAATATTGAGTTTGTTGAAGATGAAAACTTTAATTTTTTCTTTGATGAAAGATGGTTTAGCCCGATTGATAGAACATTAAGAAGAGAATTGAAATCGAAGTTTGGATCTGAAATTTTTTGGTTTAACACCACAAATTATAAAGAGCTTGTCGATTTAAGAATTAAATATCAAAATGGATATTTTAAATTCATAGTTCCTAAGGATAGGCTTACAAGCACTTCAGCAAGATTATTTGGATTATGGATAACTGTCCCTGCCTTTATTGTTGTGATCATTTCTCTAATTTTCCTTAAAAACCAAACAAGACCAATTACAGCTTTAGCAAAAGCTGCTCAAAAATTTGGAAGAGGGGAGAATGTTGATGAATTTAAACCCTCAGGTGCAGCTGAAATTAGACAAGCAGGTTTTGAATTTGATAGAATGAGAAAAAGAATATTAAGACATCTTAATCAAAGGTCAGAAATGTTATCAGGTATTAGCCACGACTTAAGAACTCCATTAACAAGAATGAAATTACAAACTGCATTTATAAAAGATAAATCCCTAGCAAATAAATTAACCGAGGACATAAATGAAATGGAAAAAATGCTGAATGAGTATTTGCAGTTTACAAGTTCTTCATTTGCAGAAAAAGATGAACTCTTTGATCTTAGTGAATTAATGATTGAAATTATTGAAAAATATAAGAATAAAAATATAAATAAAGAGATTCCGTCAAGAATATATTTAAATGGTAGAAAAAATTTAATTAAAAGATGTCTTAATAATCTTATTGAAAACTCAATTAAGTATGGAAATAAATTGAATATTGAGCTTTCAAAGAAAAAAACAAACTTAGTTATAAAAGTTGAAGATGATGGACCAGGTATACCAGAGGATGAATACGAGAATGTTTTTAAGCCCTTTTATAAAATAGATAAAGGAAGAGCAGACTCTAAGTCAAGTGTAGGTTTGGGTCTTTCAATAGCATCGGACATTATTCGATCACATGGTGGTAACATTAGACTAAATAAGTCCACTTTAAATGGATTAGAGGTCAAGATTTTTTTACCCGTTTAGATTTCTTTATTTTTACTTGTTTTTTTTCTAACTTTTTTTCTAAAATTTCAACTCTTTTAGATAAGACATCGAATTCATCTTTGCTGGTTAATTTCATTTTAAATACAATTTCATCTCTTTTTGATTTTAAAATACTAACTAACTCATTAGTTATATCTCTTGAGGAGATCAATCCTTGTTCCAATAGTTTTGTTATTTTATCAAAAACAAATTTTGAATTTTTCATATATTTCTTAATTAAGTTATTATATCTATATCTTATTATTATAATTAAAAATGTTCATTAATAATTTTGACCCAGTCGCTTTTAGTATATTTTCTCTAGAGTTTAGATGGTACTCGATGGCATACATATTTGGAATTTTGGTAGGTTGGATCATAGCAAAAAAATTTTATATAAAAAATAATGAGGTAAAAGAAAAGTTTGATGACTTCATAACTTTTCTTATACTTGGAATTATTATTGGAGGAAGGCTAGGTTATGTAATATTTTATAATTTCGATTATTATATAAATAACTTATTAGAAATTTTCAAAATTTGGCAAGGAGGAATGTCATTTCATGGTGGTCTCTTGGGAGTTATTCTTGCAAGCATTTTATTTTCAAAAAGAAATAATCATAATCCTTACATTTATCTAGATGTGGTCTCTAATGTTGCACCTATTGGGATTTTTTTTGGAAGAGTTGCTAATTTCATAAATTCTGAACTTTATGGTACAGAAACTAATTTACCTTGGGGTGTCAAATTTCTTAAGATAGATGATTTATATCGTCATCCCTCTCAGCTTTATGAAGCTTTATTTGAGGGAATTTTGTTATTTATAATCCTTATGTATTTGAGAAGAAAAGTCTC
The DNA here is from genome assembly GCA_902579925.1 of uncultured Pelagibacteraceae bacterium. Lineage (GTDB taxonomy): Bacteria > Pseudomonadota > Alphaproteobacteria > Pelagibacterales > Pelagibacteraceae > Pelagibacter. The sequence continues at coordinate 60,559 of CACHIS010000006.1, forward strand.
AATGAAAATTCCAGGTTTAATATCAGCAATGTTTTTGATAATTTATTCTATCTTCAGATTTGTAATTGAATTTTTTAGAGTCCCAGATGAGCAATTGGGTTACATCTTGTTCAATCTCAGTATGGGACAAATTATAAGTTTAATATTCTTATTAATTGGGAGCTATTTATTTTATACAAAATATGAATTCAAAAAATAGTCTTAAGCTTCCTCTCGATAGATTTATTGATCTCTCTTTATACGACAAAAAAATGGGATACTACATGAAGAAAAATCCTTTTGGAAAGGAAGGTGATTTTATTACGGCTCCAAATGTATCTAGAATGTTTTCAGAAATAATTGCAATTTGGATCGTTGGATTATGGGAAAATTTAGGTTCACCAAGAAAATTTAACTTAGTTGAATTAGGTGCAGGTAATGGTTCAATGATGAAAATTTTGATAGAAAGTTTTAAAAATTTTCCAAATTTTTTAAAAACTTGCAATATTATAATTCACGAGAAAAGTCCTAAAATGATAAAAATCCAAAAAAAAGAGTTAAAATTGAAAAAAATAACCTGGACTCCAGAAATAAAAAAAATTAGGAAAGCACCAACAATTTTCATTGCAAATGAATTTTTTGACTCAAT
>CACHIS010000007.1 GCA_902579925.1 uncultured Pelagibacteraceae bacterium
TAAGTGTTTTCCTGGCACTACTTTTACAACTTCGCTAACTATCTGTACAACTTCATGCGGGAGTGTTCCTCCATTTGTATCACATAGTATAATCCATCGAGCACCTTCGTCATAAGCAGCTTTGATACAGGAAAGTGCATATTTCGGATTTGCTTTATAACCGTCAAAAAAATGTTCTGCATCAAACATAAATTCTTTGTTTGCTTTAACGAAATGTTTAGCACTTTCAGAAATATTATCTAAATTTTCCTCATTTGTTATACCTAAAGCAATATCAACATGAAAATCCCATGACTTGCCAACTAAACAGACAGCAGAAGTATTTGAGTTCATTAGTGCTGATAAACCAGTATCGTTTTCCGCACTTCGTCCTGATCTCTTTGTCATACCGAAAGATGTCAATTTTGAATTTTTAAATTCGTGTTTTTTTTGAAAAAATTCTGTGTCTGTTGGATTGGCTCCTGGCCATCCCGCCTCTATATAATCCACACCTAGATTATCTAGAGCTAAAGCAATTTTTTCTTTTTCCTCAAGAGAAAAATCAACACCCTGTGTTTGAGCTCCATCTCTTAAAGTTGTATCAAAAATGTATAATCTTTCTTTACTCATTTAAATTTCCAGAGTGTTTTACCATCTTTGTCCTCTATTAAAACACCTTTGTCTAAAAGCATATCTCTAATTTTGTCAGCTTCTTTGTAATTCTTATTTTCTCTGGCTTTATCTCTTAGACTAAGTAAATTTTCAATCTCAGACTCAGTTATAGATACTCTATTCTTTTTAAACTCATTCCATTGCTCGCTAGTTTCATTCATCAAACCAATGAATTTACATGCTGAAACAAATAAGTCTATATTTTCACCTTTATTAGCTTTTTCGTATAACTTGTGCAGGTTAGCGATATACCCCGGGGTATTTAGATCTTCGTATAATGGTTTTAAAATTTCATCTGAAACTTTGATAGATTTAATATTGGATGAGTAAACTTTATACCATTTATCTAATGTATTTTCACAATCATTTAATAATTTATCGTTCCAATCTAGTGGCTGTCTATAATGTGCACTCATTAAAGCTAATCTAATTATTTGACCACTAATCTTTTTTTTAAAATCTTTTATCTTTAAAATGTTACCTTGAGACTTAGCCATTTTTTCATTAGACATAGTAATAAAGGCATTATGTATCCAGTAATTTGCAAAAACTTTTGTATCATTGGCACATCTTGATTGGGCTATTTCATTTTCATGATGAGGAAAAATTAAGTCTATACCCCCACCATGAATATCAAATTCATTGCCTAAGAATTTTTTTGACATAGCTGAACACTCTAAATGCCAACCTGGCCGGCCTTTGCCCCAAGGTGAGTCCCAAGAAGGTTCATCATTATTTGAAGGCTTCCATAAAACAAAGTCTTCTGAATTTCTTTTATTCTCACTAATTTCTACTCTAGATCCAGCAACTAAATCTTCTAAATTTTTATTTGATAATTTTCCATAATCAGAAAATTTTTTAACCTCAAAATACACATGCTTTTTATTTTCATATGCAAATCCTTTTTTTATCAAATCATTAATCATTTCAATCATTAGATCAATATTCTCAGTTGCTTTAGGTTGATGAGTAGGATCGTCACAATTTAAGAATTTACAATCGTCTAAAAATCCTTTGGTTATTTTAACAGTCAATTCTTTTGTTGATATTTTTTGTTCCTGCGAGGACTTAATTATTTTATCATCAATATCAGTTATATTTCTTACATACTGGACTGAAGGAAATTCATTCTTTAATAATTTAAATAAAATATCAAAAATTACTAGCGGCCTTGCATTTCCTATATGAGGATCGTCATAAACTGTAGGTCCACAAACATATATACCTACTTTGTTCTCACTCTTTGGAACAAATTGTTCTTTTTTATTTGTTAAATTATTTGTTAAATAAATATCCATATCAATCGATTAAGAAGTATACCTTATTTGATGATTTGTTAATCGAATTGATTAATTAGGAATTTTGCACACTGGAATGGGGTCCATTTTATGCAAATTTTGTTTTCTAATTTTTTCGTATTTAGCTTTGTGAGGTGAGTCGGGATTACTCATTGCATCCTCTAATTCATTGTAACTAAAACCAAGTTGGCCCTCGTCAGTTCTACCATCGTCCCACAAACCATCTGTTGGTTGAGCGTCAATGATTTCCTTTAGTATTCCTAATTCTTTACCTAATTCCCAAACTTCAGTTTTGTTACAATCCGCTATTGGCGAAATATCTACTCCACCATCTCCATATTTAGTATAAAATCCGACGCCAAAGTCTTCCACTTTGTTGCCTGTGCCTACAACAATACCTTTGTTTGCCGCTGCCACTTGATAAAGTGTTGTCATTCTCAATCTTGCTCTAGAGTTTGCAAAACCATGTTCATTATCAAATTTATTTAATGTTAAAGAGAAAGTTTCAAATAATTTATCCAGACTAATTGTGTGAGCTTCAACATTTTTAAAATTCTTAACTAGCCAATTTTGATGTTTTAAACTTAAGTCGTGTTGATTCTCTATTTGTTTTATTGGCATAGTTAGAACTATTGTTTTTAAGCCAGTCATTGCACTTAATGTGCTTGAAACAGAAGAATCTATACCACCAGAAATACCAATTACTAATGATTGTGCTTTTGAAGGCATTCCCTCTGCGTAGGATTTAATCCAATTTGATATAAATTTTGTTTTCTCTTTGGGACTCATAGCAATCTATTTAATTATATTAATACAGATAGCAATAGTTTAAGATGCCGCTTGAATAGCATTTTTAGAATAGCTGCTATTCTTTTTAATCTCATCAGAAATTAAAAACGCTAACTCTAAAGCCTGATCTGAATTCAATCTAGGGTCACAATGAGTGTGATATCTGCTCGATAAATCGGCATCAGATATTTTTCTAGCTCCACCCGTACACTCTGTCACATCTTGACCAGTCATTTCTACATGCAAGCCACCTGCATAAGATCCTTCTGATTGATGTACGCCAAAAACATTTTTAACTTCATTTACTACATTGTTGAAAGGTCTTGTTTTAAATCCAGTTGTAGATGCAATGGTATTTCCATGCATTGGGTCGCAAGACCAAATTACGTTAAGTCCTTCTTTTTTAATTCGTCTGATTAACTTCGGTAAAAACTTTTCAACATTTTGATGACCAAATCTTGAAATTAAAGTTATTTTTCCTTTTTCATTTGTTGGATTTAGCACATCACAAATTTTTGCGATCTCTTCAGGTTTAGAAGTGGGACCACATTTTATCCCTATTGGATTTTCTATTCCTCTACAAAATTCAACATGTCCACCATCCAGTTGTCTTGTTCTATCTCCAATCCACACGAAATGAGCAGATGTGTCATGGTATTCACCAGTAGTAGAATCAACTCTCGTCATACTTTCTTCGAATGGCAAATGTAATGCTTCGTGTGATGTCCAGAAATTTACGGTGTATAATCTATTATTAAAGTCTGAAGTTATTCCACACGCTTCCATAAAAGCCAACGCATCAGCAATTTTATCCTCTAAGTCTTTAAATTTTTTAGCTTGGGGACTTTTTTTTATGTAATCTAAGTTCCACAAGTGAACTTTGTTTAAGTCTGCAAAACCACCTTTTGAAAATGCTCGCAGAAGATTTAGTGTTGAAGCTGACTGAGAATAAGCTTTGTACATTCTTTTTGGGTCAGGTCTTCTAGCTTTTTCGTTAAAATCTATTGCATTAATATTGTCACCTAAATAACTTGGTAATTCTATATTACCTTGTTTTTCTGTTGGGGCGCTTCTTGGCTTAGAAAACTGTCCAGCAATTCTTCCAAGTTTCACAATAGGTAAGGATGCTGAGTAAGTCATTACTAAAGCCATTTGAAGAATTACTTTAAAAGTATCTCTTATATTATCAGGATGGAACTCAGCAAAACTTTCAGCACAATCACCACCTTGTAATAAAAAAGCTTTACCATCAACTACCTTAGCTAATTGATCTTTTAGATGTCTAGTCTCACCCGCAAATACAAGTGGTGGAAATGTTTTTAATTTATTTAAAACACTATTAAGTTCCCTCTCATCGTCATACGTAGGTATGTGTTTGACGGGATATTTTCTCCAACTATTAATTTTCCAATTTTTCATGTTCAACTCAGGATTGTTGTATCAGAGTTTTTTTATTATTCAACGGTTACTGATTTAGCCAAATTTCGCGGCTTATCTATATCAAATCCTTTTTTTAGTGCTGAATAATAAGCCAATTTTTGTAAAGGTATTGTTAAAAGGAACGGTAAAAGATCTTCGTTCGAACTTTCAACCTCTATTTTTTCCCAAATATTCTCCGAAACCACCTCATCTTCACTCTTATCCGTTATCAACAAAACTTTTGCTCCTCTAGCGATAACTTCCTGCATATTGGAAATTGTTTTTTGGTAGTAACTATCTCTTGGTGCTAAAACAACAACAGGCATTCCCTCTTCAATTAATGCAAGTGGTCCATGTTTCATTTCTCCAGCTGGATAACCTTCAGCATGAATGTAAGATAGTTCTTTTAATTTTAATGCACCCTCTAACGCTATTGGAAAAGAAAAGCCTCTTCCTAAAAACATTGAGCCTTTCGCTTCATTAAAAATGTTTGATATTGATTGAATTTTGTTATCTGTCATTAAAGTCTTTTCTGCTAGTTTTGGCAAGGACTTAAGATCTTTTAATTTTTGATTAAACAATTCTCTTTTCAAATCTTTTCTCAATAATCCAATTTTTAAGCCAAGAATATACAATATTAGAATCTGACCAAGAAAAGCTTTGGTGGATGCAACACCTATTTCAGTGCCACAATGTATTGGTAAAACAAATTTAGAGTCTCTAGCAATAGAACTTTCGATAATATTAACAACAGCACAAGTTTTCATATCATTTTGATTACATAGATCTAAAGCTGCGTAAGTATCTGCAGTTTCACCAGACTGTGAGACAAATACATATAAATTGTCTTTTTTAAATCTATTGTTTCTATATCTAAATTCTGATGCTATATCCACGTTTACATCTAATGTGGTGAGCTCTTCAAACCAGTATTTTGCCAATAAACACGAGTGATATGCGGTGCCACAACCAATTAGAGTAACTGAGGAAATCTCATTAGATTTCCATGGAAAATTATAAATATTTATATCATTATTCAAAGTATCTATGTATTCATTAATACCATTTTTTAATGTTGATGGCTGTTCTTCTATTTCTTTAGCCATAAAATATTTATAATCACCCTTTTCGTATTTATTATCTTCAGAGGATAATTCTAAAACTTTTTTATTTATCTTATTTCCATCCTCACTAAAAAATTCAACATGGTCTTTTTTAACAATACAAAATTCACCGTCATTTAAATAAGTAATTTTGTTAGTCATAGCTTTTAAAGCATACGAGTCAGAGCCTAGATAATTCTCATTTGGTCCATACCCTACAGCTAAAGGTGACCCTCTTCTCGCACCAACAATTATATCGGGCTGGTCTCTAAATATTATTCCAAGTGCAAAACTGCCATGAAGAGATTTTAAAGTTTTTTGAATTGATTTCACAATATTATCTGACTTTAGATTTTCTGTGATTAAATGAACAATTACCTCTGTATCAGTTTGTGATTTAAATTTATGCCCCATGCTAACTAAAAATTTTTTTAACTGAGTTGAATTTTCAATTATTCCATTGTGGACAACAGAGACATTTTGTGATGAGTGTGGATGAGCGTTTACACTATTCGGTAACCCATGTGTTGCCCATCGAACATGACCTATTCCAATAGTTCCTTCCATGTTTTTGATCAATGGATTACTCTCAAGTTTATTTACTCTGCCCTCAGATTTAACTTCATTAATTTCATTGTTTGTAAGTGTTGCAATTCCAGCAGAATCATAGCCTCTATATTCTAATTTTTTTAAAGAGCTAATTATTGTAGATGAAACAGGTTTATTACTATTTATTCCTATTATTCCACACATTGTTATTTAGACTTTCTTTTATAATTTTTTACTTCTAGTTGTTGACTACGACTTAGTGCTAGAGATTTTCTACTGACATTTTTAGTAATAACTGAACCTGCTCCAACTATACTATTTTCCTCAAGTGTTAACGGCGCTACCAAAGATGAGTTGGAGCCAACAAATACATTATCTTTTATTTTAGTTCTATTCTTTTTAATTCCATCGTAATTACATGTGATTGTCCCTGCTCCAATATTTGCTGATTTACCAATCAAGGTATCACCAATATAAGTCAAATGATTTACCTTAGATTTTTTCCCGACTATGCTTTTCTTGATTTCAACAAAGTTTCCAACCTTAGAACCTTCTTTTAAAATAGTACCTGGTCTTATTCTTGCGTAAGGTCCCACTTCTACTTTACTTTCGATTTTACAATTTTCTAAATGGGTAAAAGATTTTATATTAACTCCATTCCCAATTTTCACTTTTGAACCAATAACTACATATGGTTCAATAGTTACATTTTTTCCGATTTTTGTGTCTTTTGAAAAATAAATTGTATCTGGGGCAATCATATTAACTCCAGATTTTAAAAATTTATTTCTCAATGAATTTTGAAATTTTTGTAAATTTAATTGTTTCATCTAGAAAATCATTTATATTAAGTATATATCTTTCTTAATTCACAAAATATTTCTTAAAAATACTTTTAAAAATGAAACAAGTTTACACAATTCTTTTTGATTTAGATGGCACATTAGTAGATACAGCGCCAGATTTAATGAGGGCCCATAATCATGTAATGAATAAATTTGGTTATCCAACCAAATCTACAAAAGAAATAAGAAATTTGGTGGGTCAAGGTGCTGGTGCTATGCTTGGTAGATCTATATGGGGTCAAGCTAAAAAAGAATTTGGAAAAGTCCAAGATGAAAAAATTAAAAAAGAAATGGTGAAAGAATTTGTAGACTATTATGGTAATAATATTGTTAACGAAAGTAAACTCATTGATGGTGTAAAGGATTTTTTAATATGGTCAAAAGAAAATAAAATTTCTATGGGTGTTTGTACTAACAAACAGGAGCATTTAGCAATTGATCTTTTAAAAAAAATTGGAATTTATGAATTTTTTGAATATGTGGCTGGTCACAATACATTTGATTATTGTAAGCCCGACCCAAGACATTTGACATCAGTGGTTGAAATTTTAGATGGAGACCTAAAAAAAACTTTAATGATTGGTGATAGTGAGACAGATGCTAATGCTGCAAAAGAAGCAGGGATTCCAGTGATTTTACTGGAAGATGGATACACTGAAAAAAATACAACTGAAATTTACCATAATCACTTAATAAAAGACTTCATTGGTGTTGAAAAAATTGTAGCAAAATATCTTTAATATTGATTATTTTTTTTTACCTATTAGAACAGTTTTCTACTAGGAGTTATTTTGATCATACATAACGTAAAAGTTTTTCCATCTAAAATTCATTTACCCAAAAAGAAACAATTGGCCTGGAAAATTGCTGAGATTGCTAGTGATAATGCAAAATTGGATAGGGAGGCAATAGAAATGGTAATTAATAGAATTATCGATAATGCATCAGTTGCGATAGCTTCTTTAAATAGACATCCAGTTGTTTCATCTAGAGAAATGGCTTTAAAACATTTGAGAAAAAATGGTGCAACATTATTTGGAGTTAATAGTAAATTAAAATTTGATTGTGAATGGGCGGCATGGAGCAATGGAACAGCTGTAAGAGAACTTGATTTTCATGATACTTTTTTAGCGGCTGATTATAGTCATCCTGGTGATAACATTCCTGCCTTAATAAGTGTTGCACAACAAAATAAAAAAAGTGGATACGATCTTTTAAGGGGAATAATAACTGCCTATGAAGTGCAGGTTAATTTAGTAAAAGGAATTTGTTTGCATAAACATAAAGTGGATCACATAGCTCATCTAGGACCAAGTGTTGCTGCTGGTATTGGATCAATGCTAAAATTAAACACAGAAACAATCTATCAAGCTGTTCAGCAAGCTCTCCACACAACTATTTCAACTAGACAATCAAGAAAAGGAGAAATCTCAAGCTGGAAAGCTTTTGCGCCTGCACATGCTGGTAAACTTGCTATTGAGGCTGTTGATAGAGTTATGCGAGGTGAAGGAGCTCCAAGTCCAATTTATGAAGGCGAAGATAGTGTTATAGCTAGAATTTTAGATGGAAAAAAAGCAACATATAAAGTTCCACTTCCGAAAAAGAACGAAACTAAAAAAGCAATACTTGAAACTTATACAAAAGAGTATTCTGCTGAATATCAATCACAAGCACTTATTGATCTAGCCAAAAAACTTAAAAAAAAAATTCCAAATCTTAATCAGATTAGGAAAATAGATATTTATACCAGTCATCATACTCATTATGTAATAGGTACTGGTGCAAATGACCCCCAAAAAATGGATCCAAACGCAAGCAGAGAAACTCTAGATCATTCAATAATGTACATCTTTGCTGTAGCTTTGGAAGATGGTAATTGGCACCACGTTAAATCTTATTCAAAGGCTAGAGCAAAAAGAAAAAGTACAATTAAAATATGGAGATCAATCAAAACCCATGAAGATAAAAAATGGACAAAAAGATACCACGATCCAAATCCTAGAAAAAAGGCCTTTGGTGCAAAAGTAGTAATAACATTAAAAAACGGAAAAAAGATTAGTGAAGAACAAGGAGTTGCAGATGCTCACCCTTATGGCTCAAGACCATTTAAAAGAAAAAATTATATTAATAAATTTTTAACTCTAACTGAGAATTTATTAGACAAAAAAGAAATAGGTAGATTTTTAAAAACAGTACAAAATTTAAGAAAACTAAAACCCGGTCAGTTAGATAAACTAAATATTATAGTGAGGAAAAACAAAATTAAACGAAACTTAAAAAAGGGTATTTTTTAATGCATTTTGTTGAGAAAGAACCAATACAAAAAAGAAAAGATTTTTCAGAAAAATTAAAATCAAAAAAAATACTGAGGGTGCCTGGTGCTTATAATCCCCTAACTGCGAAGTTGATAGAAGAGATAGGCTATGATGCTGTTTATGTTTCAGGTGGTGTTATGGCAAATGATCTTGGATTTCCAGATATTGGTTTAACTACATTACAAGATGTTAGCACTCGGTCATATTTAATCTCCAGAGTTACCAATCTTCCTACAATTGTTGATATAGATACAGGATTTAAATCTTGTAAAGAAACTATAGAAACTTTTGAGGACTTTGGAATTACTGGAGTTCACATTGAAGATCAAGTCGAAAGAAAAAGATGTGGACACTTAGATAATAAAGAATTGATATCGACTGATGCAATGGTTAAAAAAATTAAAGAGTGTGTTTTGGCAAAAAAAGATAAAAATTTTAAAATTATTGCAAGATCAGATGCCAAAAGTGTAGAGGGAATAGATAAAATGATTGAAAGATGTAAAGCTTATATCAACGCTGGTGCAGAGATTATATTTCCTGAAGCGCTTCATGATGAAAAAGATTTTGAAAAAGTTAGAAAAGAACTTTCATGTTATTTGCTGGCTAATATGACTGAATTTGGAAAAACAAAATTATTAAATTATAAAGAATTAGAAAATCTTGGATATAATATAGTAATTTATCCTGTCACAACTCAAAGATTAGCAATGAAAAATGTCGAGGATGGTTTAAGAGACATTTATGCAAGTGGACATCAAAATAACATTATTGATAAAATGCAAACCAGAAAACGATTATATGATCTTGTAGATTATGAAAAATATAATAGTTTGGACGAAAAAATTTATAATTTTGACACAGAAGGTCATGAATAATGAGTGATGACATTAAAAAAGGTCTGCTTGGAATAACTGTTGATGAAACAGAAGTTTCTAAAGTCATGCCAGAAATTAATTCTTTAACTTATAGAGGTTATGCTGCCCAAGATCTGTGTGCAAAATGTAAATTTGAAGAAGTTGCTTATTTAATCTTAAATGGTGAACTCCCAAACAAAAAACAATTAAAAGCTTTTGAAAAAGTTGAAAGAAAAGAAAGAAAATTGTCAAAAACTTTATTGGATGACATTAAAAAATTTCCAAAAAAAGCTCATCCTATGGATGTTGCAAGAACTGCCGTCAGTATAATGGGTCTTGAAGATAAAGATACGAAAGACAATTCACCAAAATCAAACATGAGAAAAGTAATGAGAATTTTTGCTAAAACACCAGTTGCTTTAGCCGCATTTTATAGAATAAGAAAAGGTAAAAAGGTAATTCCTCCTAAAAAAAAACTTTCCTTCTCTGAAAATTTTTTTCATATGTGTTTTGGAAAAGTACCTAGTAAAGAAATAGTAAAAGCTTTTGATGTTTCATTAATTTTATACGCTGAACATAGTTTTAATGTTTCAACATTTACAGCAAGAACTATCACAAGTAGTTTATCAGATATTCATGGGGCAATTACTGGAGCAATCGCTAGTTTAAAAGGACCTTTGCACGGTGGGGCTAATGAAGAAGTGATGCATATGATGAACAAAATTAAAAAACCTGAAAATGCATTAAAATGGATTAATAAAGCTCTAGATAATAAAGATGTAGTAATGGGTTTCGGTCATCGAGTTTATAAGAGTGGTGACTCTAGAGTTCCTACAATGAGAGAGTATTTCGGGAAAGTTGCAAAAATTAAAAAAGACAAAAAATTTGAAAAGATTTATGACATAGTTGAAAAAGTAATGATCGACAGAAAGAACATCCACCCTAATGTAGATTATCCTACAGGGCCTACATATCATTTAATGGGTTTTGATACTGATTTCTTTACACCAATTTTTGTAATTTCAAGAATCACAGGTTGGTCAGCTCATATAATTGAGCAGCATGCTGCAAATAAATTAATTCGTCCGCTTGCAAGCTACAAAGGTAGTAAATACAGAAAAGTTATTCGTTTAAATCAAAGATAATTACTTTTCAGAAATTTCATTAAATAATTAGTAAAACTAAAAAAAACATTTGCACAAAATTAATAACAACAGATATAAAATGTGTGTATTTAAATTTATTATCTAGCTTCTCATCTCTATATTTATTTATTAATGGCATTAAGAGATAGTTTGATATGGCAAATAGCAGACTAATTGTTAATATTAAGTAGAAATCAATTCCCATCTTATTCAAAAAAATAAATATTAATAGGACAATTAAACTTATTCCTAGGTTAATATTATAATAAAAAGGAAATATTCTTCTTATAAACTTTCGAGCATTATCCTCATCTAAGGTAGTAAATACTACTGGAGCAATAACAAATGAGAAGAATAACATAACTCCTAAAATCATTGCTGTCAGGTAAATAGTTACTTGTTCAATCATGATTTAATTTAATATTAATCTAGGTCTAGGTCTCCACATTGCACTTTGGTAAATACACATGTGGAGTAATGATACGTAGTTTTTACATCTTTTACTATTCCAATGGCTGTTCCTTCAACAGTGCCAGTAACGGTATTACAATGAGATAAAAAAAATAAGATTAATAAATAAAATATTTTTTTTACCACTTTTGCCTAATTAACTAAATGCTTCTACCCAAGTTCCTTGTGTAGATGCTTTAGAATATTCTGTTGCACGACCTTCAAAAAAGTTCATGTGTTCAACAGCATTCAACATTGTATCTAGCCATCCTAACGGATTTTTTTGGACATCATAGATAGGCTCTAGACCTAATTGAGATAACCTTCTATTTCCAATAAATCTAATGTAATCTTTAACTTCTTTTGCAGTTAAACCTTCCATTGGACCCATTTCAAAAGCTAAATCAATAAAAGCATCTTCATGCTCTATGATAGTTCTACAAGCTTCATAAAGTTCTTTTTTTAATTTTGCATTCCATATTTCTGGATTTTCTTTTATGAATTCTTTAAAAATTCTAATCATTGAATTACAATGAAGTGTTTCATCTCTAACAGACCAGGTAACTATCTGACCCATGCCTTTCATTTTGTTATGTCTTGGAAAATTTAAAAGAATTGCAAAACTTGCAAAAAGCTGAAGGCCTTCAGTGAACGCACTGAAAACAGCAACTGTTTTTGCTATGTCCTCTTTTGAGCTCATGTCAAAATTTTGCATGTAGTCGTATTTATCTTTCATTTCTTTATACTTCATGAAAGCAGAATATTCTGACTCAGGCATTCCGATTGTATCTAATAAATGAGAGTAAGCTGCAATATGGACTGTTTCCATAGATGCAAAAGCTGTCATCATCATTAAAACTTCAGTTGGTTTAAACACTGTTGTGTAGTGTCTTAAATAACAATTACTTACTTCAACATCAGCTTGCGTAAAAAATCTGAATATTTGAGTTAGTAAGTTTTTTTCTGATTGACTTAAATTCTTTTGCCAATCTCTAACATCATCACCTAATGGCACCTCTTCTGGTAACCAATGAATTCTTTGTTGAGTTAACCATGCATCATAACACCATGGATATCTGAAAGGTTTGTAAACTGGATTTTCAACTAATAGACCCATTTTTTTTGGCTGAACTATTTCTTTATTAGGCATTTTAATTTTTTCTGTTACTGACATGATAGACACTCCTCGTATTCTTGTTCTTGGTTTGGTTGATTATTTTTGGATTTATATACATTGGCAGTAACATCTGTTGATTTAGCATCATTGATATTTTCAGCCCTTTGAATTGATTTTGATCTACAGTAATAAAGGCTTTTTAAACCCTTTTTCCAAGCATCAAAATGAATTCTATGTAATTCTTTTTTATGAACATCTGCTGGTAAAAATAAATTGACCGATTGGGCCTGTGAGATAAACGGCGTTCGATCACCACTTAATTCAATAATCCACTTCTGATTTAACTCAAAAGCAGTTTTAAAAACATCTTTTTCCAAATCAGTTAAAAAATCTAAGTGAGAAACTGATCCTTGATTAGTTGTAATTGTGGACCATGTTTCATCATCGTTTTTGCCATGACCTTCTAATATCTCTTCAAGATATCTGTTTCTAACATTAAATGATCCAGATAAAGTTTTGTGTGTATAACTATTAGCAGCAATAGGTTCTACTCCTGGAGAAGCTCCACCACAAATGATTGAAATAGAAGCTGTTGGAGCTATTGCAGTTTTATTTGAAAATCTTTCTTGAAAACCATATTCTGCAGCATCAGGACATGCCCCTCTTTCTTCAGCTAAATTTTTTGATGCTTGGTTAACCTGCTCATCAATTTGTTTAAATATCTTTTTGTTCCAAGATTTCGCCATCACTGACTCAAATGGAATTCTATTTTTCTGTAAAAAAGAATGGAAACCCATTACACCTAATCCAACACTTCTTTCTCTTTCAGCTGAGTACTTAGCATCTTTAAATTGATCGGGTGCTTTGTTTATAAAATCAGACAGTACGTTATCTAAAAATCTCATTACATCGCCAATCATATTTGGGTCATCTTTCCATTCATCGTACTTTTCTAAATTTAAAGAAGAAAGACAACAAACAGCAGTTCTATCATGTCCATCCTTATCAATTCCTGTAGGCAAAGTTATTTCACTACATAGGTTAGATGTTTTAACTGTAAGATTAGCTAATTTATGATGTTGAGGGATTTGTCTATTAACAGTATCAATATAGATTATGTAAGGTTCTCCCGTTTCTATTCTTGCTGTTAATAATCTAATCCATAAGTTTCTCGCTGATAAAGTTTGTTGGATAGTTCCATCAACCGGACTTTTAAGTGCCCATTGTTCATCTGTTTCTACAGCTCTCATAAATGCATCTGATACCAAAACTCCATGATGCAAGTTTAAAGATTTTCTGTTTGGATCACCTCCGGTTGGTCTTCTCATTTCGATGAATTCCTCAATCTCAGGATGATCAATTGGAAGATAACAAGCAGCCGAACCTCTTCTCAAAGAACCTTGGCTGATTGCCATAGTCAAAGAGTCCATTACTTTTATAAATGGAATTATTCCAGAAGTCTTACCAACTTTTCCTATCTTTTCTCCAATAGATCTTAGGTTACCCCAATAGCTTCCTATGCCACCACCTTTAGCAGCTAACCAAACATTCTCACTCCAGAGATCTAAAATACCACCTAAGCTATCTGAAGCTTCATTAAGAAAACACGAAATAGGTAAACCTCTTTTAGTACCTCCATTTGATAAAACTGGAGTTGCTGGCATGAACCAAAGATTACTTATATAGTTATAAATTCTTTGCGCATGAAGGTTATCATCGGAGTAAGTGCTAGCTACTCTCGCAAATAAATCTTGATAAGACTCATTATGTCCTAAATATCTGTCTTTTAAAGTTGCCTTCCCAAAATCTGTAAGATTGGCATCCCTTGATCTGTCAATTTTAATAATTATACCTTTATCATTTTGAAATAGCTCAGTTTCATTGTTTAAAGAGAAAAGGTCAGGTCTATTAGCTTTTACAACTTGATTCTCCTTTGGAATATACTCAGAGACAGCTTTCTTTAGGGCCTGCGATAGTATTTTGTTCATATTTATTAATATTTATTTGTTGTTATTACGAAAACAACTATATGTTGTATGCGCTTTGTATCAATATACTATATAACTTATAAATCAATAGAACATTTATAGAACAATAAAAAAATATTTCAACTATAAAAGTCAAAAAAATGTAAGTAATTAACAATATGTCTGAAACGTTAAAAATAGATCCTTATGGTTTTAGGGAATACGACGCTCGTTGGCTCTTTGAAAAAGACATCAATGAGTCAGGAATAACGAATCTTGGAAAGGGCCTAGGAACACAAATTAAGAAACATACCAAAAAAGAAAATCCAAGAGTAATTGTCGGCCATGATTATAGATCATACAGTGAAAAAATAAAATCTGCCCTAAAGAAAGGTTTAATTTCAACTGGATGTTTTATCGAAGATTTGGGCTTATCATTATCACCAATGGTTTATTTTGCACAATTTAATTTAGATGCTGATGCAGTTGCAATGGTGACTGCGAGTCATAATGAAAACGGTTGGACGGGTGTAAAAATGGGTATCAAAAAAGGATTAACTCACGCACCAGAAGAAATGAACGAATTAAAAGAAATTACCTTAAATCAAAATTTTACTAAAGGTGATGGAAATGAAAAGAAAGTAAAAAATTTTGACAAAGTTTATAAAGAGGATTTAATTAGTAAAAATAAATTAAAGAGAAAAATAAAAGCTGTAGTTGCATGTGGTAATGGTACTGCGGGTATTTTTGCTCCTGATATACTAAGAGGAATAGGATGTGAGGTAATCGAGCTAGATTGTGATTTAGACTGGAATTTTCCAAAATACAATCCAAATCCTGAGGATCTAGAAATGCTTCATGCTATAGTTAAATCAGTAAAAGAAAATAATGCTGATATAGGTTTTGGTTTTGACGGAGATGGTGATCGTGTTGGTGTGATTGATAATGAAGGCAATGAAATTTTTTCTGATAAAATAGGATTATTAATTGCTAGAAACTTGTCTAGCTCACATAAAAATTCAAAATTTATTGTAGATGTAAAGTCTACAGGCCTTTACTCAACAGATAAAATTCTAAATGAAAACCAATGTGAAACTCTATACTGGAAAACCGGTCATTCACATATAAAAAGGAAAGTTCATAATGAAAAAGCTTTAGCTGGATTTGAAAAAAGTGGACATTTTTTTTTCAATCAGCCATTAGGATATGGTTACGATGATGGAATAAATTCAGCAATACAAGTCTGTCACTTATTAAACAATCAAGATAAAAAGATGAGTGAAATAATAAAAGAACTTCCTACTACTTACCAATCACCAACAATGGCCCCATTTTGTAAGGATGAAGAAAAATATGATGTGGTTGATGAAATGGTGGAGGAGTTTAAACAAATAAAAGACCAAAAAATAAAGATAGATGATCAAGAAATAAAGGAAATAATCACTGTAAATGGAGTAAGATTTTCTTTTGAAGACGGTTCATGGGGTCTGATCAGAGCTTCATCAAACAAACCTTCATTGGTTGTGGTTACGGAAAGTCCTACATCAGATTTGAGAAAATTAAACATTTTTAAATTCATTGATGAGACACTTAAAAAAACAGGAAAAATTGGTGAATATGATCAAAAAATTTAATTTTTACAAATGAGAGATTCAACTATTAAGTGTTCACAAAATTATAAAGAATCATTTAAAGTTATATATGTGAGGTGACGGAGGGAGACTGACGTCACCTCTTTTTTTTATGGCAGATAAAAAAATTAGATCAATTGCAAAAACTTTTTCTTGGAGATTCATTATTTTTGTTTATTGGGTAATTTTTGGATATATTTACACTGGTACGTTTACTGGTGCGGGAATACTAGGCGTTGGATCTATAATTCCCTTATTTTTCTACTATTTTCACGAAAGAATTTGGACCAAAATTAAATGGGGAACTGACTAAATATTAAATTTGTTTTTAAGATCCTTATTAAGATTTTGAATAACATCGTCCCAACTTTTATAATCAGTCTGTTTATAAATCTTTAAAGTCTCATAAGGGTTATATTTGTAATATTCATACCATCTCCAGTCGGCATTTAATGAAATCAAACCCCATGTCTCTTTGTTACAGATGCAAGATAAATGTAAAAAAAAGGTATCAGTAGAAATTACCAAGTCTAAATTTTGAATAATAGCAATTATTTCAGAGAAATTTTTTTCACTAAAATCTATAATATTTGAGCTGTTAAAAAATTCCTTATCTCTATCCCAAATTTCATTTTGAAATGAGTAAAAATTTACATCTAATTCAAGTAATTTTTGAAAATTCTTTAATTCAATAGATCTAGAAGGTTCTTTGGGCCCAAAGAAATTACCTGACCAAACTAAACCAATTTTCTTTTTTTTATTATTTAGAATAGAAGTCCATTTATCTTTTTGGTCACTATCAAAATTTATAAGATCTGATGATTTTGAGTTTTTTGTCTGATAAAAATATTTGTTTAAAGAACCCAAGGAAATTGTATAATCATAATTATTCAATAAAACTTCTTTCTTTTCACAAATTTTAATATTATCAATTTTTTTTTGATAAATGGGTACAAGCTTATCATAAAGCAAAAAATCAATCTTTTTACATATAGGCGATAGATTAAATAAAAATTTTGAAAATTGTAATACATCTCCTAATCCTTGTTCACATGTCACTAAGATATTTGAGTCTTTTAAATCCTCTCCTTTCCATAATTTAATATTTTCAATTGAAATATCTTTTTTTATTGAATCTCTATACTCGTAAAGTTCCCATCCTTTTTCAAATTCACCCTCTATTAAGTGCATAAAACCTCTTGTGAGTTTTAAATCTTTTTTATTTGGGTATATAGATAAAGCCTCCTCAATTATTTCTATTGCTTTCTTGTTGTCATTTATCATTGAGTAAATTTTTGCCAGTTTTGTATAAGCAATATAATTTTTTGTTTTATTAATAATTGATTGTAAAATCTCAATTGATTTTTGATGATTGTTATTGGAAAAAAAATATTCAGACTCATTTAATTTGAATTCAATATAATTTTCATCAATTGCTTTAGCTTTTTTATAGAAATATTCTGATTTATCCTTTTCACCTATTCTCAAATATAAAATTAAAAGATTATTTAATATAACTTTGTCATTTTGATTAAATTCCAATGCCTTTTGATAATAATTTTTAGCTTCAGCAATATTATTGAGGTTTAAATAACATTTAGCTAAATTGTTGAATAAAATTTTTTTTTCTTTAAAATCAAAATTCTCAACTATTTTATAAAGTTCTATTGCTTTTTTGTAGTCATTATTTAAATCATAAGCCAAAGCTAAATTAAAATATGATAATGGATTTTTTGTAAGTTCTAACTGAATCACTTTTTTTCCACTTTCAATAGCAGATTTAAAATCTTCTAATTTTATATATAATTTAAAAAGATTTTTATGAGGATCTAAAAATTTTTGATCTAAATCAATTGAATTTAAAAATTCTGCTTTGGATTGCTTGTAATTTTGTTGTTTGAATAAAATGACACCTTTAATGTTAGCAATTAAGTGCTCATTTTTTTTTTCCTTATTTTCCTCACACAAACTCATTGCTTTATCTAATTGGTTATTATTTAGGTAGTTTATAATTCTATTAAGAATTTCAGACATTTATTAACTTATAGATAAATATTCATAAAAAGATCTAATCGACACAACAATCAAAAATATCCCAAAGATTTTACTTAAAATATTTTTTTCGATTTTATAAACTGCTTTTGCGCCTACTCTAGCCATTAGCATGGTTACAGGTACAAAAACTAAAAATCCTAATAAATTTACATATCCTATGCTGTAAGGAGTGCTAATATTGTTAACAATTTTTCCTCCAGTAATCATTGTGATGGTGCCAAAAACTGCGATCAAAAACCCAACTCCCGCAGCAGTACCAATTGATCTTCTTATATCATAACCAAAAGTTCTCATAAAAGGAACCATTAATGAACCACCACCAATACCTAGTAGTACAGATATGAAGCCTATAATAATTCCAGAAATATTTTTAGCTGAGTCTGAAATAATTTTTGGATTTTTTAAAAGTTGTTCTCTAAAAAAAATAAAAAATAGTCCGACTATAAAAGCCATAATTGAAAAAAATAAGATAAAAGCTGGGGTTTTTAAGTTTACAGCCAAAAATGTTCCACCAATTACGCCTAACAAAATAAAAAAGCCAAAAGATTTTATCAGCTTAAAATCAACTGCATCATACTCCATGTGGGTTTTCGTTGATATAATGGAAGTTGGAATTATGATTGCCAAAGAAGTACCAACTGAAAGATGCATTCTTGTTGCAATATCAAAATCTAAAACAGTAAAAGCATAATAAAGTGCTGGTACTATTATTATTCCACCACCAACTCCTAGTAAACCTGCCATGAAACCAGCAACTGAGGCCGCTATAGATAAAACAAATAATAGATTTATAATCTCATTAATGTCCAAAGTTTCCATTATGAATTAGCCTGAATAGCTTTCTCATTATTCTGAACAATGGTCATGATATGTTTTGTTTTTTGAAAATCAGAATCTCTTGCCATCATATTATCGCTTAAATATCTTTTCCATTCCTTAGAGCCAACTTGCCCATGATATAAACCCACGGTATGTCTCATAATATGATTAATCTTTGTTCCTAATTTTACCTCTCTATCAGCATACTCTAAAAGTTTTTCTACCACTTGTTCCCGTGTTGGACTTATTTCTGTATTGAATATTTCTTTTTCAATTTCTATTAAAGAATATGGATTTTGATAAATTGATCTTCCTATCATGACACCATCACAAAACTTCAAATGGTTGTTAATTTCCTCAACTTTTGTAATTCCACCATTTATAATTATTTCTAAATTAGGATTTTCTTTTTTAATATCATAAACCATTTTGTAATTTAGTTTTGGAACATTTAGATTTTGTTTTGGAGATAAACCTGTTAAGATTGCTTTCCTTGCATGCAAAATAAATGTTTTCGAACCAGCATCTTTCATCTTATGGATGAAATTATTCAGATAATCAAATTCTTCTGTATCATCAAAACCAATTCTTGTTTTTGCAGTAACAGGAATTTTACAAGCGTTTACCATTGAGCTGATACATTCAGCAACCAAGTCAGGCTCTTTTATTAAACACGCACCAAATCTATTTTTTTGAACTTTTTTGCTAGGACAACCGAGGTTAATGTTAATTTCATCGTAACCCATGTCCTCAGCAATTTTAGCTACTTCTGCTAATTCTTCCTTATCAGACCCACCAACTTGTAAAGCTAATGGTTTTTCTTCAGGACTATAAGATAAAATTTTTTTTCGATCACCGTGAATTGCTGACTTTGTAGCAACCATCTCAGTATAGAGCATTACATTTTTGCTCATCAGTCTTAAAAAGAAACGATCATGCCTATCTGTGCAATCCATCATTGGGGCAACTGATATTTTTCTATTTATTTCTTTTCTAGAATCCAAGGTCTTTACCCATTATTTTATCAGGGAACCATGTAACAATCTCAGGAAAAATACATAAAATTACTATAGCTAAAGCCATAATTATCATAAACGGTATAGATCCTTTTAAAATTTCTGACAAACTAACATCTGGGGTAATTCCTTTTATAATATAAAGATTTAATCCAACTGGTGGTGTGATTAAGCCAATCTCCATATTGATTGTAAATACTATTGCAAACCAGTATGGGTCAAAACCTAAAGTAGTAATAACTGGTAATAATATAGCTGAAGTCATTACAATAACTGCAACTGGTGGTAAAAAGAAACCTGCTATTAAAAGAAATATGTTTATTAGCATGAACACAACCCATTTATTAGAGCTTAATTCGACCATGCTCTGTGCTAAAGACTGAGTTACATAAAGTTGTGAAAGAGTAAATGCAAAAAGATACGAGGCAGCAATAATGAACATTATCATTACGCTTTCTTTCATTGAGACTTTAACAATGTTCCAAATCTTTTTTGGCTGATAAATTTTGTAAACAACAGCAATTAATACAAAAACTAAAAATGCTCCTACTCCAGATGCTTCGGAGGGTGTTGCAACTCCTCCATAAAGTACATACAAAACACCAGCTATGATCGCTAGGAAAGGTAGAATTCTTGGTAAAACCTCGAGTTTTTCTTTTAGAGTTGGTCTTACTCTATTTCTTAGAGCTTTTGCTGCATCTTTATCAATAAAATAACTATGTATTAGAGCCCATATCGCAAACATTCCAGCCAACATAAAACCAGGCACGAGACCACATAAAAATAATCTTCCAATAGATGTACCAGTTGCGATTCCATAAACAATTAAAACAATACTTGGAGGAATTAAAACGCCTAAAGTTCCACCAGCTGCAATAGTTCCTGTTGCAATCTGATCCGAATATCCCCTTTTTCTCATTTCGGGTATTCCCATTGTTCCAATCGCAGCACAAGTTGCGGGACTAGATCCACTTAAGGCTGCAAAAACTGAACATGCACCAATATTAGAAATTACCAATCCACCTGGTACCCTCCAAAGCCATCTATCTAATCCTGTATATAAATCTTTTCCCGCTGGAGAATTAGCGACGGCCATTCCCATTAAAATAAACATTGGTATAGAAAGTAGAACAAAAGAGTTGAGTCCCGCAAAAAATGTTTCTGCAAAGACATCAAGCATTTGAAAACCTTCAAATGTAACTAACAGAGCTATTGAAACAAAACTCAGACCAAAAGCAATTGGAATTCCAGAAAAAAGTACTAATAAAGTAAAAACTGCAACAATTAATGCTATAATGAGTGGATCCATTTAACTAAAATCCTTTTCATCAGTTAATTTTATAATTTCTGCGATATACTGTAATATCATTAGCAAAGCCCCCAACATCATTGATGAATATGGTATCCATAATGGTGGATCCCAGACAGTTCCTGTTGAGTAATTTTTGGTTAATGCTTCCTCGAACATTAAAAATCCAAAATAAAATAAAATTAAGAAAAAAAGTAAACTTATTGAAGATGTAAAAATTTTTAATCTAATTATATTTTTTTTTGATAAAAAATCGTAAATCCATTCCATACTAACATGGGCTTTTTCACTTAAAACGTATACACTCCCTATAAAAGTTGAAGCAACTAGTAACATGGTGACAAGTTCTGTTTGCCATGTGATTGCTCTTTGAAAAAAATATCTTTCAAAAACAAGTTCAACGATTACCAATATTGACAATAGCAATGCTAATACAGCAAAAGCACCACATGCTTTAGCTATTGCATCACAAAATTGAAGATACTTTTTTTTCATAAAAAAAACCCCTATTTAATAAAATTAAATAGGGGTTCTTTATATATTATTTTATTTAACTGCTAAAGCCATTTCCATCAGCTTATCGCCACCTGGAACTTTATCAGCAAATGCTTTGTGAGAAGATTTCTTAGCAATCTCTACCCATGCAGCATGGTCTTTTTCAGACATGTATACTAATTTTACACCCGCAGCTTTATAAGCATCTTCAAACTTTTTATCTAAGTTTTCTACTTGAGCTGTCATGTATTTCTCAGCAACTTTACCAGCTTTCATTAAAGCTTTTTGTTGCTTAGAATTTAGTGCGTCAAAAGATTTTTTAGACATCAAAATTGGTTCATACATAAACCATAGACCAAATTTGCCTGGAGGAGTTGCACATGAAACTTGTTCGTAAATTTTGTAACTTACAAAACTTCCTGAACTAGTATTTGCACCAGTTAATACACCGGTCTGTAAACCTGTGTATATCTCTGATGATGGCATACTTTGAATACCAGCACCAGCTGCTTCTAACATTTGGTTAAATGCTTTACCCGCAGCTCTCATAACTTGACCTTTTGCATCACTAGGATTTTTTATACATTTTGACTTTGAAGCAAAACCACCGCCTAACCATGCATCAGATAAAACTACTACACCAGCATCGTTAATAATTCTTTTAATCTCAGTCATCATCGGACCTTTATTGAATCTCAATGCGTGATCGTGATTTTTAACAGTTCCTGGCATTAAAGTTGCATCAAATTCTGGATGGAATTTAGATGCATAAGCTAATGGAAAAGCAGAAATATCCAATTGACCAGTTGTCATTGGTTTCCACTGTTCTTTAGGTTTGTATAATGATTTAGCTGGATAAATTCTGACATCTATTCCAACATTTGCTTTTTTTACCTCGTCAGCAATGATTTGTACCATTTCATGACGTGGGTCGAAAGATCCATCAGCTCTTGGTGTTCCAGGCCATTGGTGACTTGCTTTTAGCGTAACAGCATAAGCAGAACCAATAGTAGTGAAAACAAAAACTAACGAAGTTAAATATAAAGATATTTTTTTTAACATTATTTTTCCCTCTATTGTTATTTTTAATAATTCAATTAAAATGAACTTATTAATAAGAGTCAAGTCGCCAAAAACTCAAATATTATAGAAATTATATGGATGGACCTTTAAAAAACCTGTTAGTTGTTGATTTAACGAGAGTATTGGTCGGTCCCTATTGTACTATGATTTTATCTGATCTTGGAGCTAGGGTAATTAAAATTGAAGCTCCAGAAATTGGTGATGATTCCCGTAAATTTGGACCATTCATAGAAGAGTACTCTGCTTATTTTATGTCATTAAATAGAGGTAAAGAAAGTATTGCCCTTAACTTAAAAAAAGAGGAAGACAAAAAAATTTTTGATAAGATTTTATCTAAAGCTGACATATTAGTTGAAAATTTTAAACCAGGTACTTTAGAAAGATGGGGATACGGTTGGGGAGATGTAAGTAAAAAATATCCAAAATTAATTTATGCATCTGCTTCAGGTTTTGGACAAACCGGTCCTCTAAAAGAACTACCTGCTTATGATATGGTTGTTCAAGGTATGGGGGGATTGATGAGTGTAACTGGTCAACCCAACTCAGAACCAACAAGGGTAGGAACATCAATTGGAGATATCACTGCTGGTTTATTTACTACGATTGGAATAAATGCAGCTCTCTATGACAGACAAAAAACTGGTAAAGGTATGTACATAGATGTTTCAATGCTTGATTGTCAAATAGCGATTTTAGAAAATGCTATAGCTCGTTACTTGGCAAAAAATGAAATACCAAAACCAATGGGATCACGTCATCCATCTATTGCACCATTCGAAGCTTTTAAAACTAAAGACAGTTATATAATTATCGCAGCTGGCAATGATAGACTGTTCGAAAAGCTTTGTGAACTTTTGGGAATATCTGAAATAAATAAAGATCCAAAATTTTCTGGCAACTCATCTAGAGCACAAAACATGGATGAACTTAAAGTAATTCTTGAAAAAAAACTATTAACTAGAAATACTAACGAATGGGTTAACGACATGGAAAAGGAAAAAATTCCATGTGGTCCAATATTTAATATTAAAGAAGCTGTGGAGAATCCTCAGGTAGATGCCAGAAATATGATTGTAAAAGCCTTTCATAAAAAAATTGGAGATTTCAAATTAGCTGGTAATCCAATTAAAATGTCTAACTACAAAGATGAAAAAACTAGAGGTGATATTCCTGATTTAGATGAACATAGGGAAAAAATTTTAAAAGAATTTACTTAATTATTTTCAGTTTCGTTGGGGGTATCTTGTTCAGAAGTTTGGTTTTCTGTTTCATTCACTTCGTCTAATGAAACATCACCTTGTTCTTCTCCAGTTTCATCGGTAGCTGATGTATCGATATCTGGCTTAGCTGTTTGTGATAACTCTGCTAAATCGTCATTTGAAACTTGTATTTTTTCTGGAGTCTTTCTCGCTCTCTTAGATGGTAAAATAGGTGTCCCACTTTTTGAAATTTCACCTTTATATAAGCTTTCAAAGTCATCACCTACTTCTTCATCATCTTCGGCTCCATCATCAACCTGCTCTACGTGTTTTCTTAATTTATAAACAGCACTTTCAGTAAGATCGTTTACTTTTATATTTTCCTGCGCAATTTCCCTTAAAGCAATGACAGTATTTTTGTCATTATCTTTATCCAAGGTGGGTTCTATTCCGGTATTAAGTTGAGTTGCTCTTTCTTTAGCTACCAAAACTAATTCGTAAGGACTGTCTACTTTATCTATACAATCTTCTACAGTAACTCTAGCCATGTGGAGTATCTACACAGTGAAGTTTAAAAAATCAAGGAGAATTTTATAAATACTTTGGATTTAGCTTATTTTTAACAAACAATAAAAGAGTCGCTGACAAGGCAATATAAATAAATGATATTAAGGCTATCTGCTCTATTGAGAATCCAATATCTATTAATATACCAAATAAAGCAGTGCCAAAAGCAGTAGAGAAAACCATCAAAGCCGTAGTTAAAGCTTTAATTGAACCAATATATCTTACACCATAAATTTCTGCCCAAGTTGATGAGCCTAGGACGTTTGCTAGTCCATTTGAAATACCAATTAAACCTAAAAATATGAAAGCAGAATATGAAATATCAAAATACATAAGAACTACAGTAGAAATTAATAATGGAATATTCATAAAAATAAGTAATTTTCTACTCGTAAATTTATCAATTAAAAATCCTGCAATTAATAGAGTTATTACTGACAAAATTGAGTAAACCATAAAAGATTGAGCAATTACATAAGTACCCCACCCTTTAGACTCTAAAATAAAAGATTGATAAACAAAAACGCCAGTTGCAATCCATGGCATCGCTAACATATTCAAACAAACTATATAAAATCTATAATCCCTCAAAACATCTATTCTTTTCCATTGTTTTATTTTTTCATTAAACTCTTTTTGTTTAGTTTTCTCTCTAGATTCAAAGTTTAAGTTCTTAACTAAAGTAAAAGAGGTTATTGGCAGAAATATCAAAATTAATATTGAAATATATATCCATAAATTTTGCCAAGAAGTTATAGTTAGTAAATATACAATTAAAACAGGTAGTATAAATTCAGCGGTAGAGAGACCAAACCAACTTGTGCTTAGAGCTTTACCTCGAGATTTTGTAAAATATCTAGATATGGTTGTTGTTGCAGTATGAGACATCATGCCTTGCCCTGAAAATCTCATTAGAAAAATTGCAATAAATAAAAAGGTTATTGAAGAAATTTTTGAAAAGAAAAAACATGAGAATGACAGAAGAATTGTTACCAAAAAGGCAAATTTAAATATATTTATATCATCTATTTTTTTTCCAACCCAAATTAATAAAAAACTGCTTAGTAAAGTTGCAGATGCGTAAATTGATCCAAATTGACCTTGAGTGATAGATAATGCATCTCGTATGCTAGAATTAAAAAGGCCAAGAAAAAAACTCTGTCCAAAACTAGAAAAAAATGTAAATATAAATCCAAATATAATTACTTTTAAACTTAAACTTTTAAACATATTAAAATATTATG
The DNA here is from genome assembly GCA_902579925.1 of uncultured Pelagibacteraceae bacterium. GTDB lineage: Bacteria > Pseudomonadota > Alphaproteobacteria > Pelagibacterales > Pelagibacteraceae > Pelagibacter. The sequence continues at coordinate 25,921 of CACHIS010000007.1, forward strand.
AGTTGTAATGTTGCTTTCATTGGTCTTGGTGTCATGGGTTATCCAATGGCAGGTTATATATCAAAAGGTGGACACAATGTAACTGTTTTTAACAGAACAAAATCCAAAGCTGAAAAATGGATTAATGAACACAAAGGTAAAATGGCTGATACTCCAGCTGAAGCTGCAAAAGATGCTGAATACATTTTTACATGTGTAGGAAATGACAATGATTTAAGAGAGGTTACTTTTAGAGACAACGGTGTATTTAAAACAATTAAAAAAGGTGCAATTTATATTGATAACACAACTGCTTCAGCAACAATTGCAAGAGAAATACATTCTTATGCAAAAAAAAATGGATTTGGTGCGCTAGATGCACCAGTGTCAGGAGGTCAAGCTGGCGCAGAAAATGGTGCATTAACAGTTATGATCGGTGGTGATCAAACTGACTTTGATAAAGCAAAAGATAAAATTGATTGTTATAGTAAAAAAATGAAATTGCTTGGTGGTCCAGGGAATGGACAGCTTGCAAAAATGGTTAATCAAATTTGTATTGCAGGTTTAGTACAAGGTTTATCTGAAGCTATTAATTTTGGAATGAAAGCAGGATTAAATATGGAGGATGTAATTGAAGTTATTTCAAAAGGTGCAGCACAATCTTGGCAGATGGAAAATAGATATAAAACTATGATTGATGATAAATTTGATTTTGGTTTTGCAGTTGATTGGATGAGAAAAGATTTAAAAATTGCAATGGATGAAGCTAAAAATAATGGTTCATTGTTACCTGTAACCGAATTAGTTGATAAATATTACGCAGAAGTACAAGGAATGGGTGGTAATCGTTGGGATACTTCAAGCTTAATAAAAAGATTTAGAAAGTAGAGTATGCAGCCAGCATACTATGAAGATTTAGAAGAAATTCAAAATAAATATTGGTCAATGTTGGATGATGCTGTAACCAACAGAAGTTCACCATTTAGAATTCCTGTTTTTATTTGCGCTCATCAAAATGATGTTGATGGTAGAATAGTTGTCTTACGTAAATCAGACAGAAAAAGTAATTTCTTACAGTTTCACACTGATTTAAGATCTCCAAAAGTGGATATATTGAAAAATAATAAAAATGCCTCTTTAGTTTTCTATGATAAAGAGGAAAAGATACAACTAAGAGTCAAAGTAGAGTGTGAGGTTAACAATCAAAATTCTATAACTGAAGAGTCTTGGAAAAAAACTCAACATATAAGTAGACGTTGCTATTTAACCGATAGTCCTCCAGGGACTACATCAGATAATCCAACATCGGGTATGATATCCAAATTAGAAGATTTTGATTATACTATGGAACAAAGTGAGGAAGGTTATAAAAACTTTACTGTGGTTAAATGTAAAATTAAATCTGTTGAATGGCTATATCTTGCTGCTAAAGGACATCGAAGAGCTAAGTTTGATTTAGAAACAAATAAGAATGATTGGTTGGTTCCTTAAATTATTTTTCAATAGCAGCTAATTTTTTCTTTAATTTTATAGGTAAATTTGCATACCACTGTTTCTCTTTGCCTGACTTTGGTAAGACAGCCCCGTATTCAATCATTTGAGATGGGGGAAGATCATTAATATAAACCCATACTTGAGTTTCATCTAATTTAGAATTTTTTACTAATACATGTTTTAAATCTGAAATTAATTTGTCTTTGACTTTTTTTGATCGACCTGCCCTAATTTGGCCAAGTAAAAATAAAGATGGCTCCCTCACTTTTTTTCCACCCATAAAATGATTATTCTTTTTGGTTTTATTAAAAATTACTTGTGCAAAATATGTATTTGCACCAGTTACTACATTGTGAACTTTTGTAATTCCTTCAGCTAATTTTTTTTGTTGTTTAGATGAAATATTAAAGTTTGAATTTGTTACCGTATAAGTTGGCATTTTACTTAAAATATAGAATTAGAGTATTTTTTCCAATTGTCTTGATAGTGTTTTGTGTTTTCAGTTATTGCTTTTTTTTCATCTTCAGTAAGTTCTCTCACAACTTTTCCAGGAGAACCAATTACTAAAGAGTTATCGGGTATTTCTTTATTTTCCGTTATTAAAGCTTTAGCGCCAATAATACAATTTTTTCCAATCTTTGCATTGTTAAGTATAACTGCACCTATTCCTATCAAACTATTTTCTCCAATTGTGCATCCGTGCAGCATAACCATATGGCCTATCGTAACATTTTTTCCAACTTTTAACGGATATCCAGGATCTGTGTGTAGAACACATCCATCTTGAACATTAGAACCTTCACCTATATAAATATTTTCCACATCACCTCTTAAAGTTGCATTAAACCAGATACTAGAATTTTTTTCTAAGGTAACATCGCCTATAATAGTTGCATTAGGTGCTACCCAATTTTCGCCAGAGTTTTTTGGTTTTTTATCTTTTAAATCGTAAAACATAATTTATATATTATTACATTATGCCCATACAAACTCCAATATGTGATTTTGGTCAAAAAGCTTATGACTTTAAGCTTAAATCAACAGAAGGTACTATACTTTCATTAAAGGATATTAAAGGTGAAAAGGGAACATTAATCATGTTTATCTGTAACCACTGTCCGTATGTTAAAGCTGTAACAAAAGATATTGTTGAAGATTGTAAAAAATTAAAAGATATCGGTATCAACTCAGTGGCTATTTGCGCCAATGATGCTGAAAATTATCCTGAGGACTCATTTGAAAATATGATTGAGTTTTCAAAAAAAAATCAATTTGGTTTCCCTTATTTAGTTGATGAAACTCAAGAAATTGCAAAAACTTATGATGCAGTATGTACTCCAGATTTTTTTGGGTACAACAAAGACTTAGAACTTCAATATAGAGGAAGAGTGAGAGAACTTAAAAAATTAATTCCAGTGAGAGATGGAGATAGTGATCTTTTAAAAGCTATGAAACAAATAGCTGAAACTAACAAAGGACCAGAGAATCAAATTCCTAGTGCAGGATGTGGTATCAAGTGGAAAAATAATTAATGTATCTTATTCTAACAAGGGCATTCCCACCTGAATTAGGTGGCATGCAAAGTTTGATGTGGGGTTTATCCCGTGAAATGTCAAAAAATTTCATGGTTAAAGTTTTTGCAGATTATAATCAGAATCATAAAGATTTTGATGAACAAGCGAGTTTTTCAATAGAAAGAGTTGGTGGAATAAAATTTTTAAGGAAAATAAGAAAAGCTCAATTAATAAATGAATTTATAAAAGAAAATAAAGTTGAGGGTATTATTGCTGATCATTGGAAAAGTTTAGAGTTAATAAAAACTGATAAAAAAAAGTATTGTTTAATCCATGGTAAGGAGATCAATCACCCATTAGGAAGTTCATTAAACAAAAGAGTTACAAAAGTTCTTAATAATGTAAATAGAGTAATAGCGAATTCTGAGTACACAAAAAATTTAGCAATAAATAATGGTGTAAAACAAGATAAAGTTATAGTTATAAATCCTGGAGTTGACCCAGTTCAAATATTAAATAAAAAATCTCTAGAAAAAGTCGAAAGTTTATTAAAAGTAAAAACACCGAGACTAATTACTGTTTCCAGATTTGATAAAAGAAAAAATCATGAAAAAATAATTATGGCACTAAGAAATTTAAAACAATTATACCCTGATATTGTTTATATTTGTATTGGTTATGGTGATGAAGAGGAAAATATAAAAAAATTGGTTGAAGAATTAGATCTAACCTCGCAAGTAATGTTTTTTAAAGACATAAGTAATGATTTAAAGAATGCTTTAGTGGCTAAATCAAATATTTTTGTAATGCCATCTATAATACATAAAACCTCTGTAGAGGGTTTTGGAATAGCTTATGTTGAAGCTGCACAATATGGATTACCCTCAATTGGAGGAAAAGATGGTGGTGCATCGGATGCTATTGAACATGATAAAACTGGATTAATTTGTGATGGGAACAATCTAGACGACATATATTCATCATTAAATTCAATGATTGAAAATAAAAGATACGTTGAACTTGGTAAAAATGCAAAAAAATATGTCTCAAAATTTCAATGGGATAAAACTTTAGAAGAGTACAAAAAAATTCTTAATTAATTCAAAGAATTAAGTAATCTTTCAAAAACTTTTTCTGCACTTAAATTATTAAGATCTGTAACTTCAATTGCTTTAAAATTTTCTCTTTCAATGCTGACTTTGTAAGCTGTTGTATGTTTTCCGAACAAAGTTAAACCTTTAGCTCCTACATGTGCTGCAATGTGAGCAGGTCCAGTATCATTTGCAATAACAAAAGAACTCTCTTTGATTAAAGAAGTTAATTGAGAAATATCAAGTGCTTTTCCATTATCTAACAATACTAGAGCATTTATTTCTTTTGCATAACTTATCTCGGCAGGACCTGGGGCTATAACAATTTTATACTCATCCCCAAATTCATTTAAAATGAGTTTTATAAGATCATTATAATAGGGCCATTTCTTAATATTTAGATGGGGTGAACAAAATGGAAATAATAAAATAAATTTATTCAATTTAAAATTATTCTTAATTCCTCTTATCTCAGAACACGCCCAGCTAAAATCGGGATTTAAAGTATAAGTTGTTTTTAATCCTGAGGTTTGTAATTGATGATTAAATCTGTCTAGAACAGAATGTTTGTCAAATTCCTTTTTATTTATTACCTTAGGTAAGGTTGTAGTAGAGCTTGACCATGTTTCTTTTTTTGCTTTAGGAAAAAGAATATTTTTATAAAAATTTGTTCTTGAAGAATTTTGAAGGTCATAAACTTTTGAAAAACTATGTTTCTTAAGTTCTCTCATTAAGAAATATAAGTATATAAGATTATATCTTGGCAACCTTTTATCTAGGATTACTTCATGAATAAACGGATTTTTTTTAAAAACTTCTAAATAAGCTTTTGTAGTCAATAAATAAATTTGATCATTTTTATGATTTTCAGATATGTCTTGAATTGCACCACTCGCTTGAGCTATATCTCCTAATGATCCGTGTTTAATAATTAAAATATTAGACATATTTCTAACAAGATAGCACAGTATTAGATTTTATGAATAAAATTATAGTAGAAGTCTCGATAGGTGAACTTTTAGATAAAATTTCAATTTTAGAAATCAAACAAGGAAAAATTAAAGATCCTGGAAAATTAAAGTTCATTAATAATGAACACTCTATTTTAAAAAATCAGTTGGAAAAAAATATAAAATCTGATGATAAACTGAATGATCTTTATCAATCGCTAAAAGAAATAAATTCTAAACTATGGGTTATTGAGGATGATAAAAGACAATGTGAAAAAGATAAAAATTTTGGAGAAAAATTTATTAAGCTTTCAAGAGACGTCCACTTTCTTAATGATGATCGAGCAAAAATAAAGCTAGAAATTAATAATCATACTGGTTCAGTCATAAAAGAGATAAAAGAATATACAATTTACTAAATAGTTTTAATGGCACTCCATTTTTCAAAAGAAGAGTTTTCTAAAAGAAAAACTAAAGTATTAAATTCAATGAAAGATCAAAACATTGATGCCTTACTAATGTTTAGGCAAGAGTCCATGTATTGGCTAACTGGTTATGACACTTTTGGTTATGTTTTTTTTCAAACGTTAGTTTTAGATAAAAATGGAAATATAATACTGCTCACAAGAGCTCCTGATTTAAGACAAGCTCAAAATACATCAAATATAGAAGATATTAAAATTTGGGTTGATAAAGATGGATCAAACCCAACAGATGATCTTAAGGTCATTTTAGATGAATTAAATCTTAAAGGAAAAAAAATAGGAGTTGAGTATGAGGCATACGGTTTAACTGGACGCAATGCTCTTAGATTAAATAAGTCTTTTGAAAATTATTGTTCTCTTGAAGATAAATCAGACTTAATAACAAAATTACGAGTTGTAAAATCCAAAGAAGAAATTATTTATGTAAAAAAAGCTGCAGAGCTTGCCGATAAGGCTTTAGATGAAGTATGGAAACACGCAAAAGCTGGTGAAAGTGAATCTAAGATATTGGCTGAAATGAATAGAGTTATATTTGAAGGTGGTGGAGATTATCCTGCAAATGAATTTATTATTGGTTCAGGTAAAAATGCACTTCTTTGTCGTTACCAATCAGAAAAGCAAATCTTAGGCAAACAAGATCAATTAACTATAGAATGGGCTGGCACTTACAGACATTACCATTCTGCAATGTTTAGAACTATTCCTATTGGCAAAGCAGATCCTAAACACCTCAAAATGCATGAGGCATGTGTTGAAGCTCTCAAAAATTGTGAAGGTAAATTGAAACCAGGGAGTAAAGTTGGAGAAGTTTTTGATATTCATGCTAAAACTTTTGATGATCTTGGTTACAATAAAGCTCGAATGAACGCATGTGGTTATTCTTTAGGTACAACATTTTCGCCAAATTGGATGGACTGGCCTATGCTATACACTGGCAATCCGTATGTAATAGAACCTGGTAATGTGTTCTTTATGCACATGATACTTATGGATTCACAAAGTAATTTAGCAATGAATCTAGGGGAAACGTATCTTGTAACAGAAAATGGTAATGAAAGATTGGGTAAACAAAAGTTGGATTTGGTTGTTCTTTAGTCTCTATGTGTCGGTCTTGTGCCGGTTTTCCTATAATATCCTATGAATAAAAATTAATATTATTTTAATTCTACACCCTCTAAATCAAAACCTTCGACAATAGTTGAGGAAACAATTTTTAAAGTTCCCATTCCATCGTCTTCTTGAACAGCTTCAATACCAGTTTTATCACCATCATCATTTCCTCTAGTGAATGTACTTTGCACAAATCCTTGTACGTTGCCTGTGTCTTCTTCCTCAACAACTATTCCTTTGCCTCCATTATCAATAGAGTTAATGCCTTCAAATAATGCAATAATAGATCCACCATCATTTTCAGAGTTTTTTATTCCATCATCAGTGTTATTCATCGCGACAGTATTTTTTATTTGTAAGAACATATCGCCATTATTTTCCTCATCGAAATCAAGACCTTCATCTAAATTTCCAACAATTCTGGATCTATCAATATTCACTACTAAATTACCTTGGCCTGCTTCATCTATGTCAAAGCCATCATCTAAGTCTATTCCAAATTCAAATTCTTTAACAAAACCTGAAGGATATAATTCAACTTCTCTCTCAAAACATCCATCATCTGGAGAGCCTTTTATTTTACTTGGGATAGAATTTTTAGCTCTTTGATTATCCTCAAATTCTCCCTCATCTTCAGCTGGCATATATGCTTTTAATAATTTTGGATCACAATAAGCACCGTTCTTTGAAAATGTACTATTAGTTACATTTGCAACAACATTTCCTTTTTGACCTTCATCTAATTCAACTCCATCAGCACCTACATATAAAAAGTTTGAGTTTAAAGCTGTAAAGTTAATGTCACCATCACCACGCTCATCAACTCTAAATCCATCTGCATCAAATTTACCATTACCAGCATCAAAAATTGTTACATTATCCAACACCACGTTTATAGAGGCACTAGAACCCTCTCCGGCTCCACCACTACCACTTCCACATTTGTCAGCTAAATTACAATCTGAAATATGAATTCCATGATTTGCTACACCTTCAACTCTAACATTTTTTAAATTAATATTTATCGTCCCAGTTTGGTCATCTCTTACATCAACAAAAATACCTTTTCCAGCTTTTGCATCAACATTGTACATGCCATATCCAGTTCCCTTTCTTTTGATATTGAAGCTTCCAATTCCAAAAAAAGATAAATCGCTTATTGATAAATCTGCACCGTTGGATATTTTTAAAATATCGACATTATTACCTCTTACAACTTGACCTGAGCCAATAATTGTTAAGGGTTGGAGACCTGTATAATCCAGAGAATCACCAATTATGATGGTTTTATTTGTTTTTACTTTTATTGTTACTGGTTTTTTACTTTCAGATGCTTTGTTAATTGCATATCTAAATGTACCATATCCATCATCATCAGGACTTGTAACACTTATAGTTTTAGCTTGTAAAACTGAATTAAGACTGAATAAAATGAAGAAAGTTGCGATATATATTAAATTTTTCATTAAAATTTATAAAACTATTATATTAAGGAAAAGTTTCAAAAACGTTAAAGATTTTTAAAATAATTATTCTGAGTTATTTATTACGATTCAGTTACAATCCACAAGGTAACATAGGAATTATAATTTTTTATCATTTAGCTTAGTCATAGCTTTTCCAGGAGAGAAAGTATAATCATTGTCATCCATTAATTTTCCGCTTCCATCATAAAGTTTCCAATTAAATTTTACTTTATCTTTCTGCTTTTTTCCTAATTTTAAAATTGTTAATTCTATTTTTCTTGGCTTGCCGCCAGAAGAACCTTCAAACGATCTAGTCTCGCCTTCTTTCCAAACTCCTAGGGGGAATTTACATCCATTTTTTATTATTCTTCCTCCACGTCTACTATCCCAAACTCTCCCTATACACTGTCCATCATTAGTGACTGTAAATAACTGTGTTTTTAATCCGCTTTGACCTTTTCTTGTTCTTTTATAAACCTTTATTGTTTCTCCAGATTGTGGATTTTTCCAATCTTCAGGTCCAACAACTTTTTTTCTTTTCTTTTCTCCAAATACCAAATTAGCATTAGTAAATCTAATCTCTTTGTCTTCTCTTATCTCTCCACCAGTAAATAATTCTAAAGGGATAAATCTTTCATCAGCTGATACTGGAATAATCCACAACAAACTAAGAACCACGATCGCTAAAAGTTTTTTCATAATCCAAGATTAACAAATCCTAAACCATGAGTCTATTTGCTTAAATCAAAGAATCTTAGTCAATAACCAAAGTCATTGACGCGTATACGTAGCAGGAAATGTTGATAAAATTGTGGATTGTAACTGAATTGTAACATTATTTTAATGTATTGTAGTATTAGTCATTAAATTTAATTCTCGTTAAAGTTTGGTTTCTTTTTATATAATAAGGATGAATTTTAATAATTTATTCATATGAGTTTAAGAAATAGTTAATAAAATTTCTCTAAAAGATTTGCAAGTATTTAAAATTATTTATTTTTCCTTTTAGTTAAATTCTCCCTTGTAGTTATGTAAATATTGCAAGGGAGGTAATAACTTATTGAATTCAGTTTTTGTTTGTATTTTAAAATAATTTTAACATATCCTAAAAAAATCTTTAACATATTTTATTTAGAACTGTTTCCTCAACAAAGGATAAAAAAAATGAAAAAAATAATAACAGCATTAATAATTCTTTCAGCTTCAGGAACTTTTGCAAATGCAGAAAACTTAAAAATTGGAGAAATCAAATCTCTAATTCCAGAAGCTAGTACAGCAAATAATCAAATTCAATTAGTTGACGGTGGAAGTGGTGATTTAGACTTTCCTTTTATTGATAAAATAAAGGCAATAGCAACTGTTGGAGAAGTTAATAAGTTTAGAAATGATGAAGCGTTAACTGGATATCCAGATGGTAATGCTGCATGGTTACATGACAATAATACTATAAGAGTTGTTTACCAAAGTGAGTCTTATGCAACTATGAGTAGTGAAACTTATCCATGGGAAATGAATTCTGGTGCAACTTTTACTGGCTCCCATATTCATACAATTGATTATGATCGAACAAAATTTGCAAACTTCTTAAATAATAACGATACTGCCAGTGGAATGGTAATTAATTCAGGAAAATTGTTTGATACAATTTATAATCAATTTGGTGAAGTTGTAAAAGCCAAAGCTGATGGTGGGCTTTGGGGTAATCAAACTCTACCAAATAGACAGTTAATTAACTTTAATGACAAATATAAATTAACTAAAGCTGATTTTTTTTTCCAATCATTTTGTGGCGCTTGGTATGAACAAGCAAATAAATATGGTCAAGGAATTGGATTTAATGATGATATTTGGCTAACAGCAGAAGAATGGAACATTAAACGAATGTTTGAAAACACTAATTATACATCAGATGATACATTAGGTTTGGCTTCAATTGCTGTAGATATCAAAAATAGAACTGCATACACTGTGCCAGCATTAGGTCAATCTGGTTATGAAAAAATTATGCCAATAAATTCTAAACATAAAGATTTTGTTGTAATGGTTCTTGCTGGTTACAATCATGGTGTTGAGCCTGCTCCATTAAAAATTTATGTAGGTAAGAAAAATGTTGGTATTAATGGCAAAACGTTAGCTGATAATGCAACTGAAAGAGATAAATTTTTAAGCAGAAATGGTCTTCTTTATGGAAAAATATACGGAATGGCTTTAGCTAACGAGGACTTTGCAAAATTAGGGATAGATAAAATTGATTTATCAGCGAAAATGCTTGATGAGTATCTTAAAAATCCAGATTCTATAAATAATTTTGATGTAAGATTTTACCCAACAAGTTACCAGTGGAAAGGTTGGAATACAACACCAGCTGTAAAAGACACAGAAGTTTTTCTTTGGGGAAATCAATCAGAACAACCTAAAGGATATACTTTTTTAGTAGGCGACTCTAAAACAGAACATCCTGCAGTTGATCCTGACTTTAACAATCAAAGATATCTTCAAAATATGACTCAAGAAGGTGGATTAATTGGCATTGAATTGACAAACTTTGTTAATGAAATTCAAAAAACATTCTGGGGAAGTGCAGATCTACCTAAATATGTTTCAGCTAAAGTTACTAAAGTTGTCGGTGCGTATGATGGATCATTAAAACTAGTTACCGCTGACAAAGGTCTTAAACACAGTGGCGGTGATCACTCAACATGGGAAAATGGTGAAGCTAAAATGGTTGCACCAGATGGATTATATTGGTCTAAAACATCTGATGGAGACGTTCTTATTGTAGATGAAGATTCTGGTAATAAGGAAGGTGAAAGAAAATATTCACTTGTAATTGACTCAAACAATATGAATTTAATGAACCCAAATGAAGGTTATTTTCTAGCAATGGCTGGAGGTAAAAATAATCCAAGAGCCAAAGCAGAAACTGCTGTTTACCCAGGATCATTTTCGAAAGCAACAAGTTCAGAGTTTTCAGGATCATGGAACATTACAGCCTTAGTGACTAAAGATGAAAATGGTAAATTCTATTCAATGGATGATCTAACTGGTGTTAATTATGAAAAAATTAATCAATCAGTATCTTTATCAGATAGTACATTTTTAGGTGTAGTTCAGCATAAAGGTGAAAGTGGTGGGTTTTTAAAGAAAATTGGCGCGGATAATGGTGGTCAAATTTTCATTTTTAAAATGAATTTACCATCTGGAGCCATGGTTAAAAGATCTCCATCTGAAACCCTTAAATTAGTATCTAATTAATTGTTAGCTCTCTAGTAATAGTGGGAGCTTGGTAATATTATCAAGCTCCTAACTTATTTCTCAAATATATAAAGTATTAACCAGCTTTTATTGTCTCGTTCTTTCATTTGTAATTTTTTTGTAGATTAATTCTTATGTGTCGGTCTTGTGCCGGTTTACACAAATTAATTCTTCTTAATTTTAAATAATTATTTTAAAGATATATTATTTAAGTTGATTTTATTAGAGCCTTGGACTCCCTTGGACTATTTGGGACTAATATAATATTGTTATCATTCTTTGGATTGGCCAATGCTATATACTGGTAACCCATATGTTATTGAACCTGGAAATGTGTTCTTTATACATATGATCTTGATGGACTCAAAAAATCAATTAGCTATGAATTTAGGTGAAACTTTCTTAGTTACAGAAAATGGCAATGAAAGACTTGGAAAACAAAAGTTAGATTTAGTTATACTTTAATTAAAACTATATTTTTTTTCTAAAAATTTAATCACATTATGTATTATAAAAGTCATAAAGAGATAAATTCCCCCTGCAACTATAAAAACCTCAATTGGTTTAAAGGTTGTTGAAATTATATATTTTGCAACACCAGTTAGGTCCATCAAAGTAACTGTGCTAGCTAAGGAAGTTCCTTTCATCATTAAAATTATTTCATTACCATAGGCTGGCAAAGACTGTCTGATAGCAATAGGAATCTGAATTTTATAAAAGATTACTTTATAAGAAATACCTAGGCTTTTTCCTGCCTCTACAATTCCAGGTTTAATTGTTTGAAACGCTGACCTTAATATCTCAGAAGTATAAGCACCTGTATTTAATGCAAAAGCAATAATAGCACACCAATACGGCTCTTTCAAAATTACCCATAAAACTGTCGATCTTAAATATTCAATCTGACCTAATCCAAAATAAATTATAAAAATTTGTACTAAAAGTGGTGTTCCTCTAAAAACATACGAATATCCATATGCAAATTTATTGATAAATATATTTTTATTTAATCTTAAAATTGCAAAAAATAATCCAATGAATAGTCCTATTATCAAAGAAACCGAGAGAAGTTTTAAAGTTATCACTGCTGCACTTAATAATTTGGGGAAACTATTAACCATCAACTCAAGATCCATTAGTATCCCCTACTATATTTAACTTCTAATCTATTGATTAACTTCATGCTCACAAAAGTGAGCAATAAATACAAAACAGCGGCAAATGAGTAAAAAAACAACGGATCTCTAGTTGAGCCTGCTGCAACATAAGATTGTCTCATGATTTCAACCAAACCTGTTACTGAAATTAAAGAGGTATCTTTGAGTGTTATTTGCCAAACATTACTTAGATTTGGAATAGCTAATCTTAATGTTTGAGGTAAAATGATTTTAAAAAATTTTCCAAATTTATTTAGACCTAATACATTAGCAGCTTCAAACTGACCTTTATCAATTGATTGAATTGCTCCTCTAAAAACCTCAGTAGAATAAGCACCAGAAATTATTCCAATTGCAAATGCCCCAGTGATAAATGCGTTTATTTCAATATATTCATTATAACCAAATATTGATGCAACAAACATAACTGCACCAGTTCCTCCAAAAAAGAAAAGGTAAATTACTAATAACTCTGGAACACCTCTAATAATCGTGGTGTAAGAATTAGCTATAAAATTTAAAAATTTATTTTGAGATAATTTTAAAGGGGTAAAAATTAATGCAAAAAGAAAACCTATCAACATAGCTGTTATCGAAACAGCGATTGTCATCAGGGTTGCATAAAATAATTCATCACCCCAACCAGTATCTCCAAATGCTAGAAGTTCCATACAGATTGGCGACTATACATTATAGTCGCCAAATCTAAAATTTAATTACATAGATGCATCGAAACCAAACCACTTAGTAGCAATTCTACTAATGTCTCCGTTTTTTCTAGCTTTATCGATTGCTTTGTTAAATGCATTTAAAAGTTCAGTATCATCTTTTCTAATACCAACACCAACACCATTACCAAATGCACCACCTGAAAAAGTTGGTCCAGTTAAAACAACTGGCTTGCCAGATTTTTCTGCATAATCGCTAAATGCAACAGCAGCAGCTAATGCAGCATCACATCTACCCGACGCTAAATCTAAATTAACTTCATCTTGTGTTTTGTAAGTTCTTACATTTACTTTTCCCACATCACCAGAGTCTAAAAAGTTTTGGTGAATTGTAGCAGTTTGTACACAAACAGTTTTACCTGCTAATGCTCCAGTAAGTGTTTTTAAAGCTTTTTTAGCATCTGAATTTGGTTTAGTTAAATTAATACCCGCTGGTGTATCTAATCCCTCAAGACTTGAACCTTTCATTACAGCTAAAGACGCAACTTCATCAGCATAACCTTGAGAAAAGCTTATTGCTTTTTGTCTCTCTGCGGTAATTGACATTCCAGCCATTATTGCATCGAACTTTCTCATGATTAAAGCAGGAATCATTCCATCCCAGTCTTGCTCAACTATTACACATTGTTGTCCAATATATCTGCATAGTGTGTAAGCTAATTCAACTTCAAACCCTATTAGCTTACCTGCCTCGCTTTTTGAGTTCCATGGAGGATAAGCACCCTCAGTTCCGATTTTTATTTTGTCAGCATTTACATTCCCTATAATTAATAAAGAAAATAAAACTGAAAAAATAGTTTTCTTAAATATATTCATTATTTCTCCTTTAATAAAAAAATAAGTATTTCACAAATTAAGAGTATTACAAAGAAAAAATTAATGATTAATTGATGAGGAAAAATTCCAAGAGCAATCAAAACTAGGTATATAAACTATTGATAAATTTGTATTTCCAAAATGATGGTTAAATACATTCAACCAATTTTCAACTTGAAGAGGTTTTTTATCCTGACTACCAACCTGCGCAGTAATAACTCCTTTAGGTTTAAGTATTCTTATTAAAGAGTCCATGTTCTTAGCGGCAAGATCAATACAAAACTGATCGTCATTTAAATCAACAAAAATGTGATCATATGTATCTTCGTTAATTGTCTTTATACTCTCAAAAGCATCACCCCATACACATTTAACTGAATTTTTTTCTGTAGCTTTTTTTCCGATTTCACCCAAATGTTTATTGCAAACTTCAACAACCTCTGGATCTAATTCATACCAATCTATAAAATTAAACTTTTTTGATATACATTCTCTTGCAACACCGCCATCACCACCACCGATTATTGCTGCTCTTTCATTTTTTTTATTTAATTTTAAGCCAGCTCCAACAAAAGTTGAGCTATATAAATGTTCGTCTGTAGCAGCTACTTGTATTTCACCATCAATAAACAAAGATTTTCCAAATTGCTCTAATTCTAAAATTTCAATATGTTGACCAACTTTTGATTTAAAATCCTCTAAAACTTCATTAACAACATATGATTTTTGTAAACCGGGTGAACTATAAATATCATGATAAAGAGATCTTGTATCTCTATTAAATTCTTTCTTAACTATACGTTTATGTTCAAATTCTCTTTTTACAATATCAATTGCTACTGATGGGCTTATTTTTCCGCAAGTAAAAAAATCAAAACTAATTATTCCATTTTCTGGAAATGTATGAAAACTGATATGACTCTCAGCTAATAACGCTAAAATAGTAAAACCTTGGGGTTCAAATTTATATTTTGAAATATTCAAGATAGTAACATTGGCTGCTTTAGCTATTTTATGTATAACTTTTTCAAAAACTGAAGGATCGTACTCTTTTGTAGTACCAATAATATCTAAAGTAATATGCTCACCAACTTTAATCATCTCACCCTTTTTTATAATTTTTAGCCTTATCTAAAACTTTTTTCATTTCTTCAAATGAAAGAATTTTAGGTTGCCCTAATTTTAAAGCAATAGTGTATTGATGACAAATATTTTCTATCTCTTGTGCTAGTTCAAATGCATCATCAAGATTCTTTCCAAAAGCAACCTGCCCGTGATTAGACATTAAACAAGCAGATCTATTTTCTAAAGCTTTAATAACATTCTTAGATAATTCTTCTGTTCCAAAAGTAGCGTATTCAGCACATTTAATGTCATCTCCTCCTGCAAGAGCAATCATATAATGAAATGGTGGAATTGGCTTTCCATGTGAAGATACAGCTGTTGCGTGTGGAGAATGAGCGTGAACAATGGCGTGTGCTTCTTTTTTATTTGCATAAATATCTCGATGAATTCTCCATTCAGATGAAGGTTTGTTCGTGGAGTTTTTTTCTTCTTCTCTATTTAAACCCATAAAAACAATATCTTCAGGTTTTAGTGTTTCATATTTTTTTCCTGATGGAGTAATTAAGTATCCCTCTATGTCCTCTTCTTTTCCTCTCAATGAAATATTGCCTGATCTAAGAGGTGAAAGATTTGTAGAATTTAATTTTAATGAATACTCAATGATTTGATTTCTTTGATCTAAATTTTTCATTTAAATAATTTTTTTAGTCCTTTTTCTGATGCCTCACACACACCTTTTTCTGTAATTAAACCTGTAACATATTTCGCGGGAGTTACATCGAAAGCTAAATTCATCGCTTTACTTTTTTTTGGATAAATTTGTATTTTCTTTATATCTCCTTTTTCATCTAAACCTTCAACGTGAGATAATTCATCTGAATTTCTCTCTTCTATTGGAATATTTTTATGATCTTTTATATTCCAGTCAATTGTTGAACTTGGTAGTGCAACATAAAAAGGAATCTTATTGTCGTGAGCTGCTAGTGCTTTAAGATAAGTTCCAACTTTATTACAAACATCTCCATTGGCTAAAGTTCTGTCTGTTCCAACAATACAAATATCAACTTCTCCTCTTTGCATTAGTATGCCACCTGTGTTGTCTGCAATGATTGTGTTCTTAATCCCCTCTTCATTCAATTCATAAGAGGTAAGATTTGCTCCTTGATTTCTTGGTCTAGTTTCATCTGCCCACACATGAACAGGAATTCCTTTTTTGTGTGCATGATAGATTGGAGAAGTTGCGGTCCCCCAATTTATTGTTGCAAGCCAACCTGCATTACAATGAGTTAATATATTAACTGTATCTTTTTTTTACTATAAATTTCTTCAATAATTTTTAGTCCATTTAATCCTATATTTTCACAAAATTTTACATCTTCCTCACAAATTTTTTTTGACTCATTCAAGGCTATTTCTAAAATTTTATCGCTATTAACACCTGATAATTTATTCATCATTCTATCAACAGCCCACTTTAAATTTATAGCTGTTGGTCTTGAAATTATTAAATCTTCAGCAGATTTCTTTAAAAATGACTGATCGTTATTTTCAAGAATAGCTAAAACTAATCCATAAGCAGCTGTTGCTCCTATTAGAGGTGCGCCTCTTACTTCCATTACTTTGATTGCGTTTATTGCATCCTTAACTATTTTAAGGTCTTTAATAATAAATTGGTGTGGAAGTTTTGTTTGATCAATAATTTTTACAACATTATTTTCAAACCATATAGTCCGATATTCTTTTCCTTCAATTTTCATTTTAATCTTGAAGCAATAAAATTAAGAATTTCTGTATTATAGTATTGAAAACATAATCCTTGGTTCATTTCATGACCCGGATTTTTACGAGCTGAAACATTTTCTTGCCAATCATCTCCTTTTACAACACAAGATTTTCCTTTAATTTTATAATCTTCAGAGATAACAATTCTTTTGACTCCAGGAACTTCTTCCATCCAGTCAGATAACAGTCCCTCCCATTTATCCTTTGGGTGAGTGAAAGCTAAAACAGGAACATTATCAGATTGTTTAATATTATTAATTTGTCTTGCTCGTAATTGAGCAGGGCCTGGATATTTTTTGGCAAATTTTTCTAATGCCTTTTCAGGGCCTACTTTTTTTACTTTATAAGTTTTAGAAAGCTTACCAAAACAAGCTTGCATGTATGATATACCCCCACCTACTTTTTCGGAGTGATCTGATAACAACATTAGAGTTAATAGACCCCCACATGAATGACCTGATATAATAATTTGTTTTCTTGGAACCCCAATATTTATAAATTTTTCAACTAATTCTAAATTTTTTTCAACTCGTTTGTCTAATTTGTGTTTACCAACATAAGGAGTTTTAGAATTCCACCAGTGTTTTTTTAATGACATATCACCCGCAAAATCATTTGTGCAGAAATTATAAACCATAATTTTTTTACCATCAATTTCCTTATCAACTAATGAAGCTTGATTTCTTATTTGATTTACCCAAATACATTCATTCTTGTGGGCTTTATCATTTGAATTTTGACCATGATTATAAATAATTATAATTTTATTTTTAGGGTCATCAATATTCATACCTTCAATTACCGAGGCTGATTTGGTAATAAAACCACTTTTTAAAATTTTTCCATTTGCGTAAACTGTATTTGAAGCTATCAGAAATATTAAAATTAATAATAGTTTTTTCATTTTTTTAATACCCTCCCAGCTACTGTACTTAATTTTTCTCTAGTTTTTTTAGTTCTTTTTTCTGGTGCAGTAATAATAGCTACATCTAAACAATTATTAGTTGGATCATTAGGATCAATGTGATCTTCAAAGTTTTCTATTAAATTTTTAATCATATTCTTTGCTTTAGCAGCATTACCCAACAAAACTTTTACCACTTGTTGGACATCAACATTTTCGTGGTCTGGATGCCAACAATCATAATCAGTAACCATCGAAACAGATGCGTATCTTATTTCTGCTTCTCTTGCTAATTTTGCCTCCGGCATATTAGTCATCCCAATTACATCTGCTTTCCAAGATCTATATAAATTGGACTCTGCTAAAGTTGAAAACTGTGGTCCCTCCATAACAATGTATGTTCCATTTCTTTGATACTCAATTTTTTCTTTTTTAATTGCTTCCTCGCATGCATTCATAAGACCATTTGATGTTGGATGGGCCATAGAAACATGAGCAACAATTTCATCATCAAAAAATGTTTTCTCTCTTGCAAATGTACGGTCAATAAATTGATCAATAATAACAAATTTACCTGGAGGCAAATCTTCTTTTAAAGATCCAACTGCTGATACAGATACAATATCTGTTACACCTAATTGCTTAAGAGCATCAATATTTGCCCTAAAATTTATTTTCGAAGGAGAAACAAAATGACCTCTTCCATGTCTTGGCAAGAAGTAAACTTCTTTATCATTAAAATTAATTCTTAAAAGGTGATCTGAGGGTTTTCCCCAAGGGGTGATTAAATCCAACAATTCTCTATTTTTGAACTCTTCAACATCATAAAGGCCACTACCACCAATAATTGCTAATTTATTTATTGTCATGTTATAAAATTAATTTATTTATAATTTACTCTTATGAATTTAAAAGACTTTATTAGATCTATCCCAGATTATCCAAAAAAAGGTATTTTATTTAGAGATATCACAACACTAATTAAAGATGAGAAAGCTTTTTCAGAAACAATTGATCAAATTATAGAAAGATCAAAAATGACAAAATTTGATAAAATTGCAGCAATTGAGTCCAGGGGATTTGTTTTTGCATCAGCTGTATCTTATATTTTGAAAAAACCATTTATTATGTTTAGAAAAAAAGATAAATTGCCAAGTGATGTGCACTCTGTTGATTTTGAATTAGAGTATGGGAAAGCTACTATAGAAGTTCATAAAGATTCTATAAATAAAGGAGACTCTATTCTAATTATTGATGATCTGATCGCTACTGGTGGCACTGCTGATGCTGCAGCAAAACTTGTAGAAATTTCTGAAGGAAAAGTTGCCGGATTTATATTTGTAATAAATCTTTTTGATCTAAATGGTTCAGATGAGTTAATTAAAAAAGGTTACTCTGTAGAAAACTTAATAGAATTTCCTGGTCATTAAATTTTCAAAGATTAGGCCTATAATAAGATTTTTTCCCCTTCATTGAACTCATTAATCCTAGTAATCTCATCTGATAAATTTTTCTTTTAAAAGTATTCAAAGTGATTAGATAATATAAAAATTTCATCTTTGCTGAAATTAAATTTTTAAAAACTCTGAATACAGCTGTCAAATAACCATAATGTTTTTTATTAAAATAAAATTTTGACCACATCCAATGCCAATTTCTTAGATATTCAATTTCTTTTTTATACTTTGGATCAACAGCCTTTCCTCCAAGATGATGAATTCTTGATTTTGGAACTATATAAATATATTCGTCATTTTCTAAACGCTTACATAAATCCTCATTTTCAAGATATAAGAAAAAGTTCTCATCAAAAAAATAAAAATTATTTAATTTTTTTAATTTTTCTAAATTTAAAAGCATTGCATATCCATCCACACTTTTAACTTTAAAAGGTTTTATTGGATCAAAGTTATCACCTTCTCTTAAAGTATAATTGGGAAATTCACTTTTATCTGAAATAGGAGCAATAATTCCAAAGTTTTCAATTTCTTTTGACGCCTGAATTATCTCATCTATTGAACTTTTTTCTAAAGTTACATCTGGATTCAATATTAAAACGAAATCTTTATTTACACTTTTGATCCCTAAATTATTTCCTGCACCCATACCTAAATTTTCTTTAGACAAAATACATTTGACATTTTTATATTTCGTCTCAATTTTTTTTTTTAATTGATTGTTATTTGAATTATCAACAACAATTATTTCAATTTCGCTATCAATAGAATTAATGCAATTTTCGATTACATGCTCACTTTTGTAGATAACAATAATCACTGAAAGATTTTGCCTAGTTATTGACATAATATATATATACTCGACTATACTAAAATTTATTTTTAATGTAAAAATCAAAAATGAAAAAAATCATAGTTACCGGTGGATTAGGATTTATAGGAAGTAATCTCATAGAATTATTATTAAAAAAAAATTTTTATGTCATTAATATAGATAAATGCACCTATTCTTCAAATTTTTATAATACCAAAGATTTTAGAAAATCTAAAAAATATAAATTTATCAAAATGGATATTGCGAATAAGAGAATAAAAAAGGTATTTATGAAATATAAACCCTCAGGAGTTTTTAATGTAGCTGCTGAAACCCATGTAGATAGATCAATAGATAATCCGGGTAGTTTTATTCAAAGTAATATTGTTGGGGTATATAATTTGTTAGAATGTTTTAAAAATTTTTCTCTAAAAAATAAATCAAAGTTAATCCACATTTCCACAGATGAGGTCTATGGTGATATATTAAAAGGAAGGACAAGTGAAACATACCCTTATCAACCAAGTTCACCATACGCGGCAAGTAAAGCTGCGTCTGATCATTTAGTTAGTTCATATATAAAAACTTACAATTTGCCTGCTATAGTTACAAATTGTTCAAATAACTATGGTCCAAAACAACATCCAGAAAAATTAATTCCAAAACTAATATACAATATAATGAACGATAAACCTCTACCAATATATGGAAAAGGAACCAACTCAAGAGAGTGGATATATGTTAAAGATCATTGTGAGGCATTAATTAAAGTTTTTCTTATGGGCAAAATTGGAGAATTTTATAATATTGGTTCAAATAGAAATTTAAATAATTTACAAGTAACTAAAGAGATTTTAAATCATTCAAAAAAACTCATAAAGTTGGGTAAAAAAGTAAAAATCAATTTTGTTAAAGATCGTCCTGGTCACGATATTAGGTATGCACTAAATAGTAATAAGATTAAAAAAGAACTTAATTGGCATCCAAAAATTAATTTTTCAGCAGGAATACAATTAACACTTAATTGGTACTTTAAAAATAAATCTTACTATAAATCACTTTCAAAAAAAGATATTTTAAATAGATTGGGTAAAAAATGATAAAAAAAGGAATTATCTTAGCTGGAGGTAAAGGAACAAGAATGAGTCCTCTTACAAAAGCTGTAAATAAACAGTTGCTCCCAATTCATGACAAGCCTTTAATATTTTATCCACTGTCAATATTAATGCTTGCAGGTATAAAGGAAGTTTTAATCATAGTTAATCGAGGTCAATTGGAACAATATAAAAAAATTATTCCAGATGGAAAAAATTTTGGAATGAAAATTGATTATATCGAACAAAAAAATCCTAATGGACTACCCGAAGCATTCATACTAGGCGAAAAATTTATAAAGAATCAAAATGTTTGTCTCATTTTAGGTGATAATTTTTTTTATGGACAAAATTTAACAAAAATTCTTCGAAGTTGCACAAAATTAAAAAATGGTGCTAAAGTTTTATTACATAGAGTGAATAAACCAGAAAATTTTGGAGTAGCAAAAGTTATTGGCAAAAAAATTAAAAACATAAAAGAAAAACCTAAAAAATTTATTTCTGATTTAGCAATTACTGGTTTGTATTTTTTTGATAAGAAAGTTTGTAAATTTGCAAAACAACTTAAACCATCAAAGAGGGGTGAGATAGAAATTGTAGATTTATTAAACAAATATTTAAAAGATAAAAAATTATCTGCGGAATTGATAGGAAGAGGTGGTGCCTGGTTAGATACAGGATCCATTGAAGATTTTTACAAAACTAGTGCATTTGTATCTGCAATTGAGAATAGACAAGGTTTTAAAATTGCTTGTCTAGAGGAAATCGCATTTAATAATAAATGGATTAATAAAAAACAACTGTTAAAAGCTGTAAAATTTTATGGAAATTGCGCTTACTCTAATTATATAAAAAAATTAATTTAATCACATTTTTAAAAATGAAATTAAAAAAAACTAAATTTAAAGGACTTGTAATTTTAATTGGTATTAAACATCAAGATAAAAGAGGATATTTAAGAGAGCTAGTTTTAGAAAAATTAATTAAAAAAAAATTTAAATTTCAAATTACCTCTGTTTCAAAAAAAAACGTTTTGAGAGGTCTGCATTTTCAAATTAAAAAGCCACAAGGTAAATTGATTTCTGTAATCAAAGGAGAAATTTTTGATGTTGCTGTAGACTTAAGAAAAAATTCAAAAACATATGGTAAACATTTCTCCATAAGATTAAGTGAAAAAAATTGTACCTCGGTTTATATTCCTCCAGGTTTTGCACATGGATTTATTACTTTAAAAAAAGAGAATATTGTCTGTTATAGTTGTACTGATTATAGATCTCCGAATAACGAAAGGTCTCTAAAATATAACG
>CACHIS010000008.1 GCA_902579925.1 uncultured Pelagibacteraceae bacterium
TAAAGATCAATTAACTGCCAAATATCTTGAAAAAAAAAGTACAAAAAAATTTAAACCTAGATTTAAAGCTAGATTAAGAAAAAATAAGCAAATAATTAATAAAAACATTGATAATTTTTTTGGCTGGGTCAAGGGAGCTGAATTAGTTGAGCTTAAACAATGTAATACAGCTGAAGATCCAGTGAGACCTGAATTAGATGTGTCTTTTCGAACAAGTAATGGAAGGAAAATTTATGGCGTAAAATACAAAAAAGAAATTCATGCTGTTATGTGTTTTGCTTTTACAAATAAAGTTCCCAAGAATGTTGAAGAATTAGATAAATTCAGTCAGGATGCATACCTACAAAGTACTCTTCGGGGGCAAAATGTTGGTCAAATTGCTATTGCATACACTGTTTGGTCTAAAAAAAAGGGGGGTGGAAAATTAATCGTGAACGAAGTTTTCAAAAAAATTAAAAGATCAAATCACTTAAATAGACTAGTTACTCTCTCTCCTCTTACAAAAATGGCAACAAAATTTCACAGTAAGAATGGCGCAAAGCTTTTACAAGTAAATGAAAATACTCAAAATTTTGAGTATGAAATTGTAAAAAAATAAAAAATTTTTATATTTTAAATTTCATATTAGGCGATTTTGTTATTGATTTCTTATAAGTGGATAAACTTTAGGATTTAAATATTTTAAATTGGTTAATAAAATTAAAATTAAAGTGGTTAATCCAATACAAATACAGAGGTATATCAAAACTTTAAAATCAAATTGCCATGCTAATTCAAATATATTTTCAATAATAAATTTTGAGCCAAAAACAGAAAAAAATATTGCAATTAATATTACTGATTTAAAAATGATTAAAAATTCAATTAGCGATGAAAAAACAATCTCTTTTTTTGAAAATCCTAAAATTTTAAATATTAAATTTTGATATTCTTTCATTTTGCCTTGTACAATTATCGCACTTGAGATCACTATTAAACCAATAACGATTGTTACTGCTGAAATTAATATAACAGCTATAAAAACTTTATTTAAGATAGATGTTACTTTATTTAAATAATCTGCAATTTTAATCATTGATAAACTTGGAAGAACTTTAAGCATTTCTATTTCGTTAAATTTATTTAAATTTTTAAACTTTGTTGTTGCCAAGTACTCATGTGGAATTTTGATTGCAAATTCAGGATTAAATAACATCGCAAAATTTATGTTAAGATCTCTATAATCAACCTCTCTAAAATTTATTACTTCACCATCTATTTCTCTGCCATAAATATTTAAAGTAAATATGTCGCCCAAATTAACATTAAAATCTTTCGCAACTTTTGCGTCTAATGATATTTGAAGTTGATTTGGTCTAGATAAGTCCCACCACTCACCTTTTACAATCAGGTTATCCTCAGGCACTTTTTCTGACCACGATGATCTTCTTTCACTTTCAATGACCCAGAAACTATCATTATCACTATCAATATATGTATTTGGATTTATACCGTTAATTTTGATAATGCCTGAAGAAACCATTGGTACGATTTCAATATTTGCATTAGGGTCCATTAACAAAATACTTTTCTCAAATTTCTCTTTTTCTCCATTTTGAATACCTACAAAGAAGTAATCTGGGGCAATATCAGGAATTGATTTAGCTATTTCTCTTTGAAAGTTTGTTCCAACTAGTGCTAAAGTTAATAGTAAAGTAACACCTAAACCTAGAGACATAATTGTAATAGGTGTAATACTTTTCGTTTGAGTTATGTTTTTGATAGATAACTTTAAAGAAATACCTGAGTTTACTTTTAATTTTTTAAGTGAAAAAATTATAAATTTTGATAGTAAAAAAAACATAATCAAACATATAAAAAATGCCCCAAAATAACTCAGGCTATAACCAGGATTTTCAGATTTAAAAGTGAACAATAAAATTAAGATTGAGAGCAGAAAAATGCTTAAAAAGACTAATTTTTTTGAATAATAAAATTGTAAATTTTGAAATACATTTCTAAATAAATTTGAGGCTTTAACTTGATCAATGGAGCTAATAGTTGGAATAGAAAAAATGATTAATACCAATAAACCTATCAAAAATATTTTAACAAGGTTTATATAAGAAATAGCTGGATAAATATTTAATCCAATGCCTTCAGATAAATATTTATTTGCAATAGGCACAGTAACGAAACTAGCAAAATATGCACAAATACTAATGATAAGTAATAATATAAATAACTGGAGATAATAAAGCTTTTTAATATTTCCGGAGTAAAAACCGACAGCCTTTCTTACTGCTATAGACATATTGTTTTGGTTAATAAAAGATAAAAAAGTATTAGAAATTCCAATTCCAGCAATTAACATTGCACTAATTGATACCAATGACAAAAACTGTGAAAAATTGTTAATAATTCGCTTCAATCCACTGGCAGAGTTTTCAGGATATCTAAGCTTAACTTTTTGATCGTCTTTAAAAATTTTTTCAATTTTTTTTTCGAAAATATCCGAGTCTTTATTTTGATTAAATTTTACTTTGTACTCGTAATTTAAAAAACTGCCTATACCATTTAATTTTAAAATATCCAAAGTTTGTTCGCTTGCCAAAGCCCAATCACCGAAAGCTACAAACCCACTGACATCTGGAACAGACTTTACTTTACCAATAACTGTAAATTCTTGATCTTGAATATTTACAATTTCATTAATTTTAATTTTAAGAGTTTTTGATAAGCTTTCATTAATTAAAATTGTTTTTGGTTCATTATGCATCCGCTCAAAAGCTCCTGCAGGCTCATAAACAATCTCACCATAAAGAGGATATTTTTTATCAACTGTTTTAATTCTAGTAAATAAAGATTCATTTTTTTCACGATTGGTTGTTGAAAGCATTGTACTAAACTCAATCATCTGGGAGACAGTAGCGAATTCTTCGACTTTATTAATTAAGTCTAAATTTCCTTGATTACGATTATAATCAATTTCAAAATCTCCCCCAAGCAATGCTCTAGCATTATTATTTAATTCTTTTTTTAAACTGTCCTCGATTGTAAAAATTGCGCTTAACACAAAAAGACTAATAAATAGTGTTACAATAATACTTGAAATTTTTTTAAAATTCCTTCTCAAGTCTCTTAAGGCATATTTAAATATCATATTAATTTCAGATAAATTACTTAATTTTTCCATCTTTAATTTTAATTTTTCTGTCAGTTTTATTTGCAAGTTTTGAGTCATGGGTAACTATTATTAATGACGAACCCTCCTCTTTGACATAATTGAATAATATCTTAGAGATCATAATAGAATTTTCCGTATCTAAATTTCCTGTTGGCTCATCAGCTAAAATTAATTCAGGTTTTATGGCAATTGCTCTCGCGATGGCTACCCTCTGTTGTTCACCCCCCCGATAATTGGCTTGGTAAATTATTAAATCGATGTTTAAGACCAAATCTATCCAATAATTCTTTTGCATTCCTCTCAGGATTTTTAAATTTATTAAGTTCAAGAGTTAGAGCAACATTTTCAACGGCTGTGTAATTAGGAATTAAATAAAAAGACTGAAAAATTATACCAATACTTTTCTTTCTAATCTTTGATACTTGGTCCTCATTCAATTTAGTTATATCCCGATCTTGAAAAAGTATCTTACCTGATGTTGCACGCTCTAACCCTCCCACCAGCATTATTAGACTTGTTTTTCCTGAGCCACTTTCTCCTACTATTGAAACAGTTTCTTTTTTTTTGGTAATTAAGTTAATATTATTCAATACATTTATATTAGCCTTGCCAGTTTTATATTTAAGATTTACTTTTTTTAATTTAAGAAGAACGCTCATGTATAAAAGTTTTATTATTAAAATAATTGTTATCTGTCTACTAACCATAAACTCGTATGCAATTGAAAAAATTGTGTTGTTTGGTGACAGCTTAATGGCAGGTTATGGCTTACCTAATGAGCACCATTTGTCATTCATTTTGCAAGAAAGCTTAAAATCTAAGGGTTACAATATTGAAGTAATTAATGGAAGTGTATCAGGTAGCACTTCATCAGGAGGACTAAATAGAGCAGAATGGACATTATCAGAGCCAGGAATAGACTTAATGATTTTAGGCCTAGGTGCTAATGACATGCTTAGAGGTATTGAGCCCACCGAAACCAAAAATAATTTAGAAAAAATAATTCAAATTTCATTAAAAAAGAATATTGATATCATTTTAGCTGGAATGATTGCTCCAAATTCGCATGGATCAAATTATAAAAAAAAATTTGATAAGATTTTTTCAAATTTATCTAAAGAATATAAATTAGAACTTATTCCTTTTTTACTTGAGGGAGTAGCTATGAATGCTGAGCTTAATTTAAGCGATGGTATGCATCCAAATCATAAAGGAGTAATAATTATCAGCAAAAAATTAGAAAAGATAATTTTAAAAAAAAATGTAAAAAATTACTAATGATGAAAAAAAAACCTTACCATCATCTTCCCGATGGCACGTTTAGAAATCCTGAAGGCTCACCTCAAAGAGATCCTAATGTAAAGTGGTCTTATAAAATATTTAATAAAGAAAAAAAAAAATTAGATATGACAATAACTGATGGTCACGTTTTAAGTAAAGATCAAGTATTAAGAGATCTAGAAAAATTAAAAGATGATGATTATATTGGTTGGATTGGTCACGCAACGTTTATTATTAAATTAGGAAATAATACAATAATTACAGATCCTATTTTTTCTAAAAATGCAGGACCACTTATATTTGGACCTAAAAGATTTACAGATCCAGCTTTAAAATTGAATCAATTACCTGAAATTGATCTATTTTTACTTACTCACAATCATTATGATCATCAAGATATGATGACAATAAAAAGATTTCCTTTCAAAGATGCAAAAGTATTAGTTCCTTTAAATCTTAGTAAATATTTCAAATCTAATGGATATAATGATATTAATGAAATGGACTGGTATGATGAAATTAAGATCAATCAAAATTTAAAGATTACATTTCTTCCAGCTGTACACTGGTCAAAAAGAAGCTTAACCGACACCAATAAAACTTTGTGGGGAAATTTTTTAATAGAGTACAATAAAAAAAAAATACTATTTGCATGCGATACTGGACTTGGAAATATTTATAAATATTTAGGTAATAAGTATGGACCGATCGACCTTACAATTATAAATATAGGTGCGTATAATTTTTTTCCAATAATGCCATACAAAGATAGATCTATTTATCACACTAATCCTGAAGAGGCCTTGAGTATTGGACGAGAATTGAAAAGTAAAAAAATTTTAGGTATGCATTGGGGAACATTTGTTTTGTCATTAGAACCAATAATGGAACCCCCTATAAGGTTCAAAGATAATGCTGAAAAATATGGATTTAAAAAAAAAGATGCGATAATTTTTAGTATTGGACAAATTTCTAAAATGACAGATATTATAGAATAATATGTTAAGTTATTTATTACCTTTTATTGTTCTGATCTTAATTGTTGTGTTTATACATGAATATGGACATTATTATTTTGCAAAAAGATATGGTGTCGGAGTTACAGATTTTTCTATTGGTTTTGGTAAAGAAATTTTTGGCTGGAACGATAAATCGGGTACAAGATGGAAAATATGCTGGATACCTCTTGGGGGTTACGTAAAATTTTTTGGAGACAGGAATGTATACTCTCAAGCTGATCATAAAGAGATCTTAGAAAAGTATAATGATGAAGAACAAAAAAAATTATTTATCTTAAAACCTTTATATCAAAGAACTTTAATTGTATTTGGTGGTCCTTTAGCAAATTTTCTATTAGCTTTGGTGATTTTTTTTTCAATTTATACATTTATTGGTAAAGATTTTACTCCAGCTGTAATCAATGAGGTGCAGAAAGATAGTCCAGCTATGGTAGGGGGATTAAAACAAAATGATATAATTTTGGAAATAGATGGCAATAAAGTCCAAAGCATAATGGATGTTTCTAAATTTATTACAATGTCTATAGATGAGATCATCGATTTTAAGATTAAACGATCTTACGAAGAGTTAATTTTCAAAATAAAACCAAACACAGTTTTAGGTGAAGATAATTTAGGTAATAAATTAAATAAAAGGATAGTGGGAATAAAATTAGGAACCTACAATAATGAAATTAATCACGTAAAATTAGGACCTGCTCAATCGATTTATCACGCCGCTAATGAAGTTTATTATGTAAGTATTTCCTCTCTCAAATACATAGGTGCTATGATTTTTGGTAAAGCTGATACTTCTCAACTTGGTGGCCCAATCAGAATTGCAAAAATTTCGGGGCAAGTCGCAGAATTTGGTGTTCTAGCCTTTATAAGTATGATGGCTTATATTTCTATAAGTCTTGGTTTAGTGAATTTATTTCCAATTCCAATGCTTGATGGAGGACATTTAATGTTTTATGCATTTGAAAAAGTTTTAGGTCGACCATTATCTCAAAAAACTCAAGAAGGTTTTTTTCGAATCGGATTATTTTTATTGATATCTTTAATGTTTTTTACCACTTTTAATGACCTAAAGGACCTTGGATTATTTAGATAAATAATTGTTTAAAAGTATTAAAAAGTCAATAAAATCAACATTTTTTAATACTTACAACATATTGTGTATAACTTTTTTATATATACTAAAAAAAGTCTTGATTTATCAACACTTTTGACAACAATGAGAATAACCTAATAAAACCGGAGCTAAAATGAACAAAAAACAATTAATAGTCAAACTTTCAGGGGCATTAAACCTTAGTAAAGCCGATGCCGAAAGAACTTTTGATACAATTACCAACACAATTCTAGATGCTTTAAAAGGTGACGATTCAGTGAAAATTGCTGGTTTTGGCACTTATAAAGTAGCAAAAAGAAAAGCTAGGGTTGGAAGAAATCCGAGAACTGGAGAGCAAATTCAAATTGCTGCATCTCAGAAAGTTAAATTTTTACCTGCTAAAGCTTTAAAAGAAGTATTTAACAAATAATAGTAAAATAACAGCCTTAACAAAATTCACGTTAAGGCTGTTCCTATATGCAAATTCTGCATACCATATTTACATAATCAGCGTTAGTTATTCATTTCCATTAAAATAAAAGTGTGTCTTTAACAGAAGGGGTCTTTATGACAAAATTAATAAATAAAATAAGTGTCCCGCTTGTAAGTTCAATTTTATTATTGAGTATGGGCGGTACAGCTATGGCAGAAACAACAGTTTCTGCAGAAATAGGTTTTATATTTAATACCTTGCTATTTTTAATGTGTGGATTTCTAGTCTTCTTTATGGCTTGTGGATTTGCAATGTTAGAGTCAGGTATGGTTACATCAAAAAGTGTATCTGTTATCTGTGCAAAAAATATAGGTTTAATTTCAATTGCCGGAATAATGTTTTGGATGGTCGGTTACAATCTAGCTTATGGAATACCAGAGGGTGGTTATATAGGTAGTTTTGTTCCTTGGTCAGACTCAAGTGCAGTTGATACTGGTTATGCAGATGGATCAGATTGGTATTTCCAAATGGTATTCTGTGCAACAACCGTATCGATTGTTTCTGGAACATTGGCTGAAAGAATTAAGCTCTGGCCATTCTTTTTATTCGCTGCAATTTTATCAGGAATTATTTATCCAATCGTAATGGGTTGGCAGTGGGGTGGAGGCTGGTTAGCTTCTGCTGGGTTCTCAGACTTTGCGGGATCAACACTTGTTCACTCAACTGGTGGAGCAGCTGCTCTAGCAGGTGCTTTAATGTTAGGTCCTAGACTTGGAAGATTTACAAAGTCAGGTCAACCGGCACCGCTTAAACCATTTGCAGCATCTTCAATTCCATTAGTAACTGTTGGAGTATTTATTCTATGGTTAGGTTGGTTTGGATTTAACGGTGGTTCTCAATTAGCTATTGGTACAGCTGATGATGCAATTGCCGTATCAACGATATTTCTAAATACTTTCTTAGCAGGAGCTGGTGGTGTAATGGCTGCAGCAACTGTCACAAGATTGAATTTTGGAAAAACAGATGTTGTACAAATGTTAAATGGATGTATTGGTGGACTAGTTGCAATTACAGCAGAGCCATTGATGCCTTCACCATTAGCAGCAATTTTGATTGGTGCAGTTGGTGGTGTAATCGTAGTTTATGGTACTAAACTTCTATTCTCATTAAAAATTGATGATGTAGTAGGTGCTATACCAGCTCACTTATTTGCTGGTATTTGGGGTACATTAGCTGTGCCGATTACAAATCCAGATACTTCATTTGGAACTCAATTATTAGGCGTGATCTCAATTAACGTTTTTGTTTTCGTAGTAGCTTTGATTGTATGGAGCATTATGAAAGCAACTATTGGTATCAGATTAAGTAAAGAAGCTGAAACCAAAGGTACTGACGTTACTGAAACAGGAGTGATTGCATACGCAATTCGCGACTAGTTGTTAAATGACAAAGGGATCCCATATGGGATCCCTTTAACTCTCTCTTAGTTAGTTAAATATAAAAAGCCCCTCCCTCAAGGGGCTTTTTTAATTTGTGGTAATTGTTTTAAGTGTTTTCAAGACTTCTTTGGCATGATCTTTGACTTTTACGTTGTCCCAAATTTTTAGAATTCTTCCTTTTTTATCAATTAAAAAAGTCGACCTGATTACCCCCATAAATTCTCGACCCATAAATCTTTTTTTGCGCCAAACTTTATATTTTTTTAAAACTTTTTTATCTTGGTCGGATAAAAGGTCGAACTTTATATTGTATTTTTTTTTGAATTTATTATGACTATCAAGACTATCTTTTGAAATACCATATACTTTGCAATTTAGCTTTCTAAAATGAGGTATTAATTTATTAAAGTCATTTGTCTCCAATGTACAACCTGGTGTATCATCTTTTGGATAAAAATATATTATTATGAAATTACCAGATGAATTTTTTAGATTAAACTTTGAATTATTTGTTGAGGATAATTTGATATTAGGCGCTTTAGCTTTTTCTTTAAGCATTTAATTTATTTTCATCCCATAATTTTTTGTAATCAATAAATGGAGACAAACCATAACTCGAGTTCACATTTGTCATATGTAGAGACAAACTTTTTATAGGAGATATACAAGTTTCTGTTTGATAAATTTCATTCAAGTACTTTTCAAACGGATCGTGCCTGTTCAGACAATTTTGATAAAAATTTTTCCAATATTTATCAATTAATTTTTTTGTAGTTAAAAAAGTACATAAAGTTTTATCTATTGTTCTCCAATGTCTATGACTACCTATAAAGATATTAGTATTTTCATGTTTCATGTAATTATAGGGATAATCAGATGGACACATAAATATATCTTTATTGAGCTGAGATGAAATTCGCTCAAAAGATAGTATAATTTCTTTCAACATGGTCTTGGTGTGAAGATAATCGTCTTCTACAAAAAAAATTAAATCTTCTCCATTATCTTTACCAAATTCAAAACTTTGAAGAAGACTAGCTAAATTTGAAAAAGTTTGGTTAGTCTTTTGTTGTTTAATAGCTGGTTTGTATTTGTCATGATTTAATGAAATTAGTTCGATATTATTATTTTCTATAAGATTTTTAATTTTATTTAAATTTTCTATTTTAGAATTATCATCAATAATAACCGTCTTAACCTTGAGTTCTAATAATTCATTTTGACAATGATTTATGGATTTAATTAGAGAATTGATCGATCTTATCGAATATTCTATTTTTGGTTCTTCAAATAATCTTTTTTTATTTTGATCCCAAATTTCTATATCTGTATTCATTCTCACGATAATTAATATTGAATTGACTTTTCTTGTAATTTTCACATCACCTAGTGGTAAAATTATTGATTTACTGTTGAATTTTGAGAGATCATCATTCAATTCTTTTTCTAATGTAGGAGAAAAAAATTTATTTTGATCAATTATTTCAAATCCAAGTAACTTGGCTAATTTAATGAAAATTTTCTTCATAAGTTTTATAAATTTATGATATAAATATTTACAATATAATGACTATTAAATCATCACAAACTCTTGTAGCAGAAGCTTTAGAAAAAATTAAAACAATATCACCGGATGAAGCACATAAAAAATTTAGTGATAAACAATGTAATTTAATAGATATAAGGGATATTAGAGAGCTACAAAAACAAGGAAGTATTGAAGGAGCAAATCATATACCTAGGGGTATGCTTGAATTTTGGTTAGACCCAGAGAGCGCATATTTCAAAGATGGAAAACTTGATTTAAATAAGGAAATGGTACTATTCTGCGCTGGAGGCCTAAGATCTGCTTTGGCGGCAAAAACTTTGCAAGATATGGGTTTTGATAATGTGTCTCATATTGATGGGGGTTTCGGCTCTTTAAAACAAAGTAAGTTTAAAATTACCTAGTTATTTAATTCTTCTAAAGCATATTCAAGTCTATCTTGACCCCAAAATAATTTTTGATTTATCACAAAAGTTGGAGCACCAAAAACATCATTTTGAAAAGCGATATTGGTTAAATCTTTAAGTTCGTCTTTTATTTTTTTATCTTTGATACCCATTTCAAAATTTTCTGTTTCAATATCACATTCTATTAATATTTTTTTTATATTTTCCTCTTTCGAGATATCAAAATTATTTTTCCAATAAGCATCAAAACAGACATCAAAAAATTTATCTTTTTTGTTATGATTAATAAAAAGGTATCCTCTCATAAGATATAATGAGTTTATTGGGAATTTTTCATTCCATGTAAAATCAATTCTATTTTTTTCAGCTATTAACATACAATCATTTCTCATATTTTTCATTTTTCTCTCATTAAATGCAGGAGCTGTAATACCTCCTAAGTTATGCAATCCACCAAGGAGAATTGCTTTATAGTTAAATTTATCTCTGTTACTTAAACTAATGATTCTTTTATGAGCTAAGTATGAATAAGGGCTTATGAAATCAAAATAAAAATCTATTTTTTTAGTCATATAAACTTATGTTTTTGGCATAAAAAATTCTTATTAACCAATAAACAAATAAACCCAAAGGTCCGATGAGATAAGTTATTATAAGAGGTATAAATATCAAAAATTTATTTATCATAAATTTTTCTGAGTCTTTTACTATCCATCCACCAGTAAATAGATTGATAGAAATAAAATGTATCCAAAACATTATAAGAAAATTTTTTTCAGAGAATAAATCTGATATATCATCAATACCCATATAAAGATTAAAGTTACTGACAAAATCAAAAGAATTTAGATATGATTTGTATAAAACAAATATATATGCACCAGTTAAAATAAAAAATGGAAATATAGAAGTTACAAGATATCTACATAAGTGAGATCTTGGAAAAAAAATGAGAATTAGCCAAAAGGGTAGCACCCCGATATTAACCCAATAATAGAGCATATCTATTGTGAAATAATTATAAATTTGTTCGATCATTTTAAGATATATTATATTAAATCTTGGTATGATTCCTATAAGAAATAGAAAAAAAACACTCAAAGTTACAGTTGAGGAGATGAGAAATTTCGCTTTTGCATATGTCGAAAAATATGCACCATCTAAGCAACAGCTAAAAACTTATTTACTTAAAAAGTACTTGAAAACTTCTGTCCCAAACGTCAGAAAACAGGACGTTACCAATTTGATTGATATTGTTCTTTCAGATTTAGAGAAAAATAAATTTATTAATGATAAATTTTATTCAGACAGTAAAGCAAAAAGTATGATTCAAAGAGGTAGTTCACTTAATAAGATAAGATACTATTTAATAGGTAAAGGAATTAATAATCAATATATAAAAGAAACTGTTGAAAAAATTCAGGACGAAAATTCAGATCAAGATTTTTTTTCAGCAATTAAATTATGCAAAAAGAAAAGAATAGGTCCTGCACGAACTGAGGAAAATAGATCTTTATTTTATAAGAAAGATATATCAATATTAGCTAGAAATGGTTTTGATTTTGAAACTTCCAAAAAAGTAATGGAAATCGAAAAAGATGACTATGATAGAATAATCAAATTACTTTAAGTTATCTTTTTTCTTTTTTTCAACTAAATAATCTATCTTGTTTTTGATATAATTTTTAACGAACACAAAAATTAATAATCCAAAAATTGAAACTGAAACAATAATAATTAAAATAATTCTTATTTGTTCGTCCATTACAGAATATTTTTACTTTTTAAAATTAAACTTGGATTTTTGAAATCTTTTTTTCCATAAAAGATTTCTTTTCCATTAAAATCAGTAACACTTCCACCAGAGTGTTTTAAAATTGCATGACCAGCTGCTATGTCCCATTCTGATGCTCTTGGCTCTGCTACATAGCCATCATATTCACCTGCAGCAATTACACAAAATTTAAAAGAACTTTTCATTTTGATATGTTTTTTTACATTTAGCTCTTTGTAGATTTCATTTATTTCTGGTTTTAATTTATTAGAGTATGAAACAAACTTAATTTCATTTTTATCGAAATTTTTAGAATGATTTAATTTTACTGATTTTTTATCAATCAATTCAAAAGAAAACCCATCTCCATATGAATAAAACATTCTTTTTTTTGCTGGAGCATAAATTAATCCAGCAGCAGGTTTTCTATCAATTATCAATCCTGCATTGATTGTAAATTCATCTAGATTATTAATGTAATCGTGTGTACCATCAATCGGATCAATCAACCAAAAGTTTTCAAGATTATCTCGTAGTTTATTTTCTGATGTTTCCTCAGAAACAATAGGAATACTTGGTGTCACTTCTTTAATCTTATTAATCAAAATCTTATTTACCTCTAAATCTCCATTGCTAACTGGAGTATTATCAGACTTCATTTCTTTTAGCAGACCTTGATCTCTAAGTTTTAATGATACTTCTCCAGCGTACAAAAAAGTCTGAATTAAATTTTCAACAATTTCTTTAATATTATTTTGATTCATTAATTTTTTTCAATTCAATATTTTTAGAGTTGATCACTTTTTTACCTGCGTTTTGGAAATTGACTGTTACCTTATCTTTGATTATTGACTGCACTTGGCCAATTCCCCAACTTTTTTGAGCTGGATTGAAAACTTTGTCACCTGGTTCAAAATCAAAAATCATTTAATTTTATTTATAATAGAAATAAGTATAAATATCATCAAATGAAAGATAATTTAAATTCAATTGGGTTTAAAAAAGCTCCCTCAGAAACGACAGTAGTTGTCGCAATGTCAGGAGGAGTGGACTCATCAACAGTTGCTGGAATGATGAAAAAAGAGGGTTATAAAGTCATCGGAATAACTCTAAAGCTTTATGATGATGCTAAAGAGGTTTCAACTTCTAAACAATGTTGTTCTGGTCAAGATATAATGGATGCAAAAAGAGTTGCACAAAAATTAGGTATTGATCATAAAATTCTTTATTACCAAAATAAATTTAAACAAGGAGTAATTGATAATTTTGTTGATAGTTATTTAAAAGGCGAAACACCTATCCCCTGTATACAATGTAATAAAACAGTTAAATTTAACGATCTATTTGAAGTATCAAAAGAATTGAAGGCAGATGCTTTAATTACTGGTCATTATGTTAAAAGTATTACAACAAATGATCAGACGAATATGTATCAAGCAATAGATCAAAATAGAGATCAAAGTTATTTTCTATTTGATACTTCACGAGAACAATTAAATTACTTAAGATTTCCATTGGGCGGGATGCTTAAAGATGAAACTAGGTCTATAGCAAAAAAATTAAATTTAAACGTAGCAGATAAGCCAGATAGTCAAGATATTTGTTTTGTACCGAATGGAGATTATGCCTCTGTTATTCAAAAATTTAAACCACATTCATTTAAAAAAGGAAATATTAAAAATTTAGAAGGAGCTGTAATTGGAGTTCATGATGGAATTATTAATTTTACTATCGGTCAAAGAAAAGGAATTAAAGTTTCAAATGAAGAAGCATTGTATGTAGTAAAAATCGATGCTAACAAAAATGAAATTATCGTGGGGCCAAAAGAAAAACTTGGAATAAAAGACATCAAACTAAGAAATTTAAATATTCTTGCAACAATTAACGAATTCAAAGATGATATTTTTGTTAAAGTAAGATCTACTGGAAAACTTCTTAAGGGGAAAGTAAATTTAAAAAAAGATAATACAGCTTTAGTTAATTTACAAGATTTTGAAGATGGAATTTCTCCAGGACAGGCTTGTGTCTTTTATGATGAAGATAAATACGGTCTTAAACTATTAGGTGGGGGTTGGATTCAAAATTAACTTATTTTTTTCCACATGAAAAAAGTTAATAAGTAAAAAGAAATAACACCTAGAAAATAATCCCATTCAAGTGCATGTTTTAAAAACTTTAAACTAAAACCAAAGAAATCATCACCAGGTAAACTTATTATTGGTATACTTATGGCTGCAACGATTATGAGAAGAGAAACCAAGTATAATTTAATTTTTAGAATATTATTATTGATATATTTTTCTATTTTTTCTTTAAAAGACAATAAGGTTGCAACCAAGTAAGCTTGGGCAACAATTTCAAAGACTATAAATGTAAACATGACAATTCTTCTAAAAAGTTTATACAGATCATTATCAAATTTAACTCCAAGAAAAATTGCATGGACTGTAAGTGCTACCGCAGAGGCAACTCCAAAAAAAACTATTTTTTTTTTATGTTTATGATTAGGTTCAAAATATTCAATTATTTTTTTGTTAGATAGCCAGTATACAATTAAAAGGTAAGATGTTAGAAACATTGCGGGCTTAAATATTAAGTAAGTGGGAAAATATCTTGCAGTCCTACTAATTGAAACACCACCATCAATATAGGGAAATGGCATAAATATCCTATATTGTGGATCGATTAGTGAGTGAAACTGAGTGGTTATTAAAAGACAGGCATTAACTGCAAAAAACGGAATTACAAATATCCATATACTAATTGATCTTGCCTTCTCAATTGAAATCATACAAGAACTATTTCTTTTTATTTTTTTTTCTAGCTCTTCTTTTTTTTGACCCCATTTTTCTTCGGCCTCGATGTTTTTTTGGATAACCCATTATTTCCTTTAATTATAATTTAATTGAAATTATCGTTGGGATATAGCATTGTCTTTTGAAGTTATCAATTTTTAAATGATAAAGTCTTTTAAAACTTTCTTGAAGCATACTGCAAAAGATTTTCATAATCAGTCAGTTAATCCACCAGTGGTAAGAGCATCGACTATAATTTTCAAATCTATGCAAGATATTAGAAAAATGCAAAAGAGGGCAGTTAAAGATCCAACAGGAGGAAATTTTGATTATGCGAGACAAGGAACTTCAACTACTTATATTTTACAAAAAATCCTGACTAAACTTGAGGAAAGTTATCATGTTTTTACAACTCAAACAGGTTTTGGTTCAGTCTTTTTAGCCATATTTAGCGTAGTGAGACCTGGAGATGAAATTTTAGTAGCGGACCCTGTTTATAGTCCAACTAGAGTGTTGACTGAAAACTTTTTAAGAGAGTTTAATATTAAAACCATTTTCTATGATCCTCATGATTTAAAAACATTACAAAAAAATATAACTTCAAAAACTAAACTAATCTTTGTTGAAAATCCTGGAAGTAATACTTTTGATTTTCAGGATTTAAATAAAATTATTTCTATTGCAAAAAAAAATAAAATTTATACTGCAATTGATAATACCTGGGGGACACCCTATTACTTTAAGCCTATCAAGTTAGGTTTTGATATGTCAATAGTTTCAGCAACTAAATATTACTCAGGACACTCAGATGTAATGGGAGGAAGTTTAGCTGTTAATAAAAAAGTTTTCCCTAAAGTTAAAATAGCAGAAAAAATTACTGGTCAAAGATTAAGTCCTGACGATGCTTACTTGATTACAAGAGGTTTAAGGACTTTAGATGTTAGATTAGATAGACATAGTGATAATGCTAAAAAAGTTGCGGCTTTCTTATCACAAAATAAAAAAATTGAACTTTTATATCCATATAAAAAAAATTCGCGAAATTTTAAAATGTGGAATAAATATTACTCTGGAGCATCTGGTTTGATGGGATTAAAGATTAAAGCTAAAAAAGTAAATTCAGTAAGAAAATTTGTTAATTCTCTAAAGCTTTTTGGTTATGGTTATAGTTGGGGAGGTTTTGAAAGTTTGGCATTACATCAACAGTTCAGAGAGACAGGAAAAAGAAAATATATGAATCTTGAAAAAGATGAACATCTAGTCAGATTACATATAGGGCTTGAGGACCCTAGCGACCTTATCGCTGATATTAAACAAGCCATGAGACATTTAAAGTAAAAATTCATGAGCTCTGAAAAATTTATTAGAAATAAAACTGCCTTAATTACTTTAATAGCTGCAAGTTTGGTGGTTTTAATTTCCTTAGGGGTGAGACAGACCTTTGGAATGTTTTTTATGGATTTTAGAGATGACCTGGGGATCTCTCTAACACAATCTGGATTATCTGTTGGACTTCAAATGTTAATGTGGGGATTAACAGGACCTATATTTGGAACAATTGCTGATAAATATGGTGGTCATAAAGCAATAGCACTTGCATTTGTTTTTTTTATAGCTGGTGTTTATTTTCTATATGCAGGTCCAAATACTGGAATCTTTTTTCAAATTGATTTAGGGGTTTTAGTAGGAATTGGATTAGGTGGCACAGCAATAAGTATTCCTATGTCGGTTGTTGGAAAACATTTTCCATTATCTAATAGAACAATAGCAATGAGCATAGTTACTGCGGTGGGATCTTTTGGATATTTTCTATCTCCAATTTTAACAGAATACTCTCTTACCGAAAATGGATGGCAAACTACCTTAATTGCTTTTTTGATAGCTTTATCTATTGGTCTAATTATATCATTCTTTGTAAGATCTCCATCTTTAGAACAAACTATTGAAGCACCTAATACCCAAACCACGGCAGAAGCAGTAAAAGAAGCTTTTGGATCTAAAAGCTATATTCTTTTGGTTTCAGGTTTTTTTGTCTGTGGTTTTCACATAACTTTAGTTGGCACTCATGTTCCTACTTATGTGATTGATAGAGGTCTTGAAAGCTGGACAGCGGCTGCAATTTTATCTTTGATAGGTTTATTTAATATCTTTGGATCCCTCTGTAGTGGTTATCTCTCTACTAAAATGAGTAAGAAGATAATATTAAGTACAATTTATAGCTTGAGGGGATTATCTATAATTTTTTTTATATTTTTGCCTGCGAGCAATATTAATTCATTTATTTTTGGAGCCACTTTTGGTTTTTTATGGTTGTCCACTGTCCCTGCCACAAGTGGAATAGTTGCACACATGTTTGGGACCAAATATCTAGGTCTTTTGTATGGTATTGTGTTTTTAAGTCATCAAATAGGTTCATTTTTTGGTGCTTATTTAGGAGGCTTGTTCCATGATCTATATGGGTCATATGATTACGCGTGGTATTTAGCAATTGCTTTATCAGTTTTTGCAGCAATAATTCACTTACCAATCAAAGAGCAACAAGTTTTGAGATTAAAAACAGAATAAATTGAGCAGAACAAATCAACTTCAGGACATTAGCAAATCAAAAAAATCATATATCATTTACAAATCTACCAAGGGATTTGATCTATATACTGATTTTTCTAAAAAGATTATTCTAAATGAAAAAAACATTTTTCGTTTTTTAAATGAAAAAATACCAATTAAAGGATTTAAAGAGACAGATTTATTTATTGGTTTTTTTGGTTACGAATTATTAAACAGTCTTATTGGTGTTAAAGTTCCACAGCAAAGAGATATCAACTTTCCCAAAGGCATATTTTACAAACCTGAAAAAAAAATAAGTTTAAATAATAAATTGATTTACAATCCAAAAATTAAAACGAACTTTAAAAAAAAGTTTAAAATAAATATAGATAGTCAGCACTATAGAAAAATTTTTGACAAATTCAAAAAAAAAATAAAAAGTGGTGAAACTTATCAAATAAAAATTTGTACCAAGTATAAGATGAAATCTAAAATTGATCCTTTGGATCTATTTTGTAGATTATCCCATACTAATTTAGCGCCAGAGGCTTTCATGATTAAAGATGAAAATTATTCTATAATTAGTTGCTCACCTGAGAATTTAATTACTAAAATTGGATCAGTGGTAACAACTAAACCTATTGCAGGAACAGTAAAGAAAAGTAAAAAAATGACCAAAAATAAAGCATTAAATTACTTTAGAAATAATCTCAAAGAAACAAAAGAACATAATATGATTGTAGATATGGAGCGAAGTGATATTTCGCGAATATGTAAGGTTGGTTCAGTGCGATTAATTAAGGAAAAGGTTGTAGAGGAGTATAAGGACCTTTTTCATTATGTAAGTTTAATTAAAGGTGAACTTAAAAAAAAAGTTAAAAATATCGACATTATTAAAGCCATGATGCCTGGAGGATCAGTTATAGGTTGCCCAAAAATTAGTACTTTAAACCTTTTAAACAACCAAGAAAAAGAGAATAGAAATATCTACACGGGAAGTTTTGGATATATAAAATTTAATGGAGATTTAAAATTTAATATTATAATTAGATCTATTTTAAATTTTAAAAACATCTCTGAAATTTCTGTAGCCTCAGGTGTGGTTGTTGATAGTAATTCGAGACAGGAGTTTAATGAAAATTACATAAAAGCAAAAGCGCTAATTGATCTTTTTAAATGATATACGTGATAGATCATAATGATTCGTTTACACATAATGTGGTTCATCAATTTTCATTATTTGATAAAGTTGAATGTGATAATTACAATAATATAAATAGATTAAAACTTAAACAAGCCAAAGTAATTATTTTCTCTCCAGGACCAGGAAATCCAAAAAATTACCCCTCAACATCTAAAATTTACGATCAGTACAAGGGTAAAAAAAAAATTATAGGAATATGTTTGGGATTTCAACAAATACTATTTTGTGAAGGAGCAAAAATTATAGAACAGAATAAAATTTACCATGGTTACCAATCACCTGTAAAAGTTATAAACAAAAATTCAATATTTAAAAAAAACCAAATATTTAAAGTTGGTCGCTATCATTCTTTAAAATTAAAAGAGCCTTTTAAAACAAACAATTTTGATATAACTATGAGGTGTTTAGAGTCAAAAGTCGCTATGGCATTTGAAAATAAAAAAGATAATATTTATGGATTTCAATTTCACCCAGAGTCATTTTTAACAAATAATGGTAACTTACTTATTAAAAAAATCTTATCGGCTTAAAGATCTTAAAGAAATTAATTTTAAAGATTTATGGGGCGACCATGGAATTTTCACAACAATGTGGGTTTATGGAAAACCCCCTAAAATTTTATTTTTTAATGATCACATTCAAAATCTAATAAAGTCTTTAAAAAGTTATAATATCAATAAAAAAAATCTTAAAAACGATATCTTAAAAATTATTAATAAAAATTTATCAAAAAAAAAAAATTACAATCATCTTTTAAGAGTTGCCTTAAATAAAAATATTTTATCAATTTCTTTGAGAAAAAGGATAAAGCCAAAGTTAGATTTTAGCTTAAAACTTGTTAATTTAAAAAGAGAAAAACCTAGGTACAAAAATCTCAAATATAAAAAAATTTTATCTTATTTATCTAAAATGGATAATTCAAAATCAGATATTGGACTTGTTCATAGAAACAGACTTTTTGAAACTGGTACATCAAATCTCTTATTTGTTTGTAAAAGCGATATATTTTCTCCTTCAAAAAATTTTTATAAGGGAATAACTTATAATTTTTTTAAATCAAAAAAAAAAATATTAAAAAAAGAAATTTTTTTAAGTGAACTAAATAATTATGAAGAAATATTATTAATTGGCTCTGGTAAAGGTGTTGCTTCTGTTAAGAATATAAAACAATTAGGTTGGAAAAGAAAAAAGTTAGATCAATACAAAATATTTTCTAAATATTATAATTCAGCTATAAGCAGAAATAGTTTATATAAATTTTGACTTATGAGAGATCCAAATGATCCATGTTTATTTTGTAATTGCAAAGAAAGTGGTGTTATAATTAAAAATCATCTAGCTTACGCTAGTTACGACACTTACCCAGTTTCAAAATATCATTGTTTAATAATACCCAAGAGACACATGAAGAATTTTTTTGATTTAACAAATGAAGAACTTGTTGCTTGTAATGATCTCATAAAGGCTGTTAAAAAAGATATTCTAAACAAGGACCCAGATGTAGAAGGTTTTAATTTGGGAACTAATATTGGTAAAGTTTCAGGTCAATCGATCCTACATTGCCATTTTCATTTAATACCGAGAAGACCTGGAGATGTGGAGAATCCACAAGGAGGAGTAAGATCAGTAATTCCAAGCAAGCAACACTATAAAAGAAAAAAATAGCCTTTTTATAAAGACAAATTGCCATTAGTTTGAGGTTGATCTCTTTTTTTAAGTAGATTAGATATTTATCTTTAAAAAAAAAAATTAATATTAGGCGGACATGTTTCAAACAAATCCATTTTCAATATTAGCAGAGACTCTCTCTCCTTTAGCTATGCAAGGTTTCATTTTTGCAATGGTAATACTAATTGCTGCTGGAACAGTTATACAAATGATAAACCATAAAAATTTGACCTACTTTTTTAATAATGCAAAAAAAGCAAAATTAGCTGCTACTAAAAAATTAGGAATTGGTGAAAAGACTTCAATTATTGCAAAAACAACCGTTGTAGATATTGGAACAACTTCAGAATTGGGTTTTGGAAAAAGAAGATTAGCTCATGTTTTAGGTATGTACGGCACAATTTTATTTTGGGTATCCTCATCCGTATTAGTTTTTGGTTATACGGGTATAGATAAATCTAACTCTGAGTTTTGGTCTTTGCTTTGGCATATAGGGGCAATACTCACGTGCTTAGGTGGTTACTGGTTTTGGTTTTTTTTAAGAGTTGATGTATCAGCAGAGGCTCATCCTTGGTATAGAATTATTAAAGCAGATTTATTTGTTCTTGCTTTATTAGCCTGTGCAACTTTTGGGTTAGCATGGTCTTATACTCAGTATAATGGTCAAGTTGGATTATCTTTTTTATTTCTTACATT
The DNA here is from genome assembly GCA_902579925.1 of uncultured Pelagibacteraceae bacterium. Classification (GTDB taxonomy): domain Bacteria; phylum Pseudomonadota; class Alphaproteobacteria; order Pelagibacterales; family Pelagibacteraceae; genus Pelagibacter. The sequence continues at coordinate 21,069 of CACHIS010000008.1, forward strand.
ATTTGTTTTAGCGAATCTGGCTTTATTTGGAGGTGTATACTGGTCTAAATTTGCACACATGTTTTATAAACCTGGTGCAGCAATTCAAAAAAATTTGGCAGAAGCCGATGGTTCTAGAGATAATTTACCACCACCAGCAGATGCACCTGAGCAATTTGGCCTAGGTATAAAAAGAGAAGAGCCAAAACACTATTAATATGATATTAAAAATTAGGAGAAAATAAAATTATGTCAACTTTTGTTTATATGACAAGATGTGATGGTTGTGGGCATTGTGTGGATATTTGTCCTTCAGATATAATGCACATTGATGAAAATATTAGACGTGCAAAAAATATAGAACCAAATTTTTGTTGGGAGTGTTATTCATGCGTTAAGGCTTGTCCCAATCATGCAATAGATGTACGTGGTTACGCCGACTTTGCCCCTATGGGACATAGTGTAAGAGTTAGAAGAGAGGAAGAGAAGGGCACCATTTCGTGGAAAATCAAATTTAGAAATGGAACAGAAAAAAACTTTGTTTCCCCAATAACAACTAAACCATGGGGTAAATTTATCCCTAAACTTGCTGAAGGTGATAAACCCAATCAAGGTGAAATTAACTCTCAAAGACTTTATTCCGAACCAGAAGGATTAAATACAGATCAAGAGCTACCAACTGTTCCAAAGGATTCTTTTAAAAAAGGTGTTTACTATTAATGGCTAAACATAAAACACATTATGAAGAGTGTGATGTATTAGTTGTTGGTGGTGGAATGGCTGGAACTGGTGCCACTTTTGAAGCAAGGCACTGGGGAAGAGATTTAAAAATAATTTGTGTAGAAAAAGCAAATATCGATCGAAGTGGTGCAGTCGCTCAAGGTCTTTATGCTATTAACTGTTATATGGGTATGCAATGGGGCGAAAATCAACCTGAGGATCATGTAAGATATGCACGAAACGATCTTATGGGATTGGTGCGGGAAGACTTAGGTTATGATATGGCAAGACACGTAGACTCCACTGTTCATATGTTTGATGAATGGGGTCTTCCAATGATGAAGAATGAAAAGACAGGTAGATATCTAAGAGAAGGTAAATGGCAAATCATGATTCATGGCGAAAGTTATAAACCTATCGTTGCAGAAGCTGCAAAAAAATCAGCAGACAAAATTTATAATAGAATAATAGTTACTCATTTGTTGATGGACGAGTCTCAAGAAAATAGAATTGGTGGTGCAGTTGGATTCAATATGAGAACAGGGGATTTTCATGTTTTTAGATCAAAAACAGTTATAGTTGCAGCTGGAGGAGCATCTCATATCTTCAAACCGAGAGCTGTTGGAGAAGGGATGGGAAGAACTTGGTATGCTCCATGGAGTAATGGTTCAGCTTACGCATTACCTATTGCTGCAGGAGCTAAAATGACACAAATGGAAAATAGAATTGTTTTGTGTAGATTTAAAGACGGTTACGGACCGGTTGGAGCATATTTTTTACATTTAAAAACTTATACCCAAAATGCTAATGGAGAGAATTACGAAAAGAAGTGGTATGATCAAACTAAAGAATTGGTTGGAGAATATATTGATCATCACCCAACTCCAACATGTTTAAGAAATCATGCATTTATTCAAGAAGTTGCTTCAGGCAACGGTCCGATTCAAATGGTTACAACAGAGGCTTTTCAAGATCCACATTTAGAAACAGTGGGTTGGGAAAATTTTTTAGGAATGACTGTCGGTCAAGCAGTGGTTTGGGCGTCGCAAAATATAGACCCTAAGTATACAAATCCAGAATTAACTACATCAGAACCATATGTAATGGGTTCACATGCAACTTGTTCTGGAGCTTGGGTAAGTGGACCAGAAGATCTTTCCCCTCCAGAATATTTTTGGGGTTATAATAGAATGTTGACTATAGACGGTCTGTTTGGTGCGGGAGACACTGTTGGAGGAAGTGCTCATAAATTTTCATCTGGATCATTTACAGAGGGAAGATTGGCTGCAAAAGCTGCAGTGAAATATATTGAAGATCAAAAAGCTACAGGTATTCAAGTTTCAGATCAACAGTGTGATAATTTTAAAAAAGAGGTTTATAAACCGCTTGATAATTATACTGTAGCTCAAAACGAAATTACTGGAGGAACAGTATCTCCAAGTTATATTTCTCCAATACAAGGTTTACAAAGACTTCAAAAAATTATGGATGAGTATGTTGGTGGAATAACTGCAAATTACATGACGAACGGCAACATGCTTAAGAGAGCCTTAGAGTTATTGGTGTGGCTTCAAGAAGATTTGGAAAATGTTGGTGCAGAGGATTATCATCAATTGATGAGAGCTTGGGAGTTAAAGCATAGAACTCTTACATCTCAATGTGTTACAGAACATACACTTTTTAGAGAAGAAACTCGTTGGCCAGGTTATTATTATAGAGGAGATCATATGAAACTAGACGATGAAAACTGGCACTGTTTAACTGTTTCAAGAAGAGATCCTAAAACTGGAAAATTTTCAATGGAGAAAGTTCCGGTTTATCATATTGTGGATGAAAAAGAGAAGAAGAAGGCCTCATAAAAATCTAAAATAATTTAATGGATCTTTTAGCAAAATCAGATGAGGAGATCTTTGCAATTGCTAAACCTTTTTGGGAAAATCTAGTTCGAGCCTCAAATATGAAAGATTATGGGGGTTTTACAAGAGATTTTTCAACACAAATGTTGTTTGGAGCTAATGAGGTAGAACTTGGAAAACAATGGGCTAACAATAAAATAATTACCAATTTAAATGAAACTTATGAACCCTTTGGAACTCTGAGAAGAGGTGACCATATCACGGTATTGATCAAGCAAACTAATAAGGAAATACCTGGAGAATTTTTAGGAAGATTAGTGCTTGGTGTAGAGGATGACCTGATCAAGATCTTTGGTGCAACAATTTATTAATTAAGATTTGACAATTTTTTCACTGGGTGTATTCAATGAATAAATGCATCTTTCAAATTTAAAAATCTTAAATAAAATAACTAGCAAAAAATCAACTTTTATTAAAACTGGAATTTTTTCTGCTATTGCTGCCTGTTGGGGTGTCATAATAGTTGGAACTTTTATAACTTTTAAATAATTAATAGTTAAAGTTTTTATATTAGATGGAAGTTTTTCTACCAATAGCTCAAGTCTTTATTAATCCAGTCGAAATACTATTGTTAAGTGCTATAGTTGGAGTTCTTTCGGGCTTATTTGGAGTGGGTGGTGGTTTTTTAATGACCCCTTTTTTAATTTTTATGGGAGTTCCACCAGCATACGCAGTTGCTAATGAAGCTAATAATATTTTGGCAACCTCTGTATCAGGATCTACCACTCATTGGTTAAAAAATACTTTAGATTACAAAATGGGTTTAATTATTGTCATTGGTGGATCCATAGGAACAGCTTTAGGTATTTTTACTTTTACTTATTTTAAAGGTATTGGAAAAATAGATACAGTAATTTCACTAGCTTACATGTACATCCTTGCAATAATTGGAACATTAATGTTGGTCGAAAGTCTTGGGGAAATTGACAAAGCTAAAAAAAATATTGTAGAGAAAAAAAAATTACATGTTCATTATTGGATACATGGACTTCCTTTTAGAATGAGATTTCCTAAATCTAAATTATATGAAAGTATTTTTACTCCTATATTTATAGGTTTAGCTGTTGGTTTTATAGCAGCTATTATGGGTATAGGTGGTGCTTTTATATTAGTTCCAGCTATGATTTATATTATTAAAATGCCAACAAAATTAGTTCCTGGAACGTCTTTGTTTGTTACAATTTTTGTTAGTGTGATAGTGACATTTCTTCATTCAATTAACTATGGCTCTATAGATTTAATGCTCGTATTAATGTTAGTTGTAGGTTCAATAATAGGAGTGCAAGTAGGACAAAAACTTGGAGAGCAAATAGATAGTTCAGGATTAAAAGCTTTATTAGCAATTTTATTATTAATCGTTGGGATCGTTATAGCTTATGATACTTTTTTTGCTGAAAATATTCAGAATGAAATTAGATCAGTAGAGTCAATAGATTTAAATTTTTTTTCAAGATTTATTAAAGAGTTTTCTGAAGATATGCCGTTTTTTTATGGATTATTTTCAATTTTATTCGCTGTTATCTTAGGTATTGCTGCTGCATTTATTAGAAGATCAATTTCAAAGTTCAGAGAAAAATATTTTAAGAAAGCGGTAAAACAATCTAAGTAAATAATTTTAGATATATTTCAATTGTAAGGATACTAACAATACCTACGGTTAACATTGAAACAAATCCAACAACAAATGGTTTGTGCCCCATATTCTTGATATCTTTCAAATTTGTTGATAGGCCTATTGCTGCCATTGCCATAGTTAAGAATATTTTAGACAATGTTTTTATAAAATTTACCATTTCATTCCAATTACTAGTGTTATCAACTAAGAAAATTTGGTCACCTACATTCCTTAAAATTATCATTCCAACAAAACCCAATACAAAATAAGGAAATATATTTAAAATAGAATAATTTTTCTCATTTGTATGACCTCTATTATAAAGGAAAGCAAAAAGTGGAATCATTATTATCAGCGATGTATTTCTGATAAGTTTAGTTACAGTTGCTATATTTAATGTTTCAGGACTATTAAATTGTTGATCGTAAATAAGACCAGCTGCAGCCACCTGAGAAGTTTCGTGTATCGCAGTACCTAAAAATAGACCTGCAAACATAGAGTTACCCCCAAAATAAAAATTTGCAAAGTATGGGTATAACAGCATAGACAATATCCCAAATAAAGTAATATTAGCAATCGCATAAGACACCTCGCTTTTATTTGCTTTTATTACTGGTGCTGTAGCCATTATTGCAGTGGTTCCACAAACAGTGCTGCCTATTGATATTAGGTAAGCCATTCTGGTAGGTATTTTGAGTTTTTTTATTAATAATTTAATAACTATTAATACACTTATTATACAAATTAATATCAATGGAATAGCAATTTTTCCAAAATCTAAAAATTCAAAAGGCTTTAATTGTATACCTAAACAAATAATTCCAAGTTTTAATAAATAGTCTCTTGTAAAATCTAAGCCCTTCTGGAAAGTATCTCGGATTTTAAAAAAATTACCAAAAAATATTCCTAATAAAATTGCAATCATCGCTGTAGATATTGGACTTTTGTTATATTCTAAAAGCTCGATGCCAATTATATTATTAAATCCTTGAGAAAGAGAATAAAGTACAAATGCAAGGATAATACCTGGTACTACCACCAAGTATTTTTTGTATACCATTTTAAATAAAATAATTATGCACTTCTATAAAGTTTGGTCATAACAAACTCTTTATGACCTAAAGCTTCAGCACAGGTTAATCTTCCATTAGCAACTCTTAAAGTTGTTTCAATAAGTTTATCTCCCGCCTCTGATAAATTCATTTCTCTTGAAAGAATTTTTGAAACATCACAATCTACATGTTCACTCATACTTTTTGCAGTCAATGGATTTGCTGTTAACTTAACAACAGGTTCTATTGGGTTTCCCACAATATTGCCCTGACCAGTTGGGAATAAATGAATATTAAAACCTGCTGCAGCTTGTAGTGTTACACACTCGGCTGCTGCCGATGAAGTATCCATAAAATATAATCCTTTACCTTTTTTAGGTTCTTCAGCTGGTTCAAGGACATCTACAAATTTACAATTTCCAATTTTTTGAAAGTTTCCAAAAGCTTTTTCCTCAATAGTTGTTAAACCTCCAGCAATGTTACCTGCTGTTGGCTGACTTTCAGAGAGATCGTCTGTTGCCTCTTTTAAAATGAAATCATTATATGCACTCCAAGTTTTCATAAATTTATCTGATGCTTCTTTTGTAGCACCTCTTGTTGCACAAACTTTTTCTGCACCAGTAAGTTCTGATGTCTCACCAAAACACAAGTGGACACCTAATGGTTCTAGTTTATCCATTAAATTTCCAACAGTTGGATTAGACGCTAATCCTGATGTTGTATCAGACTCGCCGCATTTAACTGAGATCCATAAATCACTTATTGGACATTCTTCCCTTTGTTTTTCAGAAGCCCACATCACAAATTCTTGAGCTTTTTTTGATGCTTTCATTACTGTTCCAATATCCCCTGTTCGTTCAATATGAAAACCTTCAACTGGTTTGCCAGTTTTTGCAATTCCATCAACAATTTTTTTTGTCCATTTTGGCTCTATGCCAATTACAATTACTGCTGCAACATTTGGGTTGCATCCAGTTCCAATCATCGTTCTAAAATGTAATTCTAAATCTGCACCAAATTGCAGTCTTCCATAGGAATGAGGTAGGGCTATTGTGCCTTTAATATTATTTGAAACTGATTCTGCACATGCATTTGAAATATCATCAACTGGGAGTATGATTACATGATTTCTTGTTCCAGCTCTCCCGTTTTCTCTTTTATAACCTAAAAAACTTTTTGGAATTTCCATAAATTACCACTTTTTTGTTTTTACATTATGAACATGAACATGTTCACCTTTTTTGATTGGTTTAACCACTTTACCAATATCGTGTCCATATTTAAGAATAGTATCACCCTCATTTAGGTCAATCATAGCTATTTTATGGCCTAATGGGATTTCATCTTTTGATTGAATGCTTTTTGAGCTGTCATTCTCCATAATCCAGCAATTACATTCTTGTTTTGGGGTAATTTTTTCAATTACTACAACGCCTACATTGTCTTTTTGATCGTGAATTATAATTTCAGTAGCCATATCGTGTCGAATTGTTTATTTGAAATTTTCAAAATCTTATATATTAATCGCGAAAATTAACAATTAAATTTTATATATATTGTATTACTCGCTATTTTAAAAAAGGTTTAACTATGACGAAAATGACAACAGAGGAAGCTTTTGTAAAAGTATTACAAATGCATGGCATTGAACATGCTTTCGGAATTATTGGATCAGCATTTATGCCAATCTCGGATATTTTTCCTGATGCAGGTATAACTTTTTGGGATGTTGCTCATGAAACAAATGGTGGATTAATTGCGGATGGTTACACAAGATCTACTGGAAAAATCTCTATGGTCATTGCGCAAAATGGACCTGGTATTACTGGTTTAGTTACACCAATCAAAACAGCTTACTGGAACCACACTCCTTTATTATTAGTAACACCTCAGGCTGCAAATAAAACTATGGGTCAAGGTGGTTTCCAAGAAGTTGAACAAATGAATTTATTTAAAGATATGGTTTGTTATCAAGAGGAGGTCAGAGATCCTTCTAGGATGGCTGAAGTTTTAAATAGAGTTATAGAAAAAGCTATTAGAGGATCAGCACCCGCGCAAATAAATGTTCCTAGAGATTACTGGACACAAGTTATTGATATTGAACTTCCACCAATTGTAAGATTAGAAAGACAAGGTGGAGGTGCGGATGCGATTTCGAAAGCTGCTGATCTTTTATCAAAAGCAAAATTTCCAGTTATTTTGTCAGGAGCAGGTGTTGTTATCGGTGGTGCCATTGACGAAACAAAAAAACTTGCTGAAAAATTAGACTCACCAGTTTGTTCTGGTTATCAACACAACGATAGTTTTCCGGGAAGTCACCCTTTAGCAGTTGGACCGTTGGGATATAATGGGTCAAAAGCTGCAATGGAATTAATTTCTAAAGCAGATGTAGTTTTAGCATTAGGGACTAGATTAAATCCTTTTTCAACTTTACCAGGTTATGGAATAGATTACTGGCCAAAGAACGCAAACATAATTCAAGTTGATATTAACCCAGACAGAATTGGTCTAACTAAGAAAGTTACGGTAGGAATAAGTGGTGATGCAAAATTAGTTGCTCAACAAATTTTTGATAAACTTACCTCTAATGCAGGAGATACAGATAGACAAAAAAGAAAAGATTTAATTCATCAAACAAAATCTGCTTGGTTACAAAAATTATCAAGTTTAGATCATGAAGAGGATGACGAGGGGACTGTTTGGAATAAAGAGGCTAGAGAAAGAGACAAAGATAGAATGTCTCCGCGACAAGCATGGAGAGCTATACAAGCTGGAATGCCAGAGGATGTAATAATCTCAAGTGATATTGGAAATAATTGTGCGATTGGAAATGCTTATCCTACTTTTGAGAAACCAAGAAAATACTTAGCTCCTGGTTTGTTCGGACCTTGTGGTTATGGTTTCCCTTCAATCTTAGGTGCTAAAATTGGATGCCCCGATACACCGGTAATAGGCTTTGCAGGAGATGGTGCATTTGGAATTAGTATGAATGAGATGAGCTCTTGTGCTAGAGAAGAGTGGCCTGCAATCACTATGGTAATTTTCAGAAATTATCAATGGGGAGCAGAAAAAAGAAATACTACACTTTGGTTCGATAATAATTTTATCGGAACTGAGCTGGATCCTGAATTAAGCTTTGCTAAAGTAGCGAATGCATGTGGTTTAAAAGGTGTAACAGTAAAAACAATGGATGAAACCACAGCTGCTATAAAACAATCTTGTGAAGATCAAAAAAAGGGAATTACGACTTTTATTGAAGTAATATTAAATCAAGAATTAGGTGAACCATTTAGAAGAGATGCAATGAAAAAACCAGTAAAAGTTGCAGGTATTAAAAAAGAAGACATGAAAAAACAACCATCTTTAATCTCATAAAATGCAATTTAAATTTATTGGTAATGCTGGTGGTATATTTAAGGGTTCAGGTGGTACTAGAATTTTATGTGATCCATGGATAGTAGATGGCGTGTTTGAAGATGCCTGGTATCATTACCCACCACTTGAGACAAAATTAACTGATATCAAGGATGTAGATGGCATTTATGTTAGTCACATTCATCCAGATCACTATGATGAGAGAAACTTTGATTTTCCAAAAAATATTCCCATAATTATTTTAAATGAAGGACCAAACTTTTTAAAAAAGAATTTAATCAATAAAGGTTTTAATAATCTTATAGAAATTAAAGACAATGAAACAGTAAAGTTTAAAGAATTCAGATTGACTTTATATAAACCTTTTACAAAACATATCTTTGAAGAATCATTAATTGGTAACTTAATTGATAGTGCTTTAGTATTAGAAAACGATGGTATAACTGCTGTTAATTTCAACGACAATCAACCAGATGAAGAAGCATGTAAATTTTTAAAAAATAAATTTAAAAATATAGACTTGGCGCTTTTAAATTATAACGCAGCTGGACCATATCCATCTTGTTTTGATAATTTATCCATCAAAGAAAAAATAAGTGAAAACAAGAGAATTTTAAAAAGAAATTTTGATCATTTATGTAATATAATTCCCATTCTTCAAGCAAAATCAGTATTACCTTTTGCTGGGTCATATATTATCGGAGGCAAAAATTATTATAAAAATGAATACTTAGGAACTACAACCTGGGATGAGTGTGCTGACTATTTAAGAGATAATTTAAAATTTGATACTAATGTGTTTTGTTTAAGAGAAAATCAAACCTATGATATTAAAGATCAAAAGCAATTGAGTAAATATGAAAAATTAGATATCCAACAAATGAAAAAATATATCAATTCATTAAAAGATAAAAAATACGATTTTGAAAATGATGAAATCCCTGAAATTTCTAAATTAAAAAATGAGTTAAATTTAGCTGCAACTAAATTTGTCGAGAGAATTAAGAAATTTAATATTGAATTAAAAACAAATGTTTATTTAAAAGTACAGAATGAAGATATAAAAATAATCAAGGGTAAAGAAAATGACAGACATCTATACTGTGATTTAGATTTAAGGCTATTAAGTAGAATTATTCATAAAAAAGCACACTGGAATAATGCTGAAATAGGAACACATATTAATTTTAAAAGAGTACCTAATAAGATGGACCCAGATGTTCATACTTGTATGAGTTTTTTCCATTTATAGTTAATTTTGATAAATGAGTAGGGGCGTTCCGTTGTCAGGTGCCCCATACCCCCCCAGTGAACTTAAATAACTTTAGACGGACTTCTTATATGTCCCAGGACTTTTCCACTATTTTTTCCGGTCTTCACTAAATAACCACTTGTGCCGTTATCGTTAGCACTTACGGTTTTTGCATTTCGAAACATAAGTTGATTTAGCCTTGCATTTTTTGAGCCTCGGCTAAACAAACTCAGTATTCTGTGCATTCTTTTCATACACTCTCCTTGTTAGTTTTCCAAAACTCGCTTTTAACCGATGCGATATCGGTCTCTTTTTCACCATGAGATATGGTTTAAGGAATCTACTTCAAAAATAAATGTTAAGCAATCGATTTTGTTATAAGTCTAAATTCGGTCTATTATCTTTATTATTGTATCTATCAATTTCTTTTTGAGTAACAGGTCTGAACAATACCCATACAACAACAACAACCAAAACTAAAAGTATAAATGTTTTCACTTCTTATCTAATTATAGCTTTTACAGATCCTAGTTTATCTATCTTGCCTGAGTAAAGGCCTTTACCAATTGGAACGACCCCAACAGTAGATCCCGTAAATACATAAAAATTTTTGTTTAAAATTAATTTATCTTTTCTAATTTTATTTAAAACAAATCTTAATGAGTTCAATGGATTAACAAAAACTGCACTGGTATTACCGTTTATATTTTGTTTGGTTTTTTTGTTTGAAATATTAGTTTTTAAATTTCCAATATTTATTTTTTTATACCTTTTCTTTTGACCGATTAAAAACTTAACATTAGCTCCAAAATCACTACTTAAATCTCCAAATGAGGTAATTCCTTTTTTTCTTTGCCTATAACCCACAATTTCAATACAAGGAGCCATATGAGATATAAATTTTGATATATTTTTCATTGTAACCACCCCTTTAGAATTAAAAAAAGATTTTTTGATTAAATAACAAACCTCCAATTCAATTCCAAAAGTAGTTCTACTAATCTTTACACTTTTTCCACTTTTTAAAAAATTATCTTTATAAACAGATGCATAAAATGGTTCTTTTTCTTTTAATTTTTTCATAACTGGAATCCCAGTTCCACCAGCTTTGTAACCTATAACAGGTTTTTTTACTTTACTTTCGCAAAGCATTCTAAATTTATTAGCTTCAGTAAGTTTTTTAGTAAACTTTCTTGGTAATGGTGCAATAATCTTATTTTTTAGAAAAGCTCTTACCAATTTATTGGAGGTTTTTTCTGTAAGTGTGCCCATATTATTTAATTTTATTTTTCATAAACTATATTTTATGATCCAAAGTTTATCAAACTAAAACCAGCAATAATGAAAACTATTAACCAAACTAGACCTTTTATTAAAAAAAAAGTAAATCCCCCAACCAGAATATATTTACTCCATTTATTTTTTGATAATAAATTTTTGAGTTTAGTAATCATTTTAATAAACTCTATTAATTTAGTAACGACATTGGATCCAGCCTAGTTTGAAACCAATTTACCCTAAAATCTAAGTGTGGACCAGTTGACCTGCCAGTAGATCCAACTGTTCCTATAATATCTCCTTGATTAATCTGATCACCAACAGAAACCATCACATTTTCAAGATGTGAGTAAATTGTAGAAATTCCATGTCCGTGATCCATTATAATGGTACCACCAGTATAATAAAGATCATCTTCTGCCATTGTTACAATACCAGATGCTGATGACTTAATCATTGTTCCTTTTTTTGCAGCAATATCAATCCCATAGTGAGGCCACTTTGGTTTACCGTTTAAAATTCTCTGGCTCCCATAAACTCCACTTATTATACCTTGAACAGGCATAATGAATTGATTTTTAAAAAAGGGTAAATCAGAATTTATTGCTCTTGCTTTTCCAATTTTATTATTTTCCTCTTTAATTCTTTTGTAAACTGACTCAGGGGGTGTAACTTTGCTTTCTTCTAAGCCATCAATCCTTTGAATATTGTATTTTCTTTTAAGAACTTTTTTTATAACTTTTTCACTTTTTCCATTAATAATTTTAGTAATCGTTAAATCAAATTTTCTATCTCTATCAATCCCAAAAACAAAAAAACCATCTTTTGAAACCCTAACTTTTTTTTTATCTATAATTATTTGAGAAGATGGATCGGTTATTCCTACAATATAATGACCTTGTAAAAATTTTCCTTTAAATTCGATTGCAATTAAATTAGTTGGAAAAAAAATAACTATTAAAAAAAATAATCTAGTTATTATCTTGCTGTCCATCCGCCATCAACTAATAAAGAAGTTCCTGTAATCATTGAAGCCGCATCAGAGGCAAGAAATACAGCTGCACTCGCTACATCTGATAGTTCAGCAAATTTACCTAAAGGAATATTTCCTAGAACCTCTTTTTTAAACTTTTTACTTTTCAAAAACTTACGTGTCATAGGAGTTACAACAAATGTTGGACAGACAGTATTTACTCTGATGTTATATTTAGCAAGGTCAATCGACATTCCTTTTGTCAGACCTTCTAAACCAAATTTAGTCATGTTGTAAACACTTCTTATAGGACCTCCAACGTGACCCATTTGGGATGACATATTAACAATAACACCACCTACTTTTTTTCTATTTTTAGACTTGATCATTTTAAGTGCACACAATTGAGCTAAATTGAAAGTTGCCATTGTATTTATCTTCACCATATATTCCATATTTTTAGTTTTAACTTTTGTGAAGTGTTCTGGAATATTATTACCCGCGTTATTGATTAGAATATCTATTTCTGATTGTCTATTTATAATATCTTTAATCTCGCTGTAATTTGTAATATCACAAACATAAGATTTACATTTGCACTTAATTTTCTTAATCCTTTTTGAAACCTCGTCTAAATCCTTTTTAGTTCTACTTATTATAATCAAGTTTGCACCAGCCTCAGCAAGTGCAATAGCACAAGCTCTACCAATTCCTTTACCAGCTCCTGTTACGACAGCAGTTTTGTTTTTTAAATTATAGTTTTTTAAGAACATCATAGAAATAATATTTTAATATCCGTATAAATCAATTCAATAGCAACGATTAAAATAGCTATTAAACCTGCCCAAGCTATCCACTTATATTTTTTAATCCAATTAGAAATTAAAGTTGCTGCAGTAGCCATTAATATAATTGATAAAACAAGACCAAAGATTAATAAATAATAATGATCTCCAGCTGCTCCAGCCACACCTAAAACATTATCTAAACTCATGGTAAAATCAGCTAATAAAATCGTCCAAATAGCCTTTATGAAACTCGAGTTATCAACTTTAATATCACTTTCGTTCTCAAAGCCTTTTACGACATCCACATAAAGTTTATAAACTATGTACAATAAAAGTAGACCTCCAATTAATCTCAAACCTGTAATTTGTAATAAATATGCAGTCAAAAGAGTTAAGATAATCCTTAAGACAACAGCTCCACCTATCCCCCAAAAGATAATTTTTTTTCTCTGTTCTAATGGAAATTTTGATGCAACCATCCCAATTATAATTGCATTATCCCCTGCTAAAACTAGATCAATTAGGATGATTTGTGTTAAAATTGCGACTTGTTCTGGAGTAATAAGATCAGTGAACATCAACCTCTCAGTATCATATCAGCACCTTTTTCTGCAATCATTATTGTTGGTGCATTAGTGTTACCAGAAGTAATGTTAGGCATTATTGATGCATCAATTACTCTTAAGTTATTTAAACCTCTTACTTTAAGAGTTTCATCAACAACTGCCATATCGTCTTGTCCCATTTTGCATGTACCAACAGGATGAAAAATTGTTTGTGCGTAATCTGATCCTGCTTTTACAAGTTCTTCATCATCATTTATACTAATTCCAGGTCTATATTCCTCTGGTTTGTATTTTTTAAAAGTTTCAGATTCCATTACAATTTTCCTTGTCAGTTTTAAACCTTTTGCTGCAATCATACGATCATGATCAGTTGAAAGATAATTAAGTTTTACTTTTGCATAAATTCTTGAGTCTTTGTTTGTAATCTTAACGTGACCTCTACTAGTTGGTCTTATATTTGAAACAGTTGGTGTGAATGCGTGAAAATCATGATTCTTTGTGGCGCCTAAAGTATCCATACTCATAGGCTGAACATGCCACTGTAGGTCTGGCAATTCTAAAGATGGGTCACTTTTAGCAAACATACACATTTGACTAGCACCCATTGTCATTGGTCCACTCCTATTAAAAATATATTCCAGACCAATCATTAAATTTCCAAACAAACTATTAATCTTTTTGTTTAATGACTTAAGTCCATGAACTTTATAAATTGGTCTAAACATCAAATGATCTTGTAAATTTTCTCCAACCCCTTTTAAATCATGAACAATATCGACTCCACATTCTCTTAAATTTTTAGAATTACCTATTCCTGATGTTTGTAAAATCTGTGGAGATCCAATAGATCCTGATG
>CACHIS010000009.1 GCA_902579925.1 uncultured Pelagibacteraceae bacterium
TTGTGAAGCTCTGTTAAATTCACTATTTTTAAAACTAAATCCTCCGCTTAATGCTAATACTCTGCCAGTGTATGGATCCATGACAACAATTCCACCATTTATTTTTGGCAGTTGCTTGAGTTTATAGATATTATCTTTTAAATTTTCTACATATATTATATCGCCAACCTTTAATAAATTCTCAAATTCTTTTTTTGTCCAAGCTATGTCTTTATATTTAACTAAACCATTCAGTTTATCGAAAGTTTCTATTGTTGCCTCAAATTTTTTTACTTTTTTAACTATTGCTATTTTCCAGTTAATGGATTTTTCCAATAAATATTTCTTATCTATTTTTTTGAACCAATTTTCATCATAGTTAATATTTATAATAGGTCCTCTCCATCCTTTTCTTTGATCATATGCTACAAGCCCGTTCCTTAATGAATCTGTAGCTATCTTTTGTAAACTTAAATTAATTGGAGTATTAATATTATATCCTTGCTTATAAACTTTTTCATATGAAAGTCTTTCAATAATATTTTTTCTAACATCTTCAATATAATATTGTGCATCCTCTAAATATACTCTTTTAGTTTTTTTTAACTCAATATTTTTGTTTTTTAAATTTTCATAATTTACAAGATCTATAAATCCATTTTGATAAAGATTTTGCAAAACTAAGTTTCTTCTAAATTTAGTTAATTCAATATTTCGGTAAGGATTATATTTGCTTGGTGCTTTCGGCAAAGCTGCTAACACTGCAGCTTCTGCGTAGTCTAGTTCTTTAATTGATTTATCAAAATACTCTAAACTGGCTGCAGCTATACCATATGCACCACTTCCTAAGTAGATTTGATTAAGATATAGCTCCAATATTCTTTCTTTATTAAGAGCTCTTTCAATTCTAAAAGCTAAAATTGCTTCTTTAATTTTTCGATTAATGCTTACTTCATTTGTAAGTAAAAAATTTTTAGCAACTTGTTGGGTAATAGTTGATGCTCCCTCTAATCTTTTTGATGTAAGGATATTTTTTACATTATTGATCGTTGCCCTTAGAACACCTTTAGCATCTACTCCTGGATGAGAAAAAAAATTTTTATCTTCTGCTGCTAAAAATGCATTGATTACTTTTTCTGGAATCGAGCTATAAGGTATAAATATTCTTTTTTCTTGTGAAAAATCAGCCACAACATCCCCATTACCAGAATACATTTTACTTGAAACAGGGGGTTTGTAACTTTTAAGGAATTTATAATCAGGGATTTTATTTGAAAAAGTCCATAAAGTCCCAAAAATCCCAATAAAAGCTATTAAAGAAATAACAAGTGATATTGCTAGAATATTTTTTAATACTTTAGTCATTTTGATTCCATTATAACTTGGAATTTGTTAAAGATAAGGCATTATTATTATACAAAATTTATAAAACTAAATGAAACTCTCAATAACAAAATTATGGAAAAAAATTTATATATCGATGCTTCGCATCCTAATGAGACAAGGGTTGTTCTTAAATCGAACAATAATATTGAAGATTATGAGTACGAAGGCTCAAAAAATAATCTTATAAAAAACAATATTTATCTTGGTAAAGTCAGTAGAATAGAGCCATCCTTACAGGCAGCTTTTGTAGACTTTGGAAGAGAGCGTCATGGTTTTTTATCTTTTAATGATATTCAGTCAGACTACTATCAAATACCAAAAAGTGATCTTGAAATTATAAAAAAAGAGGAAGAAAAATTAAGAGAAGAATTATCTAAAAAAGGTGAAGAAAAAGAAGAGGAAAACTTAGCAAAGGGAAACTTAGAAATAGATGATCCTATTGAGATAGAAAAAAAAGAAAACTTAGATACAGAACAAAGTGATCAAGAAAAAGAAAAAAAGGTTAACTCTCGAAATAAATTTAAAAGATATAAAATTCAAGAAGTAATTAAACCTAATCAGGTAATTCTTGTTCAAGTCATTAAAGATGAAAGGGGTCAAAAAGGTGCAGCATTGAGTACATTCATATCTATAGCAGGAAAATACATTGTTTTGATGCCTAATACTCCAAAGGGAGGAGGAATTTCTAGAAAAATATTTAACCCTGCAGAAAGAAAAAAAATTAGAATGATTTTAAACGAAATAGAAATACCAAGAGAAATGGGTTTAATTGTAAGAACAGCTGGAAGTAATAAAACTAAGAATGAAATAAGTCATGATTTAGATACTTTAATAAAATCTTGGAATCAAATAAAAGACAACGCTATAAACGCAATTGCACCCTCTCTAATTCATCAAGAAAGTGAAATAATTAAAAGAACTTTAAGAGATATGTTTGATGAAAATACTAAAAACATAGTTGTTGAAGGCAATGAGGGATATAAAAAAGCTCAAAACTTTATGAAGATGCTAATGCCATCACAAGTCAGAAAAATTAAAAAGTATAGAGGAAAAGTTCCATTATTTATGGATGAAGGAATAGAACTAAAATTAAATCAGATATTTGATACAGAGGTTAAATTAAACTCAGGTGGTTATCTAGTAATAAATCCTACTGAAGCACTAGTTTCAATAGATGTAAATTCTGGTAGCTCGATTAAACAGAAAAATGTTGAAAGCACTGCTCTAGATACAAACTTAGAAGCAGCTGAGGAGATTGCAAGACAAATTAAAATTAGGGATCTATCTGGATTAATTATAATAGACTTCATAGATATGTTAAGTTACGGGAATAGAAAAACAGTTGAAAGAAGATTAAAAGAAAAATGTAGGTCTGATAGAGCAAGAATTCAAATTGGTAGAATTAGTAATTTTGGATTACTTGAGATGTCAAGACAGAGATTAAGAGAAAGTGCAGTTAGATGGAAAGTTGGATTAACAGACGAGTCTTTTGCTCAAAAAGTTTTAAAATTAGTAGAGTTTAAATCAATTACAAACAAAGCTAAATATGTCGAATTAAAAGTGTGTAAAAAAATATCTGATTTTTTAAAACAAAATTTTATTGAAAATTTAAATTTTTTTGAAAAAAAAAACAAAGTAAAAATAGATATTATTTCTGATAATTCCTTAATTATTCCAGAGTATGTTATTGACATGAAAAATAAGTCAAAAAAAACAATAGAGCTTTTAGAATATTTTGATAAACCTAAAAATCTAGAGGTCAAGGTTAAAGACAAAGTTATTAATTTTAAAAATATAAAAATTAGAAAAAAAGTCTTCAAAAAGAAGAAGTATTTTAAGGAATCTAAATAATACCTTTATTTGGAGAAGATGCGCTTCCCATTAATTTTTTTTCAATTCGGCCAGATAAAAAAGATTGTCTTCCTGCTATAACAGCATTCTTAAATGCTTTAGCCATTTCAAAAGGTTTCTTGGCTTTAGCAATTGCTGTATTAACTAAAATGCCATCACAACCTAATTCCATTGCAATTGTAGCGTCAGATGCTTGTCCTAAACCAGCATCAATTATTAAAGGTAACCTTGTTTGATTTCTTATTATTTGAATGTTTACTTTGTTTTGAATTCCCAAGCCTGAACCAATCGGCGCGGCCAATGGCATAATTGCTGCAGCACCAACATTTTCCAATCTTTTTGCCATCAGGGGATCATCATTACAATAAACCATTACTTTAAAACCCTCTTTTGTTAAAATCTCTGTTGATTTCAAAGTTTCGATCATCTCAGGAAATAAATTTTTTTTATCTCCTAAAACTTCTAATTTCACTAATTTCCATCCTCCAATTTCTCTCGCTAATCTTAAAGTCCTTAACGCTTCCTCAGAATTAAAACACCCAGCAGTATTAGGTAAATAAGTTATTTTTTTAGGATCGATAAAATCCATCAACAATGGTTTTTTTTTATCTGTAATATTAACTCTTCTGACAGCAACAGTAACAATATCGGCGCCAGATAATTTTATTGCTTTAGCGCACTCTCTCATATTCCTGTATTTACCAGTACCAACAATCAGTCTAGAATTAAATCTTTTATTTGAAATAATTAATTTATCTTGCTCCAAAATTAACCACCTCCAATAAAATGAACAATTTCAATTTTATCATTTTTCTTTAAGTAAATTTTATTTAATCTTTTTTTATCTATTATTTTATTATTCATTTCAATTGCTACTTTTTTTAAAGGTATTTTTAAATTTTTTATAAGAACCGACAACTTTGTTTTATCATCTATTAAGCTCAATTTACCATTTATTTTTATTTTTATTTTTATTTTTTTTTTCATCGTATATAAATAGTTTATGAGTAATAAAATTATTATTATTAACGGACCAAATCTTAATCTATTAGGTGAAAGAGAACAATCACAATATGGTTCGCACACATTTGAAGATCTAAAAGATATTTGTGTTAAAAAATCAGAGGAATTAGGTTTGAATTTAGAATTTTCACAATCAAATGTTGAAGGGGAATTAGTAAATTTAATACAATACTCAAGAAAAAATTTTGATGGTATTATTATTAATGCTGCAGCTTTTACCCACACCTCTGTTGCAATAAGGGATGCATTAAGTGTTTTTAAAAAACCAATTATTGAGCTACATATTTCCAATATATATAAACGTGAAGAATTTAGACATAAATCTCTTATAAGCGATGTAGCTACAGGAGGTATATTTGGTCTCGGAATTGACGGTTATATTTTAGCCATAATTTCAATGCAAAAGCTTCTAAAAAATGAAAATTGATAAAAAAATTATTAAAGAACTTAGTGAATATTTAGATGAATTTAATTTAACTGAGATAGAGTACACCGAAAAAGATACAAAAATTAAAGTTTCAAAAAATAATGTATCTATTAATAATCAAAATGTTCCCGTTTCACAAAACAATATCTCAAAGCTTAGTGACGAAAACACGAACCAAAAAACTAATTTACGTAAAGAAATTACTTCACCAATTATAGGTACTGCTTATCATGCACCAGAGCCTGGGAGTAAAAAGTTTACAGAAATTGGAAAAAAAATAAAAAAAGGTGACACAGTAATGATAGTTGAGGCTATGAAAACTATGAATCATGTTCCATCCACTGCTGATGGAGTCGTTAAAGAAATTTGTGTTGAAGATGGTCAACCAGTAGAATTTGGACAAACAATTCTTATTCTCGAATAATGTTTAAAAAAATATTGATTGCAAACCGCGGAGAAATTGCAGTAAGAATAATCCGAGCATGTAAAGAATGGGGCATCTCAACTGTCGCTGTTCACTCAGACGTGGACAAAGAGAGCATGCATGTTAGATTAGCTGATGAAAGTGTCTGTATAGGTTCTCATCAACCAGTAAATAGTTATTTAAATATTCCAGCATTAATGTCTGCAATTGAAATAACTAATTCCGAGGCTGTTCATCCAGGCTACGGGTTTCTTTCGGAAAATGCAAATTTTGCAAAAGTTCTTGAAGAAAATAATATTAAATTTATCGGTGCTCACCACAGGTTAATTGAAATGATGGGTGATAAAATACAAGCAAAGAAAATTGCAAAAGAACATGGTTTGCCAGTCATTGAAGGCTCAGAAGGTGGTGTAAAAGATATAAACGAGGCAAAAGATTTATGTAAAAAAATTGGTTTTCCTGTTTTAATAAAAGCCTCTGGTGGTGGTGGTGGAAAAGGAATGAAAATTGTTAATAAAGAAGAAGAGTTTGAAACTTTATTTTCAACTGCAAAATCAGAAGCTCAAAAATATTTTGGAAATGATGAGGTATATATAGAAAAATATTTTCAAAATCCGAGACATATAGAGGTTCAAATTTTAGCTGGAAAAAATAGAGTTATACACTTACATGAAAGAGATTGTTCTGTTCAAAGAAGGCATCAAAAATTAATTGAGGAAACGCCAAGTCCAGTACTTAATGATGAGGTCAGAGAAGATCTTTTTAAAAGGACAGTAAATATGGTGTCAAAAATTGGTTATACAGGGGCAGGAACTGTAGAATTTATTTATGAGGATAATAAATTTTATTTTCTTGAAATGAATACAAGAGTACAAGTTGAACATCCTGTTACTGAAATGGTAACTGGCATAGACATAATTAAAGAGCAGATCTGGATAGCATTTTCAGGTGATACAGCTTTAAATCAGAGTGATATAAATCCTAGAGGACATGCTATTGAATGTAGAATAAATGCTGAGGATGCAAGTAAAAATTTTCAACCTTCTCCGGGAACTATTGGTATGTGCCACCAACCATCAGGATTTAGAACTAGAGTAGATGGTGCAATATACCAAGGCTATAAGGTAACACCTTATTACGACAGTATGATTTGTAAATTAATTTGTCATGGACGAAATAGAACAGAAGCTATTCAAAGAATGAATAGATCTTTAGATGAGTTTGTAATCGAGGGAATTACAACAACTATTCCTCTTCATAAAAAATTACTGAATCATAAAAAATTTATTGACTCTGAATTTAACGTGGGTTGGCTCGATAAAGATAAAATAATTTAATAACAATTAACAAGCCAAATGTCGTAAACTGGGTGATCAAATGGCTCTATTGAAGGGCTTGATGAGAACATCCAACCGTTAAAAACATAAACATTATTTCTATCTTTTTTTGTCAAATCTCTTACTTGAATGTAGGCTTTTATCTCTGGATTATCATCAAATTCTGTATCAATACATTTTATACTTTTTATTGCTAAATCTTTATAAATATATTCTTCATTATTATTTAATTTTATTAGCTCATTTTTTGAACTTATTTTATCTAAAATTTTAATATCGGTATTTTTACCCTCAAGATTATTTTGTGATTTAATTTCAAATGAATAGAGTTGACAAATTATAAATGCGATTAGAAAAAGATAAAATTTAATTTTTCCAACTTTTATATTTTTTTTGAATTGCATCTTTTTTGGTTTTATTGGGGTAATAAGCTGAATCAGTACCTGTTAGATTAGGTTGATGAGGTTTTTGCCATGAATGTTTTTTTAATTCATGATAATTTTCAATTTTATTTGGCATAAAATGTATCCAAGAAAACCATTCTACAGGAATTTTAGACGCATCTATTTCATCATAATAAATAACCCATCTTTTGCCATTTTTACTTTGATAATATCTATTACCAAAATCATCTTTTCCAACAAGCTTTCCAAAAAAAATAGTTTTTATTCTTGTGCCTATTGTCTCACGATTCCACCAAGTGAAAATTTTTTTTAAAATTGTCAACATCTAAATCTCATTAATTTCAATTTCAAATTGTATAAATTAAATTAGACTAAAATATGTAAAAGTATATAAGTTAAATGATTCAAATTTCAAATTTAAATTAAAAATAGGATTAAAATGGCAAAATATCTAGTTGAAACTTATTACACATGTACTTTTAAAGTAAATCATTATTTAGATGATGTAAATGAAACAGAACTTAAAAATTTAGAAAAAAGAGATGATGGCAAATTTGAAATTTTAGAAGTAAAACTAGACAATAGAAAAACCAAAAGTCTTGATACTAATAACAAAAAGGTCAGTCAAAATACTAAAATAGATTTAGTTTCAAGTCAGAGTGAAAATAAATCCAATAAAGTTGAAAAAATCATTACTCAATCTTTTTCTAATCAAGAAAATTCTGGAAAAAGATTTGGTATGCCGGATAGAAGAAAGGGTTATATTCAAAAAGCCACAATTGGAGACCATAAAGTTTATTTACATACAGGTGAATATGAAGATGGTAAAATTGGAGAGATATTCATTGACACTAGTAAAGAAGGAGAGCTTGTTAAAGCTTTGATGAATAATTTTGCTATAGCTGTTTCTCTCGGCCTTCAATATGGTGTGCCTTTGGATGAATTTGTTAGTGCCTTTACTGGTACTAAATTTGAGCCTTCAGGTAAGGTTCACGGTAATGACAGAATATTAAGCGCTTCATCAATTTTAGACTATATATTCAGGGAATTAGCCATTTCATATTTAAATAGAGAAGATTTAGCCCATACTCCATCGATAGGAAATTTAGATAGTGGTATTAATGACCAAAATCTAGATGAACAAAATCAATTTTTGAAAATTGTAAAAGACATAACAAGCAAAGGATTTGTCCGAAATAATTATAAAAAAAATTTAGTAGATTTGTCCGACGTAAAAATAAGTCTTAAAGGAAAGAAATGACTTATTTTTTTACTTTCAGGGATAAGTTCAGCTCCTTTAATTGACTTTCGCTTACATTGGATGGTGCATTCATCATTAAATCTTGAGCATTTTGGTTCATAGGAAACATAGTAACCTCTCTAATATTTTTTTCATTTGCAAGTAGCATAACTATTCTATCAATACCAGGTGCAATACCTCCGTGAGGCGGTGCACCATAACTTAAAGCATTTATCATTCCGCTAAATTTTTGATCAACTTCAGATTTAGAATAACCTGCAATATTAAATAATTTATACATTAAATCAGGTATGTGATTTCTAATTGCTCCTGAAGACAATTCAACTCCATTGCATACTAAATCATATTGATAAGCTAAAATTTCTAAAGGTTTATTCAAATTAATCTCATCTAAATCTCCCTGGGGCATAGAAAATGGATTATGACTAAATTTAATCTGATTTGATTGAATGTCCTTCTCAAACATCGGATAGTCTACAATCCAGCAAAATGCAAAAGTGTTTTCATCAACCAATTTCAAATCTTTTGCAATTTTATCTCTTGCCAATGAAGTGATTTTTTCTAAATCATTCTTTTTACCGCAGGCTAAGAAGATACTATCCCCTATTTTTGCACCAGTTTTTAACATTAATAGCTCTAGAGCCTCTTTGGTAAAAAATTTTCCGACAGGGCCTTTTGCAGATAATTCATTATCTTTTTCAAATGTAAAGTAAGCTAACCCTGAAGCACCCTGTTCTTTTGCCCATCTATCAATATTATCAAAAAAACTTCTTGGTTTATCCTTTGTATCTTTAGTAACTATACACCTGACAATCGAACCAGTTTTTACTAACTTTTTAAATATTTCAAATGAAACATCATCTCTAAAAAAAATTTCTGTAATATCACTTATTATAAGTGGATTTCTTAAATCTGGTTTATCATTTCCATATTTTAACATAGAGTCTTTGTAAGAAATTTTTGGAAATTTACTAAATAACAATTTTTTTTTTGAAAATTTTTTAAAGATATTTCCAAACAATTTTTCAACAACT
This sequence comes from uncultured Pelagibacteraceae bacterium, assembly GCA_902579925.1. Lineage (GTDB taxonomy): Bacteria > Pseudomonadota > Alphaproteobacteria > Pelagibacterales > Pelagibacteraceae > Pelagibacter. Next base: position 9,127 of record CACHIS010000009.1, read on the forward strand.
TCAAAAACGTCTTCCTGTTCAACAAAAGACATTTCTAAATCTAATTGATAAAACTCGCCTGGACTTCTATCTGCTCTAGCGTCTTCATCTCTAAAACACGGTGCAATTTGAAAATACTTATCAAATCCAGAGACCATCACTAACTGCTTAAATTGTTGAGGTGCCTGTGGTAAAGCATAAAATTTTCCAGGATTTAATCTACTTGGAACTAAAAAATCTCTTGCACCTTCAGGACTTGATGAAGTTAATATTGGTGTTTGGAATTCTAAAAAACCATACTTAATCATTTCATTTCTTATGAATGAAATTACATTAGATCTTAAAATAATATTTTCATGTATCTTTTTTCGTCTCAAATCTAAGAAACGATATTTTAATCTTATCTCCTCTGCATATTCTTGATCACTAAAAACTGGTAGTGGTAACTCTTTACATTCACCCAATATATCAAAGTCTTCAATGAATACCTCTATTTCACCTGTGGTAATTTCTTTATTAATTGACTCTTTTGACCTTTGAACTACTTTTCCTTGAATCTTAATTACAGTTTCTAGCTGAATTTTTTCTAATTTTTTGAAATTTGAATTTTCTCTATCAATTATACATTGCGTAATTCCATAGTTATCCCTTAAATCTATAAATAAAATATTTCCATGATCTCTTTTTTTGTTAACCCAACCTGAGAGTATAACCCTTTCACTATTATTATCTTTTCTTAAATCATTACAACTATGAGTTCTATATTTATTCAATTATTCTCCTAATACCTCTTTTATAATTTTAAAATCAATTGATTTTTTCTTTTTTAAACTCAATTGATCGATCTTATATATGAAATCATGTATATTACTATATGATCTCTCTATTCTTTTAATAATATACTGAATTAACCTTTTATCTAAAGTTATTTGTCTGTCTGATAAGTTTTTTATGATAATTGCAAATATTAGCTCATCATCAGGCTGCTCAATATTTAGTAAAAGAAAATTCTTAGTTCTTGACTTTAAATCCTTGAGTTTAAAATCAAGATTAACTATAGGAATTACAGTAGTAATAATTATATATTTGTTATCTTGTTCAATTAAATTTAATAAGCTGTATAGTAATTTTTCATCTACATTTGATGTGAGGTTTTCTATAATAATATTTTCAGTAACTTTAATTTTCTTAAGGTAATCATCATTTAATAAATTTGCATCAATAATTATTCCTTTGTTTTTTTTTAAAAAGATATTTATTAAGTGTGTTTTACCAGATAGCCTCTCTCCTATAATATTAACAAAATTTTTTTCCCATTTTGGCCATTTTTCTAAAAAATTAAGAACATGTTTGTTACTTTTTGATGAAAAAAAATCACGATTTTTATAATTTTTGTCATAATTAAATTTAATTATAGTCTGATTTGAGTCCCTCATTCTAATATCCATATTTTTTTTTGTGTATTTAAATTATAGTTTTTATTTTCCATTATATTAATAAAATTTTTTACAGTTCCATTAAATAATATCTCATAAAATATAAATTGCTTATCAAACTTTTGAATATAATAATCATTCACCAACTCGATATCATTTAGGTCAGACTCAAAGCGAGCTGACTTTTTTAAATTATCATTTTCAGTTTTTATAATTATTGATAACTTAATTGAAGTGTTGATTTCATTTAATTTTTTCCAGGTATCTTCAAACAAATTCTTCAATTTACTAACAAAAAAACTCAGATCCTCATCATTACTTAAATTAAGATTTTGAAATGAATTATTTTTAATTATTTCTTTTTTTTCATTATATATTTTCGATAAAACTCTTATTTCGTCATTACTTTTGAATATCAAGGAAATTATATAATTATTCATATAATATTTTTTTACAATTTCATTAAAGTCATAGGTTTCTATAGAATCTAAATTTTTTTTAACAAGATTAAAGTCCTCAAGATCTTCTGATGGTAATAAATATTCTATTAATTCATAGGTTTTAATATTTGAATTCCAATTGTTGTAAATTGGGTTATCTGAAAAAATTGAAAGACCATTAATATTTTCATCAATTATTATGGGTATAAATAAAAACTTTTTATTTATAATTTGAGCAGGATATATATTTTTTTTTTCTAAATAATTGAAAATTTTTTTTTTGTTAAAAGAAACTCCTAGAGTTACATAATAAACCTTATTTACAAATTTTTCTTCTTGTATAGAAAACGTTTCAATCATACTTTTAACCTCATTAATATTGAAAATTTCTAGTTTTTTGTAATCTGAAGATTTTGTTAATTTATAGATTAATTCTAAAAAGGCTTTTCTAAATCCATCGTTAATTACTTTATTTTTATCAAAATCTTTTTTAAATGGTTTTGAAATTTCTATATCATTGATTTCAAAAGATTTTGCTCTTACTTTTTCTGTGGAAAAAAAAAATATTAATAAAGATAGAATCCAAAAAAAAATATATAACCTTTTACAACTATGCATATAAAATTTAAAAGTCATATTAATGAATAAAAATCTCTTTACCTATAAAAAAAGTGGGGTCAACATTGATGCTGCAGACAAATTTGTTAAGTTCATAACTAATATTTCATCAAAAAAAAGGGGCAATAAAAAGATTAAAGATATAGGAGGCTTTGGGTCTATATCAAATTTACCAAAAAACATAAAAAATCCAAAAATTGTAGCTTGTACAGATGGAGTTGGTACAAAAATTGAAATCGCAAATTTATTAAAAAAATATGACACGATCGGAATTGATTTAGTAGCAATGAGTGTAAATGATTTAATTGTTCAAGGAGCAAAGCCTTTGTTTTTCTTAGATTACATATCCATTAATAAGATTGATTTAAAAAAAATGAAATCCTTAATAAAGGGTATTATTAAAGGATGTGATATTTCTAAATGTAGTTTAGTCGGAGGAGAAACAGCGGAAATGCCAGATACTTATGAAAAAGGTAAATTTGATATAGCGGGTTTTGCAGTTGGAATTGTTGATAACAAGAAAATACTAAATAAAAAGAAAATAAAAAAAAATGATTTAATTTTAGCCATACCGTCAAATGGATTACATTCAAATGGATTTTCTTTAGTCAGGCATATAATTAAAAAAAAAAAGATTAATATCAAAAAAAATTCATTTTTAAAAAAAGAATTAATCAAACCGACAAAAATATATGTAAAAGAAATTATGAAACTTGTTGATAAAAATTTAATAAATGGGTGTGCGAATATAACTGGAGGTGGATTAGTTGATAATATCAACAGAATTATCCCAGAAAATTTATTTGCAGAAATAAATTTAAATAAAATTAAACCATTAAAAATTTTTAAATGGCTTAAAGAAAAAAAAATTACCGATAAAGAAATGCTTAAAACTTTTAATTGTGGGGTTGGTTTTTGTATAATAATAAATCCAAAAAAATTTAAGAAAGTTAATAAATTTTTTTCAAAAGAATTTAGACCTTATGTAATAGGTAAAATTAAAAGTGGTAATAATAATATCAAGTTAAATGACAAAATTGAATGGTATCAAAAAAATTAATGTAGCAGTTTTTATTTCTGGCAAAGGTAGTAATTTAGAAAATTTAATTAAAAGTGCTAAAAATAAAAATTCTAAATTTAAAATATCTTTGATTATATCAAACAATTCAAAAGCTTTGGGATTAAAATTTGCAAAAAAATTTAATATAAAAAAAAAGATTGTAAATTTTACTAAAACCAAATTAATTGAAAAAAATTTACTTATGGATTTAAAAAAAAAAAATATAAATATAATTTGTTTAGCGGGTTTTATGAAAATTTTATCAAAAAACTTTATCAAAAGATTTAATGGCAAAATTTTAAACATACATCCGTCACTTTTACCAAAATATAAAGGGTTAAATACACATTTGAGAGTAATTTTAAATAAAGAGCGGTACTCTGGATGCACTGTTCATTTTGTAAATTCTAAACTTGACTCAGGTAAAATAATACTTCAAAAGAAAGTTAAAATTCTTAAAAAGGATACCGTAAAATCTTTAGCAGCAAGAGTGCTTATTCAGGAACATGCTTTATATCCGAAAGCATTAAATAAAATTATAAATGATCTTTAAAAAAAAAATCTATCTCGATTTTCGCATTTTCAACACTATCTGAACCATGAACAGAATTTTTATCTATTGAAATCCCATATTTTTTTCTTATGCTTCCATCTTCAGCATCTTTTGGGTTAGTTGATCCCATTAAATTTCTATTTGCTAAAACTGCATTTTCTTTTTCAAGAACCATTGCAACAATAGGCCCTGAGGAAAGATAAGCACATAAATCACTATAAAATGGCTTTGTTTCATGAACTTTATAAAATTTCTCAGCTTCAGATTTCTCAATTTGAATTTTTTTTTCTTTTAAAATTGAAAAACCATTTTGTTTAAAAATTTCTTTTATTTCATTTTCAAGATTTCTTTCGACAGCATCAGGTTTAATAATTGATAATGTTTGCTCAATTTTACTCATAATATTCTTCAATTAATTTATTTAATAATCTAACTCCATAACCAGTGGCACCACCTGAATTTAATGCTCCACCATATTTAGAAAATGCCATCCCAGCTATATCTAGGTGGGCCCAAGGAGTTTTATTTAAAATAAATCTTTGTAAAAATTGTGCAGCAGTTGTAGACCCTGCTCCACCAACATAGTTTATGTTTTGCATGTCGGCATTTTTAGAATCTATTAATTTATCAAAATTTTTATTCAAAGGCATTCGCCAAACCTTTTCTTTAACATTTTCTCCAACATCAATTAATTGTTTAGATAATTTGTCATCATTAGAAAATAAACCCGCATATTCTGAGCCTAGTGCAACAATAATTGCTCCTGTTAGTGTTGCTAAATCTATAATAAATTTTGGTTTAAATTTTTTTTCGGTATAAGTGAGAGCATCAGCAAGTACCAATCTTCCTTCTGCGTCTGTATTTAAAACCTCAACTGTTTTTCCACTATATGACTTTAAAATATCACCTGGTCTTAAGGCATTGCCTCCTGGCATATTTTCTACAAGACCAACAACACCTACTGCGTTAATTTTTGCTTTTCTCATTGCAAGACTTTTCATTAGTCCAACTACTACTGCAGAGCCAGCCATGTCATAAGTCATGTCTTCCATAAATTTTGCAGGCTTTAGAGAAATTCCACCTGTATCAAAACAGACTCCTTTACCCACAAAAGCTACAGGTTTAGATTTGCTTTTTAATCCATTCCATTCCATTGTTACTAGATATGATCCTCTAATACTACCTTGGCCAACGCCAAGTAAAGTATTCATACCTAATTTTTTTAATTTCTTTTCATCGTAAATATTTACTTTTAAACCAATTTTTTTTAAAGAACTTAATCTTTTTGCGTATTCATCGGGGTGTAAAACATTTCCTGGCTCTGATACTAAGTCTCTAGTATAAAAACTTCCTTCTTCAATCGCCTTAAATTTTAATTGATCTTTTTGACTTGGTATATTCTTTCCAATAACATTAACAACAATATCTTTTTTATCTTTTTTAGTCTTATATTTTTCAAATTTATAAGATTTCAGTCTCATTCCATGCAAAAAATGTCCAATTAAGTTTATTGATTTATTATCTAATGTTTCCGAATTTACATTGTTCTCACCCATTTTTAAGGCGCTTAAAATATTATAACATTTAGCTCCTAGGTTCTGAGCATCAAAGTTAGAAAAATTTTTTTTAAAAGAGACTAAAATTATTTTTTTTCTAGAATTAATTTCAAAAGAAATAATTCTTTTCTTAAGATCTTTTGTTTTTATTAGATCAGAAATATATTTATATTCTGAATTTGAGATATATTTTTTAAGTGTTGGAATATTGAATTTTTCGTCCACAAATAATATTGAATTTCCTGAAGATTTATTAAAAACCCGTTTTTTAAAGTTAATTCTAATATTCATAAAATTTAAATACAATCTGTAAGAGATAATGCTATATATGAGTAAAACAATTATATTTCAATGGAAAAAATACTTTTTAGAAAATTTATTATTGATGTGTCACTTAGGGCATTAATTATCATATTCACTATTGGTCTTATAGTTTGGATTATCCAGGCAGTAAATTATTTAGATTTTGTAATTGATGACGGCCATAACTTTTCAATCTATTTCTATTATAATTTATTTAATTTTCCAAAGATAATACACAGAATTTTACCTTTCGTATTTGGAATTTCTATTTTTTTTGAATTATTAAAATACGAAAAGAATAATGAATTGTTAATATTTTGGACTAATGGCGTGACAAAAAAGAAATTTATTCTCAATCTGATAAACTTTTCAATTATTGTGATGTTTATACAGATATTTGTTGGAAGCATTATATCTCCAGCAAGTCAATTAAAAGCAAGATCAATTTTAAAAGATTCAAATATGGATTTTTTACCAAATTTAATCAAACAAGGAAAATTTATAGATACAGTTTCAGGTTTAACTATTTTTATTAATGAAAGAGTGAGTGAAAATTCTTTTAAAGATATTTTTATTCAAGAGGGTGATTGGCTTGATTTAAAAAGTAATAACAACCAAATAATTTTTGCAAAAGAAGGTAATTTAATTAATGATAATAAAAAAATTTTTAGATTACTTAATGGCAAAATTATCAGCACCAATAATAATAGACTAATCAGTTTTGAGTTTGATAAAATTGATTACAATTTATCTAATCTTAGTTCAAAAACAATTAAAAAAGCTAAAATACAAGAATTACCATCATCAAAAATAATTAGATGCTCTTTAAGTTTGTTAAATAATGATGTTTACATTGATAAAATGTTTAGATGTGAAAAAAGCAGATTAAAAAACCTTAATCAGGAAATTTATAAAAGATTTATAAAACCATTTTATATTCCACTATTAGCTTTGATAAGTTGTTTTTTATTAACATTCTCTAAAGTTCAAAATAACTTTACATTAAAATCAACTAAAGTTTTTTTATATGTTTTTCTCGCTTTAGTAATATCCGAAACACTTATGAGGTATGCTGAGGAGTCGAAAATTGAGTTTATTATTATAATGTTTGTACCAATTTTATTCTTTTTTTTAATTTATAATTTTTTAATGATTAGAGTTAGATAATGATTAGAACATTTGATAAATATTTTATAAAATTATTCTTAAAAAAAATATTTTTACTAACTTTAATTTTTTTTTCCCTAGCTTTTATTCTCTCTTTATTTGAGGAGATAACTTTTTTCAGTGAGTCCTCTAATTCAAAATTTTATTTACCATTTATGATTACACTACTTAATGTGCCTGCAACGCTTTTAGAGTTATTTCCATTTATAGTTCTGATATCAACACAACTTTTTTTTGTTGATATTATAAAAAAAAAAGAAAATGAATTAATTAAGATAAATAGACTAGATAATTTTTACATTATAAAATTACTTACATTAAGTTCTTTTTTATTTGGTATAGTTATTGTTACTTTTTACTATCCTGTATCTTCTAAATTAAAATTTTTCTATTTTGATATTAAAAATATTTATTCTGAGGACTCAAAATACCTAAAACATTACAGCGGAAATGGACTATGGATTAAAGATGAAATTGACGATAATATTTATATTATAAGTGCATCCTCAGACAATAAAGAAAAATTATTAAAAAATGTGTTCATAACAAAATTTGATAGAAATTTTAATATAATTGAGAGTATTACTTCAAAAAAGGTTGATATAACTTTAAATAAATGGGTCATTACTAATCCGATCATATTTAAAAATAACAAGCAAATTCAGCTAGACAAAAATATAGAGTTATCTAGTCATTTTAATTTTGATAAAATTAATAAAACTTTTAGAGATCTTAACTCACTTAATATGTTTGAGCTAGTTAATCTTAAAAAAGAAAATAAACTTTTGGGATATTCTTCAGAAGAAGTTGATTTACATTTTTTAAAGATAATTTCATTACCAATTTATTTCAGTATTATGGTAGTCATTTCTGCAATTATTATGTTAAATATTAAAAGGGATAAACCCTATATATTTCACGTTTTATTGGGAATTTTATTATCAGTAATCATTTATTACATAAATAATATTTTTAATATTTTTGGCCTAACTGATAAAATACCAGTTTATTTATCTGTATTTTTTCCTATTATTTTTTTAAGTATTGTTTCAACAATAGGTTTGGTAAGGATTAATGAAAAATAAAACGTTAATTGTAATTACAATCATAAGTCTACTTTTTTTAATGCACAAATCGTTTTCTCAAGAAATCGATTTACAGGCTAAAGATATCGAATTTTCTGATGAACAAAATTTAACAATTGCAAATGACGCTACTGCAATCATTAAAAAAGATGGCATAATTATTAAAGGTAAAAAAATTGAATATTTTAAAGATAAGTCCTTTTTATTAATAAAGAATGGTAAAATTTCATCAACTGATGAAAGTTTCAAAATCAGCTCTGAAATTATTGAATATAAAATAGACGAGTCTAATCTTATTTTAATTAAGAATGTTAAATTGAAGGATAACATAAACAATTTAATAATGGAATCTGATAAAATAGAATATGATTTAAAAAGACGAAAAATTATAAGTGAAAGCTTGTCAGAAATAATTGATGAATTTAATAATATTTATAAAGTAAGAAGTTTTGAGTATTTTATCGATAAAAAAATAATCAAATTAGATAATCTTTTTGCATTGGATGATAATAAAAATTCATTTTTAGTAGACCTTGCATACTTAGACTTAAATAAAAAAGAATTAATAGCAAAAGATATTAGTATGAACTTTAAATTGGTAGAAGATTCAGAAAATGAACCCAGACTAAAAGGTCGAAGCCTAATAAGTAATGAAAAAAATACAATCGTAAAAAAAGGAACTTTTACTTTTTGTAAAAAAAGAGAAAAATGTCCACCTTGGGAAATGAGTGCTGATGAAATCAAGCATGATAAACAAAAAAAAACAATCTATTACAAAAATGCAAGTTTAAAAATCTATGATAAAAAAATTTTTTATTTTCCAAAATTTTTTCATCCCGATCCGACAGTAAAAAGACAAAGTGGTTTTCTGATACCTAGATTTCAAGATAATAGTACATCTGGTTTGTCTTTAACTTTACCCTATTTTTTTGCTTTAGCCGAGAATAGAGATTTAACTTTAACTCCAAGACTTTTTAATGACGATAAAGTTTTGGTTCAGACAGAATTTAGAGAAAAAAATAAAAATTCGAACCATATAATTGATGTGAGTCAATTTCTATCAAGTAATGAAAATTCAAAAGGTCACCTATTTTATAATTTCAATAAAAATTTGAGTAGTGATAAATTTGATAATTTGGAATTTAATATACAGCTAGAACAAGTTACAGATGAAACATACTTAAAAGTTAATAAAATTGAGAGTCCTATAATTAAAAATTTTTCTAATCTAACGAACTCATTAAATCTTCAGATGAATAATGAAGACGTTTCAATTGATACAAATCTTAATGTTTATGAGGATCTGACTAAAAATGATAGCGATAAGTATGAATATGTACCTAATTTTAGTTTTTCAAAAATTATAAATGATAATTATTCATTTAACTCTAATGGATATTATAAAAATTATAATACAAATATTACTGAGAAAGTATTGATAAATAATTTTGATTTTCAATCAAACCAAAGATTATTTAACAGTGGATTAATTAATGAAAAAATATTCTCACTTAAAAATGTAAACTCAGGTTCTACAAATTCGAGTGATTTTAAAGACAAAAATTCTTCAACCATAATCCCCACTTTTCAAACTAATTTCACCTACCCTTTAAATAAAGAGAGTTTAGAATTTAATAATCGGATAAATCCAAAATTATCTCTAAGATTAAGTTTACCGAGCTCTAAAGATGTTCGAAAAAAAGATAGAACAATAGGATATGAAAATATTTATGACTTAGATCGATTAGGCATACCGGATTCAAGTGAGGGTGGAATTTCTGCAACTTATGGTTATGAATTTATTAAAATTGATAAATCAAACTTTGATGAAAAAATAAAATTTGGTTTTGCGAATAATTTGAGATTTGAGGAAGATAAAGATTTACCTACAAATAGTAATTTGGGAGATAAAGTTTCAGATTTTGTGGGTTTATTAGAATACAAGCATAATGATAATTTTAAATTTAATTATGATTTTTCTTTTAAGAATAATTTAGATGATAAGAACTTCGAGCTTTTTGGATTCGAATATTATCTAAATAAATTTTCTTCAAAGTTTGAATATTTAAATAAAAACAATAGTAATTTAAAATCTTCATATCTAAAAAATAAGACTAGTTTCAATTTTGATGAAAAAAATAGTTTAATTTTTGAGACAAGTGAAAATAAAGAAAAAAGTTTTACTGAGTTTTATAATATTATTTATCAATACGAAAATGACTGTCTTAAAGCTGGAATTGAGTATAATAAAGAATATTATAGTGACGGAGATCTTGAGCCTTCTGAAAATTTATTTTTCAAAATTACTATTTTGCCATTTGGTGGATTCAATACCCCTAATTTAAGATGATTAAATTAAGAAGATCAATTATTTTAATCTGCGTTTTTTTTTCATTAGTAAATTATTGTTACTCAAAAATCGAACTAAAAATAATAATGAAAATCGACAACGAAATAATTACATCACTCGATTTAGAAAAAGAAATTAATTATCTTGTAGCTCTAAATCCAAAACTTAGTCAAATTGACAGAAATGAATTATTGTTAATTGCTAAGAAATCAACTATTAAAGAATTTATCAAAAAGAAAGAAATTCAAAAATATAAAGAATTAGACTTAACAAACCCACAGATTAATGATGTTTTAAATAATCTAATTAAAAATTTAAATCTTAGTACTGAAAAACAACTTAAAGATTATATTAGAAATTTTAATTTATCTATTGAGGATTTAAAAAGAAAAATTGAAATTGAAAATGAATGGAAAAATCTTATTTATAGTAGGTATATAAAATCAGTAAAAATCGATAAAGATGAATTAATTAAAAAAATTGAAAAAATTAGTAAAGAAAAATTTTTGAAAGAATATAATTTATCTGAAATAGTTTTCGCGAAAAAAAATAATGAAAATCTGGATGAATTATTCAAAGCTATACAGGAAAGTATTCAAATAAATGGATTTGAAAATACTGCAAACATTTATAGTATATCCAATAGTTCAAAAGTCGGTGGTAAAATAGGCTGGGTAAGAGAAGATAGTTTATCAGATCAGATTATTTTAAGATTAAAAGACTTAAAAAATGGTGAGTATAGTTCTCTTATACAGATCAATAATAATTTTTTTGTTTTCAAAATTAATGAAATAAGAAAAATACAGGTTGAGATAGATAAAAAAAAAGAAATAAATAAAATGACAATAATTGAAACATCTAAACAATTAGATAAATTTTCTAATATTTTTTATAATAAAATAAAATTAAATAGTAAAATAAGTGAATTTTAAACCCATATTAATTGTCCCAGGAGAAAAAAAGAGCATTTTTTTTGAAATTTTTTTTAAGTCTATTAAATCAAAAAAAATTATTTGTCCTTTGGTTTTAATTTGTAACAAAAAAATTTTATCTAAAGAAATTAAAAGATATAAATTTAAAAAAAAAATTGAAGTAGTTAGTTATAGTAATATTCTTGAAAAAAAATTATTAAATAAAAAAATTTACTTAATAGATATAAATAATCAAAAATCAAAAAATTACGTTCAAAAATGTTTTCAATTAGCCTTCAAACTTATTAAAAATGGTCTGTCAAATAAGCTACTTAATGGCCCAATAAATAAATCAAAAATTTTAAAAAAAAAATATCTAGGTATTACAGAATATGTAGCTAAGAACTTTAAACAAAAAAAATTTGCCATGCTGATATATAATCAAAAATTATCTGTTTGCCCAATAACAACACATTTGCCACTAAAATATGTAAGTAAAAAGATTACTAAAAAATTACTAAAGGAGAAAATTCTTATTGTAAATAATTTTTTTGAAAAATTTCTTCTTTTTAAACCAAGAATTGGAATAGTTGGTCTTAACCCACACTGCGAAAGCGTTTCAAATTATAATGAAGATACAAAAATTATACTTCCAGTCGTCAATTCGCTTAAAAAAAAGTTTTTTCTCAAAGGACCAATACCATCTGATACAATATTTTTAAAAGAAAACAGGAAGAATTTTGATGTTATTATTGGAATGTATCATGATCAAGTTTTGACTCCAATCAAAACTCTTTTCGAATATGACGCAATCAATATTACAATAGGGTTACCTTTTTTAAGAGTTACACCGGATCATGGTCCAAATGAAATCATGGTCGGAAAAAATAAATCTAATCCTAAAAGTTTAATAAAAGCAATGAGTTTTTTAGATAGATAAAAATGATTAAGGCAAAAAAAAGCCTAGGGCAAAATTTTTTAATTAATCAAGATATAATCAAAAAAATTATTAATGTTGTAGATATAAAAAATAAAAATGTTTTAGAAATAGGCCCTGGAACTGGAAATTTAACTTTAGAAATATTAAGAAAAACACCAAAAAAAGTTATTTTAATTGAAAAAGATATTAACTTATCAAATCTTCTTCAAAAAAAATTTAAAAAAAATGTTAAGATCATCAATGAAGATATCTTAAAGATAAATGAAAATATTTTATGTGATGAATCTTTAATAGTATTTGGTAATTTACCATATAATATTTCTACAGAAATTTTAAGTAAATGGATATTAAACTTAAACAAAAATAAAATTTGGTTTAGTTATCTTATACTTATGTTCCAAAAAGAGGTTGCAGATAGAATAATATCTAAGTTTAATACTAAAGATTATGGTAGACTTTCAGTTTTAGCCAATTGGAGACTTAAGATTAGAAAAATTATTGATGTAGATGCAGCTAGTTTTAGACCAAAGCCAAAAGTGGATAGCACAGTTTTATTTTTTGAACCAAAGAAAAATTTCTTTGAATTTAAGAATCCAAAAAACCTTGAAAAAATTACAAGAATTTTTTTTATGCATAGAAGAAAAATGATAAAAAAACCTTACAAACAACTATTTGATAAAAATGAAAACATAGCATTTCAAATGGGTATCGATTTAAACTTAAGACCTCAAAATCTAAATTTTGATACTTATTACGAATTAACGAAAAAATATGAGTATTTATGAAGTTAATTTTTCTATATGATTTCTTATATAATCTAAATCATAATCCTTTGATCCCTTATTGATCTCAGCATTTATCAAATTTTTTATTCTCAAATAACATTTATTTAAATCATCGTTAATTACTACATAATCATAGTTAATCCAATGAAGTACATCTCTTTCAAACTGTTTCATTCTCTCTTCAACTATAAGTTTATCCTTCATGTCTCTATTAGAAAGTCTATTAAATAAAATCTTTTTACTTGGAGGTAAAATAAAAAAAGTAATTAATTTATAATCCAATTTCTTATTCTTAATTTGGTCTGCTCCTTGCCAATCAATATCAAACAATACATTCTTTCCTTTATTTAAATTATCAATGATTGGTGTCCTAGTAGTTCCATAATAATTATTAAAAACTTTTGCATATTCTAAGAACTCTTGATTATTAATTAATCTTTTGAATTCTTTGTCGTTTACAAAATAATAATCTTTATCAGGCAATTCTCCATCTCTTGGTTTTCGTGTTGTGTGCGAAATTGAAATTTCAAAGTTTTCTTGCTTTGATAACAAGCTTACCAGTGTAGTTTTACCAGCTCCTGAAGGAGAAGACAATATAACCATTGTCCCATCATTTTCTGAGGGCATTTAAATTTTTCTAGTTAGCTTTGCCTTCAATAAATTTAACTGCATCACCTACAGTTAAAATTTTTTCTGCTTCGCTATCAGAAATTTCTGAACCGAATTCTTCCTCAAAAGCCATAACTAATTCAACAGTATCTAAGCTATCTGCACCTAGATCATCAATAAAACTTGACTCGTCTGTAACTTTTGCCTCATCAATTCCTAAATGATCTGCAACTATTTTTTTTACCTTGCTTGAAACATCTTCTGACATATTGATCCTTTATTTATTATAAATCGTTATTAGTTTAAATACTTAGATTGTCAAGCCATATACATGCCCCCATTTACATGCAATGTTTCTCCATTAATGTAATCAGAATGACTAGACGCTAAAAAAAGAACTGCATTAGCGATATCATCTGGCTCTCCTAATCTGGCAGATGGTATTTTAGAAATAATTATATCCTTAAATTTTTCATCAATCTTATCAGTCATCGTTGTTCTAATAAAACCTGGAGATATACAATTTATATTAATATTTTTCTTAGCATACTCTATTGCTAAACTCTTTGACATAGCCACTATTCCTGCCTTTGATGCTGTGTAATTTGATTGTCCTAAATTACCAGTATGTCCTACAACAGAAGTAATATTAATAATTTTTCCTTTTTTATTTTTAATCATCTTTTTTATTGCAAACCTACACATTAGAAAAGTTGATGTTAAATTAATGTCTATTACTTTTTTCCATTCATCCATGCTCATTCTTATTGCTAAGTTATCCTGAGTAATTCCAGCATTATTAATAATACAATCTAAACTGCCGCCAAGTTCTTTTGATGCGTCCTCAATGAAAGTTTCTATCTTATCGCTTTTAGAAATATCAAACTTTAATATTTTGATATTATCAAAATTTTTTTTAATTTCTTCTAATTTTTCAATTTTAGTGCCTGATGCTAAAATATTGGCTCCATTTTCATGCAGCTTTTTAATAATAGAGTTCCCTATCCCTCCAGTTGCTCCTGTAACAATTATATTTTTATTTTTTAAATCATTCATATCTCTAAACTTTCTATATCTGATTGACTGTTTATAGAAGTAATTTTTACATTTTGATTAATTCTTTTGATCAGACCAGTTAGTACTTTTCCAGGTCCAATTTCTATAAAATGAGTTACGCCGTGATTTATCATATTAATAATGCTTTCTCTCCATCGAACTTTTTTTTCAATTTGACTAACTAGTAGATCTTTTAGAGCTTTAACATCTTGTATCTCATTTGCAGTGACATTAGATATTAATTTATTTTTAGACTCTTTAAATTCAATTTTATCTAACTCAAATCTCATTATCTCCGTCGCTTTTTTCATTAACTCACAATGAAATGGAGCGCTAACTGGTAATCTTATATTTTTAATTTTTGAATTTTTTAATAATACACTTAATAACTCTAAATCAGCATTCCTACCGCTTATAACAATTTGACCATCTGAATTATCATTAGCAACTTGAGCTTTAAAATTTTTTTCGTTATCTTTTAAAATTTTTTCGATATCATCAATTTTTTTTCCTAAAACAGCTAACATACCACCTTCTCCCTCTGGAACGGAATTTTGCATAGCCTCACCTCTTGCTCGCAAAATTTTAATTGTTTTTTTAAAATCTAAGTATCCTGCACATGATAGAGCTGAATATTCCCCAAGAGAATGACCAGCAAAATATTTTGCATCATGCAAATTTATATTAAATTCCTCTTTAACTACTTTAAATATTGAATAACTTATCAAAAATATTGCAGGCTGAGTATTAGCAGTCAGATTTAATTTTTCTTTCGGACCTTCTAATATAATCTTTGAGATACTAAAATTTAGTGCCTCATCGGCATCTCGAAACAATTTTTTAACTATCTTATGTTTATTAAAAAACTCTTTTCCCATTCCAACTATTTGAGAACCCTGACCTGGAAAAATTACAGAAAACATTTAAAAAATAAATTAATTATTGTTTTTTTTACTGTTGTAATTAGGAGTTTATAATAGTATATCCTCGTTTCTTATTAAAGAATTAATATGAATTTATACGAACACACAATAATTGCTAGACAAGATGCATCTCCAGCAGAGCTAAAGCAATTAACAGAAAAATATTCAAAAATTGTCGAAAAAAATGAGGGTGAAATAGTTAAAACAGAAAACTGGGGACTGTTAAATTTGTCTTATTTAATCAAGAAAAATAGAAAAGGTAGCTATATTCACTTTAAAATTAAGGGTAATGGAAAGTTAATAGAACAACTTGAAAAAAATGAGTTAATTGACAAAAAATTGTTAAGACATTTAACTGTGAAAGTTAAAGATTTTGACCTTGAAACAAATTATTTTTCAAAAAAAGAAGATGTTGAAAAAAACTCTAAAAAGGACAAGAACTAAAAATTTACTATGCCAAAAAAACAAAGCGGAAATAGAAGAAATAAACAAAGTAACTTTGCTAAACTAAGTATTTTTCAACCTAACAAATATAAGTTTAAAAAAACTTGTCCACTTTCCATAAAAGGTGCACCAAAAATTGATTACAAAAATATTAAGCTTCTTAAAAAATATACTTCTGAAAATGGTAAAATACTTCCATCTAGAATTACTAATGTTTGCCAAAAAAAACAAAGAGAACTATCAGTGTCAATTAAAAGAGCTCGAAATTTGGCATTAATCTAATGAAAGTCATTTTGCTTGAAAATTTGAAAAGAATAGGATCTATCGGGGATGTGATAGATGTAAGAAGAGGGTTTGCTAGAAATTTTTTGATAGCTAATAAAAAAGCACTATATGCATCTAAAGAAAATATTAGAGAAGTAGAAAAAATTAAATCAGAGCTTTCAAGGAAAGATAATGAAAAAAAACAAGATGCAAAAAAAATTGCCGAAAAAATTAATAAAAAGGAATTCGATGTAAAAAAACTAAGTACAGAAAATAACGAATTATATGGTTCCGTAAAACCAACAGAAATTTCAAAATTAATTTTTGAAAATAGTAATATAGAAATCAGACCTTCAATGATACAGCCTATTAAAGAAATAAAATCTTTAGGAAAGTTTATAGTAAAAATTTCTTTGCACTCAGAAGTTGATGCTGAAATTACCATCAATGTTGAAACAGCCGAAACAATTCAATAATTATACAATTTCATCCACAGCCTCTTTTTAAATTCAAATTTTTAACCAATGTTATAAGATAGGTTATGGAAAATAATTTAAGTTTGGTTAAAGAAAATTTCAAAGAATTACCAAATAATATTGAAGCTGAACAATCTGTTATTGGCTCAATTTTAGTAACAAATGAAATTTTTGATGAGATAAATACTATTATTTCAAATACAAACTTTTATGATCCAATGCATCAAAAAATTTTTAACGCTATTGAAAATATGATTTATAAAGGAATGCTTGCCAATCCAATTACTTTAAAAAATTATTTTGAGAATGAAAAGGATGAGCTCAATATTCCAGAATACCTAGTCAAAATAACGAAATTTTCGACATCGATAAGACAAGCAATAGAATATTCTAAGATAATATATGACATGTTTGTAAGGAGAGAATTAATTAAAATTTCTGAGCAGATGATTGATAATGCTAAAGAGAGTGATCTAGATAATAGTGGTCAAAATATAATCGAAAATTCAGAGAAACTTCTATATGATTTAGCTGAGAAAGGAACATTTAGTTCATCTTTGATTAAATTTGATGATGCAATGAAACAAACTATTGAAATGGCATCAGCAGCCTATAAAAATGAGGGTGGAATTGTAGGGGTACCCACTGGACTAAGAGACTTAGATGATAAACTAGGAGGTCTTCATCAGTCTGATCTTATTATCATTGCTGGTAGACCGTCTATGGGTAAAACCTCACTTGCAACTAATATTGCATTTAATGCAGCAAGAAATATTCAAGAAAGTGGAACAAAATCATCGGTAGCTTTTTTTTCATTAGAAATGTCATCAGAGCAACTGTCTACAAGAATTATTTCTGAACAAGCAAGGATTGGTTCAAATGATATCAGGAGAGGTAGAATTTCAGACGAACAATTTGATCAGTTTTTGGAAACCTCAAAAAATATATCAGAGCTTCCTTTATTTATTGATGAAACACCAGCAATAAGTATTGCTGCAATGAGTAATAGAGCTAGAAGAATTAAAAGACTTCATGGCTTAGATTTAATTGTTGTTGATTACATTCAGCTCATGAAAGGATTATTCAATAATAAAGATGGAAGAGTTCAAGAAATTTCTCAAATAACCCAAGGTTTAAAAGCTATCGCAAAAGAACTGGGTGTACCCGTGGTTGCTTTATCACAATTATCAAGACAAGTTGAGCAAAGAGATGATCATAAACCTCAACTTGCTGATTTAAGGGAGTCAGGCTCAATTGAACAAGATGCAGATGTAGTAATGTTTGTTTACAGAGAGGGATACTATCTCCAAAGGAAAGAGCCTAGAGAAGCAACAGTTGAACATGCAGAATGGCAGGCAAAAATGAATGAGGTAGCTCATTTAGCTGAAATAATCATTGGGAAACAACGACACGGTCCTATAGGTAAAATAACACTTGAGTTTGAGGAGAGATTTACAAAATTTAAGGATACTCAAAATAATTAATTTACAATATAATTGAGGTTGAATGATTTCTCATTTATACCAAAATTCAATCTTAAAAAATCCCAAATCAGTTTTCATAGTTTTATTAATTACATTAATTAGCTTTGGATACTATTCAAAAGATTTTAGACTCGATGCTTCTTCTGAAACATTATTACTTGAGGGAGATCCTGACTTAAAATATTTGAAAGAGATAACAAATAGATATGGTTCAAAAGAATTTTTAGTTCTAACTTATACTCCAAATCAGGATATGGTATCTGATAGTTCTGTCAACAATCTTCTTAGCTTAAAGTATAAACTTCAAAGTCTAGATTGGGTTCATAGCGTTATAACACTCTTAGATGTGCCTCTTCTAAATAACTCAGATGAACCACTGCAAGATAGACTTAATAATTTTAAAACTCTCAAGGACGAAAAGGTAGATAGGGAGAGAGGTTTCAAAGAAATATTATCAAGTCCAGTATTTAGAAATTTCGTTATAAGTGAGGATGGAAAAACGAGTGGGATAATTGTAAATATTAAGGAAAATGAAAAATTAAAAGATATTGAGGGTAAATCCGAGGAAGAAATTCAACTTTTTAAAGATCAAATTAAGAAAAAAAATCATAATAACATCCTAGAAATTAGAGAAGTAATAGAAAGTTACAAAGATATAGGAAAAATTTATCTAGGTGGTATTCCAATGATAGCAGATGATATGATGACTTTTATAAAAAGCGACATCATTGTTTTTGGTATTGGAGTATTTTTATTTATTGTTGCGACTCTCTGGTTCGTTTTTAGAAATTTAATCTGGATTATAGTTCCTATAAGTAGTTGTTTTTTTTCAGTGATAATAATGATGGGCCTTCTAGGTCTTATTGGCTGGAAAGTAACTGTAATCTCATCAAACTTTATCGCACTTATGTTGATATTAACAATGGCAATGAATATTCACATGAGCACCAGATTTATTCAATTAACGAAATCTTATCCCAATAAAGATAATTATGAAATTATTTCCCTAACGACAAAAAAAATGTTCTTACCAATTCTTTATACCGCCTTAACAACTATTATCGCTTTTTTATCGTTAATTTTCAGTGAAATAAAACCAATAATTGATTTTGGTTGGATGATGACTTTTGGATTAGTAACTTCTTTTATAATTACTTTTACTTTACTGCCGTCCTTATTAAGTATCATAAAATATAATTTTATTTTAAAAAAAGAGAATGTTGACTCAAAGATTACACTTTTGTTAGGAAAAATTTCATTAAACTTTAAAAGACCAATTTTTATTACTACTGGAATAATAATTATTTTAAGTGTTTTCGGGATTAGTAAGTTAGAAGTCGAGAACAGTTTTATTAATTATTTTAGTAAAAAAACAGAGATTTACAAAGGTATGAAATTGATAGATGAAAAATTGGGCGGTACTACACCTTTAGAGGTAATTTTGAAATTCCCTGAGAAAAAAAGAGAAATGCTTGAGGAAGATGAGGAATTTGAGGATTGGGGAGATGGGGAGGCAGACGATGAAAAATATTGGTTCACCAAAGATAAAATTGATACCATTTCAAATATTCATAATTATTTAGATAATCTTCCCGAAATTGGAAAAGTCTTGTCTTTTTCCTCAATTGTAGATGTTGCAACTCAACTAAACAATAGCAAACCTCTTGGTACCCTAGAGATGGGAGTTTTATATAGTAAAATACCTGAAAATATTAAAACTGAAATAATTGACCCCTATATTTCTATTGAGGATAATGAAGCTCGAATTAACTTAAGAATAATAGATTCCCAGAAAGATCTTAAGAGAAATGAACTTATAAAAAAAATAAATTATGACTTAAAAAATAAATTTGGTTTAGAGGAAGATAGATTTAAACTAGCCGGAGTATTAATCTTATTCAATAATCTATTACAGAGTCTATTTAAATCTCAAATTCTTACATTAGGACTTGTGATGATTGGAATTTTTGGGATGTTTATGGTTTTATTTAGAAATATAAGACTATCCTTAATCGGCGTAGTCCCAAATTTTATTGCAGCATTTTTTATTTTAGGAATTATTGGTATGCTGGGAATTCCTTTAGATATGATGACAATCACTATCGCAGCAATTACGATTGGTATAGCTGTTGATAATAGCATTCACTATATCTATAGATTTAAAGAGGAGTATAACAAAGTAAATGATTACAAAAAAACGCTACAAATTTGTCATTCGACAGTTGGTGTTGCAATACTGAATACCTCTATTACAATAGTTTTTGGTTTTTCAATACTAGTTTTATCTAAATTTATTCCTACAATTTATTTTGGCATTTTCACAGGACTAGCAATGCTGTTAGCAATGATCTCAGTTTTAACTTTACTTCCATCTCTAATATTAGTTTTTAAACCATTCGGTAAATAAAGTGATATGTTTGAAATAACTCTTGAATTCTTTAGAGAAATTTTAAACTCAATATCATTTATAGATACAATTTATGTATTAATCACCATTCTTTCTTTAATTAAGTGCTATAGTAAGGGTTTTGTCTTAAGTATACTTTCAATGTCAAAATGGTTGTTGGCGTATATCATCACACTAATAATATTTCCTAGAACAAAACCTTATGTTAAAAATATCGTTGATAATGAATATGTTCTTAATGTAGGGCTTGGAATTGCAATTTTTATTGTAGTTATTTTTTTAATTCTAATGATCAACAAAGGTATAAGCAATGCAATCAAGTACACAGGACTTGGAAGTTTAGATACTATATTTGGATTCTTTTTTGGATTTATTCGAGCCTATATTATCTCAATATGTATATTTTCAGGTGTACATATTGTGTATAATTATGACAAATGGCCAATTAATTTAGATAAATCATACACCTTTCCATATCTTGAAAAAGGTAGTAATTATTTATTAAAAGTTTTTCCTAATGAAAAAAAGTACCAAGAATCAAAAGAGAAAATTGAGGATCTATAATCCAAAGTTAAAAGAGGAATGTGGTGTATTTGGGATTAGCAATGTCAAGGATGCATCTGCCTTAACCGCACTAGGATTGCACTCACTACAACATAGAGGACAAGAAGGTTGTGGAATAGTTACATTTGATGGTAAAAAGTATTATTCTGAGAAAAGGTTTGGATTAGTTGGAGACAACTTTAACAAAGAAAAGGTGCTTAATTATCTTAAAGGCAACTTTGCAATTGGACATAATCGATACAGCACAACTGGAAATAATACACTGAGAAATATTCAACCTTTTTTTGCAGATACTAATGCTGGTGGAATAGGTGTTGCTCATAATGGAAACTTGACTAATTCGATTTATTTAAGAAACAAACTTGTTGAAGATGGTGCAATTTTTTACACAACCTCTGATACCGAAACAATAGTTCAATTAATTGCAAAATCTAAAAGATCTAAAACAATTGACAAAATAATTGATGCTATTTTTCAAATTCAAGGTGGTTATGCTTTAGTTATGTTAACTCAAAATTCATTGGTAGGAGTGAGAGATCCATATGGAATAAGACCACTAGTAATAGGCAAATTAAAAAATAGTTATGTTCTTGCATCTGAAACTTGCGCTTTGGATATCATTGGAGCAAAATTTGTTAGAGAAGTTGAAAATGGAGAAATAGTTTTAATAGAAAATGACAAATTAAATAGTATTAAACCTTTTCCAGCTAAAAGAGTCAGACCTTGTGTCTTTGAATATATCTATTTTGCAAGACCAGATAGTATTCTAAATGGAAAAACTGCATACGAACATCGAAAAAATTTAGGAAAAGAGTTAGCTAAGGAAAATAACATCGATGCAGATATCATTGTTCCAGTGCCTGACTCTGGAAACGCAGCAGCTCTAGGTTTTGCACAGCACCTTAATATAAATTATGAGCACGGACTAATAAGAAATCATTATGTCGGAAGGACCTTTATCGAGCCTAGTCAAAAAATTAGAAGCCTAGGTGTAAAGCTAAAACTAAACGCTAATCAAACAACAATAAAAGATAAAAAAATTGTTCTGCTTGATGACTCCTTGGTTAGAGGAACTACGTCACATAAAATTGTAAAAATGCTTTATGATGCAGGTGCAAAAGAGGTCCATGTGAGGATTGCATGTCCTGAAATTAAATACCCAGATTTTTATGGAGTTGATACTCCAACGAAAAAAGAACTGTTGGCTGCAAATAAAAATAATGATGAAATCTGCGAATACATTGGAGCTAAATCTTTAAAATTTTTATCTATCGAGGGCATGTATAGAGCGATTGGATTCGATAAAAGAGATGAAAATTATCCACAATTGACAGATCATTATTTTACAGGAGATTATCCTGTAAAACCTATAGATGAATTAGGAGATAGTAAAATAACACAACTCTCTTTATTAAGCACTGCATCTAACAATTAATTTATGAAAAAAGTAAGTTTTACTGAAATGAAAAATGGATCAAAAGAAGATTACCTTTTTCTTGATAAACATGAAAAAGATTTTGCAAGTAAAACGGCAGATAGAATATTAAAATTTATGTCTGGACTCACAGAAACTTTGGAGGGTTACCAAATCACCAGACTAGAACATTCACTTCAAAGTGCAACAAGAGCTTATAAAAACGGTGAGAGTGATGAAATGGTAGTTGCCGCTTTACTACATGATATTGGGGATGAGCTTGCGCCAATGAATCACTCAGAATATGCTGCTGCAGTGCTTAAACCTTATGTGTCTGAAAAAACACATTGGATTATAGAAAAACATGGTGAGTTTCAGATGTACTACTATGCTCATCATTTGGGAGGTAATAAAAATAAAAGAGATGAATACAAAAGTCATAAATATTACCAAG
>CACHIS010000010.1 GCA_902579925.1 uncultured Pelagibacteraceae bacterium
AAGATATTCTGAGCACCTATTGCTAAAATTAAGCTAAGCCCGGTAAAGAAACCTAATACCAGGTATTCCATCTAAATTCAGATTATTCTGAATTAGCTGTTAAAGTTTTAATTTCTAAAATATTTTCGTTAGGGTCTTTTACAAAAAATGTTTCTTGCTCGTATTTTGTTCCTTTAAATCTGAGATAAGGTTCATCGTAATATTTTGCCCCTCTCTCTTTCAATCTATTTTTTAAAGTATCAAAATCTTTTCTAGATAGATGTACTCCAAAATGTGGAACCGAGACGTTACCCATATCTACGTCGTGTCTTTCACTATCTAGTTTATGATCACTAGCATGAAGAGTTAATTCATTTCCCCAAAAATCTACATCAGCCCATTCTTGTGCTGAGTTATCAAGTCGACAGCCTAAAGTTTCGCTGTAAAACTTTTTTGCTGTTTCTAAATCTCCACATGGGATTGCTAAATGAAAACAATTAGTGTTTTTGTACATATTTTTCTCCTTTAAATACTGAGTAAAGTAACTATATAAGCAATAACTTTTTTTATCAAGCTGGCAAATACTAATGAATGAATTTTTACAATCTATAATAGATAGAGATCCTGCGGCAAAATCAAAGCTAAGTTTAATATTAACTTACCCAGGTGTTAAAGCTATTTTTTTTCACAAAATTGCAAACTTTTTCGCAATTGCAAAATTTGATTTAATTGCAAGAATCATTTCCCAATTTTCAAGATTTCTGACTGGAATAGAGATTCATCCAAAAGCAAAAATTGGAAAAAATTTATTTATAGATCACGGAATGGGAGTTGTAATAGGTGAAACTTCTGAGATAGGAGAAAATGTTACTATTTATCACAATGTCACTTTAGGTGGAATTGCTCCAAGTATAAATTCTAACGATCAAAGAAACACCAAAAGACATCCAACTTTAGAAGATAATGTTGTAGTTGGATCTGGTGCTCAAATTTTAGGACCAGTAACAATTGGAAAAAATTCCTTAATCGGTGCTAATGCAGTAATTACTAAGAATGTTACAGAGAAATCAATAATGGTAGGAATTCCTGCTTCAAAAGTTGGCGATGCTACAAAAGGATTTCAACCTTATGCTGTTACTGATAAAGATAAAGATTAATGTCACAAATTAAAAATAACTTTATCGAGTCAGTTGGCAATACACCGTTAATAAGATTAAAGGCAGCCTCTGAAATAACTGGATGTAATATTTATGGTAAAGCTGAGTATCTTAATCCAGGTGGATCAGTAAAAGATAGAGCTGCACTTGCATTAGTCAAAGATGCGCAAGAAAAAAAATTGATTTCAGAAGGTGGAATAGTTGTGGAGGGTACTGCGGGTAATACTGGTATCGGATTATGTCTTTTGGGAAATTCCTTAGGTTATAAAACAATAATCGTAATGAATGATAACCAAACTCAAGAAAAAAAAGATACATTAAAAAATATTGGTGCAGATCTAAGACTAGTGCCACCCAAACCTTATAAAGATGATGGCAATTATGTAAAAGTTGCAGGTCGTTTAGCTGAAGAATTAAAAAGTACAAATAACAATGGTGTAGTTTGGGCCAATCAATTTGATAATACTGCTAATGCAAAAGGTCATTATGAAACAACAGGACCAGAAATTTGGGAACAAACAGATGGTAAAGTAGATGGCTTTGTTTGTGCGTCTGGAACAGGTGGGACTATTGGTGGTGTAAGTAGATTTTTAAAAGAGAAAAATAAAGATGTTAAAATTTATCTTTCAGACCCTACTGGTTCTGCTCTATATAATCATATTATGAATGGAGAACTAAAAGCTGAGGGTGGATCAATAACTGAAGGTATTGGATCGAGTAGAATAACTAAAAATTTTGCAGAAGCTAAAATTGATGGTGCTTTTTCAATCAGCGATCAAGAGTCTTTACCCTTGCTTTATGATTTAATACAAAATGAAGGATTAAGTTTAGGTACTAGTTGTGGAGTAAATATTGCAGGTGCAATTAGATTAGGAAAAGAACTAGGCCCAGGAAAAACAATTGTAACAATTCTCTGTGATAGATCAGATAAATACAACTCAAAGATGTTTAACAAATCATTTTTAAGGGAAAAAAACCTACCTATTCCTAGCTGGTTATAATATCGCATACCAGGCATGTAACAAAACAGTTACATTTTTAAGATAACATTAATTAACGTGAGGAGTTATGAGAAAAATTATTATAATTTTATCATTTTTAGTTTTCACATATGCTAATGCAGGAATGAGTGATAACGATAAATCAAAAGCATGGGATTGTGTTGGTATTTATATGGCAAACTACTTTCTTCCATCTGGTGAAAAATTTGAATACGGTATGAAAGAAAAGTCTATTTCAACCGTAAAAGTTCTTAAAACATACGCTCTTGAAATAGGTATTCCAGAAAAAGATTGGGATGCTGGAGTAAACAAAGCTGTAGATAAACATTACGGTTCAAAATACGACAAAGCTAAAACTGACAAATGTCATACATTCGTTGAGGCTTTAGTTCCTAATGGGGCTGAAAGAGTTAAAAAAGTAGTTCAAACTTTATATTAAAAAAGGAGATAAAATGAAAAAAATTATATTATCAATATTGTTTTCAATGCTTTCAACCATAGCATTTGCTAATTCAGGTAAAATTAATTTAGAAGGTTTTGGATCATGGGATATTACTGCGATAAATGCTGGAAAAGGAGATTTGGCAATTACTTATGATGGAATAGCAAGTATGAAGGACAAAAACAGTGACCAAGTATTTAATAATGTTTCAGTTCATTGTGTAGGGGGATTGACCACTCAAGGTGGAAACTTTGTAGATGAAACTGGTATGTGTAGATTTGATCTTTTTGATGGGGAAAGCGTATTTATAAAATATACTGGTAAAGGAACTACAGGTGTAGATGGATCTGGTGCTTTTGTATTTGTAAGAGGAACTGGAAAATATGAAAATATCAAAGGTAGTGGAACCAGTAGTAGAACTAACTTAAAAACGAAGAAAAAGGGTTTTGCATCAACTTTAAACATATTTAAGGGTGAGTACACATATTAATAATTAATAAAGAAGTATTATGTCAGAAATTAAATGTATAAATTTGGGCTATGTTGTTCCAAAAGATAAGGCTGATGAGGTTCTAGAATTATTCAAAACACATGCCGCATGGATGCAAGAATTTTACTCAGACTCAAATGATGGTTCCAAGTATTTGATAAGCTCATTTTTCACAAAAGCAGATGAATTTGTAAATCCTGCAGACCCAAGCCAAGGATTGACTGGGAATGTTGTTTTTACAATTAATGAGAGATTTACCTCAATGGATAGTGTTAAACGTCACGTGGAAAATGCAATGAAAAACGATTACTTTCCAAAATTTGGTGAAATAATGGAAAAATATGGTGTTGTTCGAAGCTTGGGTGGAGAAATATATCATTCAATAAGATAAAATTAAAAAAGGAGGAAAATGGAAAAAGAAATGTTAGTACATCTTAAACTTAAAGAAGGTAAATTAGAAACTTTCATGGGTTGGATGCAATCAGATGAAGGTATGAGTGTCAGAAAAAGTGTTGCTTATCCTGAAAAAACTATTGGGGCTATGATACCAGATAAAAGTGGGATGTTATTCAAAGTTAATGTTCATAATGAAGCTGGAATGAAAGAATTTGTAACCGGTAATAATCCTACTGCAAAAGCTATTTATGCAGAGTGTGTAGAGAGTGCTCAGTTATTTGAACTATCTAAAATAAATCTATAAAGGAGAAAATATGAAAAACTACATGGTAACTCACACTTTCAAATCGAAGGAGATGAAAGATAAATTTTCAGAGACAGTTGCATCAATGAAGATGGAAGATATTGTAAAATCAATGACTAGTGAAGATGCAGCATGTCAAATGACTTGGAATACTCCAGGAGATACAATGCAAATGTTTTGTTGGTGGAAAGGTAAAAATCCAGAGGCTATTAATAAACAATTAGCATCTATGAATGACTTTTTTGAACCTCACAAATTTACTGAGTGCACAGATGATGTAATGGATTACAACGCCTAGAATAGGCCAAAACTTTTTTTAATTAAATTTAAGAGGAAAAAAAATGAAAGTAATTTACACAAGAACTATGAGAGTAAAAGACGATGGCCTAGGAAAAGCAATGGAAATTGGGAAAGGTTTAGCTGCAGTAAGAAAAAAGCATTACCCCAATCATGATGTTTATTTCTCTTTTCAAATGGGTGGAGACCCAAGAACAATAAGAGAAACTTTAATCGGAACTATGTTTGAAGGTGATAATGATGCTGACGCTAACATGTCTGCGGATCCTGAATATATAAAACTTTTAGATCAGTTAAAAGAAGTTGCAATAGAAGGTACTATCGAAGATGAGATTAGACCAATATTTAGCTAAAGGATTTAAATTATGTTAGAAAAATTTAATGGAATAATTTATTTATCTTTATTTATAATTCACTTTGCAGGTTTTGCTTACTATGGATTTAGGTGTGTGTTTCAAACACAGTCTTTTTTAAATCAATACGGTATGCATGATACAGGGGCAGGAGCTGTAAGATTTTTTGGCTCTATTTTTATTGGCTCTACTGCGATGGCCATTTATGTAGGATTTATACGACCTAATGGCTTGGAAGCAACTTGGGCATTTTTTAATTTAATATTTTTACAAAACCTTTCAGCGTTTATTGTAGGTTTCTATAGTACAAAAATAAATAAACTTGGGCACACCGATAAAACATCAGATGAAGCAATTTATGCACCAATGTTTTTGACTATTTTAAGTGCAGTGCTTTGTTATGGTTTATCTGATAAAATCTACGTTTAATGTCAGGCTACGCAATATTCAATATTGAGATAAAAAAACCAGAAGAGTACAAGGAATATGTTGAAAAAGTTAAACCACTGGCCGAAAAATTTGGTGGAGACTATATAATCCGTGGAGGAGAAACCAAAGTTTTAGAAGGAAATTGGGAATATCCTAGAACAGTTGTCATTAAATTTCCAAGTTACGAAAAAGCTTTAGAGTGGTATAACTCTGATGAATATAAACCAATTAAACAAATCCGTTTAGAAAACTCAATTGGTAACGGAATAATAATTAAAGGAGTATAAAATGTCGATATTAAAAAAATATACTGAAGCAATAGATAAGAAAGACGAAGCAACTATGAATGAACTTTTGCATGATGATTTTAAATTCACGATGCATAAATCTGGAAATTCTTTAGGAAAAGCTGATGTTATCAAATGGGCAATGAGTGGAGATATAAATCAAGATAAAGCTAGAGTTGTATATGAAAATGATGAAGTGGGTGTGCACCATTCTTTGGTTACATTTAATGACGGAAATGTTGAAGCTGTAATGGCAGTTTACAGATATAAAGACGGAAAAATTGTTAGTTTAGAAACCGGCGCTACCCCAATGTTGAAATAGTGAGGAACATTTTATTTTTCTTTCTCATTTTTTTTACAACATCTCTATATGCTGATGAATATCATCAAAAACAAATTGATGAACTATTTGATCAATTAAAAAAAGCTGTAAATTTTGAGAATTCGGAAAAAATTGAGTCAAAAATATGGAGTCTTTGGACCACTCACCCTACTAAAGATAGTCTTACAAATCTTTTAGCCGATGGATCTTCTTCTATGTCTCAAAACAAACTCGAGGATGCTTATAATATATTTACAGAGGTAATCGAAATAGATCCAAATTGGGCAGAAGCTTGGAATAAAAGAGCCACTGTATTGTATTTAATGGGTAAATATGAAATGTCTCAAGCAGACATAAATAAAGTGCTGGATATTGAAAAAAGACATTTCGGAGCACTCACAGGTCAAGGTTTAGTACAAACTGCTTTACAAAATTATCAAAAAGCTATTGATAGTTATATTGAAGCTCACAAAGTTCATCCATATATGAAATCTCCAATGATAATGATTGAAAAACTTATGCTAGAATTGCAAAAACAAAGTATTTAGAAATAATGTTACCAAAAAAATATACTAAAATTTTATTTATCTGTCTTATGAGTTTCAGTATGAGTTTAATTATGACTTTAATAATTACATATATTAATACGGGTTTTGATGAAATGTACTATATGAGATTCTTCAAAGCTTGGTCTATAAGTTTGCCCGTAGCATTAGTTGCAATATCATTAGTAGCACCCATGGTACAAAAAATTGTAGATAAAATTATTAAATAGTTTTATTCTTTATAATGAGTAATTTTTCAGGATATTTTTTTCTAATATTAGCAATTATTCTAGGAATAACTTCAAATGGGTATTTAAAATCTACTAACGGATTTACAATCCTATCTCCAACTATTTTTTGCATAATATCAATAATTGCTTGTATTTTTTGTTTATCGAAAGCTATGGATATTATTCCAGTTGGTTTTACATACGCGACTTATGGAGGTTTAACAATAACAGCAGTAACATTGTTTGGGGTTTTTAAATATCAACAAATTCCAAACCTTTATGGAATAATTGGAATTAGTTTAATAATTATTGGTGTAATTCTTCTAAATACTTTAGGTAAAACTAACTAGAAACTGGCTTTAAAATTTTGAGCATTTTTTTATGCAACCTATTATTTGCTGAGCAAATAATATTCCCAGCTTTCTTGGCATTATCATTTTTCCAAGTTGAAACTACACCTTTCGCAGCTTCAATAATTGGAATTAAGGCGTGGATATCCCAAATTTTATTTCCACATTGAATTACTACATCAAGTTTACCCTCAGCTAAATGTGAATAGCTTAAAGCATCAGAACAAGGAAACTGCATTCTTTTTAAAATTTGAGGAATTTTTTTTTGTTTATTTAGCGATAAACTTCCATGAAAGGCTGCAGATAATTTCATATTTGAATAAGTTGCTTTTTGATTAACAAGTATTCTCTTTTTTTTTCCATTCTCTGAAACATACGAAATATTACTTGAGGTATTAAAATAAAATTTTCTAAGAATTGGAAAGTTTGCGAGACCTATAATTGGAGTACCTTTGTAATTTAGAGATATTAAGTTGCTCCATGTTGGGTTTCCTATCACAAATGATCTGGTTCCGTCGATAGGATCAATAATCCAAGAGTAATCACTTTTAGTTTTTTTTGAGCCAAATTCTTCACCTATAATTTGGTGATTCGGAAATTTTTTTTTTATCTCATTTCTTATAAATCTCTCAAAAGCTCTGTCGGCAGTTGTCACTGGATCATAGCCACTTCTAAGTTTATTAGATACTTTGAAGGGTTTGTTTAATTTGGAATAATAAAATCTTGTCAATTTATAAGCTAAATTTTCAATAAATTTAGAATAAAGTTTATAATCTGATGATTTTAAAATTTGCACATCGCTCTAATACTATTTTATTACTATTGATTAAAGCTAAATTTTTAATAATGATTTAAAATTAAATGAAATTGGAGTTAAAAAATAACAAGGTATTTTTTGAAAGTAAGGGTCTAAAAAAAGAAATTCACCCATTTTGGCTAAGAGAGAGAGTAAATGGAGAAAAATTTGTAGATAAGTCTACTCAACAAAGATTATTTGATCCGACTCAATTACAGGAAAACATTCAAATTAAAGATTTAAGTTTGTGTCATGATTTCTTAAAGGTAAATTTTAATGACGGTGCTTCAACAAAAATTGCTGTCATTGATATTTTTAAAGAATTCTCAAGTATTAACGAAATTAAACAAATAGAAAAAATAAAATGGGACTCTTCTTTCAGCGAACAAAATACTTTTGAGTTCGATGAAAATTTATTTGAGACTAAAGAAATGTATAAAGCTCTAATTAATTTTTATCAATATGGTTTTGTAATCTTTAAAAATGTACCTACAAAAGATAATTTTATTGTAAAGTTTGCTAACTCAATCGGTAGTGTTAGGCGAACAAACTTTGGGGAATTTTTTAATGTACAATCAAAGCCAAACCCAAATGATTTAGCTTATACATCTTTAGATCTGGCCCCCCATACTGATAACCCTTATAGAAATCCTGTGCCATGTATTCAAATTCTTCAATGCATTGAAAATGAGGTAACTGGTGGTTTATCAACTCTTGTTGATGGATACACTGTATCTGAAAAACTCAAACAAGATTTTCCAGATTACTATAAAATGTTAACGGAAATTAAAATACGATTTCAATTTATAGATCAAACGATAGTTTTAGAGGACTGGGCTGAAATGATTAAATTAGATGAAAGTGGAAATTTTAAACAAGTTCGCTTCAGTCCCAGGCTAGATTTTGTTCCTCTAATAGACAAAGAGAAATTAGAGTTATTTTATTCTGCGAGAAAAAAATTGTCTGAGCTATATAATTCTGAAAATTATAAAATAGAATTTAAATTATTACCTGGAGACCTATTAATGATGGACAATTATAGATTATTACATGGCAGAACCAAGTATGATGCAAGCGAAGGTAATCGCTTTCTTCAGGGTTGTTATATTGACTACGATAGTACCGAAGGAAGACTAAAACATTTAAAGAGAAAATTTAACTATTAAGATATATTTTCTATCTGTTTTTCAGCATCTCTTATTGATTTTTCGTAATCTAGTGACATTTGATCAGCACTTACTACCTCTACCTTTTCTATACCAAAAAAGTTTAAAATAAACTTTAACCAAGGAGTAAGAAAATCTTCATTACTATTAAGCTTGGTACCTCCTGAAGTAATTACTAAATAAGCTTTTTTATTCTTTAATAAACCCTCTCTCCTTCCATTCGGTTTAAATTTAAAGGTTTCCCCAATTCTAGCAGCAAGATCGGACCAAGCTTTTAAGGTTGCAGGAGGTCCATAATTGTAAATTGGGGCAGATATAATTATGATATCACTTTCTTTCAATTCCCTTACAAGAGTATCTGAAAGCTTAAACATTTTTTTATGTGTTTCTGTTTGATCCTTAGGATCTATTTTCATTCCTGACTCCGTCAAATTAGATACAAAAACCATCTCATCATTTAGATCTCTATAGATAACCTCATCCCCAGGTTTTTTTATTTTATTTAAAAGTTTTTTCGCTAAAGCTCTTGAGGTTGAGCCATCTTTTCTCGCACTAGAGTCTATTTGATAAATTTTCATAATTTAATTTAACCAAAATTTTGTAGGAAAGGGAAAATATTTAGTAAATAATATCCTAAGGCTTGTAATTGATTAGTTAATATCAAAATACCGGTAATTAATAGTATTATTCCTCCTATTCTTGAAACTAGATTAATATTTTTTCTGAAGTTTTTTGAAAATATAAGAAACCTTTGTATTAAATAACCCGATAAAATAAAAGGTAGCGCTAATCCAACAGAATAAAAAGATAATAACAATATTCCTTGGCTTAAACTTTGTTCAGTCGCTGCTAACACTAAAATTGATCCTAAAATAGGTCCGATACATGGTGTCCACCCAAATGCAAAAGCCATTCCTATTAATATAGGACTAAAAACACTTTTATTTATATTTGTTTGAATTCTTTTTTCGTAATTTAAAAATTTTAGATTTATTATGCCAATTATATGAAGAGATAAGATAATAATTATTAATCCCGCAGCTATTCTTAACTCATAAGAATTTTCTAAAAATATTTGTCCTAAAAAAGTTGAGGCTGCTCCAAAGATTATAAAAACTAAGGAAAAACCAACTGTAAATAAAATAATAGGAAATAAATTGATATTTTTCTTATCTACAAGCTCATTAATTGAACTACCAGAAATATATGAAATATAACCCGGTATGAGTGGTAAAACACACGGTGACAAAAAACTTATCAATCCAGCACCAAAAGCAATTATTAATTCAATCATTATTCCTCTTTAATAATTTTTGATTTTTGTGCGCCAAGCTTATCAACTCTTAAAATCATTTCATCACCCTCTTTCAAATAATCTGGTGGGTTCATTCCCATTCCAACTCCTGCTGGTGTGCCGGTTGTAATCACATCGCCTGGCATTAAAGTTAAAAATTGACTTATATGTGAAATTAAAAAATTAAAATTAAATATCATTAAACTAGTATTACCAGTTTGTCTTCTTTTTCCATTGAGATCTAATGATAAATTTAGATTAAACAAATCATCTATTTCATCTTTTGTAACCAAGTAAGGACCCAATGGACCAAAGGTATCTCCAGATTTTCCTTTTACCCATTGACCGCCTCTGTCTTTTTGCCATTCTCTCTCACTTATATCATTACAAATACAGTAACCTAATACATAATCTTGTGCTTCATCTTCTTTTATATATTTAGCTCTACTTCCAATAATTAATGCAATTTCAACTTCATGATCTAAAGACTTTGATTTTTTTGGTATTACAATATTATCATTGGGTCCAATAATACAATTTGGTGATTTATTAAAAACGATTGGCTCTTTTGGAGCATCAGAATTAGTTTCTTCAGCATGAGCCTTATAATTTAAACCAATTGCTATGAAATTTGCTGGTTTAATTACACATGGTCCTATTCTTTGATTATTATTAATTAAAGGAAGAGAGTTTAAATTTAACTCTTTAATTTTATCTAAAAGTTCAAAATTTAAATTTTCAGGTGTAAAATCATTTATAATTTTAGATAAATTTCGTAAATTATTTTTACTGTCAATAATTGCAGGTATTTCTTTACCTTGTTCTCCAACCCTTAAAAGTTTCATTAACTACCCTTTGATACCAAGATGGGTATACTTTATATTTAGGTAATCTTTAATTGCCATTGATCCACCTTCACGACCATATCCGCTTTGCTTAATTCCTCCGAAAGGTGCCTCAGCCAATGCAACCATTGGGGTATTTACTGCCACTGAACCTGTCTCTAAATGTTCAGAGGCAAGGTGAGCAGTTTCCATAGAGCTAGTACAAACGTAGCTGCATAATCCAAGTTCATGGTTATTGGCTCTTTTGATAACATCATCAAAAGAATTAAAAGATAACATAGGTACTAATGGTCCAAATGGTTCTTGTTTCATGATTGTAAAATCGTCCTTAACATCATCAAATATAGTGGGTTCATAAAAGAAGCCTTTATTAAAACCAGCAGGTCTTTTGCCGCCTAGCAAAACTTTAGCACCTTCTTGTTTTGTTTTTTCAACTAGTTCCTCAATTTCATTTAATCTTTTTTTTGTAGTTAATGGACCCAATTTTGTTGTGGGATCCATACCATCCCCAATTTTTAATTTTTTTGTTTTTTCGATAAACAAATTTACAAATTCATCTTTCTTACTTTCATGAATATAAAATCTATTGGGAGATATGCAGACTTGCCCATTATTTCTAAATTTTGCGGCAATTGCCATATCAGCAGCTTTTTTAATATTAGCATCATCGAATACTATAAAAGGTGAATGACCTGAAAGTTCCATTGTAACTCTTTGAACTTTATCGGCTGCCTGTTTTAATATTAATTTTCCAACTCTTGAAGATCCTGTTATTGAAATTTTTTTGATAATATCAGAAGCTATTAGTTGTTGTGCAATACTTGGTGGATCACCTGATAAAAGATTAACAACACCTGGGGGCACACCACATTCTCTACAGATATCAACCATTTCCATTACAATACCAGGAGTAATTACATCGGGTTTAACTATTACTGAACAGCCAGCTGCTAAAGCAGTTGAAATTTTTCTTGCTGACAAAACTGCTGGAAAATTCCAAGGTGTTAATGCTGCAACAACACCAACTGGTTGATAGTATACATGCACTCTAGTATCTTCAAATCTACTTTCAACTGTTTGTCCATAAATTCTTTTTGTTTCTTCGGCATTCCATTCAAATATATCTGCAGCACCCCCTACTTCACCTTTAGCCTCTGCAAAAGGTTTTCCAACTTCTAAAGTCATCCATTTTGCAAGCACGTCTTGCTTCTCTCTCATTTTATCTGCAATGCGTCTAATAATATAAGATCTTTGCCATGGAGCAGTTTTTTTCCAAACTTCTAATCCTTTTTCTGCTGACTTTAATGCTCGATCAACATCTTGAGCAGTAGCTTTTGATGCGTGTCCTATCACTTCCTCGTTAGCTGGGTTTATTACTTCATATGTTGATTTGTCAGATGACTGACACCATTTACCATCAATAAATTGCCCAAATTTTTCGTACATGTATTTAACTTAGCATTACTGTAGGTTGTGTCTACTGTGTAATTTTTGCTATTAAAAAATTTGTTTATCAATGCTAGCATAAACAATTAACAAAAGGAGACTCTATGGCAAAATTTTATGCTTTAGGAAATTATACTACACAAGGCTTTCAAGGATTCTGTAAAGATCCTGGGTCGGATAGATCAAAGGCTGCTCAAATTGCTGCAGAAGCAGTAGGGGCAAAGATGGTATCATTTTGCGGACTAAGAGGTGCTTATGATTTTATGGCTGTGTTTGAAGGGAGCTTTGAACAAGGTGCTGGAATTAAAATGGCAACCGAAGCAAGTGGAACTTTATGTAATCTTGTGATTTTAGAAGAAACAAATCTAAATGATATTGCTGCTCACGCTGCTAAGATTGCTCAGAAGTACAAAGGTGTAGGTCAATAATCAAAATTTATCCATGCCTGATTAAACTTTCAGGCGTGGATGAAAGTTAATTCAAAAACCTATGTCAATTTTTTTAAGTTCTCAGAAAATCATTAAAGATTGGATCGATTATAATAATCATCTTAATGTTTCATATTATCTTTTAATTTTTGATAAATATGGTGCTGATGTTTTAAATGATAAATTTAAAATGGGAGAAAATTCAGCAAAAACCTCTGGCAAGAGTACAATGATTGTTGAGTCCCACATGACTTATAATCAAGAGCTTAAACTAAATGATGAAGTAGAAATTAATTTGGTTTATTTTGATCATGATAAAAAACGTCTTCAATACAAAATTGAAATGGTACACAAAGAAAAAAAATTTTTAGCCTCTACTATTGAAGTGCTGGCTCTTCACGTTGATCTGAACAATAGAAAAGTCATTGAATTTGATAAGGAAAAAAGTCTTTTAATGGACGAATATATTGAGAAAAATAAATCTCTCTTTAAAAATGAAGATTTAAAATTTACAGCTAAATTAAAAAAATAAAATTAGTGGTTAGGATTATCGTTGTCTACTACAAGACATATCTCAGATTTTGTTAAGAATCGTCTACCTGTGCCATTATCCAGCGAGAACATTCCACCAATACCTTTTACTGCATCTATTGTAAGATCTGTGTGTTTCCACTTTTCATATTGATCACCGTTCATATAAAAAGGAACCCCACCAATTTCTCCCAACTTTATATCATTATCTCCTAAAGGAAATTCTCCCTCTTGAAAACACATGGGTGCACTTCCATCGCAACAACCCCCTGATTGGTGAAACATCAGTTTTTCACCATATTTTTCTTTTAATTCCGATAGTAAGTTTAATGCCGAATGTGTTGCAGATACTTTCATATTTTTTCTCTGGCCCATGATAGCGAATCATGGACCAGTATATATTATTTGATTAAAAGAAGCCTAATTTCTTTTCAGCATAAGACACATGTAAGTTCTTATTCTGTCTGTAATGATTAAGCATCATTTTATGAGTTTCTCTTCCAACTCCTGATTGTTTGTAACCACCAAATGGTGAGTGTGCTGGATAAGCATGATAACAATTTGTCCATACTATTCCTGCTTGTATCGCTCTACCCATTCTGTGAGCTATATTACCATTTCTAGTCCATACAGCAGCTCCCAAACCATAAAGAGTATCATTAGCAATTTTTAATGCTTCTGCTTCATCTTTAAATTTGATCACTGATACAACTGGTCCAAAGATCTCTTCTTGAGATATTCTCATCTGGTTGTTAGCTTCAAAAATAGTTGGTTGAATGTAATTACCTTTTTCCAATCCACTATTAAGTTTACCAACACTTCCACCAGTTAGAACTTTAGCGCCCTCTTTTTTACCTAGTTCAAGATAAGATTTTATTTTCTCCATCTGTTCAACTGAGGCTTGAGCTCCAATCATAGTTTCCATTTTTAAAGGATTGTCTTGGACAACAGCTTTTGTTCTTGCTACAGCCCTTTCCATGAATTTATCATAGATAGACTCTTGAACTAAAGCTCTACTTGGACAAGTACAAACCTCACCTTGGTTTAGATTAAACATTACAAAACCCTCTATACACTTATCAAAGAAATCATCATCTTTTTCCATGATATCTTCAAAGAAAATGTTAGGAGATTTTCCACCTAATTCCAACGTAATAGGAATTATGTTTTGTGCAGCATACTGCATGATTAATCTTCCAGTAGTTGTTTCACCAGTAAATGCAACTTTAGCAACTCTTTTAGAAGATGCTAGAGGCTTACCTGCTTCTAATCCAAAACCACTCACAATATTGACAACCCCTGGAGGTAATAAGTCTCCAATAAGTTCCATCATTACCATGATTGATGCTGGTGTTTGCTCAGCTGGTTTTAAAACCGAACAATTTCCGGCAGCTAGTGCTGGTGCTAATTTCCATGTAGCCATCAATAATGGGAAATTCCATGGAACTATTTGACCAACTACACCTAGTGGTTCATGAAAGTTGTATGAGTATTGATTATTAGCTATTTCAGCAATAGATCCCTCTTCTGCTCTAATAACTCCAGCAAAATATCTCCAATGATCAACGACCAGTGGTAAATCTGCTGCCATACATTCTCTGATAGGTTTTCCATTATCTAAACATTCAGCAACTGCTAATAAGTTTAGATTTTTTTCTAAAACATCAGCGATCTTGTACAAGAGATTTGATCTTGTAGTGATGTCAGTTTTTCCCCACTCAACGAAAGCTGCGTGAGCTGCATCTAATGCTGCCTCAACGTCTTGTTCATTTGATCGTGCTACTGAACAGATTTTCTCATTAGAAATCGGGCTAACATTATCAAAATATTTACCAGATTTAGGCTCTACAAATTTTCCGTTAATGTAGTTTCCATACTTAGCTTTAAACGGAAATTTCACCTTTAAATGAGAAGTATCTAATACAGATGACACTTTCATTGCTTCTGCGCTCATTTTTTTTCTCCTCTTTTTTTTGTTAGTTAACTTTATGTTATTGTTTTTTCTAGATTTACTTAAACGTTTCTTGGTCGCAGACGTTTTACGTCTAACTTTACTTTTTGTTTTAAGTTTTTTTCTAGATGTTTTGACCAACTTAATTTTTTTTTTGGTCTTTTTTTTTGCTATTTTTTTTCTTTTAATAGCCATTATCTTATTAAACTAGCAATCTTGATCAGTGTCTATTTCTTATAATTTAAATTTCTACTCAAGATTGTACGACTACTACATATTGTGTCTATAAATCAGGTGATTAATATTTTTTTTTATGCAATTAGAGATTTCTAAATGGATATAAATTTTTTTAAACAAACAAGAATTTTAGATGGTGGAATGGGTCAAGAACTCTTATCAAGAGGAATGGAACCTAAAGGAAGTTTGTGGAGCGCAAGTGCCTTATTAAATGAGAATTATCATGATCTTTTGTTAAACGCCCATTTAGATTATATCAAAGCAGGCGCGGAGGTCATCGTTACAAATACATTTGCAACTAGAAGAGTTCGATTAAAAGAAAATAACATAGATAATAAATTTGAATATTTAAATAAAAAAGCAGGAGAAATTGCAAAAAGAACAAAGGATTATTTTCCAAAAGTTTTAGTCGCTGGAGGATTGCCCCCTCAAAATTCAACTTATAAAGCTGACGATAGATCTGAGGGTGAGATAAAAACAGACTTTTTTAATCAGGCAAAAATATTAAATCCTTATGTAGATTTTTTTTATTTTGACGTTTTAAGTAGTTTAAAAGAAATAAAGATTGCAATTGATAGCATACAGGAATTCAATAAACCTTATTTGATAGGAGTACATATTTCTGAGGGCATTAAAATGCCAAGCGGAGAGCTAATTTCAGAATTAAAAAATATTTTTAAAAAAGAAAAAACACTTGGTGTTATTCTTTCATGTATTTCACCTGAAAATTATGATTTAAATTTTGATAAAATTAAAAATTTAGGCGTTCCATTTGGTTTTAAGTTAAATGGATATTTAAAAACTGCACCATTAAATATAAACGATAAAAATAATGATTACTTACAACCTAATAAGTTTTTAGGTAAAAGAGATGATTTATCTCCTGAAAAAATGTTTGAGTTTGTGAAAAAATTTAAGAATGAGGGTGCTACTATTTTAGGTGGATGCTGTGAAACAAGTCCACAACATATCAAATCTTTTGCATCGCTTAAGTAATTTTTTTATAATCTGCTTTTCTTACAAAATAAATACCAATTGAAACTGCAATTAAAGAAATTAGTACTTTTGTGGTAATTAATTCTTTTAGGAATATATAGCTTAAAATAGTTCCAAAAATAGGAATTAAATAAGATACTTGTGATTGAAAAATTAGGCCATTTTTTACTAAAATTCTAAATCTTAAAAGCCAAGCTATTCCTGTTGAAACAAGTCCTAAATAAATCACTGAAATGATTGAATCGACTCTTGGAACTAAATTCCATGGTTGTTCTATAAAACTAACTAATGGAACCAAAATAATTGTTGCCCAAATTAAAATGGATCCAGTTACATTTTCATTCTTTTTTTTACTTATTTTTAAAGTTAAAACACCTCCAATTACATAACAAGTTGAACCTAAAAGAATTAATAGAGCAGATATAAAATTATTCTCATCGATTAATAAATTATCTGAAAATAAATAAAGAATACCAGAAAAACCAATTAAAATTCCAAAGGTTTTGATAAAATTGAACTTTTCATTTTTTGTATAAAAATGACCCAACACAGTGGAGCTTAAAGGTGTAGTAGACATTAAAATCGCTGCTAAATTACTTTGAACAGATTTAATTCCATAAGCGATAAGAAAAAAAGGTGCAACTAAATTTATAAAACCTATTAATGCAAACCAGTACCAATCTTTTGAAAATGCTTCTATTTTTATATCCTTATAGTAACAAAGCAATAAAACGGGTATGGCTCCAAAAAAAACTCTTAAAAAAGCAATTGTTACTGGTCCAAAAGAATAAGTTGCAATTTTAATATTAAAAAAAGCAGAGGCCCAAATTAATGCTAATAAAACTAATAATAAATAATCTAATAATTTTGGTTGTCTCATTCTACTAATTCTATTATTGATCCATTGGTAATTTTACTCAAATCCTCAAAACTAATCTTAAAGATACAGTTAGGATGACCAGCGGCAGCAAATAATTCGTTAAATCTCTTTAAAGAAAGATCTATTAAGATTTCGATTTTGTTTAGATGACCAATTGGTGATACGCCCCCTATTGTAAAGCCTGTAACATTTTTAACATCATCAGCTGAAGCCATAGATATATCTTTCAGATTTAAAATTTTTTTAATCTTATTAAGGGAGGCTTTTTTATCCCCAGCGACAAGACATAAAATAAAGTTTTGCTCAGTTTTAAAAAGTAAACTTTTGACGATCGCACCAACTTCACAATTTAAAGATTTAGCGGCTTCAAGAGCGGTCCTTGCTGAACTTTTTAAAACAACTACCTCAGAATTTGTCTCAAATTGTTTTAGTATTTTCTGAACTCTTTTTACCGGTTCTTTATCTATTAATGTCATTATTCAACTTATGAGTGTTAGTTTTTTTTTAAGTTTAATTGTAAACTCATGTGAAAAGTGCATAGGTGATATTAAGTAAAAGAACATTATTTAGCAGTCTTTATTTGATATCACAAGGCCCAGAATTATAAAGGAGATAACATGAGTGCAAATGATGTATTAAAAACTATCAAGGATAAAGACATTGAGTACGTAGACTTAAGATTTACCGATCCTAGAGGTAAATTACAACACGTAACCATGGATGCAAAAATGGTAGATGATGAAATGTTAAATGAAGGAATTTTTTTTGATGGTTCATCAATTGCAGGTTGGAAAGCGATTAACGAGTCTGACATGATCCTCAAACCAGATACATCAAGAGCAATCGTAGATCCATTTACATCTCATAATACCTTGAATCTTTTTTGCGATATTTTAGATGCAATAAAAAAAGATCCTTATGAGAGAGATCCAAGAGGTACAGCCAAAAAAGCTGAGGCCTACTTAAAAAGTTCAGGGATAGGAGATAAAGCATTTTTTGGTCCTGAGGCAGAATTTTTCGTATTCGATGATGTGAGATTTAAAAATGATATGAATGAAACTGGATTTAAAATTGATAGTAAAGAAGGTCCTTACAATACCGGTAAAGAATATGAAAATGGAAATTTAGGTCACAGACCAGGAATTAAAGGTGGTTATTTCCCTGTTCCACCAGTTGATAGTGAACAAGACATGAGAAGTGAATATTTAAAAGCGATGAAAGAAATGGGTATTAAAGTAGAAAAGCACCACCATGAGGTTGCACCAAGTCAACATGAGCTTGGAATGTACTTTGGAACTCTTGTAGATCAAGCTGATAACTTACAACTTTATAAATATGCTGTTCACATGGTTTCTAATTCATTCGGTAAGACAGCTACATTTATGCCAAAGCCGGTAAAGGGTGACAATGGTTCAGGTATGCACGTTCACCAATC
This sequence comes from uncultured Pelagibacteraceae bacterium, assembly GCA_902579925.1. GTDB lineage: Bacteria > Pseudomonadota > Alphaproteobacteria > Pelagibacterales > Pelagibacteraceae > Pelagibacter. Next base: position 18,588 of record CACHIS010000010.1, read on the forward strand.
GATTTGGAAAGGTGATACTGCATTATTTTCTGGTGATAAATACGCAGGTTTGTCAGACACAGCCTTACACTATATAGGCGGAATTTTAAAACATGCGAAAGCAATAAACGCTTTTTCTAACGCTACAACGAATAGTTACAAAAGATTAATTCCAGGGTTTGAAGCTCCAGTATTATTAGCTTATTCAGCAAGAAACAGATCAGCATCTTGTAGAATTCCTATTACTTTAAGTAAAAAAGCTGCTAGATGTGAAATTAGATTTGGTGATGCTGCTGGAAACCCTTATCTAACTTTTGCTGCAATGTTAATGGCTGGTTTAGATGGGATTAAAAATAAAATTGATCCAGGTAAATCATTTGATAAAGATCTTTATGCTTTGTCTGAAGACGAGGTTAAAAAAATACCTACTGTTTGTGGATCTTTAAGAGAAGCAATGGAAAGTCTAGATAAAGATAGAGATTTCTTAAAACAAGGTAATGTATTCACTGATGACCAAATTGATGCTTACATTGCATTAAAGTATGAGGAAATTCATAACTTCGAACATACTCCGCATCCAATTGAATTTGAAATGTATTATAGCTGTTAAACCTTAAAGGATTCTCCGCAGCCGCATCTTTCAGTCTCGTTAGGATTATTAAAAACAAATGTAGAGGAAAAATCCTCTTTTTTATAATCCATCTCTGTCCCTAGAAGATACATAACTGCTGCCGCATCAATGTAAACTTTTACTCCTTTGTCCTCAATCAATTCATCGTTTGGATTGATCTTTTTCGAGTATTCCATCACGTATGACATACCTGCACAGCCACCTGATTTTACAGAAACTCTCACACCAATTGCATTTTTTTCAGCATTAGACATGATTTCTTTTATTCTTGAAGCAGCATTGTCACTTAATTTAATTATTTGACCCATTATAAATTCAACTCCAATTTAGCAGCATCTGACATCATATCTTTTGTCCATGGTGGATCCCAAACTAGTTGGAGATCTACATCATCTATTCCCTCCACTTGCATTGCGCCTTCTTTTACCTCTTTAGGTAAACTTTCAGCTACTGGACAATTTGGTGTTGTTAGTGTCATCTTAATTTCAGCCTTACTACCATCTACTTTAATATCATAAATTAATCCAAGTTCATATATATTCACTGGTAATTCTGGATCGTAGATTTTTCTGATTTCTTCAATTATTTTATTTTTGACATCCATAATTAATTTTCTGTGCTGATTTCTTTTCCATCATTTTCCATTGCCGACACTAAAGTGTGCCATGATAAGGTAGCACATTTAACTCGCATGGGATATTGTTTCACGCCTGATAAACACATCAATTTTGTTTTATCATCTTCTTTTAAAATCTTATTTTTAAGTTCAGGATTTTCTTTAATCATTCCTAAAAAATCCTCAATTATTTCTTTAGCCTCATTATCACTTTTTCCTTTAATTAAATCTGTCATTATAGAAGCCGATGCCATTGATATTGCACATCCACTTCCTTCAAAAGAAATATCCTCAACTTTTCTTTGTTCATTTAATTTTAAATACACATGTACATTATCTCCACATAATGGATTATTTCCTTTTGCATCTTTGTTAAAATTCTCTGTTTTTCCTAAATTTCTAGGATTTTTTCCATGTTCTAAAATTAGTTCTTGATATAATTCTTTTAAGTTCATTTTAAATCAAAAATTTTTTTACAATTATTAATACCTTCATTTAATTTATCTAAATCATCTTTAGTATTATAAACACCCAATGATGCCCGCGCACTTGCGGGTATACCTAATTTGTCATGAAGTATTTGACAACAATGATGACCCGCCCTTATAGCAACTCCAGTTTCATCCAGGATTGTTGCAATGTCATGTGGATGAACTCCTTCTACAGTAAAAGACAAAACTCCACCACGCTCTTTTGGATTTCCGATTAGTTTCACAGAATTATTTTTTTTTAAAATTTCTTGACCGTATTCTATTAATTCTTTTTCATGTTTAATTATATTTTCAATTCCTATACTTTCTAAAAATTTTATAGATTGATCAAACGCTATGACTTGAGCTGTAGCCATTGTTCCAGCTTCATACTTATTTGGAAGTTCTCCATAAGAAATTCTATCTTTTTTAACTTCATTTATCATTCCTCCACCTCCTTGGTATGGTGGTAGTTGCTCTAGCCATTTCTTTTTTCCATACAAAACTCCAAGACCTGTTGGACCGTACATTTTGTGACATGATATTGCATAAAAATCACAATCTAGATCCTGCATATCCAATTTTAAATGTGGGCCTCCTTGGCAACCATCTACTACAACAACAATCCCTTTTGAATGTGCTAATTGGGTTATCTCTTTTATTGGTAAAACTGCACCGGTAACATTAGACAAATGTGTTATAGCTATTACTTTAGTTTTGTTTGTAATTTCTTTCTCTATATTTTCAATCGGAATGTCTCCATCTTCATTTATCTCTGCAAACTTTATTTTAATATTTTTAGATTTTCTTAAAAAATGCCACGGAACATAATTTGAATGATGCTCTAGCTCTGTAATTAAAATTTCGTCATTTGGCTCCAAGATTGCTTGACCTAGAGTATTAGCAACCAAATTTAAAGCTTCTGTAGCACCTTTGGTAAATACAATTTCATTTTTATCATTTGCATTTATATATTTTTGTACAGAAGTCCTAGTATTTTCATACAAATTGGTAGCTGCAACAGCCAAATAATGAATACTTCTACCTACATTCGAAAATTGTTTGGAATAAAAATCATTTATTCTGTCAAGAACCACTTTAGGTTTTTGAGAGGAGTTAGCACTATCTAAATAAACTAAATCATTATTTTGAATTTTTTCATCAAAAATCGGAAATTCTTTTCTAATGTTATCTATATTCATTCTTTTACTCCAATAATATTTTTAATTAAGTTCCTGATTTCAGAGTCGGTGATCTTTTCGATAACATCTAGTAAAAACCCATTTATCAAAAGTTCTTTTGATTGTTGGTAATTTAAACCACGAGACATTAAATAAAAGATTGAGTCTTCATTTAAACTTCCTGATGATGATCCATGAGAGCATTTTACATCATCAGCATAAATTTCTAATTCTGGTTTTGCATTAAACTCTGATGTTTCATCTAACAATATTGCTTTACTTAATTGATACCCATCAGTTTTTTGAGCTTTTGAATTTACAAATATTCTTCCTTGATATGCAGACTTTGAATTTTTTCCAAGAACACTTTTAATAAGTTGATAACTTTTTGTGTTCTCCACTAAATGGTTGATTGTAGTTCTAATCTCGTGTTGTTGATTTTCTTTCAAGGAAAAAATACCATTAATGAATGCAGAGGAATACTCACCATTTAAATTACAATTAATCTCATTTTTAATATAATCTGAACCTGCAGATAATATAAATGTTTCAGAAACACTGTTATTGTTCTGTTCAATATTGTTAAAAGAGTATTTTAAATTATTATTTCTAAATTTATCAATTTTATAGTTTTTGAGGATTGAGTTTTTTTCCAAATTGAAATTGTAAAATATATTAATAAAGTTTTTCGCTGTGTTATTGGAAAAATAATCAATAAGCTTTAGACAACTATTTTCACCTAATTCAAAATCTAATCTCAAATTGATATTGGTTGATTTTATTTTATTATCTGTTGAGTGATAAATAATTAGAGGTTTCTTTAGAAAATAATTTTTTTTGATTAAAATTTTAAAAACTTTATCAGTAAATGCACTATTTAAATCAATTAATGAGTTTTCATAATCAAATGGTATATCTTTTTTAGTTTCATCAATTATTTCAATTTTATTTTGGTCTTCAAAGTTAAAATCAATTTTTTCAATTCTTCCGTTTATAAAAATAATTTTATTATGCTCCAAACCATCAACAAAAATAGATGGATCGATCTTATTAGATTGAGAATAATCATTAAAAAAACTTAAGTCACTAATATTCTTTTTGATGATCTGACTAATATCTAAAAACTTCCAATCTTCTTGCTTTCTATTTGGAAAACCTCTTTTTTTAAAATTATTTAAAAAATTTTTTTTAAACTGAATTTCCTCATTAGAAAGTTTTGAAGTTTTTACTATTTTATCAAAATCTGACTGTAGTTGTTCGCTCATTTAATTAAAACTTTCGTAACCTTTTTTCTCTAATTCGATTGCTAATTCTGGACCACCAGATTTTATTATCTTTCCATTCATTAGAACATGAACAAAGTCAGGTTTAATGTAATCTAATAATCTTTGATAATGGGTTATTATTAGAAAAGAATTATCTTTCTTTCTTAAAGTATTAACTCCATCTGCAACTATTTTAAGCGCATCTATGTCTAGGCCTGAGTCTGTCTCATCTAAAATGGATAGTTTTGGAGCTAACATAGACATTTGTAAAATTTCATTTTTCTTTTTTTCTCCACCGGAAAACCCAACATTTAATTGTCTATTCAGTTTTTCCTCATCAAATTTTAATTCCTTAGATTTTTCTTTAACAAGTTTTAAAAATTCAATCGCATCTAATTCTTTTTCACCTCTTGCTTTTCTAATTGCATTCAAAGATGTTTTTAGAAAAATATTTGTATTTACACCTGGAATTTCTAATGGATATTGGAAAGCTAAAAAAATTCCTTTGTGTGCTCTTTCTTCTGTCTCAAGATCAAATAAATTTTTATTTTCAAACAAGATCTCACCTGACACCTCGTAACCTTTTTTTCCTGATAGAATATTAGATAATGTGCTTTTTCCTGATCCGTTTGGACCCATAATTGCGTGAACTTCGCCAGGATTTATATTCAAGGAAAAACCCTTTAATATCGATTTATTTTCAACATTCGCATTTAAATTACTTATTTTGAGCATTAACCAACACTTCCCTCTAAGCTGATACCTACAAGTTTCTGGGCCTCAACTGCAAACTCCATTGGTAATTGTTGTAATACTTCCTTACAAAAACCATTAACAATTAATCCTACAGCTTCTTCAGGATTAAGTCCTCTTTGTTGGCAGTAATGTAATTGTTCTTCACTAATTTTTGATGTCGTAGCTTCGTGTGCAATATTTGAGTCATAATTTTTATTTTTAATATAAGGTACTGTGTGTGCACCACATTTATTACCCATTAATAAAGAGTCACATTGTGTGTAGTTACTAGAATTTTTTGCTTTTGAGTTAATATCTACTAAACCTCTATAAGTCATATCAGAAAATCCAGCACTTATACCTTTTGAAATAATTTTACTTTTGGTATTTTTTCCTAAATGAATCATCTTTGTTCCAGTGTCTGCTTTTTGATGATTGTTTGTAATTGCTATAGAATAAAATTCACCAATTGAGTTATCACCTTTTAATATACAGCTTGGATATTTCCAGGTTATAGCTGAACCTGTCTCAACTTGAGTCCAAGAAATCTTAGAATTTTTTCCCTTACATAATCCTCTTTTAGTTACAAAATTATAAATTCCTCCTTTACCATTTTCATCACCAGGATACCAATTTTGTACAGTAGAATATTTTATCTCTGCATCATCCAAAGCAATTAATTCAACATTCGCTGCGTGCAGTTGATTTTCATCTCTCATTGGAGCAGTGCATCCTTCGAGGTAACTCACATAACTCCCTTTATCAGCAATAATTAATGTTCTTTCAAATTGTCCTGTCTCTGATGCATTAATTCTGAAATAAGTTGATAGTTCCATAGGACACTTGACACCTTCAGGAATATAAACGAATGAACCGTCTGTAAAAACAGCTGAGTTTAGTGTGGCAAAGAAATGATCAGTTACTGGTATTACTGTACCTAAATATTTTTTTACAAGATCAGGATGTTTTTGAATTGCTTCTGACATTGAACAAAAAATTATTCCATGCTTAGTTAATTCACCTTTAAAAGTAGTCGCAACAGAAACAGAGTCAAAAACTGCATCAACAGCAATACCATTTAACCTTGCTTGTTCTTGTAATGGAATTCCAAGTTTCTTGTATGTTTCTAAAAGTTTTGGGTCAAGCTCATCTAAACTTTTTGGTTTTTCACTCATACTTTTTGGTGCTGAATAATAGTACAAGTCTTGATAATCAATTTTAGGATACTTTGGTTTTTGCCAGTTTGGTTCTTTTAAGAGTTTTAATCTTTCGTAAGCTTTTAACCTAAAATCTAACATCCATTTTGGCTCCTTCTTAATATTCGAAATAAATTTTATCACAGCTTCATTTAATCCTTTGGGTGCTTTAATGTTTTCAATATCAGTCGTAAAACCGTATTTATAATCTTTTAAATTTTCTATATCTTTTTCTCTTGTATCCATTTTATACTCTTCTATCTAAATTATCTTGAACTAAATCCTCTAAACTTTTTTTATCAAAAAAGTTATTTATATGTGTTTCAAGTTCATCCCAAAGGTTATGAGTTAGACATTTTGTTGGTTTACCATTGCATCCTTTTTTTAATTCCTTTTTACATTGTACAGTTTTCACTTTTTCATCTACTGCATCTAAAATATTTGTTAGTTTAATCTCTCTAGCTTTTTTATTTAGAACGTATCCACCTTGCGTGCCTCTAACACTTTGTACAATTTCATTTTTTCTTAATTTTGAAAAAATTTGCTCAAGATAATCAAGAGAAATACCTTGTCTTAATGAAATGTCTCTTAAAGAAACTGGATTGATTTCGTTAAATCTTGCCAGATCTACTAAAGCCATTACAGCATATCTACCTTTAGAACTTAGTTTCATAAACCGCTATTTTACTGGGTATATATAAACCTGACTAAAATAGTCAAGTATCTTAAATAAAAAAAGATTAACATTTTGTGACGCAGTTGTGATAAACCTATTTTTTTTTTGAGAATGCTAATCATTACTAATAATGGACAATAAAATTTTAGAAATATTTATACCTGGACCTGCAGGAAGATTAGAGGCAAAATATTTCAAGAGTAAAAAAAGTACTTCACCTATTGCTTTAGTATTACAACCTCATCCACAATATGGAGGAACAATGAATAACAAAGTAGTTGTAGAAACATTTCGTGCATTCATGGAAAATGATTTTTCTGTATGTAGAGTAAACTTTCGAGGTGTGGGAAAAAGTGATGGTGAATTTGATAATGGACAAGGAGAATTAGCTGATGCTGCTGCTGCATTAGATTGGTTGGAAAGAGAAAATTTTGATAATTCTCAGTGTTGGGTGTCTGGCTTTTCTTTTGGTTCTTTAATAGCAATGCAACTATTAATGAGAAGACCTGAAATTAATAGATTCATAGCAATCTCGCCTCAACCTAACGTATATGATTTTTCTTTTTTATCACCATGTCCTTCATCAGGTTTAATAGTTTATGGAAAAAAAGATGAACTAGTCCCCATGGAATTTATAAAAGATTTAGATAATAAGTTAAGCGCACAAAAAGGGATAAAAGTTGAATTTGAAAGTGTACCTGATGCTAATCATTTTTTCACAAAAAGTGAGTCTGAGTTAACAGATACTATTATTAAGTATATTAAAAAAGAAACAGCTCTATATTAAAAATTTTTTTGAATTTCACCACCTGAAATAGCTTCTTTACACCTTGTAGTGGTTGGAAAAGAAATAGGTAAATTCAAATACGATCTAATTGCTAAAAATGCAAAAGCTTGAGACTCTATAAAATTACCATCAAAATTATAATTATCTATTTCCTTTATCTTAATACTACTGTCATTTAAAAATTCTTTAACAGATTTGATTAAAAAAATATTTTTTCTACCACCACCACATAAAATAATATTGTTTAAAGAAATATTATTTTTTTTACTTATTTTTTCCAGACCATTCGAAATTAGAAAAGCTGTGAATTTTGTTAATGTTGCGCAACCATCCTCAAATGATAAACCTTTTGCAAACGATAAGTCAAAATCCTTAACATCTAATGAGTTATTAAATGATTTTAGCTCAAAATTATCGATCGCTTGATTTAAAATTAATTCATCTGCTTTTCCACTGTTCGCGTAATTTCCGTTTTTGTCATAATTCGCATTTACATGGTTTCTTACCCACTCATCAATTAAACAATTTCCTGGAGCAATATCATAAGCAAAAAAATTTTGACTCAAATTATCTGACTCGTTCTTAATTTGAGTGACATTTGTAATACCACCTATATTTACTAGACTTATAGGATAATCTGTCTTAAATTTATTTTTTATAATTTTTGATATTAAATAATGAAATATTGGTGTTAATGGAGCACCTTGTCCATCATGATTTAGGTCATTTTGTCTAAAATTATTTACAACTATCTTTTTAATTAAGCTAGATAGCAATTTTCCATCTCCTAATTGCTTTGAAACTTTTATCTTCGGATTGTGAAAAATTGTCTGACCATGAAAACCGACCAAATCAATTTGTTCATCAATATTTTGCATTACATCATTGATGATTTTAACATTAAATAAAGTAAATTTTTTTTCTAAATTATTCAAATCGCTCTCATGAATTTTCAGATCTTCCGTGCTTGATATTTTAGCTCTTAAGTCAATTAATTGTTTATAAAGATCGTTATCAAACTCTCTATAAACGTTTATAATGTTGGAAAATTCATCATAACCATCTGATTTTATCACAGATAAATCTACACCATCCATGGAGGTACCGCTCATTAGGCCAAGAGATGTATATATCTTTTTTTTCATTATCATTTTTTTTTAAAAAAATTTGTATATTGTAGAACTATAAGCATATGAATAAATTTTTAAAAGAATTTAAAGATAGAGGTTTTTTCTACCAATGCACAGATGATGAAGAATTGTCTTACTTGTTAGATGAAAAAAAGATAAAAGCTTATATTGGTTTTGATTGTACTGCCGAAAGTTTGCATGTTGGAAGTCTTTTGCAAATTATGTGTTTAAGATTGCTTCAAAAACATGGTCATCAACCAATAGTGTTATTAGGTGGTGGTACGACTAGAATTGGAGATCCCTCAGGTAAGGAAAAAACTCGAAAAATTTTAAGCGAAAATGAAATTGAAAAAAACTCAAAGAATATAAAAAAAATTTTAGAAAAATTTTTGAAAAGCAAGGATAAAAATACTAAACCAATATTTGTGAATAATTTTGATTGGTTAAAAAACCTCAAGTATATTTCTTTTTTAAGGGATATAGGAAAGCA
>CACHIS010000011.1 GCA_902579925.1 uncultured Pelagibacteraceae bacterium
CTAAATTAAGAAATAATTCTGCCATAAATAGAATCTATAAATCTAATTTTATTAAAGAAAGACATAGACATAGATATGAAGTTAACAGAAAATTTAAAGATCAATTTGAAAATAAAGGATTAATTTTTTCAGGAATGTCACCAGATAATAAATTACCAGAAATAATTGAGCTTCAAGATCATCCATGGTTCATAGGTGTTCAGTTTCATCCTGAATTTAAATCTAGACCTTTGACTCCTCATCCATTATTCTCCTCATTTATCAAAGCATCAAAAAATCATAAATGAGTAGTATTAAAGTAAATTGTAACAAAATAGAAATCTCAAATGATAGTAAATTATGTATCATTGCAGGCCCTTGTCAGCTCGAAACTGAGCAACATGCAATGGATATGGCAGGTAAGATTAAGGATATCACTAAAAAATTTGGTATTGGATTTATTTACAAAACATCCTTTGACAAAGCTAATAGAACCAGTCTCAAAGGTAAAAGAGGAGCAGGTTTAGATGCTTCACTTCCTGTTTTTGATAAAATTAAAAAAGAGCTTAACGTACCTATTTTAACCGATATACATAACATTGAACAATGTGCAGTAGTTGCAAGTCATGTAGATGTTTTGCAAATACCAGCTTTTTTGTGTCGTCAAACTGATTTATTAGTTGCTGCCGCTAAAACAAATAAAATTATTAATGTAAAAAAAGGTCAATTTTTAGCACCATGGGATATGGTTAATGTAACAAAAAAAATTTCAGACTCTGGAAATAAAAATATTTTGGTTACTGAAAGAGGTGCTAGTTTTGGTTACAATACCTTAGTCTCAGATATGAGAGCTTTACCTATAATGGCAAAAAATGGTTACCCAGTTATTTTTGATGCAACCCACTCAGTACAACAACCAGGTGGTCTTGGTGAAAAAAGTGGGGGACAAAGAGAATTTATAGAACATTTAGCAAGGGCAGCCGTTGCAGTAGGTGTTGCAGGAGTTTTTATAGAAACCCATCAAGATCCTGATAATGCTCCTTCTGATGGTCCAAATATGATTCCGTTGGATAAATTAGAGAATTTATTAAAACAATTAACAGACATAGATAAATTGATTAAAAATAAGTGAGTAAAATTACAAAAGTAAAAGCTCGACAAGTTTTCGATAGTAGAGGTAATCCAACAATTGAAGCTGAGGTCTTTGTCAAAAATCAAAGTGCACTAGCAATTTGTCCTTCAGGGGCATCAACAGGAACTTTTGAAGCTTTTGAAAAGAGGGATAGAAATAACAAGAGGTATTTGGGAAAAAGTGTTCTGAATGCAATTAATTTAGTCAACACTAAAATTTCAAAAAAACTTAAAGGAAAAAGTATTCATAATCAAGAAAGCATAGATGCTATAATGATTAACCTAGATGGAACCAGACAAAAAAAAAAGTTAGGTGCTAATTCTATGTTAGCTGTATCAATGGCAGCAAAAAAACTTTCAGCAAAAATTAGAAAAATACCATTGTATAAAACTTTTTTAATAAAGAATAATTTTAAGCTGCCATTTCCATTAATGAATATAATTAATGGTGGAGCACATGCTAACAATGGTTTAAGAATTCAAGAATTTATGATCAGACCAGATCGTGCAAGAAATTTTTCTGACGCAATAAGGATTTGTTTTTTAGTAATTAAAAATTTAAGTAAAATTATAGAGAATAAAGGATTATCTACATCTGTTGGAGATGAAGGTGGATTTGCACCAATGATTAACAATAATAATCAAGCCTTAGATTTAATTGTTTCAGCTATAAGAAAATCAGGCTTTGTAAATGGTAAAGATGTTTCAATTTGTTTAGATGTAGCTGCAAACGAGTTATATAAAAAAAAAAAGTATTCTATTCATTCTAAAAGTTACATTTCTGTCGAAAAATCAATTCAAGAATATAAAAAAATAATTAATAAATATAGGATTAAATCAATAGAAGACCCTTTTGAAGAAAATGATTGGATATCATGGAGCAAATTAATGAAATCTGTTCAAAAAGTCCAGATTGTAGGCGATGATCTTTATGTCACCAATCTTGAGCGACTTAAGAAAGGATTTTTAAATTTATCATCAAATGCAATTTTAATTAAACTTAATCAAATCGGCACTGTTTCAGAGACTTTAGATGTAATTAGATTTGCTCATACTATAGGATTTAAAACTATAATTTCTCATAGATCTGGTGATAGTGAAGATACATTTATTGCAGACCTAGCTGTAGGTACTAATTCTAATCAAATAAAAACGGGATCTTTAGCTAGATCTGAGAGAGTTGCTAAATATAATCAATTATTACGTATAGAAGAAGAACTTGGAAAAAAAGCCAGAATGAATAAAATTCATTAATGCTTCAAAGATTAAAAAAAAATTATTTTTTACTTATATCAATTTTTCTAATTATATATTTTTTCTTCAATCTTTTATCAGGCGAAAGAGGATTAATTTCTTATTATGAAAAAAAACAAATTTTAAATGATTTAAAAGTAGAGGAATTATCGCTAAAAACTCAAATAAATGACTTAGATTTTAAGAATTCATTATTAAGTGACAATCTAGATCTTGATTATGTTGAAACTTTAATTAGAGAGAGATTCTTATTTGGTAAAAAAAACGAAAAGATTTATATTATAAAAAAAGATGACACAAAAAATTAAACCAAGACATCCTGAAAAAGTAAAAAATCCAATTAATCCAATTAAGAAAAAACCCAACTGGATTAGATCTAAACTAAATAATAGTAGAGAATTTTTTTTAACGAAAACAATTGTAAATAAAAATAATCTTGTAACAGTTTGTCAGGAGGCAAATTGCCCAAATATAACTGAGTGTTGGAGTAAAAAACATGCAACTTTTATGATAATGGGTGATACATGCACAAGGGCATGTGCTTTTTGTGATGTAAAAACTGGTAAACCAGAAAAATTAGATAAGCTAGAACCAATTAAAATATCTCAAGCTGTTAAAAAATTAAATTTAAAACATGTTGTAATTACTTCAGTCGATAGAGATGATTTAGATGATGGTGGTTCAAATCATTTTTATGAAGTTATAAACCAAACAAGAAAAACCAATCCTAATACAACCATTGAAGTTTTAACGCCTGATTTTTTAAGAAAAGGTGATGCTTATAAAAAAGTATTAGAGGCTAATCCTGATGTTTTTAATCACAATATTGAAACTGTTCCTAGTCTTTATTTAAAAGTTAGACCAGGTTCAAGATATTTTGCATCTCTTGAGCTTTTAAAAAATGCAAAAAAAATGAATAATAAGGTTTTTACTAAATCAGGAATAATGGTTGGCCTTGGTGAAACAAGAGATGAAATTTTACAAGTGATGGATGATTTAAAATCTGCTGATGTTGATTTTTTAACAATAGGGCAATACTTACAACCATCAGTAAAACATTTTCCACTAGATAGATATTATAAACCTGAGGAGTTTAAAGAACTGGGTGATATTGCAAAAGCAAAAGGTTTTTTATTAGTTTCCTCATCCCCATTAACAAGATCTTCCTATCATGCAGATGAAGACTTTGCAAAACTTCAACAAAATAGATTAAATAGTCATTAATGCCAAAAGCTTCAGTTAAGCGATTAATTGAATGTAAAAAAAAGGATTTAATTGATTTAGTTTTGGATATTGAAAAATACCCGGAATTTGTACCATTTTGTTTTGATGCTAAAATATATAAAAATAAAAATGAGGGTGATTTTACAAAAATAATAGCAGATTTAACAATAGGCAAAGGACCATTTAAAGATACTTATAAAAGCGATGTAGTTTTTAATAGAAAGGAAGATTCAATATTTGTTAAGAATATAGAAGGACCTTTAAATCATTTATCCAATAATTGGAATTTTGTTGATAAAGAAAATGGAATTACTGAAGTTACTTTTGATATTGATTTTGAAATAAAAAATAAATTTTTGAATTCTTTAATGGTAGTATCTTTTCAATTTGGATTAGAGAAAATAGCTGATGCATTTCAAAAAAGAGCGGAACAGTTATTTAGTAGCTCTAAGGACTAGATTTAAAGCTTTTTTTACAGTAGCCGTTTGTATTGAGGATCTTTTTTTACCTTTGAATAAACACTTTATTATTTGGATTTTCCTGCCTTTTTTAACTCCAATATAAACTAAACCAACAGGTTTTTTTTTGGTGCCTCCTCTAGGACCCGCGATACCAGTAATTGAAACATTAATATTGGCTTTTGAAATTTTGGATAAATTATTAACCATTGCATAGCAACATTCATGGCTCACAGCACCATATTTTTTGATAATTTTTTTATTTACTTTTAAAATCTTTATTTTTGCCTGATTAGAGTAGGTGATCAAACCTAGATTGAATATCTTTGATGCACCACCAATTGAAGTGATAGCAGAGGCTAATAATCCTCCTGTGCAGGATTCAGCAACTGATATTTTAATTTTTTTTCTAATTAATAGCTTGATTAATAATTTCATTATACAAAATAATTGCTTAAAACCATAAAACAAATTAAAGATAAAACAACATAAATTCCTGCAATTACATCATCCATAATTACGCCAAAACTATTTTTAAAGTTTTTGTCAAAAAAATTTATGGGAAATGGTTTTGCAATATCAAAAAATCTGAATAAGACAAAACAAATACTGTAAAAAATTAATGCTTCATTCGGTGATTTTTCTGTACCATGTGAAATTTCATAAAGATAAATCGGTATTGATTGACCAATAAATTCATCGATAATTACTTCTTTGGGATCTTTGTTATCATTATCTTTAATATGATGTGCTACAGCAGAAAAAGATAAAATGAAAATGAATATTAATATTATTAATATTAAGTTTGAAGATAAATTAAATATGTGGAAAAAAAGGTAAAGAGTAATTACTGTAGCTAATGATCCAAAAGTACCTGGAATTTTTGAAACTTTACCCAAACCTAACATTGTTACAAACAAAGTATTAATAGTTTTAATCATATTTTGTTATTGAAATTATAACTTCACATGCAATGGCTTTTTCTTTTCCAATCAAACCAAGTTTTTCAACTGTTTTACCTTTTAAATTTATAAGATCTTTTTTCAACATCATTAGTTTAGAGATAGAGTTGATTATTCGATCTCGGTATTTTGATACTTTTGGTTGTTCACAAATCAAATTTATATCTAAATTATTTATAAAAAAATTTGATTTATAAAGACTTTCAACCACTGGTTTCAATATTTTGGGAGATCTAATATTTTTATATTTTTTTGTGTTTGGAAAAAAAGATCCAATATCTTTATTTCTCATTGCACCTAAGATCGAATCTATAATTGAATGCAAAATTACATCTCCATCTGAATGTCCTTTTAATCCTGAGTGAAACGGTATTTTGGCACCACCTAAATAAAGTTTTTTATTTCTAACTAATCTGTGAATATCAAAACCAATTCCAAAAAAAGTTTTAACTAATTTTATATCACTTTTAAAAGTGATTTTATTATTAGTATTTTCTCCTTTTATAAATTTTATTTTTCGATTTTTGTTGAGGAATAAAGTTGCCTCATCTGAAATTTTATTTTTTTCATTAATTGCAAGTTCGTATAATTTTTTAAACTTAAATGCTTGTGGTGTTTGAGTAAGATATGTGTTTTCTCTATTGAGATTGTATAATTCATTTTTGATTCTATATTTTATTGTATCTTTAGAGTTTATATATGGAATTACAGCAATATTTGTTTTTAAATGTCTCAATAATTCCCTCAATAATTTAATTGTAAAATCAGGTCTGGCAGCGTCATGTATCAGAATATTATTAGGTTTGTATTTTTTTAAATATTTTAAAGCTATTAAAGATGAGTCAAATCTCTCTTTGCCCCCCTTTATTATTTTGACCGAGTTATGAATTTGTTTTTTTTTGAGATGTTTAATGTTGTTAGTTACAACTAAAATCTTTTTAAAAAGCTTTGAACTAACTGATTTTTCAATGGAGTGATCAATAATTTCTTTATTTTTATAGTTATAGAATTGCTTAGGTATTTTTTTATGAAATCTCCTACTTTTACCTGCAGCCAATATTACAAAATAGTTGTTCATTCTATTAAATACTATAATTTTTAATTATGTTTGAATTTTTGAAAAAAAATGTTTTTATAATCATTTTATCTAGTATTACACTATTTTTGGGATTTTTAACTTTTTTAACATTCATAGATAGAAGTTTTCTTGAATTAAATCAAAACAATTTACAATATTTATTAATTGTAAATATTTTATTACTTTTATCATTATTTATATTCATTTTTTTAGAGATAAAAAAATCTATTCGAAATGATATTGACAAAGATGGATTAAAATCAAATAAAAAATATATTACTTATTTTTCACTCTTCACTTTAATCCCTTCAATATTGATTTCAATTTTTTCACTTTTTCTATTTTCTTTTGCTCTTGAAAAATATTTTGATAAAAAAGTGACAACGGTTGTAAATAATTCTTATGAGCTTGCTAAAAGTTATGTTGAGGAAGTAAGAAATAAAATTGAGTCTGATATTATATTGATTGCTTTTGACACCAACAAAAGTGCTAAATTTTTAAATGATAATAATAAAGAATATGTAAGATTTTTAAAAACTCAAAAATTGATAAGAGATATAGATGAAATACATATAATTGATCAAAATAAAGAATTACTATTTACCAATATAGATGATCCTACAAAATATATTCCTCCAATAGATAAGACACTAAAGCTTGTTTTAGATGACGATAGACCACTTAAAATAATAAATGCTCCTGAAAATATCTCGGCAGCAATAATGAGACTTCAAGCTTTTGAAAACAGGTTTTTATATGTTGTAAAATACCTTGATAAAGATATTTCAAAATATTTAAATGAGTCTCAAGAAGCAATCAATTTTTATTATACGGTTGAGGAAAGAAGCACAGGAATAAAAATTTCATTTGCAATTATATATATAATCATAGTTACTCTTTTGCTTTTTATATCAATTACTATTGCTATAAGATTTTCTTCAAGATTTTTTAGGTCTATAAATAATCTAATTTCAGCATCTACCGCAATAGGAGAAGGTAATTTAACTACAAAAGTACCTGAGATAAAAACAGATAAAGATTTAGAAATCTTAAATAAAAATTTTAATTCAATGATTGTTAGATTAAAAAATCAGCAAGATAAATTAATTATTAATGAGAGATATGAAGCTTGGGGTAATCTTGCAAGAAAATTAGCTCATGAAATTAAAAATCCTCTCACTCCAATTCAATTATCAATCGATAGAATTAAAGAAAAATATATAAAACAAGTTGATAAGAATGAAAAAGATAATTTTGAGGAAAATTTAAAAATCATAAATAATCAGATCAAACAAATTGGTAATTTAGTAAATGAATTTTCCGATTTTGCTAGAATGCCTAAACCAGTTTTAAAAAAAAATGATTTGATCAAAATAATTCATGAAAATATAAAATTATTATCTGAAATAGACTCTTCGATTAAAATTGATTTAGATTTTAAAAATCCTTCAATCTTATTAGAATGTGATAAGGAGCAAATCAGTAGAGTAATTTTTAATTTAATCAAAAATTCAATTGAAAGTATTCAACAAAAAGCTGAAAACACAAGCAATTTTGACAAAATTATTGATATTGAAATTTATGAGAAGAGTAACCAGATATATATTATAATAGTCGATAATGGATTAGGATTTAAAAATTTTACAAGTGACCTAAATGAAATTTTAAAACCATATGTTACAACCAAAAAAAAAGGCACAGGATTAGGTCTTTCGATTGTAAATAAGATTATTAATGATCATAATGGAAAATTAAATTTTTTTTCAATACCAAATGGAGCTAAAGTAGAAATTGTATTTAACTAAATGAGTGTAGAAATTTTAATTGTTGATGATAATTCAGATATTAGAAATATTCTGAACGAATTGATCATAGATGCTGGCTACAAAACTAGAGTTGCAGCAAATTATAATCAGGCACTTAGTGAAATTGATAAAAAAATGCCTGACGTTGCTATTCTTGATGTAAAATTAGATAAAGGTGATAGTGATGGTATACAACTTTTAACTCATATAAAATCCAAAAATAATGATGTGCCTGTTATAATGATTTCAGGGCATGCCAATATAGAAATGGCTATTAATTCTTTAAAACACGGTGCATTTGAATTTGTGGAAAAACCCTTCGATCGTTCGAGATTATTAAATTTTATAAATAGGGCTGTAGAAAATTTAAATCTCAAAAACCAGAATAAAGAATATGAAAATAAACTTTTTTCGTCATATGACTTAATTGGAGATAGTAAAAATATATCCACTATACGAGATCAAATTGAAAAAATTTCTATTACAGAAAGTAGAATTTTTATTAATGGTCCATCAGGATCAGGCAAGGAATTGATTGCAAGAAAAATTCATAAAAAATCAAAGAGGAAAGGAAATGCATTTATAATAATTAATGGAGCTTTATTAGACAATAATAAATATGAGCTTGAATTATTTGGTGAAGAAAAGAGTGATGGCTCAATATCTTATGGTGCCTTAGAGAAAGCAAACAAAGGAACTTTGTTAGTTGATCAAGTATCAGAAATCCCTTTAGATATCCAATCAAAAATCTTGAGAGTTCTCACAGATCAAAAGTTTAAAAGGGTTAATGGAAATAACGATATTAATGTCGATGTCAGACTAATTTGCTCTTCAAGTAAAGATTTAAAAAAAGAGATTGAATATGGAAATTTTAGAGAAGATTTATTTCATAGATTAAATGTTTTTGAAATAAGCATTAAACCTTTAAAGGAAAGAATTTCAGATATCCCACTTTTAATAAATTATTTTTCGAAACAAATATCTGAAAATTATAAAATAAAAATGTTGGATATTGATGAGAATAATAGTTATATTTTAAACCATGACTGGCATGGTAACGTAAGAGAATTAAGAAACTTGATTGAAAGAATTGGAATTCTGCAACCAAATACTCAAGATAAAATTTCAAATATCATCAAGGAATCGTTAAAAAGCAATAATAATATTGCTAAAGTAAATGAAAATAGCTTGTCTATACCACTAAAAGAAGCTAGAGAAAAGTTTGAAAAAGAGTATCTAACTATACAACTTAAAAAATTTAATGGTAATATATCTAAAACAGCTACTTTTGTTGGAATGGAAAGAAGTGCTCTTCACAGAAAGCTCAAAGGTCTTGGTATAAAAGAATTTAACTAATATGAATATTATAATTTGTGGTGCTGGCAGAGTAGGTTTTACTATCTCCAAATTATTAAGTGAGCAAGGTCACTCTATTACTGTAATTGACCAATCAAGTGAAGATATACAGAAAATTAATGATACTTTAGACGTTAAAGCAATAGTAGGAAAAGCAACTTACCCCTCAATTCTAGAAAAGGCTAATGCCATTGAAACGGATATGATAATTGCAGTCACAAGAAATGATGAAATTAATATGTTAATTTGCCAAATTGCATTTTCAATATTTAATATACAAAAAAAAATCGCTAGGATAAGATCTCAAGATTATCTTAATCCTAAATTTACTAGGGTTTATAATAAAGAAAACCTTCCAATAGATGTTATCATTTCACCTGAAATTGAGATAGCAAAATCAATTCAAAGAAAGTTAGAGGCACCAGGCGCACTTGATAGTGTGCCATTTGCAGATAATCAAATTAGATTACTAGAAATTTTAATAAAAAATAATTGTAAATTAATAGGATTAAAGTTAAATGAGTTGACTAAGAAATTTCCTAGTCTTGATGCAAATATTATTGCTATTATAAGAGGTGACAAATCTTTTATCCCAAAAAAAAATGATATAATTGAAGAGAATGATAAAATATATGTCATTATTAATTCCTCTCAGATGCCAGAAACTCTAGAAGCATTTGGCCATACAGAAAAAATATCTAAAAAAGTTTTGATAATTGGCGGTGGAAACATAGGTTATAACCTTGCAAAAAATATTGAGGAAACTTTAGAGGGTGTGAGGGTAAAAATTGTTGAAAAACAAAAATCACGTGCAGAACATATAGCCAATGAACTAAATAATACGATTGTTATTAATGGTGATGGATTAGACGAAGAGGTTCTATCTGAAGCAAACTTAGATGAAGCCGAAACTGTTCTTGCACTAACGAATGATGATGAAGACAATTTAATGGTAAGTGTTCTTGTTGAAAAATTTGTCAAAGACCAAAAAAATATTGAGAATAAAAGAACAATGGCTCTAGTTAATAAGCCCAATTATTCTTTATTACAATCTTCTCTTAAAATTGATGATTTAATAGATCCAAGAATGAATACAGTTTCAAGTATTCTAAAACATGTACATAAAGGTACAATAGAAAACGCTTACACAATATCTAACGGTGAATATGAAGTTATAGAGGCTGAAATTATTGAAACTTCTGAACTAATCAATAAAGAATTAAAAAATGCAGATCTACCAGATCAAATAAGAATTGGGGCTGTCCTGAGAGATAAAAAAGTTATTATACCAAAATCAAACTTTATTTTTCAAAATGATGATCAGGTAGTTCTTATTGTTAAAAAAGATACAATACCTGTTGTCGAGAATCTTTTTAGATTGAGTTCTGTGTAATTGAATGTTTGGATTACAGATTAAATATTTAAGTTTTTTTTTTGGTATAATTTCAATATTATCTTTTTTTAATATTATCTATTCATATTATTTCAATCTCTATTTAAATTTGGATACATATTATTACACTTTAGTATCATCTATCGTTATTTTTTTGATTTTCTTCAAGTTTGGAAAAGAAAATAAAAAGATAAATATTTTTGATAAAATATTAACGATTTTTTTAGGTTATTTACTAATTCCTCTAATCTTATCGATCCCGTTTTATTTCAGTATTTATAATTTAACATTTTTAAATTCTTTTTTTGAGTCTATTTCTGGTTTCACATCTACAGGATTTACTATATTTGAGAACATTAAACTTATAGACCAAAGTCTAATCCTTTGGAGATCTTCAATTCAATGGATAGGTGGTTTATATTTTTTATTTTCAATTATATATCTCATAGATATTTATGATGAAAGTTTTAAAAAAACATTAACCAATTTTACATCCTTCAATAGCTCAGAGAGTTTTAAACAGGCAACTAAAATATTTATATTATATTCTTCACTAACCATACTTATATTCATACTATTGAATTTATTTTCAATAAGAACATTTGACTCATTAAATTTAGCTTTAACGATAATTTCATCTGGTGGATTTTTACCGGTCAACGATCTTTCAAATATAATAAAAGATAATTCTCAGATTATGATTATTTCAATCTTAATGCTTATATCTTTTTTTAGTTTATTTTTTATTTATAATTTATTTTTTTCAAAAAAAAATGATATTAATTTTTTTTATGAAGATTTACATTTGATAATATACTTAATAGCTGTAATAACTGTTTTTTTTCTTTTTTTTAGTTTTAATTATAATTTTTCATATAATCTTTTAGCTATTGCTAGCAGTATATCAAATATCGGATTTTCATTAAATACACAGCAATCAAATTTAAATTTTGTTTATTTAATTTTAGTAATTATAGGTGGGTCTTTTTTTTCGACAAGTTCTGGCTTAAGATTTATAAAGATTTATTCACTTTTGAAATTTTCTTTGAATCAAATTTTATCTTTTAGTAAACCAAAAAATGTATTTATGAATAAACTAATTTTTACTAAGATTAATTTTAATATTGAGGAAATTAATAAATATTTTTTATCAGTTATTATATTCATCTTATCTTTACTTACTTTAGCATCATTATTAAGTTTAAGTGGGGTAGATTTTATTAGTTCTTTCAAATTATCAATTTTAACTCTAATGAACACAGTAAATTCTTCAATTTATGGTTTAGATAATTTTGATTTTAATAATCTTAAGTTTTTTACAAAATATTATCTAATTTTCTTTATGATCGTTGGCAGAATAGAGTTATTAACAATTTTACTTCTTACAAAAAAATTTCTTTTTAAAAGTTAGATAATTATTGTATATGTATATTTAAATTAGCTGCGCCCTTAGCTCAGCTGGATAGAGCATCGGTTTTCTAAACCGAGGGTCGGAGGTTCGAATCCTCCAGGGCGCGCCATTATAAGAGCAAAATGGGCTTCTATGCGCTATTATTCAGACTGTTTTGAATTAATTTTTCTTGAACAGTTATTTCTTACATGCTTAAATTATGAATATTCAAAAGTAATTTTTGAATTATTTGTTAACAAATAAACAATAGGAAGAAAAATGTTTAAATACTTAAAACAATTAACTTCTTTAGTTGCTATGGTAGCTGTGTTGTTCACTTTTACAACAGAGTCTATGGCTGCTAAAAAATCTAAAACACTTAAAAACACTCAAAAAAAGGGTTTTGTAAGATGTGGAGTATCTCAAGGTCTTCCAGGATTTTCTAACGCAGATGCTGCAGGAAATTGGACTGGTATAGATGTTGACGTATGTAGAGCTGTAGCTGCTGCAGTATTAGGTGATGCAAACAAAGTTAAGTTTACACCACTAAGTGCTAAAGAAAGATTTACAGCTTTAACTTCTGGTGAGATCGATATCTTATCAAGAAACACAACTTGGACACTTTCTAGAGATGCTGATATCGGACTTACTTTCGTCGGAGTAAATTTCTACGATGGTCAAGGTTTTATGGTAAGAAAAAGTTCTGGTATTACTTCAACTAGTCAATTCAAAGATGGTATCTCAGCTTGTACAAATATTGGTACAACAACTGAGTTAAATATGAGAGACTTTTTTAATTCAAAGGGTATCAAATATGAGCCAGTAGCTTTTGAAAAAGCTGATGAAGTTGTAGCTGCATATGATGCGGGTAGATGTGATACATACACTACTGATAAATCGGGTCTTGCTGCTCAAAGAACAAAAATGTCTAATCCAGATGAACACTTAGTATTACCTGAAACTGTCTCTAAAGAGCCTTTAGGTCCAGTTGTAAGACAGGGAGACTCTGTATGGGAAGACATCGTAAGATGGTCTTTAAATACTATGATCGAAGCTGAAGAGTATGGTATTACTTCAGCAAATGCTGACATGATGAAAACTTCAGATAATCCTGCTATCAAAAGATTAGTCGGTGCTGAAGGTGAAATGGGTGCAGCATTCGGTTTAGATAATGAGTGGAACTTAAGAATTATCAAACAAGTTGGAAATTATGGTGAAAGTTATAAGAGAAATATAGCTGACACTGGTATTTTGCCAGACAGAGGTCCAAATGAATTATGGACTAAAGGTGGTATTTTATACGTTCCACCATCAAGATAATTTAAGTTATAAATTACATAAAAAGGGCTAGATTTTTCTAGCCCTTTTTTTTTAAACTCATATATAATCTTCACAGTGAATTTCAAACTTAAAGATATAGGTCCACAATTAATGACAGTTATTGCTGTCGTTCTTGTCTTTGGTTTTTTTACTTATAATGCACAAGTCAATATGGAGAATAGAGGTATTGATTTTGGTTATGGATTTTTATCGCAAGAGTCGTCATTTGATGTCCAATTTTCTTTAATTGAGTATGACGGATCCCATTCATATTTTAGAGCTTATTTAGTTGGTTTACTAAATACCATCCTTGTTTCAGTTATTGGAATTTTTTTTGCAACTATACTTGGTGTAATAGTTGGTATAGCAAGGCTATCACCTAATTACTTAATAAATAAATTTGCTGCCTTTTATGTTGAATTTTTTAGAAATATTCCCTTACTTTTGCAAATATTTTTTTGGTATTTTGCTGCCCTAAGAGCTTTGCCACTTCCACAAGATGCCGAAGCAATGTTTGGAGTTGCATTTTTAACAATAAAAGGTTTGTTTGTACCTGCTTTTATTTGGCAAAATTTTAATATTTTCTTATATTCGATAGTTGCTGCAATTATTGCGATAATAGTAATACGCTATCAAGCAAAAAAATTACAAGAAACTCAAGGTAAACAAACACCAGTTTTGCTTATATCGATAGGTTTAATTTTGATTTTACCTCTTATAAGTTTTTTGATTGGTGGAGTAAGATTATCATTCGAAGTTCCTGTTTTAAAGCAGCTAGCCACTACATCATTTATATATGAAGGGGGTGTAAGTTTACCTCCTGAATTGATAGCTTTAGCACTATCTTTATCCTTATATACAGCAACATTTATTGCTGAATGTGTTAGAGCAGGAATTCAAGGTATTGGCAAAGGTCAAAAAGAGGCTGCTGCATCAATTGGTTTAACACCAAATCAGGTACTTAAGTTAGTGGTGATGCCTCAAGCTTTAAGAATAATAATACCACCTACAACAAACCAATATCTCAATCTCACTAAAAATTCTTCACTAGCCGCGGCTATAGCATATCCTGATTTAGTTTTAGTTTTTGCTGGAACTGCTTTAATGCAAACAGGTAAGGCAATTGAAATAGTATCTATTACAATGTTTACATATTTATCTTTAAGTATAGCAATTTCATTATTCATGAATTGGTACAACAACAAAATAGCAATTCAGGAAAAATAATGTCTAAGATTAATTTTTTAAAACCAGATAAGTCTAATCTTAATACCTTCTTATATTTGGGTTCTTTTCTGTTCTTTGTTAGTGTTTTAGATGTTCTTTTAAACTCCTTTTTTAGTTTGAATTTAACAGGTTTTTTACCTGGTTTTTTAAGTTATTTTTTGCCAATGATACTTGGTTTTATTGGTCTCTACTTTATAAGAATTGAGTTAAGCGGCATCAAACAATTAGATCTAATTAATAAGCATATTAATACCAATAACTTTAATGCAATATTGTCATTATTAATTATATTTATAATTCTAAAATCAATACCACCAATACTAAGTTGGTTTTTTATTGATGCTAGTTTTGCAGGTGACACAAAAGATGTTTGTACAGGTACGGGTGCTTGTTGGACCTATATAAAAGTTTGGATAAGAAGGTTCATGTATGGGATGTATCCCAATGGTGAACAATGGAGAATTAATTTGTCATTTATTGCCTTAGCTTTACTTGGATCAGTTGGTTATTTTGCAACGGATAAATTTAAAAAATATTTAACTTTATACTATGTTGTGATTTATCCATTTATTGCTTTTTTGTTTATTTTCTTCTTTATTTCAGGAGGCCCTGTATTCTTTGATTTTTCATATGGAATAATTGCTGCGATACTTTCTATAATAATCGGTTTTTTTATTCCGAGTAAATTTAAGTTTTATTACTTTTTAATTGTTCCTTTTGCTCTTTATATTTTATTAAAATATTTTATTTTTTACGAGGAATTAATTGAACTAGGAAAATTAGATGGTTTAAACTGGGTAGAAACCGGTGCTTGGGGCGGGCTATCATTAACTTTTATAATTTCCTTCTTCTGCTTAATTTTTTGTTTTCCAATAGGTATGGCTTTTGCATTAGGAAGAAGATCGGGATTTCCTTTAATAAGATACATATCAATTGGATTCATTGAATTCTGGCGAGGTGTTCCATTAATTACGGTATTATTTATGTCTGCTGTAATGTTCCCTATGTTTTTACCTGCAGATTTTTTTATTGATAAATTAGTAAGATGTATAATAGCTATTTCGCTATTTGAAGCAGCATATGTAGCTGAAGTTATTAGAGGAGGATTACAAGCACTTCCAAGAGGTCAATACGAAGCTGCAAAATCCTTAGGAATGGGATATTGGAGAATGCACATATTTGTAATCTTACCTCAAGCTTTAAAACTTGTTATTCCGGGAATAGCCAATACTTTTTTAGCATTAGTTAAAGATACACCGTTAATTTTTGTTGTTGGTCTTTTAGAAATAGTCGGAATGTTAAATTTAGCTAAAACAAATCCAGAATGGTTAGGTTTTGCAATGGAAGGTTACGTTTTTGCTGCTATAATTTTCTGGATTATTTGTTATGCAATGAGTAAATATAGTTATAACTTAGAACAAAAATATAAAACAGATCGTTAAAATATGTCAGATAGCATAATTCAAATAAATAATATGAATAAATGGTTTGGAGATTTCCAAGTTTTAAAAGGAATTAATTTAGAGGTAAAACCAAAACAGAAAATTGTTGTTTGTGGCCCTTCTGGCTCAGGAAAGTCCACATTAATAAGATGTATAAATAGATTAGAAGAACATCAAGAAGGTGAAATAATAGTTGATGGGACTGAATTAACTGAAGATACCAAAAACATAGAACAAATCAGAGCAGAAGTTGGGATGGTATTCCAACAATTTAATTTATTTCCACATTTATCAATTCTTGATAATTGTACTTTGGCTCCTATTTGGGTTAAAAAAATGCCAAAGAAAGATGCAGAAGAATTAGCTCTTAAACATTTAGAGAGAGTGCAAATATTAGATCAAGCTCAAAAATATCCAGGTCAACTGTCTGGAGGTCAACAACAAAGAGTAGCAATAGCCAGAGCTTTGTGTATGGAGCCAAAAATAATGCTTTTTGATGAGCCAACTTCAGCTTTAGATCCTGAGATGATTAAAGAAGTATTAGATGTAATGGTAAATCTTGCAAAACAAGGTATGACAATGATTGTTGTTACTCATGAAATGGGTTTTGCAAAAGAGGTAGCTGACCAAATGATATTTATGGATGAAGGAATGATAGTGGAGAGGGCAGATACTAAGGAGTTTTTTGCTAACCCGAAAAATGATAGAACTAAACTTTTTTTGAGCCAGATACTATAGATATCAATAAATACAAGTAATAATTGTTATATAATTCTCTAAGTATTACTTGACATATTTTTCATATAACGGGCTTTTTATTCAAAAATAAAAAATAATTTTGTTGCAGTGAAGATTAAAAACTAGTTCAATCATTATTTAAATAAAATTAAGAGGGGTCTTAATGGAAGATAATTTTAATAAGCATTTAGGCAATAAGCTTAAGCTTAGAAGGCTAGCTTTGGGTTTAACTCAAACAAAAGTAGCTAAGGCAATCAACGTAACATTTCAACAAATACAAAAATATGAAAAAGGTACTAATGGAGTTAGTTCAATAAGATTATTGCAACTTTCAAATTATCTAAAAGTACCAATTAATTATTTTTTTGAGGATTTTTCAGAATATTTAGTAAACTTAGAAAAATCTCAAGAAGGACATATGAATGTAAATTATAATTTTTTAGTAAAATTGTATTCTGAGTTAAACTCTGATCAAAAAATAAAATTTACTAAATCATTACAGTTATCAGCTATTTCAAAGGTCGGATAAAAATAAATTGGCTCCTCGGGCAGGACTCGAACCTGCGACCAATTGATTAACAGTCAACTGCTCTACCAACTGAGCTACCGAGGAATATAAAATCTCAACTTACTTTCTTTTAAAACTAAAACAAGATTTTTTTTGGAGGCAACGCCCGGAATCGAACCGGGATACAAGGATTTGCAATCCTCTGCGTAACCATTCCGCCACGTTGCCAGATGTTTTAGTAGATAGCTACAAAGAGTTTTATATTAAATATTTATGATTAGTCTATTAAATAACGATCTAATTTGATTATTGTTAATTTGGATTAATAAATTATAAACTACCTAATCCATGAATAGTGATAAATATATACATTCTGAAGTAGAAGATAATATTTATACTTATTGGGAAAAAAACGAATTATTTAAACCAAAGAAAAATTCTAAAAAATATTCAATTGTAATTCCACCACCAAATGTAACTGGAAGTTTGCATATGGGTCATGCTTTAAATAATTCAATCCAGGATCTTTTAGTTCGTTATTATCGAATGAATAATTACGAGACTTTATGGCAACCCGGAACTGACCATGCAGGTATCGCAACACAAGCACTTGTAGAAAAAAAATTAGAAAAAGAGAATTTAAATAAAAATGATTTAGGCAGAGAAAAGTTTATTGAGAAAGTATGGGAATGGAAAAATCAGTATGGAGACATAATCATCAATCAACTTAAAAAACTTGGGTGCTCATGTGATTGGTCCAGAAACGCTTTTACAATGGATGATAATTTATCAAAATCAGTAGTTAAGGTTTTTGTTGAATTACATAAAAAAAGATTAATTTATAAAGCAGAAAAACTAGTCAATTGGGATACAGTATTAAAAACTGCAATATCAGATTTAGAGGTTGATCAAAGAGAGATGAACTCTAAGATTTATTACATTAGATATCCAATAGATAAGTCATCAGAATTTATTACTATTGCTACAACAAGACCTGAAACTATGCTTGGGGACACGGCTATTGCTGTGAATCCAAAAGACAAAAGGTTTAAAAAGTATGTGGGTAAAACTGTCACTATCCCAATAGTAGGTAGAAAGATTAAAATTATAAAAGATGATTATGCAGATCCGGAACAAGGAACCGGAGCATTAAAAATTACACCAGCACATGACTTTAATGATTACGATGTTGGTCAAAGAAATAAACTAGAAATTATAAATGTATTTACCGAAGATGGTAAAATAAACAATAATGCTCCAGATGAATATATTGGATTAGATAGATTTGAAGCGCGTAAAAAAATTTTAAATGAATTAAAAGAAAAAGATTTTTTTGTTAAAGAAGAAAACATCAAAAATAAAGTACCTTATGGAGATAGATCAAATTCTGTCATAGAGCCTTTTCTAACTGAACAGTGGTTTGTAAACGCAAAAAAATTATCTGTTAAAGCTAAACAAATAGTTAAATCAAAGAAAACAAATTTCTTTCCAGAAAATTGGTCTAAAACTTATTTTCAGTGGATGAACAATATTGAACCTTGGTGTGTATCTAGGCAACTCTGGTGGGGCCACCAAATACCAGCTTGGTATGGACCTGATAAAAAAATTTTTGTTGCAGTAAATGAAGATGATGCAAAAAAACAAGCTAAAAAATTTTATAAAAAAGATGTAAAAATTACAAGAGATCCAGATGTTTTAGATACATGGTTTTCTTCTGGCTTATGGCCTTTTGCAACATTGGGTTGGCCAGACAATAAAGATTTTGTTAAAAAATTTTATCCAACGACTGTTTTGGTCACCGGTTTTGATATTATTTTCTTTTGGGTGGCCAGAATGATGATGTTTGGAATGGAATTTTTAAACAAAGAACCATTTAAAGATATTTATGTTCATGCATTAGTTAGAGACGAAAAAGGACAAAAGATGTCTAAGTCTAAAGGAAATGTAATTGATCCATTAGATTTGATTGAAAAGTATAGTGCAGATGCTTTAAGATTTACTCTACTTTCAATGGCATCACCTGGCACCGATGTAAAGCTTTCAGAGGACAGAGTTAAAGGATATAGAAATTTTTTAAATAAATTATGGAATGCTAATAATTTTTTAATTACTAATAAATGTGATTTTAATAAAACAGATAAAGCCCCTAAAACTAAGCTAAATATCAATAAGTGGATTTATTCAGAGCTTATTCAAACAAAAAAAAAAATAGAAAAAAATCTCAAAGATTATCGATTTGATGAGGCTGCTAAAAATGCCTATCAGTTTGCTTGGCACTCTTATTGTGATTGGTATATCGAGCTTTCAAAAACTATTCTGTTTTCAAACGATGAAAAAGCTAAAAAAGAGGTGAAAGAAGTATCCGCCTACGTATTTAAACAAATACTTATTATTCTTCATCCATTTATTCCATTTGTTACTGAGCAAATCTGGTTAAAAAATAAATTTGATAAATCAGATAAGAACTTCCTAATGTATGCTAATTGGCCTTCAGGAAAGGCAAGAAAAGATCAATCTTTAAAGGAAGTAGAAAAGATTATAAGTGTTATTTCTGAACTTAGATCTTTTAAAAATGAATTAAATGTAAGCCCAGGTTCATTTATTGACATTTCAATGACTAAAATTGCTAAAAAAAATAAAACATTAATGACCAACAATGAGATTATTCTCAAAAAGCTTGGTCGTATCAATAATTTCTATGATAAAGACCAAAAAAAACCGTCTGCAACTTTGGTTATTTCAGGGGACATATTTAAGATCTATTTTGATGAAAATGTGGATTTAAATCTAATCAAACAAAACCTAGTTAAAAGACAGAATAAATACAAAGAGGAAATGGACAAAATATCTCAGCGATTATCTAATAAAGGATTTACTGATAGGGCTCCAAAAAATATTGTTGAACAAGAAAAAACTAACTATAGTAATCTAAAAAATGATATCCAAAAAATATCATTAACCATTGAAAGTTTATAATGCGAAAGTTTGATAAGAAAAAATTACCAAGCAGACATACATCTTTAGGTGCTGATAGAGCTCCACATAGATCTTTCTATTACGCAATGGGTGAAACAGAAAAAGATGTTTCAAAACCATTTGTAGGAGTTGTATCTACATGGAATGAGGCTGCTCCTTGCAATATTGCTCTAATGAGACAAGCCCAATCAGTAAAAAAGGGTGTCAGAGCTTCAGGTGGTACACCTAGGGAGTTTTGTACAATTACTGTAACAGATGGTATTGCAATGGGTCATGAAGGAATGAAATCTTCATTAATTTCTAGAGAAGTAATTGCAGATTCAGCCGAACTTACTGTTAGAGGTCATTGTTATGATGCATTAGTAGGTATCGCAGGTTGTGATAAATCTTTACCAGGTTTAATGATGTCTATGGTTAGATTAAATGTGCCAAGTGTATTTATTTATGGTGGCTCAATACTGCCTGGAAAATATAAAGGTAAAGATGTAACTGTGGTTGATGTTTTTGAAGCTGTCGGAAAACATTCATCAGGTCAAATGTCTGCAAAAGAATTAAGAAAATTAGAATTAGTTGCGTGTCCTACCGCAGGTGCATGTGGAGGTCAATTTACTGCAAACACTATGGCCTGTGTATCTGAAGCTATTGGTTTAGCATTACCTTATTCTGCAGGAACTCCTGCTCCTTATGAAGAACGAGATAAGTATGCAAAAAATAGTGGTAAAATGGTAATGGAATTATTAGCTAAAAAAATTAAGCCAAGAGATATAGTTACAAGAAAAGCTTTAGAAAATGCTGCAACAATAGTTGCTGCAACAGGTGGATCAACTAATGCAGGATTACATTTACCTGCAATAGCCAATGAAGCTGGTATTAAATTTGACTTAATGGATGTTGCAAAAATATTTAAAAGAACTCCATATCTTGCTGATTTAAAACCAGGTGGAAAATATGTTGCTAAAGATATGTGGTTAGCAGGTGGAGTACCAATGCTTTTAAAAACTCTTTATGAAGGTGGATATATTCATGGAGATTGTATGACTGTAACAGGTAAAACAATGAAAGAAAATTTAAAGGGAATTAAATTTAATCCAAAACAAAAAGTAATGAGATCATTTAAAAATCCTTTATCGCCAACGGGTGGAGTGGTTGGGTTAAAAGGAAACTTAGCTCCTGAAGGAGGAATTGTTAAAATTGCAGGATTAAAGAAGTTACAATTTACAGGAAGAGCAAGATGTTTTGATAACGAAGAAAGTGCAATGAAAGCAGTTCAAAGCAGAAAATATAAAGACGGTGATGTAATTATTATTCGATATGAAGGACCAGTAGGTGGACCAGGTATGAGAGAAATGCTTTCAACAACAGGTGCAATTTATGGTCAGGGTAAAGGAGAGAAGGTTGCTTTAATAACTGATGGAAGATTTTCTGGAGCAACTAGAGGTTTTTGCGTTGGTCATGTAGGACCTGAGGCTGCATTAGGTGGACCGATCGCTTTATTACGTAATGGTGATGTTATTGATATAGATGCTAAGAAGGGAACAATTGATGTTCGATTAACAAGAGCACAATTAGCTTCAAGAAAGAAAAAATGGAAGGCTAGAAAATCTGATTTTGGGTCAGGAACTCTTTGGAAATATGCACAAACTGTTGGACCAGCATTTTTAGGAGCACCAACACATCCAGGTAAGAAAAAAGAAGTTAAGGATTACTCAAAAATTTGATGAAAATTCGCCCTGTTATTTTATGTGGTGGCGCTGGAACAAGACTTTGGCCTAAAGCTAAAAAACATCAAGCAAAACAATTTATCGATTTTGGTAATTGGACTTTATTGGGAAAAACTTTAGAGAGAGTTAAAGCATCAATATTTGATGCACCAATCATAAGTACTAATGCAAAATATTTAAGACAAGTCAAAAAACATCTAAAGAAACACAAAATTAGAAAATTCAAAATAGTTTTAGAACCAGCCAAAAGAAATACAGCACCAGCTATTTTAAGTACGGCATTAATAAAGGATATACCCAACGAACAACCTTTAATGTTTTTAGCTGCTGATCATCTGATAGAGAAAGTAAGTCTATTTAATAAAGCTATCAAAAAAAACCAAAAGAAATTAACTCAAAATAATATTTTTATCTTTGGAATTAAGCCCACAATGCCTTCAAGTGAATTTGGCTATTTTTTAACAAAAAATACCAAAGTAACTAGATTCATAGAAAAACCAAAAGAAGCCAAAGCTAAACAAATAATAAGTAAAAAAGGTTATTGGAATTCTGGAATGTTTTATTTGAGAAAAGATTCAATCATTAATAATTTTAAAAAGTACCAACCGAATATTTATCGAAATTGTAATAAAGCAGTATTACAAGCAAAATATAAAAGTAATGTATATTATTTAAACAAACAAGCATTCACTAAAACAACTACTAAGTCTTTTGACTATGCAATATTAGAAAAAACTAAAGATATAAATGCGATCAAATTAGATATTCCTTGGTCTGATCTAGGATCTTGGAAGGAAATTTGTAAGATGTATGGAAGAAATAAGAGACATTATTATAAAAAAAAGAATGTATTTCATAGACCTTGGGGTAGTTATGTAAATCTATTTAATGGTAAGGAATTCTTAATTAAAGAATTATATGTAAAACCTAAAGGTATATTAAGTCTTCAGAAACATCATCATAGAGCTGAACACTGGGTAGTAACCCAAGGTAAACCTAAAATTACGTTAAATAAAAAATATTTTACCATGAAACCTGATGAAACTATTTTTATACCATTAGGTGCAATCCATAGAATAGAAAACCCATATAAAAAACCAGTAAAAATAATTGAAGCACAAGTAGGCTCAATTTTAAAAGAAACTGATATAGTCAGATACCAAGATATTTATGGAAGAGTAAAATAATTATTTTACAAGAAAATTCACTTTTTTATTTGATAGATTTAAATGAATTTTTTTATGTGAGCCAAAATTATCTCCATCAATTTGAACAGGCATCAAATCATTTCCATCAATTGTAATGTTTTGTGCATAAGTAGTAATAACATTTTTATTTTTACTTAAATCACCATTAAGAATTATTAAAAATATTGAATATAATAAACTAATCCTAGTCAAATCTTTAAATATATAGGTGACTAATTTATCTTCAAAAATATTTGTTTTATTTATTTTATGATGTCCAGCGTAATATTTGGTATTTGAAGATAATATCCAGTCTGCTTGATAAAATTGATCATCAAAAGTGACATTTAATTTTTTATTATTCATAAACAAGAAATATTGAAAACCTTTGATACCAAATATAATTTTACCTAGAAACTTTTTAATTTTTGAATTAATTGAATGAACAATTTTTGCATCCCATCCTATACCAGCCATTAAAAAGAAATAATTCTCGTTAATTTTTACAAGATTAGAGGATTTATAATTATTAGAAACCAATATATTGACTATATCATCAACTTTTTTATTCATTGATAATTCAGCTTGAAGCAAATTAGCAGTACCAGCAGGAATATAACCTATGGCAAAATCGTCTTTAAAATTAAAATTATTTTTAATTAATTCATTAATTGCAAAAGAAACTGAACCATCACCACCAGCTACTATTAGTCGATCATAATTTTTTTGATTAAAATTTTTGAAAATTTTCTTAGCTTGATTTATTGTTTTAGTCTCAAAGTAGTCTACAGAAATATTCTCTTTTAACTTAGATAAAATCCTATTTATCAATTTAGATTTTCTTCCAGAGGAAGAATTCAAATTATAAATCAAACAACATAACATAATTAATCCTTAAAAAATTTTTAACAAATTTGTAACATTTAAATGAAATAAGAAATACATGATTCGTGTTACAGTTGTATTAAAATATAGGTTTTTAAATGCCTAATTTACTTAAATATAAAAGTATATTTATTTCTGATGTTCATTTAGGTACCAAGGGTTGTCAGGCAAAAAAACTTTTAGAGTTTTTTAAAAACTCAAGATCCGAAAATCTTTATCTTGTAGGGGACATTATAGATATCTGGGAAATGCAAAAAAGCTTTTTTTGGCCTCAAGAACATAATGATGTAATCCAAAAAATTTTAAGAAAAGCTAGGCATGGTACTAAAGTTTTCTACATTATGGGTAATCATGACGAAATGTTAAGAAAATTTATTCCAATGCATTTTGGTGACATCCATATGGTTAATAGAGTTATTCATGAAACAAATGCAGGAAAAAAATATGTTGTTGTTCATGGTGATGCTTGGGATGGTGTTATGAAACATGCTAAATGGTTATCTAAACTTGGATCAATAGCCTATAATTTACTATTAAAATTAAATGTAATAATTAATTTTTTTAGAAGATTGAGAGGAAAAGAATATTGGTCTCTTGCAAAATTTTTAAAGTATAAAGTCAAAAATGCAGTTAAATATATTGGTGAATATGAAAAAACACTTTCAGATTATGCAAAAAGAAAAAAATTTGATGGAATTATTTGTGGCCACATCCATCATGCTGAGGATAGAGATTTTAATGGGGTCAATTATTTAAATTGTGGAGACTGGGTTGAGTCCTGCACTGCATTAGCCGAAAATTATGATGGTAGTTTTGAAATATTATATTGGGACAAAATAAGAGAACAATATTTAGACGATAAAGAAAAAATTGAACCAATTAAAACTGAAGAATTAAAAAAAGCTTCATAATTAATGAAAATTTTAATTGCTACAGATGCATATTTTCCCCAAGTAAATGGTGTTGTAAGAACCTTACATGAAACAGGCAATGTATTAAAAGAACAAGGTCATAGAATAGAATATATTACACCTGACTTATTTTTTACTTTTCCGATGCCGAAATATAATGAAATTAGGTTGTCTATAAATGTATGGCCCAGAGTTGGTAGTTTAATAAAGAAAATCAATCCAGATGCAATTCATATCGCTACCGAAGGCCCGATAGGCACTATGGCAAGAAGATATTGTTTAAAAAATAATCTAAAGTTTACTACGAGTTTCCATACAAGATTTGATAAATATCTAAAACTTTACTTTCCTATTATACCAGCAAAATGGGCTGAAAAATTCTTAGCAAATTTTCATAATAAGGCTGAGAGAATTTTAGTAACTACAGAGTCTATGAGAAAAGAATTAATCGATATAGGTATAGATGACAATAAAATGATTACTTGGACTAGAGGAGGAAATCATGGAGCTTTTAAGAACCCTAAAAAAATTGATTTACCTCATAAAAGACCTATTTGGATTTATGTTGGAAGAGTTGCAGTTGAAAAAAACATAAGAGCTTTCTTAGAATGTGATTTAGAAGGTACAAAGATAATTATAGGAAAAGGACCTGATTTAAAAAAATTGAAAAAAGAATTCCCTAAAGATATTTTTTTAGGAGAAAAAACAAATGGTGAATTAGCATCACATTTTGCATCCTCTGATGTTTTTGTTTTCCCAAGTAAAACAGATACATTTGGAATTGTAGTTACAGAAGCTTTAAATTGTGGAACACCTGTTGCTGCGTATCCTGTTCCAGGTCCTAAAGATATATTTGAAGGATCCAAAATAAATTGTTTAGATGATGATCTTAAAGTATCAGCACATAAAGCTTTGAAAGTTAATAGAAATGATTGTCTTGAATTTGCAAAAAAATTCACTTGGGAAGAAACAGCAAAAATATTTTTTAACAATATTTCACCAAATCATTAGTTAATTTTTCCTTAATTTATTTGCATTAAAAAGTGTAATGATGCAAAATTAAGCCATCTAAATTTATGGAATATTTCGTCATTCTACTTATAGTTGTGATAGTTTATCTTCTCTATTTACTTAATCAAAAAAAAAATAAATCAATAAATACCGCTACAATAGTTAATAAAAGAGAAGAAAAAACAAAAAGAGTAATTATTGATGAGCTTGAAGATCAATTTTTTGCATTAAATAAATTTAACATAATTAAATATGCCAATCCAAGTGCATTAAAAAGATTTGGAAGTAATTTAATTGATAAAAACATATCTTCTATAATTCGAAAACCAGAATTAATAGAAAATATTGAAAAAGCTATCGTAGAAAATAAAACAAAAAATATCGATGTTGAAATAGACCTCCCATCATATCAATTCTATAAAATTTATATTATTCCTGGCCCAACTCATTTGTTTACTGAACCAGACTCTGTTGTATTATTTTTAAAAGATTTTACTGAAATTACAAAAGCACAAAAATTTAAAACTGATTTTGTAGCAAATGTAAGCCATGAATTAAGAACACCTTTAATGGCAATCAAAGGATCACTAGAAACAATTGAGGGCCCAGCGTCTGATGATGAAAAGGCTAAAAAAAAATTTATGAAAATTTTATCTGAACAATCAACAAGGATGGAAAGTTTAATTAATGATCTATTAATTCTTACACGGATTGAACTTGATGAACATATAAGACCTACTTCAATAGTAAATATTAATGAAATCTTTGAAACTATTATTAGTAATTTTGAAATTGTTTTAAAAAAGAAAAATATAACTGTTAAAAATCAATTAACAAATACATCAATTGTTATAGGTGATGAAAAAAGATTAAATACAGTTTTTTCTAATCTTTTGGATAATTCAATAAAATATTCTCCAGAAAATAAAAATATATACATTTCTAAAAATGAAAATAGTAACAAACTATTTGAAAAGAATATAATGATTAGTATTAAAGATGAAGGTTATGGCATTCCACATGAACACATTTCGCGTGTTACAGAAAGATTTTACAGGGTTGACACAGAACAAAGTAATAAAGTTGGTGGAACTGGTTTAGGATTAGCTATTGTTAAACACATAATTACTCA
>CACHIS010000012.1 GCA_902579925.1 uncultured Pelagibacteraceae bacterium
TTATTATTTCAGTTATGTTAAGAATTTATTACAGTTTATAGGAAAAATAATTTTATTTATTGTCTTCCCAATCAAATCTTGGAAAAGAGTCAAAAATCTTAAAGATACCATCTGACCATTGATCACAGACCTTAGAATATTCAGTATCAGTGATATTTAAGCATTTTTGTGAAGCGATTTTATATTCATCTTTTTTATAGACAGCAAAATCAATAGGAGGGCCTACGGTTAAATCACTTTTTAAAGTTGAGTCCATTGAGATTAGGGCACAACGTGATGCATCACCAATAGATACGCTAGGTTTTATAACTCTATCTAAAATAGGTTTGCCGTATTTTACTTCACCAATAACTAGATAAGGTTTGCTATCAGCTGGCTTAATATAATTTCCTTGAGAGTACACTAGGTATAATTCTAATGGTTGACCTTTAATTTGACCACCAACTAAAAATGAGGAACCTAATAAAACTGTGTCTGTGTTTATTCCTTTCGGTGCTGAATGTTTAATGTTTAATGATCCAATATAGGATGCGATCTGATCGAAATCTTTACAAGTATTTAAATTTGTTCCACTGTCACTTTTAAGATCATTTTCTATAGATTTATATACTGCTTGAGATGTACCTAAATTTCCAGAAGTAACTATAATGACACTTCTATCACCAACATCATGAACAAACATTTTTGAATAAATGTTAACATTGTCTAATCCAGCGTTTGTTCTAGAATCTGATGCAAATACAATTCCGTCTTGAGCTTTAATGCCAACACAATAAGTCATAACTATTAATAAACCTTATTTATCTATCATATATTTAAAATCAAGCATATCTGATATAACTATAACGCATTTGAATATTTAGGTTAATTATTAAAGAATTGTTATATGGCGGGGAAACTCTGGGATAACTACAATGCTACAAAAGCATACGATGGCTATTTTACTAGTGAAAATAAACTAAGAAAACATGCAGTTATAATTTCAAATATTTTAGAAAGATACGGAAAAGATAAACTTCAAGAAATTGAAAAAAATTGCCAAAGCACAATAAGTGCTAGAGGGATTAATTTTAGAGTTTATGCTGCTAACAATAGGGCGGAGGAAAAAAAATGGCCCCTAGATATAATTCCAAGAATTATACCAAAAGCACAATGGAACAAAGTAACCAAAGGTCTTAAACAAAGAGTTAAAGCCTTAAACTTGTTTATTGATGATGTTTATAATCAAAAGAAAATTTTTAAAGACAATGTTGTACCAAGAGAAATTATTTTTAATTCACCCTATTATGTTAAGGAATGTGAAGGATTTTCACCTAAGTATAAATCTTGGGCAAATATATCTGGAGTAGATTTAATTAGGAATAAAAATGGAGATTATTTAGTTTTGGAGGATAATCTTAGAGTACCCTCAGGAGTTTCCTATATGCTTGAAAACAGAATGGTTATGAGAGATGTCTTTCCTGAACTTTTTACTAGATATAAAGTTGCATCAATACATCAATATACTAACAAACTTTTTAATTGTATGAATGAATGTATACCTAAAAAAACTGCTCATCCACACATGGTAGTTTTAACGCCAGGTATTTATAATTCTGCTTACTTTGAACATTCATTTTTAGCTGAGCAAATGGGTATTGCATTGGTAGAAGGTAAAGATCTTTTTGTAGAAAACGATATGGTTTACATGAAAACTGTAAAAGGTCCTTTAAAAGTTGACTGCATCTATAGAAGACTAGATGATAATTTCTTAGACCCTAAAGCCTTTAATAAAGACTCTTTAATTGGTGTTCCAGGATTATTTAAATGTTGGTTGAAAAAAAATGTAGGTATTGTGAATGCAATAGGCACAGGTGTAGCTGATGATAAAGTAGTTTATTCATACGTAAATAAAATGATTGTTTATTATTTAGGTGAGCAACCCACATTGAATCAAGTTGAAACCTATTTGTGTCATGACAAAAAACAAAGGGAGTACGTATTAGAAAATATGTCTAGATTAGTTGTAAAACCAGCTAATGCCTCAGGTGGATATGGAATAATGATAGGCCCTAAGGCTTCCACAAAAGAGAGAGAGGAAGTAGCACAGAAAATTAAAAAAAATCCAAGGGAATATATTGCACAACCTTTAGAAACTTTATCAACAGCGCCAACTATCACTGAAAAAAACATAGAGCCTAGACATCTAGATTTAAGACCTTTCGTTTTAAGCGGTAAAACAAGCTATGTTACAACTGGCGGTCTGACTAGAGTTGCACTTAGAAAAGGAAGCACAATTGTAAATAGTTCTCAAGGTGGTGGATCTAAAGACACCTTGATAGTAGAATAACTTTTACTAAATATTATTTGTACGAGTTTATCAAAGATTAAATGTATTAAAGAAAATTTGTTATATATTTATGAATAAAAAAACCGACAATTAACAAACCTAATCCCACACCATACATCAGAAAAAAATTCATATTTAAAGATTTTGAAAAAAAGAATGGTAAAAAAAATAAATAGCTTACAGGTACTGCAATTAATATACTTTTGGTGAAAAGAACTGTTTTTTCAACATCATTATGCTCGTAGTAAGACAAAGCTATAGCTATTAGTGATACAAGAGGTAAAGCAATAATAAAACCTGCAATTTTTGGATTTTGACCTGAAAGCCAGCTAGCAAAGGCTATTATGATCGCAGCAAGTACAATCTTTAAGGTAAAAAATATCATTAATGGCTTTAGCTCTTTTTAGATATACATTTTTTGCATAATCCAAAAAATTCAAGATTATATTTGTTATATTTCATTCCATTTTTATCTTTAAAGCCTGTAAGATATTTTGAAAGATTAGAATTATTAATCTCTGTAACTTTTTCACAACTTTCACATATTGAAAAAGCTGTAGCTTTTGAGATTTGACAACTCGAATTTTGACAGGCAATAAAAGCGTTTCTGCTTTCAATTTTATGAATTTTTCCAATTTCAACTAATTTGTCTAATGCTCTATAAACTTGTAATGGGGCTTTAATACCTCTTTTTTGTACATTAAATAGTATTGAATAAGCCTTTAGAGGTTCTGGAGATTTATCAATTAAATCAAAAATAATTTGTTGATTTTTTGAGAGATTTTGCATTTTACTCATTTTTACATTTTCCTAATTAATTTTTCAATTTAATTGTTTGTTTGATTTTAAATAACGAGATTATAAACAATAAAAAAGCAGCAGTTATAATTGAAGGTCCTGATGAAGTGTTAAACTCAAGTGAGGAAAATAATCCTAAAATTACTGACAACAAACCTCCTATAATCGAGTAGACAACCATTTTTTGTGGACTCGTTGAAATATTTCGAGCCATTGCAGCAGGTATAATTAACATTCCAGTAATCAATAATAATCCGACCATTTTAATTGATATAGCAATTATTGCTGCCATTAAAATTGTGAATATAGCTTTAGCTCTATCAGGATTTAAACCTTCAGCTTCCGCTAATTCATAATTAACTGTTGATGCAAATAAGGGCTTCCAAATCAACTTTAGAATTAAGAGAATTATAGCTCCTCCAATCCATATGATTAATAAATCATCTACTGTTACTGCTAATATATCACCAAACAATAATCCCATGATATCAAATCTAATAAATGTTAAAAAACCTATGACAACAAGTCCAACTGCTAGTGATGAGTGAGCTAAAAGTCCAAGCAAGGCATCTCCTGGAAGATTAGTTCTTTTTTGAAGTTGTATTAAAGTTAACGCTATTAAGGAAGAAATTATAAATACAGATATTGCAATGTTGAATTCCATTGTAAAGGCTAATGTTACTCCTAATAAAGCAGAGTGGGCTAGAGTATCACCAAAGTATGATAACCTTCTCCAAATTACAAAACAACCAAGGGGTCCGGTTACTAAAGCAACTCCAATACCTGCTACTAAAGCTCTTATAAAAAAATCACCAAACATTTAATTTTTTTTAATTTTTCCTTCATTAGTATGAATATGATCGTGTTTATGTTCATACCTTGATAATATTTGTGAAGCTTGCTCACCAAATAGCGCTTTATATTCGTTATTTTTTGCAACATCTATAGGTGATCCCGAGCAACATACATGACCATTTAGACAAACCACATGGTCTGTAGCACTCATTACAGTATGTAAGTCATGAGAGATTAATAAAATACCACAATTCAGTTCATCAGAAATTTTCTTGATTAGTTTGTATAATGCTATTTCACCAGTAAAATCTACACCTTGAACTGGCTCATCAAGCACTAGCAAGTCTGGTTTTTTTGAAATAGCTCTCGCAAGCAATACTCTTTGAAATTCACCACCAGATAAGTCACCTAAATTTTTATCTTTTAAATGAATAACACCAGTTAACGATAAAGCTTCATCTATTATTTCAGACTTAAGATTTTCAGTTAGTACCATGAAATCATTAACTCTAAGTGGTAAAGTCCAATCAATTGAAATTTTTTGGGGAACATATCCAACCTTATTAGTGAATTTTTCAACTGCGCCCTCGATTTTTTTATAAATTCCTAAAGCAATTTTTGCAGTGGTGCTTTTTCCTGACCCATTCGGTCCAATGAGAGTAACTATTTTACCTTTTTCAACTTGAAGTGAAACTCCTTGGACAAGCCATTTGTCATTTATTTTAAAGCCGGCATCTTTTAATTTGACCAATATATTTTGATTAGAACTCATTTTATCTCTTGACTTACAAACGTTATATTATTACAAAATGTTATATTATAACAATTTAACTTAATTAAACTATGAAAACTATTAAAAAACTTCCATTATTATTATCATTATTATCATTCTTAACAATTTTTACACCTGTTAATGCTGAAATCAAAGTTGTAGCAACAATAAAACCAATTCATTCTCTTGCAAGTTATCTGATGGATGGCGTTGGTAAACCAGATTTAATTGTTGATGGTTACGCCTCACCACATGGGTTTGCACTTAAACCGTCGCATGCAAAAATGATCCAAAATGCAGACATTATATTTTGGGTTGGTGAAGACATAGAAAGTTTTTTAGAAAAACCACTAAAGTCTATAGCGAAAAAAGCTGAAAAAATTGAGCTAATGGAAATTAAAGGTTTAACTAAACTTAAATTTAGAGAAAGAAATATTTTTGAGGAACATGATGATCATGGGCATAAAGAGGATGATCATGATGATCATGCGAAAAAAGAGGATGATCACGACGATCACGACCATGATAAAGATAAAGAACATGGACATGATGATGATCATGACAAAGAAGGGCATAAAGAAGACGACCACGATGATCATGGTCACGAAGGTCATGCACACGGTGAATTTGATCCACACATTTGGCTAGACCCAATGAATGCAAAAGTAATTTTGAGTGAAA
Source organism: uncultured Pelagibacteraceae bacterium (assembly GCA_902579925.1). Lineage (GTDB taxonomy): Bacteria > Pseudomonadota > Alphaproteobacteria > Pelagibacterales > Pelagibacteraceae > Pelagibacter. The sequence goes on from CACHIS010000012.1 coordinate 5,376, forward strand.
TGGCAGAACATCTGATCGAAAATGATAAAAAAAATGAGTCAAAGTATAAGGCCAATCTTAAAAAAGCTCATAAAGATTTAGATAAGCTTACTAAAAAAGTAAAATCTGATTTAAATAAAGATTTTAGATCAATTGTTTTTCATGATGCATATCAATATTTCGAAAAAAGATTTGGTGTAAATATTCTAGGAGCATTTACTGTTAACACTGATGTAATGCCTGGAGCTGAACAATTAGCTGAAATTAGAGAAATTATTGAACATGATAAAGTGAGTTGTATATTTTCAGAACCTCAATTCAATCCAGATATTATCAAGGCAGTTGCGAAAGATACGAATGTTGCAACAGGAGTTATAGATCCGTTAGGAGCTACACTAGACCCTGGTAAAGATTTATATTTTGAATTGATTGGAAACATGTCAAAATCTTTTAAAGGTTGTTAGGTTAAAGTTATCTCTATTGGAGTATGATCTGAGGGTTTCTCTCTTCCTCTGGGATCTTTATTTATGTTTATAGACTTTATTTGATCTATTAAAGAATTAGATACTAAAAAATGATCTATTCTCATACCATTATTCTTTTGCCATGCCCCTCGCATATAATCCCAAAAAGTATATCCTTCTTTGGTCTCATTAAAATGTCTATAAACATCATTTAAACCAAGATTAACCATTTCTCTTAGTTTTTTTCGAATTTCTAATCTAAACAAAGCATCATCCTCAAAGCTTTTTGGATTATAAACATCTTCTGCTGCTGGAATAATATTAAAGTCACCTGCTAGAATTATATTTTGATTTTTTTTAATTAGGTTTTTTAATTGTTTTATTAAGTCATCCAGCCATTTTTTTTTGTAATCATATTTTTCAGTATCAACAGGATTACCATTAGGCGTATAGATATTGATTAATTGAATATTTTTTTTTTTGTGTTCAAGTTCAGCTGAGATTATTCTTGATTGTTTTAGTTTATCTTTGATTAAATCTGTTTTAACATTTTTTAATTTTCCTTTTGAGACAATAGCAACACCATTGTAACTTTTTTGACCAAATACATGACTCTCATAATCCATTGAGGAAAAATCATCATATGGAAAATTTACATCTTCTGTCTTAATTTCCTGCATCATTAAAATATCAGGTTTATATTTTAATAAATAATTTTTAATGTTTTCAATACGAGCTCGTACAGAATTTACATTCCACGAGGAAATAATCATTAAAGAGAAAAAGAAACACCACAACCACAAGATGATTTTGTTTGTGGATTAGTTATTTTAAATTGTTCTCCAATTAATTCGGAAACATAGTCTATTTCCGATCCTTTTAACAAATCAGCAGATGTTTTATCTATCAATATATTATCATAATTCAAATCATCCGCTGCTTTTTCATTGTCAAAAGTAAATTCATATTGGAAGCCCGAGCAACCACCACCTTTAATAGCGATTCTAAAAAAAGATCCTTTATTTTTTTTTGATAATAAAACATTGATCTGTTTAAGGGCTTTTTCAGTAAATTTAATTTCTTTTATCATGAGCGATCATTGGTATTACTAATATAATACTTATAATTTTATTTTAAAGGATGAAAAAATACTCACCAATTGGCCAATTTAAAAGTAAAGGTAGAATATTTAAAGAATTGGTGACAAAATATAGAAGTCCGTTTCAAAGGGATAGAGATCGTATTATTCACAGTGCTTCCTTTAGAAGACTAAAACATAAAACACAGGTATTTGTGAATACTGAAGGAGATCATTATAGAACTCGAATTACTCATTCTATTGAAGTTGCTCAAATAGCAAGATCTATAGCACGATATTTAAATTTAAATGAAGATTTAGCTGAAACCTTAAGTCTTGCACATGATTTAGGACATACGCCCTTTGGTCATGCAGGTGAGGATGCTTTAAACGAATGTATGGAAAAGCATGGAGGTTTTGACCATAACTTACAAACATTGCGCATTGTAATGTTTTTAGAAAATAAGTATCTCAAATTTAGTGGGTTAAACCTATCCATTGAAACTTTAGAGGGTCTTTTAAAACATAATGGACCAGTAGACGATTTAGATTTGGTTGATAGATTAATTGGCATTAAAAGATTTAAAAATATGATTAATTTTAATACTTATCCATCGATTGAAGCTCAAATTTCAGCTATTTCAGATGATATAGCTTATAATAATCATGACATTCAAGATGGAATAAATGCAAATTTATTTAAATTAGAGGAGTTAGTAGAAATTAATTTTTTTAAAGATATTTACAAAAAATATAAAAATAAAATAAATAAAAAAAATTATAAAATTGCAACATATCAAATTATAAGAGACTCTATTGATCTAATGATAAAAGATCTAATTAGAAATACAAAAAAAAATTTAGTTGATAGTAATATTAAAAGTTTAAAAGATATAAATAAAACAACTTTTTTAATGGTTAATTTTTCTGACAATATTAAAGAAACTGATAATGAAATAAGATACTTCTTAAAAAATAAAATGTATAATAATAAGAAAGTGCTTGAAAAAAATAATAAAGGTAAATTAATTGTAAAAAAATTATTTGAAAAAATTAAATTAAATCCAAAAAAATTTATTTCAAAAGAACAACTTTCAAATGATAAGTACAGAGCTATTTCAGATTTTATCTCAGGAATGACTGATAGATATGCAATTAACCTTCACAAAAATTTTAAATGAATATTTTTGATCAATATTTAGAAAAAATTAAAATAATTATTTTGAACCTATCCGATAAGGGCGAATTAATTTTGCCAGATACTTTAGAAGGTATAAATACAGAATTACCTCCCAAAAAATTTAATTCTGATATTTCAACAAATGTTGCAATGGTTTTATCAAAAATTAATAAGAAGCCACCGATGGATTTAGCTGATGATCTCGCTAAATTAATTAAAAAAAGAGATGATTATATAGAGGAAGCAAATATTGTAAAACCTGGTTTTATCAACCTAAAATTTAAACCAATTTTTTGGACTAATTTCATCAAAGAAATTATTAAAAACTCTAAAACGTTTGGAATTAACAAAAAAGATAAAAAGAAAAATTATCTTATAGAATTTGTTTCTGCTAATCCCACGGGTCCTCTACATGTGGGTCATTGTAGAGGAGCAATCTTAGGTGACGTAATCGCTAATGTTCTGTCGTTTAATAATCATAAAGTTACAAGAGAATATTATGTAAATGACTATGGTAATCAAATTATTAACTTTACAAAATCGGTCTATTTTAGAATGCGAGAAATCACTTTACAAGAACCATTCCCTAATAATGAAGATTTATATCCTGGTGATTATTTAATTAATTTTGCAAAAAATATTTTAAACTCAAATAAAGACATTGATTTAAAAAATTTTGATAATATTGCTGAAAAACTTACTGAATTATCAATTAGTGAAGCACTTATCTTAATTAAAAAAAATCTTAATAGTCTTGGCATAAATCATGATAATTTTATTAGTGAAAAAAAGCTGGTTAAAAATCATGAAGTAAAAAAAGTGATTGATATTCTTGAAAAAAATAAATTTGTTTATAAGGGTAAAATAAAAGCTCCAGCTGGAGAGAATGATAAAAATTGGATAGAACGAGAACAATTACTTTTTAGATCAACAGATTTTGGAGATGACAAAGATAGAGCATTACAAAAATCTGATGGTTCGTGGACTTATTTTGCAAGCGATGTAGCTTATCATAAGAATAAATTAGATAGAAAATTTGATCAATTAATTAATATTTTAGGAGCAGACCATGCTGGTTATATTAAGAGAATAACCTCATCTGTCGAAGCTTTATCAAACACAAAAAGTAAACTAACATGTAAGGTTAGCCAACTTGTTAAACTCATTAAAGACAAAAAACCTTTTAAGATGTCAAAAAGGAAAGGCGATTACATAACAATAGATGATTTGATAAATGAAGTAGGTAAGGATGCTACAAGATTTATAATGTTAAACAGAAGCAGCGATGTTGAACTAGATTTTGACTTTGATAGTGTTATTGAAAAATCCAAAGATAATCCTCTTTATTATGTTCAATATTGTTATGCAAGAATAGCTTCGGTTTTTAATAATCTCAACAGGGATTTGGACTCTGATTTAAAAATTGAAGATTATAACTTTGAATATTCTAAGGACGAAATCGATATCTTAAAAAAAATTTCTGAGTGGCCTAAGTGCATTGATACTTCTTGTAATAATCTTGAACCACATAGAATCCCAACATACTTATACGAATTATCGTCTTTATTTCACTCATATTGGAATTTAGGTAAAGACAATCCTGAGAAGAGATTTATTAATAATAAAAATGAGATATCAGATGATAAGTTAATATTCTTGAAGTCTATCTCAAATACAATTAAATCTGGTATGAATATTGTTGGTGTTTCTACTCCAAAAAAAATGTAATGCTTAAAGAAATAAGATATTTTATATTTTTACTAGTTATTGCTTTTTTTACATATTTTACAGGAAAATATTATATTTCAGATTTTAATAAAAAAAAATCCTATAGATCCATACTTGATATAGATAAAAAAATTGAAATATATTCTGAAGAGTTACCAGTGCTAGAGAATGATACAAAAGATATTATTCAATATGTTGAAAAATCCAATGACAATAAGAAGAAAAAATTTAATTTTTGGAAACTTTTAGAGACCAATGAATAATCGTCGATCTTTCATTGTTGGTATAAAATCTACAAAACTTCTTTTAAAAGAAAGAGAGTTTATTAAAAAATATAAACCATGGGGAATTATATTATTTTCTAGAAATATAATAAATATAAAACAAGCAAAAAGACTTACATTATCAATACGTAAAATTTTCAAAGATAGTAAATATCCAATTTTAATTGATCAGGAAGGTGGGAGAGTAAATCGATTAAAAAATATTATATCTTTCAGTAATTTCACATCAGAATTTTTTGGAAAAAAATTTATTTCTAAACCAAATGAATTTATTTTTTTTTACAATTTATTTATCGATAAAACTTCGTATCTTTTAAAATTAATTGGTGTTAACATCAATACATCACCTGTTTTAGATCTTCGAATTAAAGGGTCTTCAAACGTTATAGGAGATAGGTCTTTTTCTAAAAATCCAAGAATTGTATCCAAAATAGGCGATTATTGTATTAATCGTTACCACAAGAATAGAATTGCAACAGTAATTAAGCATATACCTGGTCATGGTCTAGCAAAAGTTGACAGTCATTTATTTACACCAGTGGTAAATAAGAATCTTAATTATTTATTAAAAAATGATTTTTATTCTTTCAAAAATAAAAAATCACTTTTTGCAATGACTGCCCATGTAATTTTTAAAAAAATTGATAGTAAAAATACTGTTACACACTCAAAAAAAATAATTAGTTTAATAAGAAATAGAATTGGTTTTAAAAATATTTTGATTACTGATGATTTATCAATGAAAAGTTTAAAAGGAGATATAAATGAAAATACAATTAAGGCGTTTAAAGCTGGTTGTAATCTCGCTCTACATTGCAATGCAAATCTAAAAGAAATGAAGATTGTCGCTAAAAATTCACCCCTTATAAGTAACTTTATAATCAAAAAAACATCTCAATTTTACAAGATTATAAGTTAATATGTTTCAATGATGGAAAATGATTCTTCTTTCTTTAACGTTAATATTGAAAATTATAGTGGATCATTAGATTTATTACTAGATTTAGCTAAATCGCAAAAAGTAAATTTGGAGGATATTTCAATCACAAAACTCGCTGATCAATTTCACGATTTTATTACAAACCAAAAAAATTTAAACTTAGAAGCTGCATCTGAGTATTTATTAATGGCTACTTGGTTAGCATACTTAAAATCAAAATTACTTTTACCCGGAACCCCAGAAGAGGAATTTAAAGTTCAAGAGGTTGCTGAAAAATTAAAACTTCAGTTAAAGAAATTAGAGTTAATAAGACTATTATCAGATCAAATGCTAAAGCGAAAAAGACTTGGTAGAGAAATTAGAACAAGAGGTATGAGATTAGGCATAAAATCTATTTACAATAGTGAGTATAAAGTAAATTTGTTTGAATTGTTAAAAACTTATTCAATGATTATAATGACAAAGGATTTTCAAAAAATGAATATTCCTAAATTACCTGTTCTTACAACAGAAGAAGGAATTAAAACAATAAGAGATTTTTTTGGAAAATTGAGTGATTGGAAAAAATTAGATGACTTGATACCAGATAATTTAAGAAATAATTCAAAATATAAAAGAACGGGTAAAGCTGGAATATTTGCTGGTTCTTTAGAATTGGTAAAAGAAGGCAACTTAAGAATAAAACAGGAAGAACTTTTTAGCGATATTTATGTTAGAGAAAAATAATGAATAAAAAAATTACCAAGAAAGTAAATAACATTATTAATTTTCCTAAAAAATTATCAGTTATTGAAAAAGAAATTGAAGCAATAATATTTGCTGCGGCAGAGCCACTAGACATTCAAACAATTGAAAGTAAGATTTCAAAAAAAGTTGATGTTGAAAAGATATTATTAAAATTACAAAATGAATATTCCGATAGGGGAATAAATTTAATTTGTATTTCAAAAAAGTGGTCGTTTAGAACCTCCACCTCATTATCTAGTTTAATGCAACAAGAAAAAACTTTTGAAAAAAAATTATCACGAGCAGCAATTGAAACACTTGCAATTATTGTTTATCATCAACCAGTTACAAGAGCCGAAATTGAAGAAATTAGAGGTGTTGCATTTGGAACTAATACTCTTGATATTTTAATGGAATTAAATTGGGTTAAACCAGGTGGTAGAAAAGATGTGCCAGGAAAACCAATTCAGTATGTAACTACAGATGATTTTTTAAGTCATTTTAATCTTCAAAAATTATCTGATTTGCCAACTGTAGATGAACTAGGGGCGGCTGGATTAATAGACAATACAAATATCGATAGTGCTATTTTTGGGACAGGCAAATTTTATAAAGAAAAAGAAAACGACAAAAAAGAAGATATTTATTCAAATATAGATGAAATGTTAAGTAGCACATTAGAGTCAGAGGATAAAAAATAAGTCTTTATATTAAGATTAAAAATGTCACTTTCAAATTGATAATAAAAGATATATAAGACTGCTTATGAGTATTGGAATTTGGCAAATAGCAATCGTAGTCATACTTGTTGTTCTTCTTTTTGGTAGAGGCAAAATATCTAGTTTGATGGGTGACGTTGCTAAAGGTATTAAAAGTTTTAAAAAAGGGATGGCATCAGATGTTACTGATGACAATGAACCTAAAAATATTTCCAAAGATAATCAAGATAGCGATAAAAAAGATTAAATCACATGCCTACTATTGGTTGGTTTGAGATATTAATTGTAGTAGCCATAGCCATAGTTGTTCTTGGTCCAAAAGATTTTCCTATAATGTTAAAAAAAGTCGGATCTTGGGTTGGAGCTGGTAAAAAATACATTAACAATATTCAAAATGAAGTTTCAAATATTGATATTGAGGATAGTAAGGTAGAAAAAAAAGAAGATAAAAAAGATGAATAATGAGGAGAAAGAGGGTGGCTTCACAAGTCACTTAGTAGAATTAAGAAAAAGATTAATACATAGTTTTATTTTTCTTATGATCTTTTTTGTAGGTTGTTACTTTTTTGCAGAACATTTGTATGGTTTTCTTGTTGATCCTTTTGCTCAGGCAGTAAAAGATGATGGTAACGATAGAAGATTAATTTTTACGGCACTTCAAGAAACATTTTTAACTTATCTAAAAATTTCCTTTTTCACAGCATTTTTTGTAACATGTCCATTTATATTAATACAAATCTGGAAATTTATTGCGCCTGGCCTTTACAAGCATGAGAAGAACGCAATATTACCATATCTAATATTAACACCCGTTCTTTTTTTTCTAGGTGGTATGCTGGTTTATTACTTAATAATGCCTTTAGCTATAAAGTTTTTTTTATCATTTGAAAGTACGGGATTATCAACAAATTTACCAATCCAATTAGAAGCCAAAGTGAATGAATATCTTTCATTGGTTATGAAGTTGATTTTTGCATTTGGTATAAGTTTTCAATTACCTGTTGTTTTAAGTCTATTGGCAAGAATAGGAATTGTTGACTCTGAATTTTTAAAAAAAAGAAGAAAATATGTTGTGGTGATAATTTTTGCTGCAGCAGCTTTACTAACACCCCCAGATCCTATCACCCAAATTGGTTTAGCTATACCATTATTAATTTTATATGAATTGTCTATTTTTTCTGTAAAATTTATAGAAGATAAAAAATTAAAAGACTCGAATGCATAATTTAAAAGAAATTAGAAAAAATTTTGATTTTTTTAAAAAGTCTCTTGAGGGAAGATTTGTTAAAATTGATTTTAATCAAATTAAGGATTTAGATATTCAAAATAGAAGTTTTATCCAAGAAAAAGAGAGTTTAGAAAATGAAAAAAAAGAAATATCAAAATCTAAAGACCAAAAACTATTTGAAAAATCAAAAAAAATTTCAACTGAAATAGAAAAAATTTCTAAACAACAAAAGAAAATAAAAGATGAACTTGATCAAATACTATCTATTATACCAAATATTCCCCACAAAGATGTTCCACTTGGAAAAGATGAGAATGACAATGTGGAATTATTGAAATCTGGTCAAATACCTAATTTTGATTTTAAACCACTATCTCATTACCAACTAGGCGAAAAACTGGGTATGCTTGATTTTGATTTAGCAACAAAAACCACAGGTTCACGTTTTGTATTTGTCAAAAATAAATTAGCATTATTAGAGAGAGCTATTTCAAACTTTATGTTAGATACTCATATTTCAAAAAATGGTTATGAGGAAATTTCCCCTCCTTTATTAGCCTCAGAAAATACAATGTTTGGCACTGGTCAACTCCCCAAATTTGAAAATGATCAATTTGAAGTTAAACTAGAAGAAAGTAGTGACCGAAAATTTTTAATACCAACAGCAGAAGTAATCTTGACCAACATTGTCAAAGATAAAATTATTAATACAAAAGACCTACCAATGAGATTTGTTGCTTCTACCCCTTGTTTTAGAAAAGAAGCGGGCAGTTATGGTAAAGATACCAAAGGTATGATCAGACAACATCAATTTTATAAAGTTGAAATGGTCAGTATTGTTGAACAAGAAAAGTGTTTAGAAGAATTGGAAAGAATGACAAAGTGTGCAACATCAATTTTAGATCTTTTGGAATTACCTTACAGAAAGATGATTTTATGTAGTGGTGATATGGGTTTTAGTGCTGAAAAAACTTACGATATTGAAGTTTGGCTTCCTTCTGAGAATAAATATAGAGAAATTTCCTCTTGTTCATCTTGTTCTACGTTTCAAGCAGTAAGAATGAAAGCCAGATATAAGAGTAAAAAAAATGAAACTCTGTTTGTGGGTACTCTAAATGGTAGTGGCTTAGCAGTGGGAAGAACTTTGATAGCAATTTTAGAAAATTATCAAAAAAAAGATGGTTCAGTTACAATTCCAAAAGTTTTAAGACCTTATATGGACAATTTGGAAATAATTTCACTCAAATAAAGTTGTTTTACTCTTTGAGATAGTATAAATAATCAACTTTAGTTAAGGAGTTTTATGGATAGTGCAGGAATAGGTCAATTTATACCTCTGATTTTAATTTTTGTTATTTTTTATTTTTTCCTGATAAGGCCTCAGCAAAAAAAAGTTAAAGAACATAAAGCAATGGTTGAAGGACTTAAAAAAGGTGACAAAATTGTAACTTCTGGAGGCATCACAGGAACAATTTCAAGAGTTATAGACAATGACAAGATTGAAGTAGAAATTGCTGATAATGTTACTGTAGAAGTTATCAGGGGCACCGGTGTGCAGAGTTTGATGAATTCTCAAGAAATAAAAAAATAATTTTTAAAAATATAAAGTGCTATATTTCTCAAAATTAAGAATTATTTGTATCACTTTAATATCCTTATTTTTTATTGTAATTGCATCATCAAACCTTTTAAAATTTGATAACGATTTATTGGACAAAAAAATAAATCTCGGTTTAGATTTGCAAGGCGGTTCCTATCTATTATTGGAAATTGATAATGATCCAGTAATTGAACAAAAACTTCAAAATTTAACAGTTACTATCAGAAATTATTTTAAAGACAAAGATATTAAAGTCACAAATTTTAAGCTTATCGAACAAACATTATTATTTTCCACTGATAAAAATTTTCAACAAATTGTTTTAGATGAATTTCAAGCAGAAGATAGTAAGATTAACCCTTATTATCAAAGGTTTAAATCTCATCAACTAGATATAGAACAAGAAGAAAATTTTTTTAAAGTTTCTTATTCTAAGCAAGGTATTATTAATCTTAAAACATCTTCACAAGATCAGGCTTTAGAGATAGTTAGAAGAAGAATTGATGAGATTGGAACTAACGAGCCGAATATTCTTAAAAGAGGTAATGATAGAATTTTAGTTGAATTACCTGGATTGGATGATCCAATGAGAATTAAATCATTATTAGGAAAAACAGCAAATTTAACTTTCAGATTTGTAACAAATAGTAATGAAGATTCTTTTGGTGCAGATAAGTTGCAATTTGAAGATGGCTCAGAAGAGGCAATTGTAAGTAAAAGAATTATCCTTAGTGGAGATAATCTTTTAGATGCTCAGCCAAGAATGAATAGTGAAACCAATGAGACTGTTGTAACTTTTTCACTTGATAGAGTAGGTGCTAAAAGATTCGGTAAAGCAACATCAAATGGTATTGGTAAAAGACTAGCTATAGTATTAGACGGAAAGATTATTAGTGCGCCAGTCATAAGAGATAAAATTGCTACTGGATCTGGTCAAATAAGTGGTGGATTTACGTTTCAATCAGCAACTGATCTAGCCTTACTTTTAAGATCTGGGGCATTACCCGCCCCTTTAAACATCATTGAGGAAAGAACAGTTGGTCCTGATTTAGGCCAAGACTCAATTAAGGCAGGTATGATTGCTTTAATTATTGGATTTATTTTAGTAATTCTTTTCATTTTTGTTAAATATAAAATTTTTGGTGCTATTACTAATATAACTTTAGTTATAAATTTATTTATACTTATTGGTATTTTAACTTTATTTGAGGCAACATTAACATTACCTGGTATAGCTGGAATTATTTTAACAGTAGGTATGGCTGTTGATGCAAATGTATTAATTTTTGAGAGAATTAGGGAAGAATTAAAAGATGAGAAAAATAATCTAATTGCTTTTGATAGCGGTTACATTAAATCAAGAACTGCAATTTTAGATGCAAATATAACAACTTTATTAGCTGCAATTATTTTATTTTTTATGGGATCTGGTCCAATTAAAGGTTTCTCATTAACGCTAGGGATTGGAATATTTACAACACTTTTTTCAGTTTATTTCATAGCAAGGTTATTGACTGTTTTATATGTTTCTAAAAATAAGGACAAAGAGGAACTAATTTAAATGATAGCTTTTAATAAATACTATAAAAAATTTAATATTGTTTCATTGTTACTAGTGATTGTATCCTTATTTTTATTAACATTTAAAGGTCTTAATTTTGGGATAGATTTTAAGGGAGGAACTCTTATCGAATTAAGGAGCTCAGACTCAAAAATAAATGTCTCTTCATTAAGAGATAATTTAAATCAGATGAATTTAGGCGATGTCTCAGTAAAAAATTTTGGTAATGAAAAAGACTTTTTAATTAAATTTGAAAATAGTAATGACAAAAATGTTATTGAGAAAATTAAAAAAAGTTTAGATAGATCATTTGGTAATGTTTTTAACTTTAGGCGAGTTGAAAATGTTGGTCCAAAAGTAAGTGCTGAATTATTAAAATCTGGTGTAATCGCTATATCAGTTGCTTTAGCTTTAATGCTTATTTATATTTGGATAAGATTTGAATGGCAGTTTAGTTTAGGCGCGATAATGGCTTTGTTTCACGATGTAATAGTTACTCTAGGTATTTTTTCTTTGTTGAGTCTTGAAATAAATTTGTCAATTATAGCAGCAGTATTGACGATAGTTGGATATTCTATGAATGACACTGTTGTTATATTTGACAGAGTAAGAGAAAATTTAAAAAAATACTCGGATATCAAAATTTTTGAATTAACAAATATTTCAATTAATGAAACTTTATCTAGAACTTTAATAACTTCTATAACTACTTTATTAGCCTTGCTATCAATATTCTTTTTTGGAGGTGAAGTTTTAAAGGGATTTTCATTAGCAATGATTTTTGGTGTTATATTTGGAACTTATTCATCAATTTATATTGCTAATACAGTACTTGTGAGACTAAAGGTTTCGCAAAAAACAGTTCTTAAAGACGATAGTAAAGTTTAATATAAATTTTGTGCAGCTACCATAGTTAATAGCATTGGTAATGATAAAAGTGTATTTGTCCTTGAAAACAACATTGCGGTTTTTGCAGATTTAGCTTTTAATTCTGGTTCGCATTCTACAATTCCAAGAGCTCTTTTTTGGTTTGGCCAAATTACAAACCAAACATTAAAGGCCATAATAATACCCAACCACATTCCAATTCCAATTGCAGTATGCTTTGGTACGCCCGAACCTAAACTTAAAGTCATAGCATCATGCAGGTATCCATTTAATCCAGCTACTATTAATCCAGATAAAATTGTAAAAGCTGCTGCCCATCTAAAATAAAAAAGTGCTGCTGGAGCAATTACTTTTCCAATAGCAGGTTTTTGTTCATCTGGAATTTTTCCCATGTTTGGTATCTGAACAAAATTAAAATACCAAAGTAGCCCTATCCACATTATACCAACTATTACGTGAACATATCTTGCTAAACCACTCCAAAAAATTCTGTCAAAACTGAAACCATCATTTTGATAAAATAAGCCTATAAATAAAATGACAGCAATTGCTAGTGAAGCATGGACTGTTTTGGATAATGATGACAACATATTAATCATATATCGTTACTTATATACTATTTTTAATTAATTCAAAAGTGGTTTCAAAAATTTACCTGTGTAACTCTCATTAATTTTACAAATTTCTTCTGGCTTTCCTTCTGCGATAATCTTGCCACCTTTTACACCTCCCTCTGGACCCATATCGACAATATAATCTGCAGTTTTAATCACATCTAAGTTATGTTCTATTACAACAACAGTGTTTCCCAATGCGACAAAAGTGTGAAGTATCTCTAATAGTTTTTTAATATCATGCTGATGCAATCCTGTTGTAGGTTCATCTAAAATATACATAGTTCTTCCGGTCGATCTTTTGGATAATTCCTTAGCTAATTTTATTCTTTGAGCCTCACCACCCGATAAAGTCGTAGCTTGCTGGCCTATTTTTATATAGCCTAATCCAACTTTCTTTAATGTAAGTAATTTAGTTTTTATATTAGATATATTTTCAAAGTATTCACAACCTTCATCTACAGTCATATTCAAAACATCAGCTATACTTTTGTCTTTGAACTTGATTTCAAGAGTCTCTCTATTATATCGAGTGCCTTTGCATTCATCGCATTGAATATATACATCTGGAAGGAAATGCATTTCATATGTAATTACACCATCTCCTTCACACGCCTCACATCTTCCACCTTTTACATTAAAAGAAAATCTACCAGGTTTATAACCTCGAGTTTTTGACTCAGGTAACCCAGTAAACCAATCTCTTATTGGTCCAAAAGCACCAGTGTAAGTTGCTGGATTTGATCTTGGTGTTCTCCCAATTGGTGATTGATCGATATCAATTATCTTGTCAATCAATTCAGTGCCTTTAAATCCTTTAAATGGTTTTGGTATTTTTCTTGATTTATTATTGTTTAATGTAAGATTTAAAGCATTGTACAAAGTTTGAAGCACTAGAGTAGACTTACCACTACCGGATACACCTGTTACACATGTCAAACTTCCTAACGGAATTTTAAGATTTACATTATTAAGATTGTTACCTGTTGCACCTGTAA
>CACHIS010000013.1 GCA_902579925.1 uncultured Pelagibacteraceae bacterium
TTTTTAATTTATCATCGCCAAAACTTGGAATTATCGCCTGATAACCAAATTTGTTTAACACTTTAATTGTGTAGACTAAATTTTCATTTTCAAAATTAATATTAAATGTATCAGCGAACAAAATAACTTTATTTTCTGAAATTTCTTGATTTTGATAAATATCTTTTAAAGCTTTTTGATTTTGAACCTCAGGTAGACTTCTTTCAGTTGCAAAACCAAATTTTCTAATAACATTAGATACAAGTGGATAATTCTTAATCTTATTGATTATTGGATTCACAATTTTATATAACCAAATTAGTTTTGGCATATCTGAGATAATTCTATCTTTTATTCTCATGCTAAATTTTTTGTAATAATGTGATAAAAATTCACTTTTCATTTTAGCCATATCAACAGACATTGGACATTCTCTTTGACAAGCTTTACAACTTACACACAGCTCCATTGTTTCATACATCTCTTTTGATGCAAAAGATCCCTCAGGCAACTGATTAGACAGTGCTAGTCTAAGAGTATTTGCTCTTCCTCTAACTAAATCTTTTTCTTCTTTTGTAACTCTATATGAGGGACACATTACACCTGAGTCTAATTTTCTACATGCACCATTATTATTACACATTTCAATAGCATCAGAAAATTGACCCCAATTGGACCAATCATAATGTGTGCTTATATTTTCTGTTTGATAATCTGATTTGTACCTCATCAATGATCTATCATTTGATTTAAAAGGCCTAACAATTTTACCCGGATTTAATAAATTTTTATTATCAAAAGTATCTTTAATTTCCTCAAATGCATTAGTAATATTTTTTCCAAACATCATTTCGTGGAATTCTGATCTAACTATCCCATCCCCATGTTCACCAGAATGAGAACCTTTATAATCTTTTACCATTTCAAAAGCCTCTTCAGAAATAGATCTCATATTTTTAATGTCCTGGTCAGACTTCATGTTCAAAACTGGTCTTACGTGAAGTGTTCCTACCGATGCATGAGCATAAAACATTCCACTGGTATTATATTTTTTGAATATTTCATTTAATCTTGATGTGTATTCTGCCAAGTGATCTAAGGATACCGCACAATCCTCAATAAATGCTACTGGCTTTTTATCACCCTTCATTGACATTAAGATATTTAATCCAGCTTTTCTAATTTCAAAAACTTCTTTTTGTTCAGACAGGTCAGTAAAATAAGAAAATTGATTTTTTTTATTTTGATTTAAAACTAAATATTCAAGATCCTTTATCTTTTTTTCATAAACACTTTTATCAGTGTCTATAAATTCAACCATTAAAACAGCTGCTGGATTACCCTTAATATATTTCTTAATTCCACCTGCGTACATTGGAATTTCTTTTGCTAGATTTAACAAATTTTGATCCATTAATTCAACACAAGTAGGTTTTAATTTTACAATCTCTTTTGTTAACTCCATTGCTTGGTGAAAATTATCAAAATAGCACACACCTAATATTTTATTTTTAGGAATATCAGATAATTTTAATTTTATTTTATTAAAAAGAGATAACGTTCCCTCTGAACCAACTAAAAGATGAGATGAATTAAATCCCTTTGGATTAATTAAGTCGATATTATATCCACCAACTCTTCTTTGAGTAGTTGGCCAATTATTATCAATATCTTTGCTTACTTTTTGTCTTAAGTGTAAAAACTTATCAATAATTTTATAAAAGCGATCTTGGTTATTAGTTGTTGTAAGATAATTTTTATTAATTTCATTAAATGTATGTAAAGAACCATCATCTAAAATAGCTTCAATTGCCAACACATTATGAACCATGTTTCCATAATACAAAGATCTTGATCCACACGAATTATTTGCTGACATACCTCCAATAGTTGCTCTGCTACTTGTAGATACATCTACTGGAAACCATAAACCATAGGGTTTTAAATATGAATTTAAATGATCCAATACAACACCAGGCTGAACCCATACATATTTTTCTTCAACATTAAGTTCTAAAATTTTGTTTTGGTGCTTTGAATAATCGAGGACTAAACTTTCACCTACAGTCTGACCACATTGTGAACTACCACCACCTCTAGCCAATAAAGGAATAGAATTTTTTTGAGAATAGTCCATTATATTTAGAACATCATTAGTATCCTTTGGCAGAACTACCCCAAGAGGTTTAATCTGGTAAATTGATGCATCTGTACTATATCTTCCTCGTGAGAAATCGTCGAACAAAGTTTTACCTTCAACTTTGTTACTTATTTCTTTACCAATTTTTTTTATTTGTTCAGAATTAAACCGCATAAAATAAAATTAGATGTTTATTTGTTTTTGTAAACTAATTTCCCGAACTTTTTTAACGCGGTTTCAGAAATTTCAAATCCTAAACCAGGATTTTCATTTAAATATATCCATCCATTACTCATTTTATGCGGATTCTCAAATAATTCTGCTTGAAGTGGATCTCTTTCGTCATCAAATGACTCAACTATTCTTCCAGATGGAGATGATGCAACTAAAGGAGCATGAATATAACAATCATGATGTGGAGCAATATCTAAATGATGTAACTCACATAAAGCTGATAGTTTTTTACCATTAGTAAAACCTCCAAACATGGTGCAATCAAATTGTAAAATTTGTATAGCATTTTCTTCGACCATAGATCTACAGCCATAAATCGTAATCTCACTTTCGCCACCTGACAAAGGAATTTTAGTTTGTTGTGACAAAAGTTTTAAGTTTCTTCTATCATCTTCCCATCTAACAGGTTCTTCTATCCAAGTAGGATCAAATCTTTCAAATTCCTTTACTCCCTCAATAGCTGTTTTTAGGTCCCATGCTCTGTTAACATCAATCATTAAGTCTTTATCATTACCAATTTCTTGACGAATTATTTCTAATCTTTTTGCGTCTTCTTTAATACTTAATCCACCCACTTTAACTTTAAAACTCTGATGTCCAATTTTAATTAATTTTTGTAATTCTTCCCTAAGTTCATTTTCATCTTTACCATCTCTGTAATAAGCACATGTAACATATACAGGGATCTTATTTCTATATCCTCCAAATAACTTATATAAGGGAACTTTAGAGGCTTTACCTATCAGATCCCAGCAAGCAATATCTAAAGCTGCAGAAATTCTGATTAAAGCTTCTCTACTCCATCTTTTTTCATTGCTTTGACGCGTGTCTGTTAATTTAAAAATTTTTTCGTATAATTTTTCTGGACAAAAAGGATCTTCTCCAATTATTAAATTTTGTAATCCATTTGAGAAAGGTTTAATTATAGGTTCTATATCTGTGTAACTTGTGGCCAACCCAAAACCTGAATTACCATCTTTATTTTTAATTCTTATTAATAATTCGTTAGCTGTTGGCACTACAAAATGACTGACCCAATGAGGCTTAACTTCTTTAGGATTATTTAAAACATAAACTTCTAAGCTATTTATTAAATTACTACTTTTTGTCATACATAATAAGTTTGATTATATAATTTCTTTAGCATATACAGCAGAATGGCAATTTCAAATAATATAAGACCAGGCCGACACTTTCTTCAAATACCAGGACCTACAAACGTTCCTGATAGAGTTTTAAGAGCTATGGACTATCCAACAATAGATCATAGGGGACCTGATTTTGCAGAATTAGGCTTAAGAGTTTTAGACAGGATTAAATTAATTTTCAAAACTTCTGAGCCAGTTATTATATTCCCAGCCTCTGGCACAGGTGCATGGGAGGCTGCAATAGTAAACACTCTAAGCGCTGGAGATAAAATTTTAATGTTTGAAACAGGACATTTCTCAACTCTTTGGTGGGATATAGCACAAAAATTTAAAATTGAGGTTGATTTTGTCAAGGGTGATTGGAGAACAGGCGTAGATCCAAACATAGTTGAAAAAAAACTAAAAGAAGATAAAGAAAATAAAATTAAAGCAGTGTGTGCTGTTCATAACGAAACTTCCACTGGTGTAACAAGTAGAATTGGAGAAATAAGAAAAGCAATGGACCATGCAGAACATCCAGCGTTATTATTTGTTGATACTATATCTTCACTTGGATCAATTGACTATAGACATCAAGAATGGAAAGTTGATGTAACAGTTGGTGGATCTCAAAAAGGTTTATTGTTGCCACCAGGATTATCTTTTAATGCAATTAGTTCAAAAGCGTTAGAGGCTTATAAAACATCTGAATTGCCAAAATCTTATTGGGATTGGGGACCAATGATAGAGAATAATAAAAAAGGTTATTTTCCTTATACACCAGCTACAAACTTATTTTATGGATTAGATGAGGCGATTAACATGCTTACAGAAGAAGGGTTAGAAAATGTTTTTAAAAGACATAAAAGATTTGCGGAAGCAACTAGAATTGCAGTCAATTCTTGGGGCCTAGAAATACTTTGTAAGAATCCTAAAGAGTATTCAGATTCATTAACAGCGGTCATAGTTCCAGAGGGACATGACGCAGATTTATTAAGAAAAACAATTTTAGATCATTATAACATGTCACTTGGAACTGGCTTAGCAAAAGTTGCTGGTAAAATTTTTAGAATTGGACACTTGGGTGATTTTAACGAATTAATGCTAGCAGGTACTTTAGCTGGTGTTGAGATGGGTTTGATGAAATCAAAGATACCATATAAAAAAGGTGGATTGCTTAAAGCTCTTGAGTATCTTTGTTAAATATATAAAAATTAATTATAAAAAATAAATCTTTTACACGTTTTTTTGTTGTAATAGAACTTGACGTAATTATCCCAAAAGATATAAATTTCAATGTTTTGGTAAAGGGCGGTTAGCTCAGTTGGTAGAGCATCTCGTTTACACCGAGGGGGTCAAAGGTTCGAGTCCTTTACTGCCCACCAAAATGAATCACTTGTGGGGGTGTAGCTCAGTTGGTTAGAGCGATCGCCTGTCACGCGATAGGTCGAGGGTTCGAGTCCCTTCACTCCCGCCATTTAGTGATAATAATTATCAATTTCAAACTTTCATTAATGAATTAGCCGTAAAATACGTGACTAATTTGCACTATTAATAAGCACAAAAATATCTATAAAAAACCTCAATTTAACTGAGATATAAAACTTTAAATATTTAAATAAAACAACTATATTATGAATCTTATCAGAATTTTCTTATTCGAAGATTAATACTATTAACACTATGACTGCAGATTTTTTAAAGGATTATTTACCTATTATACTATTTTTGATAATTGCCTTCGGATTAAGCTGTGCATTTGTAGTTGTAAATTTTATCTTATCTCCTAAAAATCCAGATCCAGAAAAATTATCAGCTTATGAATGTGGATTTGAACCATTTCAAGACTCAAGAATGGAATTTGACGTTCGTTTTTATCTTGTTGCAATACTTTTTATAATTTTTGATCTTGAAATTGCGTTTTTATTTCCGTGGGCAATTTCTTTAGGCAATATTGGAATTTTAGGTTTTACGTCAATGATGATTTTCTTATTTATATTAACTATAGGTTTTATTTATGAATGGAAAAAAGGTGCATTAGACTGGGAATAAAAATTTTGATGAATAACAAAATAGATCAAGTACCTGAAGAATTTAAACAACTAGCTGATGACTTCAGTAAAAACGGTTTTATCACTACTTCCTTAGAAAATTTAGTCAATTGGTCAAGATCTGGCTCATTACATTGGATGACTTTTGGTCTTGCATGCTGTGCAGTCGAAATGATGCAAACCGCTATGCCTAGATACGATGTTGAAAGATTTGGTGCAGCACCAAGAGGATCCCCAAGGCAGTCAGATGTTATGATTGTAGCTGGCACCTTAACAAATAAAATGGCTCCAGCACTTAGAAAAGTATATGATCAAATGCCTGAGCCTAGGTATGTCATATCAATGGGTAGTTGTGCTAACGGTGGAGGATATTATCACTATTCCTACTCGGTAGTCAGGGGATGTGATCGTATAGTGCCAGTGGATATTTATGTTCCAGGATGCCCTCCTTCGGCAGAAGCATTGCTATATGGAATAATGCAATTACAGAAAAAAATAAGAAACAAAGGCTCGTTTACTAGATAAAATGAATAATTTAATTGATTTAGAAAAAAAAATAAATTCTGAGTTAGGGACTAAGATAAATAGTTCTAAAATTTTGCACAATCAAATTTATTTAGAAATTGATAAAGAGGACTTGATAGATGTTACTCTATTCATCAAAACAGATAAAGATACGAAATTTAGACAGTTAATTGACATCACAGTTGTTGATTATCCAGAGAAATCTGAAAGATTTAAGATTGTATATTTATTTTTAAGTCATGAATATAATCAAAGAATGATTTTGAGTTACAATATAAGTGAAAATGAGGTTATTTCATCTTTGACTTCGATTTTTCCATCAGCCAATTGGATGGAAAGAGAAGTTTTTGATATGTATGGAGTTAATTTTAAAGATCACCCAGATCTAAGAAGAATACTCACAGATTATGGTTTTGAAGGGCATCCTTTAAGAAAAGATTTTCCTTTAACTGGTCATACTGAAGTTAGATATAATGAGGATCAAAAAAAAGTAATTAATGAACCTGTTAAATTAGAGCAAAATTATAGAAATTTTGATTATGAAAGTCCTTGGGAAGGGACAAAATATATAAAGGATCAAACAAATATTAATGACAAAAAAAATTAAAAACTTAAATTTAAATTTTGGTCCACAACACCCAGCAGCACATGGTGTGCTAAGATTAATATTGGAATTAGATGGTGAAGTTGTAGAAAAAGCAGACCCTCACATTGGATTATTGCACCGTGGAACAGAAAAATTAATAGAAAATAAAACTTATATGCAGGCAGTTCCCTATTTTGATAGGCTTGATTATGTAGCTCCTATGAATCAAGAGCATGCTTTTGCATTAGCAATTGAAAAAATTTTAAATATCGATGTTCCAATAAGAGCTCAATTTATAAGAGTTATGTTTTGTGAAATTGGAAGAATTTTAAGTCATATTTTAAATGTAACAACCCAAGCATTAGATGTTGGAGCATTAACTCCTTCTTTATGGGGGTTTGAAGAGCGTGAAACATTAATGACCTTCTATGAAAGAGCTTCTGGTTCAAGATTACATGCCAATTATTTTAGAGCCGGTGGTGTTCATCAAGATTTACCTGCGGGATTGGAAAATGATATTGCGAAATTTTGTGAAACTTTTCCAAAAATTATTGATGATTTAGAAAATTTATTAACAGATAACAGAATATTTAAGCAGAGGAATGTAGATATTGGTTTAGTTACAAAAGAAGATGCACTTGATTATTCATTTAGTGGAGTAATGTTAAGAGGATCTGGCATCCCTTGGGATCTTCGAAAATCTCAACCTTATGATTGCTACGACCAATTAGAATTTAGGATTCCTGTTGGAAAAAATGGAGATTGTTATGATCGATATCTTTGTAGAATAGAGGAAATGAAGGAAAGTATTTCAATCATAAAACAATGTTTGTCAAAAATGGAGATTGGGCCAATTAAAACTTTTGATGGAAAAATATCGCCTCCTTCAAAAAAAGAAATTAAACAATCAATGGAGGCCTTAATACATCATTTTAAATTATTCACTGAGGGATATAGAGTTCCCAAAGATGAAATTTATACAGCTGTTGAAGCACCCAAAGGGGAATTTGGTGTTTATCTAATTTCTGATGGATCGAGTAAACCTTATAAATGTAAAATTAGAGCTCCAGGATTTTCACATTTACAATCTATGGATTATTTAATTAAAGGACATATGCTAGCAGATGTTCCAGCTGTGCTTGGTTCTTTAGATATAGTATTTGGAGAGGTAGATAGATGAGCTTAAAGAGACCAGCTAAAGATCAGCCAGATAGTTTTGAATTTAACTCCGAATCTTTAAAAGCTGCTAAAGAAATAATTTTAAAGTATCCTAGAGGAAAACAGCAGAGTGCTGTAATGGCATTATTATACATAGCTCAAAGACAAAATAATAATTGGATACCATTAGCAGCAATGAAATACATAGCAAAATTTTTAGATATGCCGTACATAAAAGTTTATGAGGTAGCTACTTTTTACTCTATGTATAATCTTTCCCCAGTAGGAAAGTATTTTATTCAAGTTTGTACAACAACTCCGTGCATGATAAGAGGTGCTAATAAATTAGTCGAGGCTTGTAAGGAAAAAATTTCAGAAAATGAATTAGAGTTATCAGCTAATAAAGATTGTTCGTGGATGGAAGTCGAGTGTTTAGGTGCTTGTGTGAATGCTCCAATGATGCAAATAAATGATGATTATTTTGAAGATTTAGATAAAGAAAAAACTTTAAAAATATTTGATCAAATTTTAAAAGGTGAAACTCTCACACCAGGCTCTTACAGAGGAAGAGTTAGTAATGAACCTGAAAATAATAGAAAAACATTATTGGATATAAAAAATGCTTAACGATCAAGATAGAATTTTTAAAAACTTATATAATGATTTAGGAACTGATATAACATCAGTACAAAAAAGAGGTGATTGGGTAAATACCAAAGATCTTACTATTAAGGGAAGAGAGTGGATAATTAACGAAATAAAAGACTCACAACTCAGAGGTAGAGGTGGTGCTGGATTCCCGACAGGGTTAAAATGGTCTTTTGCGCCAAAAGAACTTGGATCAAGACCACATTATTTAGTCATTAATGCAGATGAGTCTGAACCTGGTACTTGTAAAGACAGAGATATATTGAGGTTTGAACCTCATAAACTAATTGAGGGTTGTTTAATTGCTTCATATGCAGTTCAAGCACATGTTTGTTATATCTATATTAGGGGTGAATATTTTATTGAGGGACAAAAACTTCAGGCTGCAATTGATGAGGCTTATGAAAAAAAATTAATCGGTAAAAATGCTGCAGGAACTGGATGGGATTTGGATATTTATATTCATTATGGTGCAGGCGCATATATTTGTGGTGAAGAAACTGCCTTACTTGAAAGCATTGAGGGAAATAAGGGTCAACCAAGATTGAAACCTCCTTTTCCAGCTTTAATAGGTCTCTATGGGTGCCCTACAATAATCAATAATGTAGAAACAATAGCAGTAGTTCCAACTATTCTTCGAAGAGGAGGAAAATGGTTTGCATCTTTAGGTAGAGAAAAAAATACTGGCACTAAAATTTTTTGTATATCTGGAAATGTAAACAATCCATGCAATGTTGAAGAAGAGATGAATATACCTTTAAAAGAGCTAATAGAAATTCATGCTGGAGGTGTAGTAGGTGGTTGGGAAAATTTGCAAGCTGTAATCCCAGGTGGATCTTCAATGCCATTAATACCTAAAGAAAAATGTGAAACATTGACTATGGACTTTGACTCTTTGACGGCTGAAAAAAGTGGTTTAGGTACTGCAGGTGTAGTTGTCATTAATAAAGATCAGGACATAATTAAATGCATGGCGAGGATAGCAAGATTTTATAAGCATGAAAGTTGCGGTCAGTGTACGCCATGTAGAGAGGGATCTGGCTGGATGTGGAGAATGCTTGAAAGAATGGCTAAAGGAGAAGCATCAAAAGAAGAAGTAGATATGCTTGGTGATGTTACTAAACAAATAGAGGGTCATACAATTTGTGCTTTTGGTGAAGGATCTTCTTGGCCAGTGCAAGGCTTATTAAGACATTTTAAAGATGAAATTAAAAAAAGAAATAAATTTGATCCAATCGTTAAAGAAACTAAAAATATTCCATACTTGGTAGATCAACACTTGTTAGATAAAAATGCTTAAATTAAAAGTAAATGATATAGAAGTTGAGGTTGAAGAAGGCTTGACTGTTTTACAAGCTTGTGAAAAAGCTGGTGTAGAAATTCCAAGATTTTGTTATCACGAAAAACTATCAATAGCTGGAAATTGTAGAATGTGTTTAGTTGAAATGGAAAAATCCCAAAAACCTATAGCTTCTTGTGCTATGCCAGCTGCTGAAGGCATGGTTATAAAAACGAATACACCAAAAATAGAGAAATCAAGAAAAGGAGTTATGGAATTTTTATTAGCTAATCATCCTTTAGACTGCCCTGTTTGTGATCAAGGTGGAGAATGCGATCTACAAGATCAGTCGATGTACTATGGTATCGATAAATCTAGATTTAAAGAAAATAAAAGAACTGTACCTGATAAAAATATGGGACCATTAATTAAAACACAAATGACAAGATGTATTCACTGTACAAGATGCATAAGGTTCGCAACAGAGATAGCAGGAGTTCCAGAACTTGGTGCAATTGGAAGAGGAGAGGATATGCAAATTACAACTTATTTAGAAAAATCAGTTCAGTCAGAACTATCTGGGAATGTAATTGACCTTTGTCCAGTTGGTGCTCTCACATCTAAACCATATGTTTTTGAAGCAAGGCCTTGGGAATTAAAAAAAACTGAAACAATTGACGTAATGGATGCTGTTGGATCTAACATAAGAGTTGATACCTATGATTGGGAAGTTAAAAGAGTTTTGCCAGTCATTAATGAAGATATAAATGAGGAATGGATATCTGACAAAACTAGATATGCATGTGATGGTTTATTAAATCAAAGACTTGATACACCCTATATAAAATATAATAATAAATTTGAAAAAGCTTCATGGGATGAAGTTTATAAAATTATTAAATCAAAAATCAAAAATACTGACAAAAATAAAATTTGTGGCTTTGTTGGTGACTTAACCAATATGGAAGCAAGTTATATATTTAAAGAATTTTTTGACAGAACAATTAATTCAAGTAAATATGAATCAAGATCATCTAATTATTTTGTAGATAACACTAGTAGAGAAAATTATTTATTTAATTCAAAAATAAATGGGATTGAGGAGACAGATTTAATTTTGCTAATTGGTACAAATCCGAGGTTTGAAGCTACTATGTTAAATGCCAGAATACGAAAAGCTTACCTTAAAAATAAATTAAAAATTGTATCTTTAAATGATGTTGGTGATTTAACATATCCTTACCAAAGTCTTGACGGAAAAACTCAGACTATTAAGGATATTATTGAGAATAATAGCAAAATGACTAAAGATATAATTGAGTCAAAAAAACCAATGATAATATTTGGTGAGTCTTTTTTAAAATCTAACTCAGCAGAGTATTTATTTAAATCTTTTAAAAAATTTTTATTAAATAAAGAAAAATTTAACGATGAATGGAATCCTTTAAATATAATTTCTACTGATGCTGCAACTGTTGGAAATTTAGATTTAGATATTATTGATAAAACTAATGACGTTTTAAGAGATTTAAATGAAAATAAATTTGAATTAATTTTTCTTTTAGGACAAGATAATTTGAAGTTTGATAAAAAGAAAGAGTTTGTAATTTATATTGGAAGTCATGGAGATAGGGGTGCAGAATCAGCTGATATAATTCTACCAGGTGCTGCTTATACTGAACAATCTGGACATTATACAAATTTAGAGGGAAAAATTCAAAAAGCTTACAAAGCTTCCTATCCCCCAGGAGAGGCTAAAGAAGATTGGCAGATTATTAATGATCTTGCAGAATTTATGAATAATAGAAAGCTTTTTAATGATAAAGAAGAGTTAGAGAGCAGCATGTTTAACTACTTAAAACTTAAAAATGAAAAAGATGGTTCAATTTTAAATGGTGATATTAAGTCTAATAATTTTAAAAGTGAAGACTTAAGAATTATTACAAGAGACTACTATTTTTCTAATGTTATAGCTAGATCATCAAAGACAATGTTTAATTGCAATAACTCAAAAATTGATGTTAGACGCACTGGCACAGAGGGATAAAAAAAAATGGATAATTTAAATTTAATCTTTAATGAAGTTTACAAAATATTTTTTCTTTTGATCCCAGTATTAGTCTCAGTAGCTATGATTGTTTGGCTAGATAGAAGAGTTTGGGCGTTTGTACAAAAAAGACAAGGTCCCAATGTTGTTGGTCCTTTCGGATTATTACAATCTTTAGCTGACGCATTAAAGTATATATTTAAAGAAATAATAATTCCTGCAAGTTCAAATAAAATTATTTTTATTTTAGCTCCAATAATAACTATGACTTTAGCTTTAATTTCTTGGGCTGTAATTCCTTTTGGTGAAAATCAAGTTTTGGCAAATATCAATGTTGGAATACTTTATATATTTGCGGTTTCTTCACTTGGGGTTTATGGAATAATAATGGGAGGTTGGGCCTCGAATTCAAAATACCCTTTTCTGGGTGCAATAAGATCTGCCGCCCAAATGGTTTCTTATGAGGTATCTATTGGTATAATAATTATAAATGTTTTATTATGTGTGGGATCATTAAATTTGAGTGACATTGTAATGGCCCAACAAAATATGTGGTTTATTATTCCACTATTTCCAATGTTTGTGATTTTTTTTATTTCTGCCTTAGCAGAGACGAATAGGCCACCTTTTGATTTACCAGAAGCTGAAGCTGAATTAGTTGCTGGCTATCAAACAGAATATTCTGGGATGATGTATGCTATGTTTTGGTTGGGGGAATATGCAAATATTCTTTTAATGTGTGCTTTGGGGTCTATTTTATTTTTAGGTGGATGGCTTTCACCCATTGATTTGTATCCATTCAACTTAATTCCAGGAGTTTTTTGGTTAATTTTTAAAATATTGTTCTTATTTATTTTATTTGCTTTAGTTAAAGCTGTTGTGCCTAGATATCGATATGATCAACTTATGAGATTAGGGTGGAAAATATTTCTTCCATTATCTTTAACTTATGTCATTTTGACTGCAAGTTATTTATTTTATTTTAACCTTTTACCAACAATTTAAATGAAATTTACAAGATTTTTTAAAACAGTATTTATGGTCGACTTTGTAACTGGGTTATTTATTGGTCTAAAAGAAATTTTTAAATCAAAAAAAACTATAAATTATCCATTTGAAAAAGGAAAGATTAGTCCAAGATACAGGGGAGAACATGCATTAAGAAGATATCCTAATGGTGAAGAAAGATGCATAGCTTGTAAGTTATGTGAAGCTGTATGTCCAGCTCAGGCAATAACGATAGAGTCTACTGAAAGATCAGATGGTAGCAGAAAAACTACTCGTTATGATATTGATATGATGAAATGTATATACTGTGGTTTATGTGAAGAATCTTGTCCAGTTGATGCAATTGTGCAAGGACCAAATTTTGAATTTTCTACAGAAACACGGGAAGAACTTTATTATACTAAAGAAAAATTACTTGATAACGGAGATAGATGGGAAAATATTTTAGCGGCAAATATTAAATCAGATAATCCTTATAGGTGACTTTATGATACCACATGCAATATTTTTTTATATTTTTTCAATTATTGCAATCATCTCAGCGATTATGGTCACAGTTTCAAAAAATACGGTTCATTCAGTTTTTTTTTTAATCTTAGATTTTATCAGTATTTCGTGCCTTTTTATAATGATTGGTGCAGAATTCCTAGGAATGATAATGCTTATTGTTTATGTGGGAGCAGTAGCTGTTCTATTTTTATTTGTAGTAATGATGCTAAACGTTGCACAACAGAAAAATCAATGGTTCGTATCAAAAGAGAATTCTAGTCATATACCAGTAGGATTAATAATAAGTGCAATTATATTCTTTGAGCTTATTATTGTAATTGGTGGTTGGAAATATAGACCTGAATTATTTAATGCAAATTCTTCTCAGATTACCAACGATGTTAGTAATACTCACTCATTGGGTCAGATCTTATATACTGATTACATTCATATTTTTCAAATAAGTGGGATGATTTTATTAATAGCAATGATTGGTGCCATTGTTCTTACTTTTAGGCAGAGAGAGGGTGTCAAAACACAGAGTTATTTGAAACAAATTTCTCGAGAAAGATCTGAAGGTGTTGAGGTTTTAGAAGTTCCCTCTAACAGAGGAGTAAAGATTGATGACTGATATTGGATTAGGACATTATCTAACGCTTGGAGCTGTGATTTTTAGTATTGGTGTAATTGGAATTTTTTTAAATAGAAAAAATATCATTGTAATTTTAATGAGCATTGAGCTGATACTACTTGCTGTAAATATTAACCTTGTATCATTTTCAATTTATCTTAACGATTTATCAGGTCAAGTTTTCACATTATTTATTTTGACCGTTGCTGCTGCTGAGGCTGCAATAGGCCTTGCAATAATTGTAGTTTATTATCGAAATGCTGGAACCATTAGGGTTGAAGAAATAGATAATCTAAAAGGATAAAATGGAAATATCAATTATAGCGTTACCATTGATCGCTTCTATTATATCTGGTTTTTTTGGCAAATATATTGGTGATAGAAACTCAGAAATCCTAACCAGCTTATTAGTATCAATATCAGCAATCCTTTCAGGAATAGTATTTTATGAAGTAATCGTAAATCAGTATGAGGAAAATATTGTAATTGCCTCATGGATAAATTCTGGATCATTGGAGGTTAATTGGTCTATGAAGATAGATTCATTATCAGCAGTTATGCTGGTTGTTGTGACACTTGTTTCTGCTTTGGTTCATATTTATTCTATTGGATACATGTCACATGATCCACACAAACCAAGGTTTATGGCTTTTTTATCTCTGTTTACTTTCGCAATGCTAATGCTGGTAACAGCTGATAATTTTATCCAATTATTTTTTGGGTGGGAAGGTGTAGGTTTGTGCTCTTATTTTTTAATTGGCTTTTGGTTCAAGAAAGAAAGTGCAAATGCAGCTGCCATAAAAGCTTTTGTTGTAAACAGAGTGGGAGATTTTGGTTTTGCTCTTGGAATATTCTTAATCTTTTATTTGTTTGGAACAGTAAATTATTCAGAAGTTTTTGAACAAATACCATCAATTGTAGATCAAAGATTAATTTTCCTTGGGATTGGAGTTAATGCGATAGATTTAATTTCTTTGCTATTGTTTATTGGCGCAATGGGTAAATCAGCACAAATTTTACTTCATACTTGGTTACCCGATGCAATGGAAGGACCAACACCTGTTTCAGCTTTAATTCATGCAGCTACTATGGTCACAGCAGGTGTTTTTTTAGTTGTCAGATGTTCCCCGATTTATGAGTACTCTGAATTGGCATTGAATATTATAACTATAGTTGGAATGAGTACTGCCTTTTTTGCAGCTAGTATTGCTTTAGTACAAACCGATATTAAAAAAATAATTGCTTACTCTACATGTAGTCAATTAGGTTATATGTTTTTTGCTGCTGGTGTTGGTGCATATAATGTTGCAATGTTTCATTTATTTACACATGCATTTTTTAAAGCATTACTATTTTTAGGGTCTGGGTCAGTTATTCATGCTTTAAAAAACGAGCAAGATATCAACAATATGGGCGGAATTTGGAAAAAATTACCTTACACTTATATTTTAATGATAATAGGAACTCTAGCTCTAACTGGCTTCCCTCTATTATCTGGTTTTTATTCTAAGGATGCAATTATAGAGTTCGCTTATTTGAGTGGAAAGACGACAGGTTTTTATGCAGCAGGAGTGGGTGTTTTTACAGCTTTTTTGACTTCAATTTATTCATGGAGATTAATATTTAAAACTTTTCACGGAGAATATAACAACAAAGAAATTAAAATCGAAGACACTCATGAGTCTCCTCTGGTAATGATAATACCTTTAATATTGCTGGCTATAGGAGCAATTTTTGCTGGATTTATCTTTAAAGAATTATTTATCAGTGAAAGTGGAATTAATAACTTTTGGCGAGAGTCCATTTTTTTCTTAAAACCATTAAGTTCAGATCATCCGCCATTATGGTTTTTACTACTAACTCCAGTATTAGTGACTATGTCTATACCATTAGCTTATTATTTGTTTGTAAAAAATAAAAACTTACCCAACCAGATAGCAAATGTTAATAAACCATTATATCAATTTTTATTGAATAAATGGTACTTTGATGAAATTTATGATGTTATATTTGTTAAACCATGTAAAAAATCTGGATTATTTTTGTGGAAGTTCTTTGATATCAAACTAATAGATGGCTTTGGGCCTGATGGTATTTCAGGAATGATAAAAAAATTTTCTATTAAAGCAAATAAATTTCAAAGTGGTTATATTTATCAATATGCGTTTATAATGCTCCTTGGTTTTTCTGCTTTATTAACATTTTTAATTGTTAAATAATGAATTTTCCAATCCTTTCTTCACTTATACTTTTACCTTCTATTGGCGCTTTATTTTTATTTTTTACAAGAAGCAGAACTGAAAATAAAATAACTGTAAAATATGTTGCATTATTTACTTCTCTTGTAAATTTTTTTTTATCTATTTATTTGTGGTTATTATTTGATCAAACGACTTCTGATTTTCAGTTTGTTGAGGAAAGAGTATGGATTAAAGATCTAATAAATTATAAGGTGGGAGTTGATGGTATATCGATACTTTTTATAATTCTTACGACATTCATCACACCTCTTTGTATAATTTCTGTAAATAATTCTATTAAGAACCGCCTGAATGAATTTTTAATAGCTATTTTAATAATGGAAACTTTCATGATTGGTGTTTTTTGTTCTTTAGATCTTGTGGTTTTTTATTTGTTTTTTGAAGCAGGATTAATTCCAATGTTTTTAATTATCGGAATTTGGGGTGGTTCGAGAAGAGTTTATTCAGCTTTTAAATTTTTTCTTTTTACTCTTCTAGGCTCAGTTCTTATGTTAGTTGCTATCATTTCAATTTACTGGATTAGTGGTACTACAGATGTTGTAAAGCTCTATGAGCTTGGTATTGATACTAAATATCAAAATCTTTTATGGTTAGCCTTTTTTAGTTCATTTGCAGTTAAAACCCCCATGTGGCCAGTTCATACTTGGTTACCAGATGCTCACGTCGAGGCACCTACTGCAGGCTCAGTTTTATTAGCAGCAATTCTACTTAAAATGGCAGGGTATGGATTTATAAGATTTTCTCTAGGTTTATTTCCATCAGCTTCAGAAATTTTTACACCTTTAATATACACAATGAGTATAATCGCAATTATTTTCACTTCTTTAATTGCTTTAATGCAAGAAGATATGAAAAAATTAATTGCTTACTCTTCGGTTGCCCACATGGGCTTTGTAACTTTAGGAATTTTTACAATTCAACAACAAGGAATCGAAGGTAGCATTATACAAATGATTAGCCATGGACTAGTTTCAGCAGCACTGTTCTTATGTGTTGGAGTAGTTTATGATCGAATGCACTCAAGATTAATTACTACTTATGGAGGGGTTGTAGCCATTATTCCAAAGTATGCAGTCTTATTTATGATATTTACTTTAGCAGCATTAGGTCTTCCAGGGACAAGTGGTTTTGTTGGTGAATTTTTAATCTTAATGGCAGCTTTTAAAGATAATTTCTTAGTGGCAGTGTTAGCAAGTTTAGGAGTTATTATAGGTGCTGCATATATGTTGTGGTTATATAAGAGAGTTATTTTTGGAAAGCTAATTAATCCAGATTTAAAAAAGATGATTGATCTAAATAGGTCAGAAACCTTTATTCTAGTTACTTTGGCAATTCCAACTTTATATTTTGGTTTTTATCCTGAACCTTTGATAAAAACGATTGAGGTCTCTATAACAGATTTAATCGAGACGTATAATTACAACATTGCGAGTAAAATTTAATGAATAATATTGAATTAGTTTTCCCAGAAATTTTTATTTCATTATTGATAATGTTCTTACTTATTCTAGGAGTGTTTAAAAAAGATAGTTCAAAAATAATTCACAATGTATCTTTGTTAGTTTTATTAGCGACAGCCGTAATTACATTTAATGAAACTCTTGGAGTTGGGCAAGTTACATTATTTAACGAAAGTATTATTATTGATTACTTATCCTCATTTATGAAAATTATTACCTTATTATCTGCTTTTATAGTTTTGTCAATTTCATCAAGTTACTTAAAAACTTTTAAACTTTTCAAAATTGAATATCCAATTTTAATCTTAAGTTCTGTACTAGGTATGATGGTTATGATCAGTTCAAATGATTTAATAGTTTTTTATATGGGACTGGAGTTACAATCATTAGCATTATATGTTTTAGCAACGTTTAATAGAGATCAATTAAAATCATCTGAAGCAGGTTTAAAATATTTTGTTTTGAGTGCATTATCTTCAGGATTGTTACTTTATGGTTGTTCATTAATCTACGGCTTTACGGGTTCAACGAACTTTAATGTAATTGCAAGTCAATTTAATACTAATGAATATGCTTTAACATTTGGTATAGTTTTTATTTTAGTAGGATTATCATTTAAAATTTCAGCTGTACCTTTTCATATGTGGGCTCCAGATGTATACGAGGGCTCACCTACATCTGTAACTTTATTTTTTACTATGGTTCCAAAAATAGCTGCATTAACTGTATTTATTAGATTTCTTTATGTACCCTTTCTTAACTTGATAGACCAATGGCAAATGATTTTAGTTTTTTTATCAATTGCTTCTATGCTTTTTGGAGCTATAGCCGCAATTGGACAAAAAAATTTAAAAAGACTTATTGCTTATAGTTCTATTAGTCATGTCGGTTATGCTTTAGCTGGTTTAGCAACAGCATCAAATGACGGAATACAGAGTTCAGTTGTATATATAACTATTTATATAGTAATGAATTTAGGATTTTTTTCATGTTTACTAATGATGAAAAGGAACAATGTTTATTATGAAAACATAGAGGACTTATCAGGTTTATCAAAAAATCATCCGTTATTATCGCTTTCATTACTAATTATTTTATTTTCTTTAGCAGGTATCCCTCCTCTAGCAGGCTTTTTTGCTAAATTTTACATATTCAAGTCAGTTATAGAACAATCAATGTATTTCTTAGCTATTGTTGGATTGTTATCAACTGTAGTTGCTGCTTTTTATTATTTAAGAATTATAAAAATTATGTATTTTGACACTGAAAAAGAAAGTTATGACAAGGATCACAGCTTATGGTTAAAACTTTCTTTGACATTTTCTACATTAGCTCTTTTAATTTATTTTGTTTTCCCAACCCAATTGA
Organism: uncultured Pelagibacteraceae bacterium; assembly: GCA_902579925.1. Classification (GTDB taxonomy): domain Bacteria; phylum Pseudomonadota; class Alphaproteobacteria; order Pelagibacterales; family Pelagibacteraceae; genus Pelagibacter. The sequence goes on from CACHIS010000013.1 coordinate 18,992, forward strand.
TTGAGGTGGTTTCTAAAATCAATATAATTTGATGAAATTTAAAGTTTTT
>CACHIS010000014.1 GCA_902579925.1 uncultured Pelagibacteraceae bacterium
ACCATCTTTTATTTGTCCTAAAATTTTTTCTATTTCTTTGTCAGAAACGGGAACTGGAATTCCTTTTGTCCCCAAAAAACCACTTACTCTCTTTATATTTTTGATCATGTGATAAATACTATTATCCATTTCACTCTTTATTAGAACATAACCAGGAAAATATTTTTTTTTTCTTTGGACCCTTTTTCCTCTTTTTACCTCGGTGATATCATGTGTGGGCACAATAATTTCATCAAACTTATCAGAAATCTTTGCTTTTTCTGCTTCTTCTTTTATTAAACCTGCAACCTTGTTTTCAAAACTTGAATGTGACTGAACAATGTACCAATTTTTCATTATATGCTAACTTTAAGTAATATTTCTAAGAAGAATTTTAAAACCTGATCCAACAATAAAAAAAATATAGACATCACGACCGCCATTGCAAACACCATTAAGGAACCCTGCAAAGTTTCTTTCCAAGTGGGCCAAGTAACTTTAAATGCTTCTTGTTTAACTTCTTGAATAAATTTTATTGGATTTTTCATAATTCAAAATAACTAATTGGCAGGAGCGGAGGGACTCGAACCCTCAGCCTCCGGTTTTGGAGACCGGCGCTCTACCAATTGAGCTACACTCCTATAGAGAGTTTACTCTATAATCTTTGTTACAACTCCTGCTCCTACAGTTCTTCCACCTTCTCTTATTGCAAAGTTTAATTTTTCAGACATCGCAATTGGAGTAATTAACTTCACTGTAAACTTAGCATCATCTCCAGGCATTACCATCTCTGTGCCTGCTGGTAATTCAACTTCTCCTGTGACGTCTGTAGTTCTGAAATAAAACTGTGGTCTATATTTGGTGAAAAAAGGTGTATGTCTTCCACCCTCTTCCTTTTTTAATACATAAGCTTGAGCTTCAAATTTAGTATGTGGTGTAACTGAACCAGGTTTACAAAGCACTTGTCCTCTTTCGATATCAGTTCGTTCAACACCTCTTAGTAAAACACCGACATTATCACCTGCTTCACCTGAGTCTAAAAGTTTTCTAAACATTTCTACACCAGTGCAAACTGATTTTTTTGTTTCTCTAATACCGACTATCTCTATTTCATCACCAGTTTTTAATACACCAGACTCTACTCTTCCAGTTGCAACTGTACCCCTTCCAGAAATAGAAAATACATCTTCGACTGGCATTAAGAAATCTTTATCTTTTGGTCTATCTGGTTGAGGAATAAATTCATCAACATTTTTCATTAACTCTAGAATTGATTTTTTTCCTATTTCTTCATTTTTTCCTTCAACAGCAGCAAGTGCAGAACCTTTTGCTATTGGAGTTTTATCACCAGGAAACTTGTATGAAGTTAGCAATTCTCTTATTTCTTCCTCTACAAGATCTATCATCTCTTTATCATCAACTTGATCTACCTTATTTAAGTAAACACAGATTGCTGGAACACCAACTTGCCTTGCCAAAAGAATATGTTCTCTTGTTTGAGGCATTGGTCCATCCGCAGCGTTTACAACTAAAATTGCACCATCCATTTGTGCAGCTCCGGTAATCATATTTTTTACGTAGTCAGCATGTCCTGGACAGTCTACGTGAGCATAATGTCTTTTTTCAGTTTCATATTCTACGTGTGCAGTAGATATAGTGATACCCCTTTCCTTTTCTTCTGGAGCTTTATCAATTTGATCATATGCAATAGCTTGTGCACCACCAGTTTCAGATAAAACTTTAGTGATTGCTGCGGTTAAAGTTGTTTTACCATGATCGACATGACCAATTGTACCAATGTTACAATGTGGTTTATTCCTTACAAATTTTTCTTTCGACATTACTTTTTTTCCTCACATTTCAATATTAAATTTATTTTCTTGGAGCGGGTAAAGGGAATCGAACCCTTACATCCAGCTTGGAAGGCTAGCGTTCTACCATTGAACTACACCCGCACAACCCCAAGAATAACACTCCAGTATTGTTTAAAAAATATTGAATGGTGGAGGGGGAAAGATTCGAACTTTCGAAGACCGAAGTCAACGGGTTTACAGCCCGCCCCATTTGACCGCTCTGGAACCCCTCCCTTAGGGGAAGTGTCCCCTTGTTCAATAAAGCTTCAAACAACAAGCGTTTTATATATTTTATTTGTCCAAATGCAATATGTGATTTATTAAGAAAATATTCGTAAAACCGTGTAAAACTAACATTATTTATGAATAAATCATCTTTTTTCATCGTTGGACAGCATGCAGTAATTGAAGCACTTAAAAATCCAAAGAGAAAAGTTTTAAGAGTTTTTTTGACTGAAGAGAGTAAGAAAAATGTTCATAGATTAAGCCCTAACAAAAATCTTTTAAATGATATCAAAGTATATTTTAAAACAAAAAAGGAACTAGATAAGTACACAACTAAAGAAAATTTATTACATCAAGGATATGTTGCTGAGATAGAGCATCTTAAAAAACCAATTTTGAAAGAATTTGTCAAAGAGCAAAATAATATAACTTTAGTTTGTTTGGATGGAGTTACAGATGCTAGAAACATTGGTGCACTTATAAGAAGTGCGGTATCATTTGATATAGATGGGCTAATTATTAAAGAACGAAATTTTCCCAGTGAAAGCAAATTGATGTATAAAGCTGCAAGTGGATCAATGGAGTATTTAGATATTTTTGAGGTATCAAACATTAATTCAACTTTAAAAAATTTAAAAAATAAAAACTTCTGGGTTTACGGATTTGATGGTAATGCTGATAAAGACTTCACTAACATAGATTGGAAGGGAAATAATATTCTTTTGTTTGGATCTGAAGGTTCAGGAATGCATCTACACACTAAGAAATATACAGACTTTTTAGTTAAAATTAACATTAATAAAAAAGTTGATAGCCTAAATATATCAAATAGTGCAGCAATTGCTTTTCATTACTTAAGTTATATAAAAAAAAGAGTTGATTAATTAATAAATAATTAATAATTAATAATTATTACACATGCCCTTGTAGCTCAGCTGGTAGAGCAATTGATTTGTAATCAATAGGTCCGCGGTTCGAATCCGTGCGGGGGCACCACTAAGAGGTTTCTCTTCTCAATTGTTCAATTTTAATTTTATTTTGAAGACTTCTATTCTTATCGTACATGAGATTAAATCTGATATTGAGATTAGTTTTAATAGAAATATTTTTTGCATTTCTCACTTCGATATTATCTGCCACAGCACTAATTGGTCTTTTTTTAGGATTTAAATTTTTAATTATTATTTTTGACTTGTAACTTACTATCTTACCCTTCCATCTTCTGGGTCGAAATGGGCTTATCGGAGAAATAGATAGTTTTTTTGAATTTAAACTTAATATTGGTCCATGCACTGATAAATTATAAGCAGTGCTTCCTGCTGGTGTTGAGACAAGCACACCATCAGAAACTAATTTTTTAATAACTTGTTTTGAACCATGATTTATTGACAGTGAGGCTGCTTGCCTACTCTGTCTTAATATAGAAACTTCATTAATTGCTAGATGTTTTCTAACTTGATTTTTATAGTTTTTAACAATCATTTCTAGAGGTGAAATAGAAATTACATTTGCCTTGTGTAAGTTTTTTAAAATAGTTTTTGATGAGAATTTATTCATTAAAAAACCATAGTTACCAGAGTTTATTCCGTAAAAAAATTTTTTAGATTTTTTATTTTTTTTTAAAGTCTGAAGCATAAATCCATCACCACCAATAACTATTATGATATTAGGTTTTTTTATAGTTGATTTATTGAATATTTTATCTAGTGAATTTTTAATTCTTTTTGACTTTAAATTTTTGTCATAAATAATTTGAATCTTTTTCATTTAGTGGTGCCCTCGGCCAGACTCGAACTGGCACTCCGCAAGCGGCAAGGATTTTAAGTCCTTTGTGTCTACCAATTTCACCACGAGGGCATGAGTTATTTTCATGAGTGATTATGCCAATATTTATAATTGAACAAGATGAATAAGTAAAATTGTTATTTATTTGAATATCTTATTAAAATTAATGAGTAATTGTAATGCCTAGGTAGGACAAAATTAATGATGAATAAATATCTTTAATAATTATGATTATGAGTCATGAATAAAAATATTGTTAAATCTCACTTAAAAAAAAAATCACTATCAAAGCTTGCTTTATCAATTAGCTTTTTTATTGTGCTTTTAACCTCAACTGGATACATTTTTAATTCTAAAGGAATAATTTTTCTTTTCTATATTTTTTGTTTTGTATTTTTCTACAATTTAGTAATTAACTTCTTACTAGAAAAATTTGATATTTAACCATGATTAAAAAACTCATTAAATTAAAGATATTAAAATTTATGCTAATTGGTAGTGTATCAGCAGCTTATGCTTTTAAGAGATATTGTGATCAAAAAAATAAGGTAAAAAGTAAAAAAAATAATAAAACTTTGCTTCTTACTTAATAAAGATATTATTATATTTTCTTACTCTATATCATAAGCTTTTTTTCTCTCCAAATAGACCTCTTTTCCTCAAGGTGAATACTTTCACTTCTCTTTTTTGTATGCCTAATATTTGTTTCAAACGATAGAGAAGATGGATGAGATTGATAAATTTTATCTATGAAATTTAATATTGAAGAGTATGAAGGATAAAAATCCTCCTGATCATTAAAATTTATATGTTCTTTGTATTTTTTGGAAAATAGACCGTTTCCATTATCATAAAATCTCTCTGTAGATAAACCATATTCTTCGTAAGGATAATAGTTTAGGTCGTTTTTATTTATATGGTTTACCCAGCTAGCATATGTCCAATATTCCCCGAAGGAACCATAAATATTTGCAGCTTTTATTATTAATTCAATCCAGCTTTGATCAGATTTGAAATGATATTTAAATTTTGATTTAAGAGTTTTTAAATACTTTTTTTTAAAAATCATATGATGTGAGGTGAATGTTCCTCTTTCATCCTCTACAGGATTAACCTCTAATACATTTGTAATTAAATTTTTCCACGAGTTTAAAACATCCTGATTTCCATATGATTTATCCTGTAGTAAGGCAAATTTTTCTTTTTTTTCATCAACTAGGGGCCAAGATTTCACTGGAAGCAAATCTGAGTCCCATACTATAAAAACTTCGTCTAATTCGTTAATAACACTATCGGCTCCTAATTTGATAATTTGTTGGTACAACCAACCGGGAGTATAATTTGGTTTGTTTTGAGTAATTTGCGAAACAATGTCAGTTTTTGTTAAACCATATTTTTTTAAAAAAAAGTTATCCTCATCCAATAAGGTTAAGTTTTTAATTTTCCAATTTTTGGATATGTCTTTTAAAATTTTTATCTCATTTTCTGATGTTATTACAAAGATATTTTTTGGATTATATTTTTGATAAATACCCTCAAGAACTGCTCTTGTGCTCCAATTCACATGATGAATTGGGATTACAAATTGATACATTTAATTAATTTAAATTTGCTTCTTTTGAAATATTTTCCTCGGTTTTAAAAACAGTTACTGGGTCTTCAAGGCCAGCATCTGAACAAAGTGGTTCAACACCTAATCCCTTTCTTGGATATTTTGAAACTACTGATTTATATTCCTGAATAATCTCCTTTAGCTCAGATTTTGTTAAGTCATTTATATATTTGCATTTTCCAATACCAGTTGGGACTGGAATAGCTAAGTTACCTCCTCTTTTTTGCAAAATTTTATCAAAGCCCTCATTCATACATTTTTCATCTAATAAAATATCATGCCATAAGCTTAGTTCATATTCACTAAATAACTTAAAAATTCTATGCAAATCTTTTTCATTTATCCAGCCTCTTTTGTAAGACATAAAAGTACTTAAATTCATTTCAACACTAATAGCATGTCCATGTAACAATCCTGCTTTAAGCTCAAAGTTTGCACTTAGTCCATGGCCAAATGCGTGATCCCTAATGCTGTGAACTTCATGTAAGTTATCATATTCACTTTCAACGTAACTTTTTAAAGATAAGCCAATTATCTTTTTTGATTTTGAAACTATTTTGTCCTGAGTTTTGCAATTAATTGTACCAAAGTGAGTTTTCATTAAATCAAGTCCTGTATCTTCAAGTAAATGAAATAATTCCTTATCTCTAATTACAGCCATCTTATGTATCTCGGCAATACCGTGACGGACCCAAGAAGTTCTTAAACTTTTAAAAAATGAACGATCAGATATATTAAGCACAGGAGCGTGAAAAGAACCCAAAAGATTTTTAAATCCACCAGCATCACAGCAAGATCTTGGACTTGGTCCACTATCTATTGCACTTACAACTGAAGTTGACAACATTATGTATGGAGTACTTCGATGATAAATAGATGCAGCAAAAGCTCCTATATCTCCTATAACTCCTCCACCGATTATCAGAATAGGTTCGTTCCTATTAACACCTAGCTTTCTAAAATCCTCGACTATCCTTTCAACATTTTTTATATGCTTATCAACTTCCATAGCTCTATAAACAAGCTTTTCTAAAATAATTGAATGATGGTTAAAATAATTTTCAATTTCTACTCCATAATTCTCGTCAATGTTTTGGTCTATCAAACAAACACATCTTCCAAACGATTTATAATTATCTCTTAAAAGAGGATTATTGATATTTAATGTATTCTCCTCTACTTTAATTGATGTAAAAGTATTTAGGTTCATAGTCGCTTCTATCTGTTGATAATCATTAGAACTCACAACATGCCCGCTTGAATTTCTGTAACTAGAGGTTGGATATAGTGCTAAAGGATTTTTTTGCTCAAAATCTAAAATAAGTTGCTTATAAAACAAATTTTTTGAACTATTAAGTAAGTTTGAAATTAATTTCGCGCTTCCAAAATTTGTGTTACTAATTTTTGAAGACAAAATTTTTAATTCAGCAGATAAATGTTTATTAAAAGGTAATACTAAATAAGAGAGCTCAAGAAAAAACCTTTCAGTAGTTAAGTTTAAAGAAGTCTTCAGTATTCTTAAATGAGGTAATGAAGAAATTGCGTTTAATTTTAAAAATTCATCAGATATTTTGAAGTCGTAGGGATCTACTTTAGTTAAACTGATCAATAAATCTTCAAAGTAATTGTTGTTTACAAAATTTTCCAATAAATTCTGGTCGTCTAGGATGTTTTTTTTATTTAAGATAAAATATTTAGAAAAGTTGATAATTTTTTCAGAGACCATAATTCTATTTAGAATATTTTTTTTTTAAGTCAAAACGCACTATGTCTCATAATATATTTTAACCATCAAATTCATCCTCAAGTAGAAATTCTTATAAGAACAAAAACATTAAATTTTAGGTCGGATTAATAAATTGGCCCAAAAAATGTAAATTTTAGAAGTGTTTAAAATATATTTATTGTAATTTGAATAATGAAAAAAAATTTTAAAGTAGCCATCTTTACAGACTTAGATGGTTCACTTTTACATAGAGATACTTTTAAATTTGATCTAATCAAAGATTATATTTTGAGCCTTGTGGATCGAGGAATAATTATAATTCCAAATTCAAGTAAAACTGAGAAAGAAATTGAAAAATTTAATGAAGAGCTTGGTGTTAAACTTCCATATATTTCTGAAAATGGATCATCAATAAAAGGGTTAAATCTAATAAATGCCAATTTTCCTGATAAAATTGTTCTAAGCAGAGAGAAAGAAGAATTGATTAAAATTTTCAATGATAAAGTTCCTGAGCAATTAAAAGATAAATGTATTCAAATTTCTAAAATAAGCAAAAAAGAACAAGAAAAAATATTTGGCCAAAAAGATGATAAGCTTAAAGATGCTTTAAACAGAAAATATACCTCACCTTTTTTATTTAATGGTGATAAAAATGAACAAAATAAATTATCAAAAATTTTAAGTTCTAATTCATTAACTCTTCAAGAGGGGGGGCGTGTTATAAATCTCTGTGACAATATTAATAAAGTAAAATCAATGAATAAAGTAATCAAAATTTTAAAGAAAACAGAGGATAAGATTAAGTCAATTGCGGTTGGTGATAATTATAATGACCTAGATATGTTGAAAAATTGTGATGTCCCTTGTTTAGTATTTAACGACAAATTTAAATTAGATCAAATAAACATAGATAACTTGGTATTTTCTAATATGCCATCACCTGAAGGCTGGGCTGATGTGATTAAAAAAGCTCTAGATAAATTAAATTATAATGTCTAAAATTTAATATGGGTGATTTTTCTCAAAATGGAATAATTTCAACTTTACATGATTTTGGAACTAGATCTACAAGTGAAATTGAAAAAGACTTACTAAAATTTTCTAAAGAAAGAAAGATGGAATTAATTTTGCCTTGTCTTTATTCTGAGCTAGAGGGATCAGCTTTGCCAAAAATTGTAGATGAGATAAGTAAAACAAAATACTTGGATCATATTATTGTTGGTTTAGATAAAGCAAACGAAATACAAGCTAAAAAAGCTTGGAAATTTTTCAAAAAATTAAAAACGCCTTTTTCTCTTTTGTGGAATGATGGTCCTGCATTAAAAAAACTTGATCAAGAATTAAAAAAAAAAGATCTTTCACCTAATGAACTCGGTAAAGGAAGAAATGTTTGGTATTGTATTGGTATGTCTATAGCAAGAGATACCGCACGTTCAGTCGCTCTACATGATTGTGATATTAATACTTATGATAGAAGAATGTTATCAAAACTATTTTACCCTGTGGTAAATCCTCTTTTTAATTTTGAATTTTGCAAAGGATATTATCCAAGAGTAGCAAGTGGTAAAATGAACGGACGTGTTGCAAGATTACTGGTTTTTCCTTTGCTTACAGCACTAGAGAAAACTATTGGTAAGAGTGATTATCTAAATTTTATGAAATCATTTAAATATCCTTTGGCTGGTGAATTTTCATTTAGAAGGAATGTTTTACCAGAGTTAAGAATATCCTCTGATTGGGGAATAGAAGTTGGAATTTTATCTGAAATGCAAAGAAGCTTCTCTCCTCAAAATATCTGCCAAGTAGATTTAGCAGACACTTATGATCATAAACACCAAATTTTATCCATTGATGATGAAACCAAAGGATTATCCAGGATGTCCATAGATATAATAAAAACATTTATAAAAAAATTGGCCACTCAAGGTAATTCTTTTAGTAGGGAAAAATTTAGATCTTTAAAGGCAACTTATTATAGATCTGCTTTGGACTTAATAGATATATATAGAAGTGATGCATATATGAACGGTCTAAAATTTGACTCACATACAGAGGAAAAGGCTGTTGAATTATTTGCTATGAATATAATGAAAGCTGGTGAAGCTTTTATACTTAATCCAATGGACACTCCATTTATACCGACGTGGAGCAGAGTTAAAAGTGCCATACCAGATTTTCTCGGAAGACTTGAAAAAGTAGTAAATGAAGATAACAAAAAATATAGTTAATGTTATCACCAGTCGGTCAGAAGAAAATAGAAAAAAAACTAAGAAATATTTATAATTTTTTATACTCTAATATAGAAATTGATCTCTACTCTAAGGAAATAATACAAGTAATTAATAAATTTAACAAAAAAAATAAAAAAAAGAATAAGTTAATCTCTGAAAAGACTTCAATTGTAATTTGCTATGGTGACAGTATTCTTTACAGTAAACAAAAATATCTCATAAAGGGTTTTCAAAATTTTTACCAAAAAAAACTAAAAAATTATTTTAATACTGTTCATTTTTTACCATTTTATCCATCAAGTAGTGACAGTGGTTTTGCTGTAAAGGATCATTATAAAATTGATAATAGAATTGGTAAATGGTCAGATATTTCAAACTTTGCAAAAAAATACGACATTATGGCTGATATAGTAATTAATCATTCATCTGCTAGAGGGTTGTGGTTTAAAAACTTTTTAAAAGAAAAAAAACCTGGCAAAGACTATTTTTTAACAGTCAATTCTAAATTTAATGCTTCCAAAGTTATAAGACCTAGAGATCATGAATTACTAAAAAAAATTGATATATTTAAAAAAACTGAATACCTATGGAGAACTTTCAGTCCTGATCAACTAGATTTAAATTTTAAAAATCCTGCTGTTTTATTACGATTTATTAAGATAATGATAAATCTTGTAAATCATGGTGTAACAATTTTTAGATTAGATGCAATTGCCTACCTTTGGAAGGAAAGTGGAACTAAATGTATAAACTTAAAACAAACTCATGAAATTATAAAACTCTTCAGATTAATTTGTAGTTTTTTAAATATTAAAACAATCTTGGTTACTGAAACAAATTTACCAGAAAAAGAGAATTTAAGTTATTTTGGAAAAAAAGATGAGGCTAATTGGATTTATAATTTTTCCCTACCTCCTTTATTAATTCATGCCTTTTTATTCGAAAATAGCTCTTATTTAACAAAATGGAGTAAAAAATTACCTTCAACAAAACCAGGCAATAATTATCTTAACTTTATTGCTTCACATGATGGTATAGGAATGAGGCCAGTCGAGGGTATTCTTAATAAAAAATCAATAAAAGATTTACTAAACAGATTAAAAAAGAATGGTTCAAAATTTTCTTATAGAAAAATTAAAAATAAATCTAAAAAAGTTTATGAAGCAAATCTTACAGTTTTCAATGCTTTAAAAAAGTCAGATTTTGATATCGATGGTAAATTTTACTTTGAAAGGTATATTTCAGCTCACGCAATAATGATTTCATTTGAAGGGGTTCCGGCCATATATTTTAATTCTTTATTTGGAACATCTAATGATGAAGCTAAATATATAATTACTGGAAATAATAGAGACGTAAATCGATACCGATGGAACCAGAAAGTTATTTTCAATCATCTTAAAAACTCAAAATCTAAACAAAGTATTTTTTATAAAAATTTAACAAATCTCTTGAGTATAAAGATGAGACAAAAAGCTTTTCACCCTAATGCTCCAAGAACAACTATTAATATGGGATCTAAAATATTTTGTTTTCAAAGGACAAGTATTGATAAAAAACAAATAATAATATGTATAACGAATTTATCTTCTAAGGATCAATATCTGTTACTAGATAGAAAATTTAATAATTGGAAAAATTTGATTGATCGAAAAATACATATTTTACCAAATAAAAAATTAAAGCTTGAACCATTTCAAACTGTTTGGCTATCTAATTAATCAATGCTTTTTTTAAAAATTTTTGATCAAGTTTACAGTCTGAATAACCTCTTTTAATAACATTTAAATATCTTTCTGTAGGGAATCTAAAGGGAGTTTTTTTTATCATTGTATACGTCATTACTTTTTTTCCTTCATAGAAAAAATAAAACTTTTTATAAAGTATGGGAAAATCTTCATAAACATCTAATTTTTTTTCATCACTTTTGGATATTTCAAATAGTCCTCCAGGGACAATAGAGTTTTTGCACGGCTCAATGTCTGCAGCTCGATATTGACTTCTAAAGGTTAACCGAAAATCTTTTAAATTAATTTTTTTAAGAAAAATACTGTCTTTGCATCTTTTTTTCATTTGAAAATGATGAAGATTGCTACCGTATGCAAAGTAGAGCATTTATCGATCTACAATTTCAATATTTTTTTCTTTTACAAAATCTAAAACTTGAGAAATACAATTATCAATTTTAGATTGATTTTCTGATCGTAAAACTATTGAAACACCTAATTTACCAGCATGAAAGAAAGGATAGCTTCCTATTTCAACCTCACCGTTTTGATCTTGAACTTTTGTTAATGAATTTGCAATTTCACTTTCAACTGTTTTTAAACTTATAGTATGACTTAAGACCGGTTCACCACCAACTATTTTATTCTTCAAACTACCAAGCATAGATTTTAAAATTGAAGGAACTCCTGGTAGACAGAAAACGTTTTCAACACTAAAACCTGGTGCTCCACTAGTAGGATTTAAAATAAGCTCAGCATTTTCAGGCATCTTAACCATTTTTTTTCTACCTTCGTTAAATTCACCTGGTTTATAATATGCTTCCAAAATTTTAAACGCTTCTTTATGTATTTCGTATTTTAAACCAAAAGCTTTTGAAACTGACTGTGCGGTAATATCGTCATGGGTTGGACCTATGCCACCAGTTGTAAAAACATAATTATTTTCCTTTCTCAAAACGTTAAGTGTATCAACTATAGTTTTTTCTATGTCTGGAATAACTCTTACTTCCCTTACTATAACTCCAATTGAATTAAGCCATGTTGCCAATGTACTTGTATTAGTATCCTGTGTTCTTCCTGAAAGAATTTCATTACCAATAATCAGTATTGCTGCATTAACTTTTGTGCTTTTTTTCATTTATATATATATAATTTGAATATGAAATTTACCAAGTCTTTAATAAAAGGCAAATTAATCAGAAGGTATAAACGTTTTTTTACAGATGTAAAAATAAATAAAAAAATTGTTACTGCACATTGTCCAAATACTGGTTCAATGAAGGGCTTAATTGAAGAAGGAAATGAGGTTTACCTTCGCAAAAATAATGATCCTAAAAGAAAATTAAAATATGGACTTGAAATAATCAAAGCTGACAAAAGATTAGTTGGTGTAAATACCCATTTAGCAAATAAAATAGTAAATCATGGATTAGAAAATAATTTAATATCTGAACTTAAAAATAGCGATACAATAAAACCTGAGGTTTTTTTTGATGAAGAGACTAGATTTGACTTTTTATTAGAAAAAAATAATCAAAAGATTTATTTAGAAGTTAAAAATGTTACTCTTTTTAGAGATAAAGAAACTGCTGAATTTCCTGATGCGATTACTTCAAGGGGCTCAAAACATTTACTTGCCCTTATTGATGCCATAAAAAGGGGTTATAAATCATACCTAATATTTCTAGTTCAGATCCAAGATATGAAAAAATTTAAAATAGCAAGTGATATTGATAACGAATATTATAAGAATTATTTAATAGCAAAAAAAAGTGGAGTTAATTTTTTGGCTTATAGATGTAAAATAAGTCTAAAAGAAATTTATATAGAAAAAAAAATTAAAATAATTGATGAGTAATTATACTGAAAAATTTGAAAAAATGAGGACAGCTGGAAAGCTAGCTGCTCAAACTTTAGATATGCTTGCTGATAATATTAAAGAGGGTGTATCAACAGCTTATATAGATAAACTTGGTTATGAGTTTATTAGAGACAATGGCGGTTACTCTGCTCCCCTTTACTATCGAGGTTTCACAAAATCTTTGTGCACATCCCTTAATCATGTAGTCTGTCATGGAATTCCTTCGGAAGATAGAATTTTAGTTGAGGGTGATGCCCTAAATGTAGATATAACGGCAATAATAAATGAACATTATGGTGATACTAGTCGAATGTTCTGTATAGGAAAAACTTCTGTAAAATTAAATAATCTAATTGATGCAACATACCAATCTATGATGAAAGCTATAAAAATCCTAAAACCTGGAATCAAACTTGGTGATATAGGTCATGAAATTCAATCTTATATTGAGGAAAGAGGATTTTCTGTCGTTAAGGATTTTTGTGGTCATGGTATAAGTACTCAATTTCACGAACCACCAAATATTTTGCACTATGGAACAAAAAATACGGGAATGGAATTAAAACCAGGAATGACTTTTACAATAGAACCAATGATAAATGCAGGTAAATTTAATGTTAAAATGCTTAATGATGGTTGGACCGCAGTTACAAAAGACAAATCAATGTCCGCACAATTTGAACATACTGTAGGAATTACTGAAAATAGTTATGAAATATTTACAGAATCTGTTAAAGGTTACTCAAAGCCTCCATACTTATAATTAATGATTGAAAGATACTCGAGAAAAGAACTCACTGATATTTGGTCAGAAGAGAACAAATATAAAATTTGGCTAGATGTTGAAATCGCTGCTGCTCAAGCAATGGAAAAACTTGGTCAAATACCAAAAGGAGTTTCATCAACAGTTAAAAAAAAAGCTAAAATAAATGTAAAAAGAATTCATCAAATTGAAAACCAAGTTAAACATGATGTTATCGCTTTTTTGACCTCTATAACAGAAAAGACTGGAATTAAAGCAAGATATCTTCATCTAGGGATGACTTCATCAGATGTCGTAGATACAAGTTTTAATATTCAATTGGTACAATCAGGAAAAATTATTCTAAAAGATATAGATCAAATTTTAAAAGTATTAAAAAAACAATCGGGAAAATATAAATTTACTCCCTGTATAGGTCGTAGTCATGGAATCCACGCTGAACCTATTACATTTGGATTAAAGTTAGCTTCATATTACGAGGAATTTAAAAGAAATAGAAAAAGATTAGTTGATGCTATTGATGAAATATCAACATGTGCAATTTCAGGAGCAGTTGGAACTTTTGCAAATGTAAATCCTAATGTTGAGAAACATGTTGCAAAAAAACTTGGGTTAAAAGTTGAACCAATATCAACTCAGATAATTCCAAGAGATAGACATGCATTTTATTTCTCTATACTTGCAATAATTGCTGGATCTATTGAGCGAGTTGCAATCGAAATAAGACATTTACAAAGGTCAGAGGTTTATGAATTACAAGAATATTTTTCAAAAAACCAAAAAGGATCCTCAGCAATGCCTCATAAGAAAAACCCAATTTTAAGTGAAAATCTTACTGGACTCTCTAGAATGGTAAGGAGTTCAGTAATTCCCGCGCTTGAAAATATTGCATTATGGCATGAACGAGACATTTCACACTCAAGTGTTGAAAGAAATATTGGACCAGATGCAAATATAACCTTAGATTTCGCGCTGGTAAGATTAGCAAATATTTTAGATAACATGATTGTGTATCCAAAAAAAATGTTAGAAAATTTAAATCTTACAAAAGGTATAATATTTTCGCAAGAATTAATGCTCGAACTTACAAAAACAGGTTTTACAAGAGAAAAATCTTATAAATTAGTCCAAGGTTATGCAAAAAAATGTTTTGCTGAAAATTTAGATTTGTTTAAACTTATTCAATCTGACAAATTGATAATGAGTAAAATTTCAATTAGCAAACTAAAATCTATTTTTAGTTATTCAAAACATTTTAAAAATATTAATTTTATATTTAGAAGAGTTTTTAGATAATGAAAAAAGGTAAAAAAATTTATGAAGGAAAGGCTAAAATTATCTATTCAACCTCCGATAAAAATCTAGTAATTCAATACTTTAAAGATGATGCAACAGCCTTCAATAATGTAAAAAGAACTACTATAGAAGGAAAAGGTGTTTTAAATAATAGAATTTCAGAGCACATACTTTCAAATTTATCACAAATAGGTATTCAAAATCATTTAGTAAAACGTCTTAACATGCGTGAGCAGGTAATTAAATTTGTAGAGATAATACCTGTAGAATTTATTATTCGTAACGTTGCAACCGGTTCTCTTACAAAAAGACTTGGAATAGAAGATGGGACAGTTCTTAAAGAGCCTTTAATTGAGTACTGTCTTAAAGATGATAAACTTGGTGATCCTTTAATATCTGAAGATCATATTTATGCTTTTGAATGGGCATCAAAAAAAGAAATTGAAAAAATAAAAAAAATGATTTTTAGAATAAATGATTTCATGGTTGGAATGTTTAGAGGTGTTGGAATAAAATTAATTGATTTTAAACTTGAGTTTGGAAGACTAAAAAACAACGGAAAAAAGGATGTTATTTTAGCAGACGAAATTAGTCCTGATACCTGTAGATTATGGGACTCAATAACAGATAAAAAACTTGATAAAGATAGGTTTAGGAAAGACCTAGGAGATCTAATACCTGCATATACTGAAGTAGCGAAAAGATTAGGAATTCTCCACGAGCAATCTAATGTTTCAGCAGTGAACATTACTAAATTATCATCTGTTAACAAGAAGAGAAGATGAAAATATCTGCTATCATCACTCTTAAAAAAGATGTCTTAGACCCTCAGGGTAAAGTAATTCATCAAGCATTAGATGGTATGGGCTTCAATTCTGTTAATGAGGTAAGACAAGGAAAATATTTTGAAATTGAGGTAAAAGAGGACGATCCTAAAAAAGCCAAGGCTATAGTTGATGAAATGTGTCAAAAGCTTTTAGCAAATCTTGTTATTGAAAATTATAAAATTATTGAGACACAATAATTAATGAAATCATCTGTAATAACTTTCCCTGGTTCAAATTGTGATAGAGATATGGATGTTGCTCTTAAAAAATTTGGATTTAAAAATAAAATGGTCTGGCATAATGACCTGGAGCTACCTAAAAGTGATCTAATAGTTCTGCCTGGTGGATTTTCGTATGGAGATTATTTACGATGTGGAAGTATGGCTTCAAAATCTAAAATCATGAAATCAGTGATAAATTTCGCAAAATCTGGTGGTTTAGTAATGGGTATATGTAATGGCTTTCAAATTTTAGTTGAGGCTGGTTTGGTTCCTGGAGTGTTGCTAAGAAATAAATATTTAGAATTCATTTGCAAAAATATATTCGTAAAAATTGAAAACAAAGAAAACTCTTATTTTAAAAATCTTAGTAAAAATGTTTTTGAATTACACATAGCGCATAATGAGGGTAATTATTTTTGTACTAGTGATCAGCTAAAAGAGATAGAAGACAATAATCAAATTGCAATTTATTACTGTGATCATGAGGGTAACTTAAATGACCAAAATAACCCTAACGGTTCAATTAAGAATATTGCAGGTATTTTTAACAAGGAAAAGAATGTTCTTGGTATGATGCCTCATCCAGAAAGGATGATCGATCAAAGTTTATCAGGAGAAGATGGAGCTATTTTTTTCAAAAATCTAATTAATAATATCAAATAATGCTTGTTAATGAAAAAATAGCAATTGAACATGGTTTAAATTCAGATGAGTTTAAGAAAATATGCAAATTATTAAAGAGAACGCCTAACATTACTGAACTGGGTATATTTTCGGCAATGTGGAATGAACATTGTTCATATAAATCCTCAAGAATTCACTTAAAAAAATTACCCACAAAAGGTAAGAAAGTTATTCAAGGTCCTGGAGAAAACGCAGGTATAATTGATGTTGATGATGGAGATGCGATAGTTTTCAAAATTGAAAGTCACAATCATCCTTCATTCATTGAACCCTATCAAGGCGCAGCTACTGGTGTTGGTGGTATCATGAGAGATGTTTTTACAATGGGTGCCAGACCAATAGCTAATTTGAATTCCATTCACTTTGGTTCAACTCAACATAAAAAAACAAAAAATTTATTAAGAGGTGTTGTTCATGGAATTGGTGGCTATGGAAACTGTATGGGTGTGCCTACAGTGGGAGGTCAAACATCATTTGATCGCTCTTATAATGGTAATATTTTGGTTAATGCCATGACTTTAGGTCTGGTTAAAAAAAATAAAATATTTTATTCAAAAGCAGCAGGTTTGAATAAACCTGTTATTTATGTCGGATCAAAAACAGGGCGCGATGGAATACATGGTGCCAGTATGGCTTCAGCGAGTTTTGATGACAAAATAGAGGAAAAAAAACCTACAGTTCAAGTTGGGGATCCTTTTACTGAAAAGTTGCTTTTAGAGGCCTGTTTAGAGCTAATGTCAGGAGACTCAATAATTGCAATTCAAGACATGGGTGCAGCAGGTCTTACATCCTCTAGTATAGAAATGGCTTCCAAAGGAAATTTAGGAATAGAAATTGATTTGAATAAAGTTCCCTGCAGGGAAACAAAAATGACACCGTATGAAATTATGCTATCTGAAAGTCAAGAGAGGATGTTGATTATTCTTGAAAATGGAAAAGAGGAATTAGCAAAAAAAATTTTTGATAAATGGAATCTAGATTTTGCTGTAATTGGAAAAACAACAAATACAAAAAATATTGAATTATTTTTTGATGAGAAGCAGGTAGCTAAAATTCCTGTAAACACTTTGGTTGAAAATTCTCCAATGTATGATCGAAAATGGAAAAAATCAAAATTACCAAAAAAAATTAAACATGATAAGTCAAAAATCAAAAATCTTAAGATCAAAGAAACATTAACCAAATTATTATCGACCCCTAATATTTGTAGTAAAGAATGGATTTGGCAACAGTATGATCATACGGTAATGGGTGATACAATACAAAAACCAGGGGGTGACTCGGGCGTAGTCAAAATTCATGGAACTGAGAAAGCTGTGGCAGCAACAGTAGACAGCTCTGCAACATATTGTTGGGCACATCCATTAACAGGTGGTAAGCAAGTCGTGTGTGAAACTTGGAGAAATTTAATTTCTGTTGGAGCTAAACCGATTGCTATCACAAATTGTTTGAATTTTGGAAGCCCAGAAAAAGAGGAAAATATGGGAGAATTTGTAGAGTGTGTACAAGGTATTGGTGAAGCATGTAAATATTTAGAGTATCCTGTCGTTTCTGGGAATGTATCCTTTTACAATCAAACAAAAGAAATTGGAATAAAACCTACTCCTACGATAGGAGGTGTTGGGTTAATCAAAAACTATAAAAAGATGGTAACAATGAATTTTAAGGAAATCGGGAATCAAGTTTTAGTAATAGGAAAAACTGAAGGCCACATCGATCAAAGTTTATTTGCTAGAGTAATATTAAATGAGAAAAATGGTCCTCCCCCTGAAGTAAATTTATTTAACGAAAAAAACAATGGTGAAACATTATTAAATCTTATAGAGAAAGATTATATAAAAAGT
>CACHIS010000015.1 GCA_902579925.1 uncultured Pelagibacteraceae bacterium
TCCTCCACATCCGCACAGAGGAATTGAAACTGTCACTTATATGCTTGCTGGTGACTTTGAGCATGAAGACAGTACTGGCGGAAAAGGTAGAATGACTGCTGGTGATGTTCAATGGATGAAAACAGGAAGTGGAATTATTCATTCTGAAATGCCTGCTATGAAAGAGGGAAAACTTCATGGATTTCAATTATGGATAAATATGCCAGCAAAATTAAAAATGAGTAAACCAGAATATATTTATATTGATGCAGATAAAATGAGTGTTCACAAAGATGATGATAAGCAAGTAAAAGTTATTGCAGGTAAATTTGAAAAAGCTGAGGGTCCAGTTAAAGGACATAATGTCGAACCCGTTTATTTTGATGTTGAATTAAATAAAAAAAAAAATTTTAAATTTAGTCTTCCCTCTACGCACAATACATTTATCTATCTCATAAAAGGTGAGATCAAAATTGGTGAAAAAAAACATGAAAAAATCAAGGATAGTACTTTGATCTTACTATCTAGAGGTGAGGATTTAAAAATTAGTGCACAATCTGATGCGAAATTCTTAGTTATTTCAGGTAAACCTATAAATGAAGAAATAGCTAGAGGTGGACCATTTGTAATGAATACTAAAGCAGAAATCTTGCAAGCTGTTCAAGATTATCATAATGGTACATTTGTAAAGTAGATAATGAAATCAGTTCAAATTAATAAATTTGGTGGACCAGAAGTTTTGGATATAAAAGATGTAGAATTAGGTAAGCCTGGACCAAAAGAGGTGTTGATTAAAAATTTATCAATTGGTTTAAACTTTATAGATATTTATCATCGAACAGGTCTTTATCCTATCCCATTACCTAGCGGTATTGGACTTGAAGCTTGTGGAGTAATTGAAGAAGTTGGAACTGAAGTAAAATTATGTAAAGTTGGTGATAGAGTTACTCATGCGTCAATGCCTATCGGAGCCTATTCAGAAAAGCAAATAATGCCTGAGGAAAAATTAGTATCCGTTCCAGATGGAGTCTCTAACGAGGTAGCATCTTGCGTTACATTAAAAGGAATTACTGCAGAATACTTATTACACAGAGCATATCCATTAAAAAAAGGTGATAAAGTTTTATATCATGCTGCAGCAGGTGGACTTGGTCAGATTTTATGTCCTTGGGCTAATGCATTAGGTGCTGAAGTTATTGGAACCGTGGGTTCAAAAGCCAAGGAGGAGATTGCTAAAAAAAATGGTTGCCATCATGTAATTAATTATTCTGAAAAAAATTTTGTAGAAGAGGTTGAAAAAATTGTTGGTAAAAATGGTATTGACGTCGTTTACGATGGTGTTGGTATCAAAACTTTCAAAGGATCGATCGAAACATTAAAGATCAGAGGAATGATGGTAGCATTTGGAAATGCGTCCGGATATGTTGATACAATTGATGTCAAAAAAGATATCAATGCAAAAGGGTTGTTTTTTACTAGACCATCTATTGCACATTATACTGTAAAAAGAGAGGAACTTCTTGAGTCAGCAAAAAAGGTTTTTGATGCTATTTTATCCAATAAATTTAAAGTAGAAATTTCCAAAAAATATTCTCTAAATGATGTTGCTCAAGCTCATAAAGATTTAGAAGCAAGATTATTAACTGGTCCCGCAGTAATTATTCCTTAAATTGGATATCCATATCAGAAAGATGAAGCCTAAGAGCTTTAGTTGAAATTTGAATTTCAATAATAAAGAATATGATTGAAATCATCATCGACAAACAACATGAGCCAAAAATTATTCTTGCGATAAAAAGCTCCTGTAAATAAAGCCCAAAAACCGTCAACATGTTAAACAGAAATCCGAATGCAGCAAATAAAATACTTAATTTTAAAACACCTATTCTTTTTTCTAAATTCAACAATTGATCTTTCCATTCTGGCGGAGTGTGTTTCTCAAATACATACTCATCATGTATTTTTCTAATTAAAGAACTTAAAGTGTGAAACCTATTAGAATATACTCCCATAATCAGTGGGATTGCGGGAAACATTAATGCTGTTACTGTGTAATCTATATTCATACGAATCAATTTGATTATCAATCTTGCCTTTGTTATTTACAAGTAAAATCTTATGAACCAATTAAATCTTTTTTTTGAACTTACAAGACTAAAAAGGCCAATCGGATATATGTTGTTATTTTGGCCTTGTGCATGGGGATTAACAATAGCGTATGATTTTTCCTTTAGTTTAAAAATTTATTTTTTTTATCTTCTAATGTTTTTTTTAGGATCCATTTTAATGAGATCTGCAGGATGTATTGTAAATGATGTTCTTGATAGAAAATTTGACGAAAGAGTTTTTAGAACTAAAAATAGACCAATAGCCTCTGGAAAAATTTCTGTTAAACTCGGATTATTTTATGCTAGCCTTTTGTGTTTGTTGGCCTTTTTAATACTTATTAATTTTAACCTATTTACAATAATAATTGCATTAGCCTCAATGCCACTTGCTTTTACGTATCCATTGATGAAAAGATTCACATACTGGCCACAACTTTTTTTAGGTATTACATTTAATTATGGTTTGATTTTGGGGTGGACCTCTATAAATGCTGAAATCAATTTAATTCCATTAATATTTTATTTTGGAGCCATATTTTGGACACTTGCCTACGACACAATATATGGCTTTCAGGATATTAAAGATGACGAAATTATAGGACTAAAATCAACATCAATAAAATTTAAATCTAACCCAATCATACTTTTATATTTATGTTATATAATTTTCCTATCAAGTTTAATTTTAATAGGATTATTAAGTGGATTTAGTAAATTATATTTTTTATCACTTATTGTAATTGTTTACCATATGTATTTTATTCAATTAAATAAATTTAACTCAAATGAACCTGAAATTTGCCTAAAGATATTTCAGTCAAATAACCTTCTTGGTGGAATAATTCTAATTTCTTTATTAGTGGGTAAATTAAATTAATGACAGATATCGATATCCTTAAGAGGCTTTATAAAGATTATACAAGAAAACATCTTAAAAAGATTCTCTTAGCATTATTGCTTTCCGTTGCAGTAGCAGGAAGCACATCGTCAATTGCTTATTTATTAGATCCAGCGATAAAACAAATTTTTATCAAAAAAGATCAAACGCTGATTTTAATAATTCCGGTATTGATAGTAATTGCTTTCGCAACAAAGGGTCTATCTTTATATATTGCCAAAGTAATAATGATCGGAGTTTCAGAAGAAGTAAGAAAAGATGTTCAAGTAAATATGTTAGATAAATTAATTGATGCCGATACTAGGCTAATTGATAATAAACATTCAGGAAAATTTATTTCAAACTTAACAAATGATGTAGGACTACTAACTAATTTAATAAGTACTGTGATATTAAATATATTTAAGGATAGTTTAACTTTAATTGGATTATTATCTGTAATGTTTTACCAAAATTGGAAACTATCTCTTATAGCAATAATAATGATTCCTTTAGCTGCTATTGCTGCCAAGTCTTTAGGAAAAAGGATTTCTAAAGTTTCTTACCAACAAATGGAATGGGCGGGAGTATTAAGCTCATATCTTATTGACATGTTTAAAAACCACAAATTAATAAAAATTTTTCAAAAAGAAATTTATGAGAAAAATAGAGCTAAAATTTTTTTAGAAAATGTTAAAGAAAAGAGTAGAAAAATGTCCATTGTTTTTGTTAGGGCGTCACCAATTATGGAGACGATGACCGGGATAGTTATAGCGATATTAATTTTTTATGCTGGAAAACTTATAATCAATAATGAAATAGACATTAGTAACTTTTTTTCATTTTTAGCTGCTATGATGCTAGCTTATCAACCTGTAAGATCATTGGCAACTCTCAATATAGCAATAAGCCAAGGTATTGCATCATCAAGGAGAGTACTTCCAATAATAGATGAAAAATCAAATTTAAAAACAAATAAGGATGATAAAGATCTTGATCTTACTGAGGGAAATATAGAATTTAAGAATATTAAATTTTCCTATGATAGCAGTGAGAATGTAGATAAAAAAATTACCCTTAATGATATAAATCTAAAAATGCTTGGAGGAAAAATGACTTCTTTAGTTGGTCACAGCGGAAGTGGAAAATCAACAATAATGAATTTAATTCCAAGAATATATGATGCCGATGAGGGTGAAATAATGATTGATAATCGATCAATTTACAAAACAAAGATCAGATCTCTCAGAAACAACATTTCTTTTGTTAGCCAAGATACAAATTTATTTGATGACACAATAAAGAATAATATTGCATATGCTGACATGGATGCGACAGATGAAGAGATTTATCGTGCAGCAGAACTATCTTTTGCATCAGAATTCATTGAAAAATTAAAAGATAAATATGAAACTAAAATTGGTGAAAATGGTATTAGATTATCTGGCGGAGAGAAACAAAGATTATCTATTGCAAGAGCAATATTAAAAAAAAGTAGAATTATATTACTTGATGAAGCAACTTCTTCATTGGATGCAGAAACTGAGGACAAAATTCAAAAAGCAATTCACTACCTCACCAAAGATAAAACAACTATTGTAATAGCACATAGATTATCAACAATTCTAAATTCAGATAATATTTATGTTGTTGACTCTGGAAAAATTGTAGCAGAAGGAAATCATGAGGAATTGATGGGTAGCTCATCTATATATAAAAACTTTTATGATAAACAAATAAAGATGTAATGTTTTTTGTCTATAAAATATTAATAAATATTATTTTTTTTTGCTCTCCATTAATTTTAATTATTAGATTAATCAGAGAAAAAGAAGATCCTAAACGATTTAAAGAAAAATTAGGCTTTTTTTTAAAAAAAAGGAAAAAAGGTAATTTAATATGGTTTCACGGCGCAAGCGTTGGGGAAATTCAGAGCATAATTCCTTTAATAGAAAAATTCGAAAAAAATGAAAAAATAAACCAAATTTTAGTTACTTCAAATACTGTAAGTTCATCAAAAATAGTAGAAAAATATAAATTTAAAAAAATAATTCACCAATTTTTTCCGATCGATTGTAATTTTATATCAAGAAAATTCATAACTCATTGGAAACCATCAAAAGTTTTCTTTGTAGATTCAGAAATATGGCCAAATACAATTAATAACTTGTCAAAAAAAAAAATTCCCATTTTTCTATTAAATGGTCGAATAACAAAAAGAACATTAGATAGGTGGCTTTTTTTTCCATCTTTTGCACAATCATTATTTAATAAATTTAAACTTTGTTTATCATCAAGCCTACAAACGAAAAAATATCTAAAAAAACTAGGAGCCAGAAATATAAAATTTCTTGGGAATTTAAAATTTAGTCAATCAGAAAATTTGAGTCCAGAATTAAATGAAGACTTAAAAAGATTTATTCATTCTAAGAAATCATGGTGCGCATCTAGTACTCATTTTAATGAAGAAAGATTTTGTGGTCTAGTTCATATTAAGCTAAAAAAAAAATATAAAAACTTTCTTACAATAATAATACCCAGACATATTAATAGGGTTAAATCAATTGAAAATGAGCTAAGTAATTTAAATTTAAAAGTGCACTTAGATGAACCACCTAAAAAAATAAATGCTGATACAGATGTATACTTAGTCAATTCTTACGGAAAGACCAAATCATTTTATAAAGAGTGTAAAAATGTATTTCTGGGGGGTTCTTTGATTAAGCGTGGAGGACAAAATCCTTTGGAAGCAGTAAGATATGGATGTAATGTATTTCATGGTCCAAACATCTCTAATTTTCAGGAAATTTATAAATTTTTAAAAAACAGGAATTTATCCAGAAAAATAGTTAACAATCAAAATTTAGCAAGTTTACTCTCATTAAATTTCAAAAAAAAGTCTAGACATCAAAAAATTATAAAAAGTTTAAATTTAATTGGAAAAAATATTTTAGATAAAACTTATAAAGAAATTTGTTAGAAATTATTAAATGAAAATTAATAAACCAATGTTTTGGGACAAAAAAAAACCAAATTTTTTAACGTATATTTTATCTCCATTAACTATTATTCTTAAAATAAATAATATCATTCTTAAATTAATCCCAAAAAAAAAATTTAATCAAATTAAAACTATATGTGTTGGTAACATATATTTGGGAGGTACAGGAAAAACTCCTACTTCTTTAAAACTTTATCAACTTCTTAAAGCTGAAAACTATAATACTGTAATAGGAAAAAAATATTATCCTAATCAAAAAGATGAGATAATTTTACTTAAGAATAAATCAGATTTAATTTCATCTAAAAACAGAGAGGAAATAATTAGGTTTGCAACTGAAAAAAATCATGAATTAGTTATTTTTGATGATGGCTTACAAGACAGAAAGATTGATTATGATATTAAATTTGTATGCTTTGATAGTAAAATTTGGATCGGTAATGGATATTTAATACCCGCTGGTCCTCTAAGAGAAAATATTAATAGTTTAAAAAAATATGACGGAGTTTTTTTAAAGACTACAGATGAAAACTCAAATTTAATTAATACCATTTCAGAAATTAAAAAAATAAATTCAAAAATTGAAATATTTAACTCACGGGTTGAAATAAAAAATATCAATAAATTTAATCTTTCCAATGAATACCTCATTTTTTCTGGAATTGGAAATTCGAAAAGTTTCAAAGAAATTTTAATTGATAATAAATTTAACGTAGTTGAGGAAAAAATTTTTTCAGATCATTATGAATATAAAGATCAAGATATTCAAAAAATTTTAAAAATTTCAAAAAAAAAGAATTTAAAGGCTCTTACAACTGAAAAAGACTATGTTAAAATCCCCAATAATTTAAGAAGTGAAATAGATTTTATAGAAATAGATATTAAAATTGATCAAGAGAAAAAACTTATTAAATTTATAAAGTCAAAAATTAATGAGACAAATTAAGTATTTAATCGAATTCATAATTATTATTTTTTTATTTATGATTATAAAATTATTTGGTTTAAAAATTTCAAAGTTTATTTTTGGTTTTATCTTTAAAAATTTTGGTTCATTATTTAGATCAAAAAAAATTTCTCATAATAATTTATCTTTGGCCTTACCTAATATAAACAAATCGGAAAGAGATAAAATTATTAATAATATGTGGGTGAATTATGGAAAGATTTTTTCTGAATATATGTTTATAAAGAAATTTAGATTAAACGCAGAATTTTCAAGAAAAATAATTGTTGAAAACCAAGAGGAACTTGAAAAGATTAAATCACAAAAAAAGCCAGTAATATTCATATCAGGTCATTTTAATAATTTTGAATTAATGGCAATGCATTTAGAAAAATCTAATATTGATTTAGCAGCAGTTTATAGACCACTTAATAATAAGTTTTTAAATCCGATAATGGAAAGAATTAGAAAGAAGTACATTTGTAAAAAACAGATAAAAAAAGGAATTTCTGGCACCAAAGAATTACTTAAAGAATTTAAGAAAGGAACATCAATTGCATTAATGATTGACCAGAGAGTTTCAGAGGGAATTAAATCAAATTTATTTGGAAAAGAAGCATTGACCACGACAATTCCAGCTCAATTTATTAAAAAATTTGATGCTTCTGTAGTGCCTATGCACATAGAAAGATTGGTTGATGATACTTTTAAATTAAAAATTCAAGAAAGTATTAAATTTTCAAATGACGAAACTGTGAATGAGATAACACAAAAACTTAATAAAATTTTAGAAAAAATGATTATGACTAACCCGGATCAGTGGATATGGACTCATAATCGATGGAAAATTTAGTTAGCTATTGTTTTCCTCTTTTTTTAAATGTGCTTCTTTATAAGAATAATAAGCTTCTTGAGTATCTACATTCCAATAATTTAAATTTTCTAAAGAGATCTTTCTACCCGAAACAGCACATAAAACATGATCTCCTTTTTCTAAGATTTTAAAATTGTTAGGTAAATATTTTATTTTTGCTAATTTTTTTAACATTTTTAGTTTATACATGTTTATATGAATGTTGGTATAATTGGAAGTGGGGGAAGAGAGCATGCTATTTGTTTTTCATTAAAAAATTCAGAAAAAACAAATAATATTTATTGTTTTCCTGGAAATGCTGGAACTAGTTTAATAGCTAAAAATATTAATACTGATCTTAGTGATTTTGAAGCATTAAAAAAATTAATCAAAAAATTTAACATAGATTTAGTAATAATTGGTCCAGAAAAACCACTAGTTGATGGATTAGTGGATTATTTAAAAAAAAATAATATTAAAGTATTTGGTCCCAACAGAGTTGCTTCACAACTTGAGGGATCAAAAATTTTTACAAAAAAGTTATGTGAAAAATATAATATTCCAACTGCTAAATTTGGCGTGTTTGATAATATTACAAAAAGTTTATCTTTTTTAAGACAATGTAAATTTCCTATTGTGGTAAAAGCAGACGGTTTAGCTTCAGGTAAAGGTGTTTATATTTGTGAAACATTAGAGCATTCAATAGATGCTGTTAAAGAAATTTTTAATGGAAAATTTGGAGAAGCTGAAGAAATTTTGATAGAAGAATTTTTAGAAGGAGAAGAAATGAGTTTTTTTGTAATTTCTGATGGAAAAAGTTTTAGAAAATTTGGTAGTGCTCAAGATCATAAAAGAGTGTTAGAAGGCGATAAAGGTAAAAATACAGGTGGTATGGGTGCATATTCTCCTTCTCGACTTGAGAATGAGCTATTAGATCAAAAAATAATAAAGAAAATAATCGAACCTACCTTTAAAGGTCTCAAAGATTTAAAAACAAATTATGTTGGTTTTTTATACGCGGGCTTAATAATTGTAAAAGGTGAACCTTTTTTGATTGAGTATAATGTGAGGATGGGTGATCCAGAATGTCAAACAATTCTTCCAAGACTTAAGACAGATTTTTTAAAAGTTATTAATACTTGTGTTGACAATAATCTTAATTCTATCAACCTGGAATGGGATGAAGAAAAAAGTATTTGTATAGTGTTATGTTCAAAAGGTTATCCCGATGAATATGAAAATGGTATTGAGATTAAAAAATTAAATGAAATTAAGCTTGAAAAAAATAATTATATTTTTCATGCAGGTACAAAAATAAAAAATTCTAAGGTTTATTCAAATGGTGGAAGAGTTCTTAATTTTGTAATGAAGTCCAAAAATTTAAAAGAAAGTAGGAATAACCTTATTAAAGTAATAGAAGATTTAAATTGGGAAAATGGTTATTTTAGAAAAGATATTGGTTTTAAAGTTATTAAAAAATGAGAATAATTTCAGGAAAACTGAAAGGTAAAAAGCTATTTCTTCCTTCGGATAAAAATACAAGACCATTAAAAGATTTAGTTAAATTATCAATATTTAATCTCATAGACCATTCCAAAAAAATTAATATAAAATTGGAAGGTTCATCAATTTTAGATTTATTTTCTGGTTCAGGTTCTTTTGGGATAGAATGTTTATCAAGGAGTTCAAAAGTTGTTTATTTTTTTGAAAATTATATCGAGGCAATTAAAGTACTTAAAAAAAATCTAGCATTATTTACAGATAAAGAAAACTTTCAAATTTTTAATAAAGATTGTTTCGAATTTTTCAATTCTGAAGAAAAAATAAATAAAAAATTTGACATCATCTTCCTAGATCCACCATATAAAGAAACAAGAATAAACGAGCTAATAGAAAGAATCATCGAAAATAAAATCTTAAATCCTGATGGTATTATAATTATCCATAGACATAAAAAAGATAAAATAGAAATTACAAGTAAGATAAAAATCTTTGAGGTTCGTAATTATGGGGTATCTAAAGTTTATTTTGCTAATTAAGTATTTATTAAAATTTTTTTAGTTTCTTTTTTTATAAGCTCAACAGCTGGTTGGTTGTAAGGATTAATTTTTAAAACATTAGCAATCAAAATAGTTTCTATTATGAAAAAAGAAAATAGTTCACCAAGAGTTTCTTCACTTCTATTTTTAATTATAAAACTTCTAAAAGGTATATTTTTTTTTTTGAAAACTTTTTGAGTTGCAATGATTTGTGATGACAAAATATTACCTAAACTTTTCTTTTTCAGATATTTTATGTCATCAGGTATATTCTGTGAATTTATTTTTTGAGAAAATTTATCTTGGGTATAAAAAAAAGTATAAAAATTGCTTTTTTGCCCGTCTAAGTATAATTGCATTAAACTATGATTATCTTTTGGCATTGAGGAAATTATTGGTAAGACCCCTTTTCCATTTTTGCCCAAGCTTTCTGCAACAAGTTGTTGATACCACTTTAAGAAATTATCAGAGCTTTCATCATAATTAAGAATTACTGAATTAAATTTTTTAATTCTAATTAGATCTAAAATATTTGCAGCATTGCTTATAATTGAGTTAAAAAAATCTTTATTTTTTACTAAATTATTGAAACGTTTAAATTTCTTAACTTTTAGTCCCATTAATTCTACCGGCAACATTCCTACTTCTGATAAAACTGAATATCTTCCTCCAATAAAATCATTATGGTCTACAACTTCATTTTTTAATTTAAGACCAATTTTTTTTAAAATACTTTTTTTATTTTCAGTGATTAAAATATTCTTGTCATTTTTTTTTATATATACATTTGAATTTGCAATTGTTTCCAATGTATTTCCAGACTTTGATATAATTAAATTCAAAAAATTCTTTTTAGGAAATCTTTCTACATTATTTAGGTTTGATATAAAAAAGAAATTTTTACCAATTTTATGTTTTAAAAAATCATAGATAGCGTGAGATCCCAAAGACGAACCTCCCATTCCAAATATTCTAATAAACTTGAATTTTTTGTACTTTCTTATTAATTTTTTTGAATAACTATATTTATAATTTTGAGTCAGAGAGTTTATTACTTCATTCTTTGATGTAATCAAATTTTTTAAAAAAATTTGAATTTTTTTACTATTTTTTTTTTTTTTAAAATCCTTAAAAAGAAAATTGTTGGTTAACATTAATTTTTCTTTATTTTTTTTAATATACTTTCTTCTAAACTAGAATTAGACGTTTCTGAACTGTTGTTTCCCTCATTTTCTGAATTATCATTTTTAAAAACTATTTCAATTTGGGTTTCATCTTCCTCAGAGTTATTAATATCTTCATCGGGATTTGGCAATTTCGAATAGTCTGGAGGTAAGACTAGAGGATCCTTTTTTTCTATTAAAAACTCATCTCCTGATGTAGATTTTTTCTTAACCTTAAATCCATCTAGCCCTCCTGCGCAAGAAATAGAGATTAGACCCAATATTAAAATTATTAAAATATTCTTAACTGTTTTCATCTTCAATTTTTTTTTTACTAAATATCTCAATACTGATTAAACATATAATACCTAAGGTAATAAATATATCAGCAACGTTAAAGATAAACCAATGAAAATTGTTTACATGAATATCGATAAAGTCAGGCACTGCAAAATAAAAAACTCTGTCATAAATATTTCCTAAAGAACCCCCTACAATCATCATAAAGCTAAATCTTTCAAATCCTTTCGATTTATACATTAACCAAATAATTATAATTGTAACTAGAATGATAAAAATTGTTAGAAAATTGTAATATATTTTGTTATCAAATGAAAATAAGCCAAATGCAATACCTTCATTCCAAATCAAATTAAAATTTAAAAAAGATGTTACACTAATGCCATATTGCTCATAAGTTTCTGGATAACTAATGATCAATAATTTGCTTGATCGATCAATTATAAATATAAAAAAAATTATAAAAAAATCTAATAAGTATTTTTTAGACATTTTATTTACAATTCGGTCTCGAACATGGTGAGCTTTTGATTTTCCAACAAATTGGACATTTTTCACCTACCGCTTTACTTGTCTCTACGATTATTTCATTTGTATTATTATTCTCAATTTTGACAGATGAAGTTATACAAAGTTCTGACAGATCAATATCTTTTAAAAATTTCTGATTGTCATTACTTAATCTTATAATTAATGCCGCCTCTAAACTAGACCCAATATCTTTGCTTGCTCTTTTTTGCTCAATACTAAGATTACAGATATCTCTTATTTTAATTAATTGTTCCCATTTAGAATTTAGATCAGAATTTTCAAATTTTTTTGGAAAATCTAAAAATTTTTCAAGGTGAATACTTTTTTTATTCTTTGAAATAAGTTGATAAATTTCCTCAGTTGTGAAAGATAGGATTGGTGCAAACCATCTTATTAAAGAATTTAGAATTACGTTTAAGAGTATAAGAGTAGATTTTCTTTTTTCAGAATTGACTGGATCACAATATAAAGTATCTTTTCTTATATCAAAATAAAAAGCTGATAAATCCAAAGTACAAAAGTTTAATAATTCTTTGTATAAATTATGAAAATCATAATTTTTGAAGTACTTATTAAATTTAAAATTTAAATTGTAAATTTTATGGAGCATAAATTGCTCTAGTTCAGGTAATTTCTCAATTTTTATTGAATCTAAATTTATTTGTTCAAAGTTATCATTAAGATTTCCAAGTAAATATCTAAATGTATTTCTTATTTTTCTGTAAGACTCGGCATGTTGGTCTAATATTGAATAGTCTATTCGAAGATCTTCGGCATAATTTGAGGAAGCAACCCAAATTCTAAGTATATCAGCTCCATATTTTTTTAGAATATCTTCAGGAGCAATTACATTGCCCAAAGATTTTGACATTTTTAACCCCTTACCATCAACTACAAAGCCATGGGAAAGAATAGATTCAAAAGGTGCTCGATCTCTTGTTCCGCAAGACTCCAAAAGAGAGG
>CACHIS010000016.1 GCA_902579925.1 uncultured Pelagibacteraceae bacterium
GTAAATATTTCAATTTTTGTAACCTTATTTAATATAAATATTGGAATAGATACTTTTTTTTATAAAGGTTTAGTAATTACTTTTTTAAGTTTAATTTTGCAAATATTTTTTCTTGCTTTAATTAATAAAAATAAACACTTTTTATTGAATAAAGTACATATTGCATTAGCTGGTTCTTTGTCTTTAACTTTTACGTTATTGTTACATACATTGATATTAACATCATTAGATAGAGCAATAAGCGTATATTTTATAAGTATGATGAATGAGAATAATTCAGGCTTAAGTACAGTTGAAATAAAAGATAAATTTTATGATGAATACTTTGAATCTGATAAGGCAATAGAAAGAAGAATAACAGAACAAATTATTACAGGTAATATACAAAAAATAGATGATGAATATGTAATAACTAAAAGAGGTGAAAACATTTTTATATTTTTTAAGTATTTATCTAAAACATTTAATATTAAAAATAATTATGTTCCTGAATACAATTTTTAATAAGTTTAAATATTTAGAGTAAAATGTTTTTTGAAAAGTTATTTGATTATTTAGATTATATTCACCAAAATCGAATTTTTTACTATACTAAAAAATTTGATTTAAAAATATTGATTGATATAGGAGCGCATAAAGGAGAGTTTCTAGGTTTTTTACTTAAAAATAAAAAATTTAAGCAAGCATATGTGTTCGAACCTCAAGAAGAGCCTTTTAATATAATAAAAAAAAAATATTCAAAAAATTCAAAAGTGAAGTTATTTAAGCTAGCACTGAGTGATAAAATTAAAACTAGAAACTTTTACATTGGAAAATTGACTGGCACTTCAACTTTTGAGAAATTAAATAAAAAATCAAAATATTTGAGCTTTAAACAAAAATTACTCAATACAAAAAAAACTTACGAAAAAAAAATTACTGTTAGGACAACGTCTATCGATAATTTTTTTAAAAAAAAGAATTTATCCAAAACTCTTCTTAAAATTGATGTTGAAGGTCATGAACTAAAAGTTTTAAAAGGATCTAAAAAAAAATTAAAACAAATTCCTTATCTTTTGGTTGAAAATCATTTCTTAGATTTATACGAAAATACCGATAGAATGAATAAGGAAAAATTTTTAAATAATAATAATTTCAAAATTTTAAAAAAATTTGTGCATCCATTATTAATATTTGAGGATAATCTTTATGTTAATACAAAGTTAAATAAATTAAATATTTTTTAGTTTTTTAATTTAGTCGAAAATTTTAAAAAATGTTTATAAGTCAAATCGAATCCTTTATTGAGATTATATCTAGGCTTCCATCCATATTTTTTTGCTAAATTTGAATTTAACTTTTTTCTAGGCGTTCCATTTGGTTTTTTTTTATCAAATTTTATATTTATTTTAATTCCGATTTTTTTCATTATAAAATTACAAAAACCAACAATAGTATTTTCTTGACCACTTCCAATATTTATTACGGAATGATTAGTTTTTTTCTTTAAGAAAAACTCACAAGCATATGCTAAATCATCAACAAACATCAACTCTCTTCTTGCTTTTCCATTTCCCCATATTGAAATGAATTTTTTTTTTTCTTTTTTTGCTTTGTATAATTTTTTTATTAATGCTGGATAAAAATGTGCAGTATCTAAGTCATAATTATCATTCGGTCCGTAAAGATTTGTGGGCATTAAACAAATATAATTGGTTTTATATTGATTGTTATAGGCCTCACACATTTTAAGTCCTGCAATTTTTGCTATAGCATAAGAATCGTTTGTTTTCTCTAACTTACCATTTAATAATTCATTTTCATTGATAGGTTGCTTTGCAAATTTTGGATAGATACAACTTGAGCCTAAGAAAATAAGTTTTTTTACACCTGCTTTATATGAGGCGTGGATAATATTTGATTGTATCATAATGTTTTCATAAATAAACTCTGCTTTGAAATTTTGATTAGCTAAAATTCCACCTACTTTTGCTGCAGCAATGATTACATAATCAGGTTTAATTTTATTTATATAGGACTGTGTTTGTTCTTGATTAAGTAAATTTAAAAATTTTTTTTCTTTTATAAAAATTTTTTTATAACCTTTTTTTTTGAATATCCTCAAAATAGAGGAACCCACCATCCCTTTGTGACCTGCCACAAATATTTTACTATTTTTATTCAATGGCATTTAAGTATTGGTATTCTGCCTCAATCATCTCATCAATTAAAGAATTAATATCAGTTTTTGATTTCCATTTTAAAATTTTTTTTGCTTTTTTAGCATCACCTAGAAGAGTATTTACATCCAAAGGTCTAACGTAATTTTTATCGCACTCAATTATAGAAATACCCTTAGAATTATATCCTTTCTCTTTCATTCCTTTCCCTTTCCAAAAAATTTGCATATTCAATCTTTTAGCAGTCTTATTTATAAATTCTTTTATTGAGTATTGTTTTCCTGAGGCTATAACAAAATCATCTGGTTTTTTTTGTTGAAGCATTTTCCACATAGCATAACAATAATCTTTAGCATGCCCCCAATCTCTTTTTGAATTTAAATTACCCAAATAAAGTTTTTTTTGTTTTCCCTCTTTTATTTTACATAATGCTGAAACAATTTTTTTTGTGACAAATGTTTCACCTCTACGTGGACTCTCGTGGTTAAAAAGAATTCCATTACATGCAAACATATTATATGCTTCTCTATAATTTTTTGTAATCCAGTGAGCGTATGCTTTAGCTACTCCGTATGGGCTTTGCGGATAGAATGGTGTATTTTCATTTTGTGGAATGTTCTGAACTTTTCCAAACATTTCAGAGGTTCCAGCTTGATAAAATTTTACTTTTTTTTCTAATTTATGAAACTTTATTGCTTCTAATATTCTTAATGTTCCCAATGCATCAGCGTTTGCAGTATATTCAGGAACTTCAAATGATACAGCTACATGAGACTGTGCAGCTAAATTATAAATTTCGTCAGGTCTCGTTTTATTTATTAAATCTGAAACTGATGAAAAATCTGTAATATCACCGTAATGAAGTCTGAATCTATAATTTTTTTCGTGTGGATCTTGATAAATATGGTCGACTCTGCTGGTATTATTGCTAGATGATCTTCTTTTTACTCCATTTACAATGTAATTTTTTTTTAAAAGTAACTCAGATAAATAAGACCCATCTTGACCAGTAACTCCAAAAATTAAAGCAATTTTTTTTTTGCTCATGTGATTTAATAAATCATTTATTTCTTGTGGTAAAGAAACTTTTTATTAATAACTTAACTGATAGTTTTATTTGAAATTAATTATACCTATTGATGAAGAATTTTCTAAATATAAATATAATTTGCCATCATCATAAATCATATCTCTAATTCTCTCTCCTATTTCAATTCTTTCTAAATTTTCTAATTCATTGACTTCGTTCAAATTAAATATAAAAAGCGATCGTTTATGCATTGATGATGCTACATACTCTTTTTTTTTGTTTTTCAGTCCGATTATTTGAGATGGACCTATAGTTTTTCCCTTAGAGTCAGCATTAAAGTATTTTATTGGCTCATCAAAACCATTTTCAGAGTGTGATTTTAGCAGTGGATATCTTTTATACTTTTCCTCATCATAACCACCGTAATGTTCAGCATATGCTGCAATTGGCCACCCAAAATTATAAATTTTATCTTTGCTCAAATCAATTAAGTTAAACTCATCACCTCCTTTTGTTCCATGATCTGTAATTAAAATTAAATTATTAAAATCATCATAAAACAGACCTTGTGGGTTTCTTAAACCCATTGCAATCACTTTGTGTGAATTGTCAATCAAATTTAATTTTAAGACTTTTCCATATACACTATTCATATCTTGTGCTAATTCCCTAGTTCGATATTCTCCAGTAGAAAATAAAATCTCATTTTCATTAATTTGAAAGATTCTTCCCCCAGTTTGATGCCATGAAAATTCATTATTCCAAGCCTTGTATTTTTCTACACATTCTGAACCAGGAAATATTCTTTTAAAATTTAGATTTTTATAATTAAAATCTGCTTTTAATAATGATACTGACCAACAATCTTTTTTGATTTCGTCAGTTATTGAGATATAAATTTTATTATTAATAAATTTCATATCTTTTACAGATACACCAGGATGTTTAATTAGTAATTTTCTTGGTAAAAAAGTCTCAATATTAGATTTAATTTGAACAAATCTTAAAATATCATCATTTAATTCTGAATATCCTATAGTTCCAGTTGAAGAAATAAGAAATAGTTTGTCATCAAATATTTCAATATATCCACTTCCAGGATACACCAAGTTAATTCCAACGACTAGATCATTAATATTTGTAAATTTATCCATGTATAGCTTTTTTTTCTCAAGTTTTATTTTTTCACCAGTTTTATAAAATATTAGGGGATGTGAGTATTTTCTTGTAAGAAAATCTGCATCTAAAACTCTTTCACGTTCTTCTTTTCTTTTATCTTCTAAAAGAGTTTTTTGATCCAAAAGGTCAGATTCAATTTCATTAATGAACTTGTAAGGAAATAAATACTTTTTGATAAAAATTATTTGATTATATGTTAAAAAATCTCCAATAAATTGAAACTTTTTTGAACCAAAAAACAAGATTAAATAAATAATTAACAAAACCGAAGAAATTATTAAAATATATTTTTTCATTATTTTTGATATAATTTTCTATATACTAAAAATTTGAAATTATCTAATAAATCACCCTAAATTTATGAGCAAAAAGTCACAAATAGTAGATCTGATAAAAGCCGATTTTAAAGATGTGTTTTAAATAATTGTTAAATATTTTTTAACTGATAATATTGATTAAATTAACATTAACATTTGTATTAATCATCAAAGTTGCTTAAATTAACAAATTCTAAATAAATGTGTGGTATTTTTGGTCAAATCTCTATTAATCAAAATCTTTTAAAAACAAATAAGTCTGAATTTAAAAAATGTCTCTCTCATTTATCTCATAGAGGTCCAGATGATAGTGGGGTTTATTTTGATAGCAAAATATCATTTGGCCATAAAAGATTAAGTATACTGGATCTTAGTAAAAAGGGAAAGCAACCAATGTTTTCAAAGAGTAAAAAGCACATATTAATTTATAATGGTGAAATTTATAATTTTAAAGAATTGAAAAAAAACCTTGAAAAAAAAGGTTTAAAATTTTATAGCAAAACAGACACAGAAGTGCTTTTACAAGGAATAATTTTAGAGGGTCCAAATTTTGTTCAAAAATGTAACGGCATGTTCGCATTTGCTTACTACGACATTGCAAAAGACATCGGATACATATTTAGAGACAGAATAGGAATAAAGCCTTTATTTTACAGCAATTATAGAAATAAATTGACTTTTTCGTCAAATATTAAAGCGATCCATAAGTTTAATAAGATGAAAAAGAAAATTAATAAACAGTCTGTTTCCTCATTTTTATCATTCAGGCAACCAATAAATAATGAAACTTTTTTTGAAAATATTTTTTCTTTGGAACCTGGAAATTATATAGAAATAAAAAACAAAAAAGTTGACGTTAAAAGCTATTGGAAATTAGAAAATTTTTATAATAAAAAAAATGTAAAGTTAACTTTAAATGATTATAAATTTAAACTTAAAAAACTTTTAAACTCATCAGTAAAATACAGATTGATTTCAGATGTGAAAGTTGCATCTTTATTATCTGGAGGTTTAGACTCAACAATAATTTCCTCCATAATAAATAGTATCAACAATGAAAATTTCCTTGCATATAGCATTGGTTATAATGATGATGGATATAATGAGTTTGAATATTCAAAGTTGGCAGCAAAAAAACTAAATATGAAACATCAAATAGTCAAATCTAATTACCACAAGTATTTTAAAGACATGAAAAAATTAATTTACTTAAGAGGTCAGCCTCTAACAATTCCAAATGAGGTAACTCAATATCAGTTATGTAAAAAGATAAAAAAAAAAGCGACAGTCGTACTTTCTGGATGTGGAGCTGATGAATTATTCTGTGGTTATGGTAGAATTTTTACCTCAGTAGATGATTTTAATAAATTAATTAAAACTAAAAAAAAATTCTTAAATAAACAATTTTTGAAAAATGTTCATTTAAGGTATGGGAAACTTAAATTTAAAAATGAAATGGATCATTTTCTTTCAATATATCCATATACTAACATTGAGCTAAAAAAAAAATTGTTAAGTAAAAAGTTTGACCACTCAACAATTGAAAAAAATATTAAAATTTACTTCGAGTCAATATTTAAGAAAATTAAATCTAAAAGATATACTGATAAAATGCAGTATTTTTTTCAAAAATATCATCTTAAAGGAATTCTTGAAAGAGAAGATATATCATCAATGGCAGCGGGAATAGAATTAAGAGTCCCCTTTCTTGATCATAGGATAATTGAATTTTCAACACAAATTCCATATCAATATAAAATTAAAAAAATAAAACTTAATCAAAATTTAACATCTGACAAAACTTCTGAAATTTTGGATATAAATAAATTTATTTTAAAAAACGCGTTTAAAAATGAAATTCCAATTAAAATTATAAAAAGAAAAAAAATAGGATTTCCAGTTCCACTACATAATTGGATTGAAAAAAAACATGTTAAGAAATTAATACTTAGAATTTTATTAAGTAAAAAATCGCAGAAAAGAGGGATTTTTAATATTCATTATTTAAAAAAATTATTAAATGAAAAAAGATTAAATCAGTTTAAAGGCGATTCAAGAATTTATCAAAATAGTATTGCGGCTAAAATATGGATGTGTTTTAATTTAGAGTGTTTTTTTCTAAATCAAGATAATCAATGATTATTCTTTTGCAAATTTAGGTTTTATCAGTAAGTGTAAGGCTGGTAATGAAAAAAAAAATAATTATTGGATATACAGCAGGTGTTTTCGATTTATTTCATATTGGTCATGTAAAAGTATTAAAGAAAGCTAAATCCCTGTGTGATAAACTTATAGTAGGAGTCTCAACAGACTCACTTGTAAAAAAATATAAAAATAAAAAACCAATAATTCCATTTAATGAAAGAGTTGAAGTCATTAAAAACAATAGATGTGTTGATTTAGTTGTCTCACAAAATAGTTTGGATAAATTCAAAAACTGGAGAAAATTAAAATATGATGTTATGTTTGTTGGTGATGATTGGTATGCCACAAAAAAATGGAGAGCTTTAGATCAAGAATTCAGAAAATTGGGTGTAAAAATAATTTATCTGCCATATACAAAAAAAACGTCATCCACAAAAATAAATAAGATATTAAACGATTTTCGAAAAAAATAATGGATGATGAAAAAATTCGAATAAGATCAAAAGAAGAACTAGATTTAAGGGAAAAACATTTTTTACAAATAGTTGAAATATTTCAGAGTAATAAAATACCTTTTTTTTTACAAGCTGGCGTAGTTTTGGGGGCTTACAGAGAAAACTATTTTATCAAATGGGATTGGGATGTGGAATTCGGAATGTTTAGTAGCGATTTTATGAAACATTATGACTTAATTAGACAAAAACTTGTTGAAAAAAAATTTGAAATTTTTCATGAAATTAAAAATATCAAAGATGGTAAAATAGATTGCTTCAAGGGCAATGACCATAAATCAACACTGTTTGAAATTTTAAGTTGGTCATTGGACAAAGATAAAAACTTATATAGAAGATGGAAAATTAATATACCAAGAGAATTTTTGGATAGAGACTACAAGATTAGATTTTTAAATAGATATTTCAAATGTCCTGGACCTGTAGAGGAGTATTTAACTTATCAATATGGTGAATGGAAAATTCCTAAAATTACTTCTAATAAAAATGAATACCTCTCAAATAATTTCTTGGAAAAGAATTTCTCTATAAAAAACTTATTTTTAAAGGTATTTAAAAGATTATTTAAGAAATAGATATGTGTGGAATAAACGGTTTTAATTTTAAGGATTTAAATTTATTACGCAAAATGTCAAATTTGACATCCTCAAGAGGACCAGACAATGAAGGTTTTTTTTTAAATCACAATTACTCCGTTGCGCACAATAGACTTTCGATCATTGATGTTGAAAAAAGATCAAATCAACCTTTTAAATTTGAAAATCTGGTTATTTCTTATAACGGTGAAATTTATAATTATTTGGACCTATCTAATAACCTTAAAAACTTTGGTTATAGTTTTGAAACAACCTCGGATACTGAAGTAATTATAAAACTTTTTCATAAATATGGTGAGAATTCTTTTAAAATGCTTTCAGGTATATTTGCTTTCTCAATTTATGATGAAGAAAAAGATACTTTTTATCTTGTACGTGATGTAATTGGTGTAAAACCATTATATTATTATTATGATCAATTAACTAAAAAATTTTATTTTTCATCTTTAATAAAAAGTTTATTAGCCTCTAATATAAATAAAGAACTTAATTTATCTGCTGTGAGATCTTACGCAAATTTTAATAGAAATGATTTAAGAGAAACTTATTTTAAAAAAATTTTTAAAGTTTTACCTGGAGAAATGATTAAAGTTTCAAAAAATGAATTTCAAAGAAAAAAAGTTATAGAGCTTACACCTAATCAAAAAGTATCAACTTCTAATATCAAAAGAGATATTGAGGATACATTCTCTAAACAATTTATATCTGATGTGCCAGTAGCAGTTTCTCTTTCAGGGGGAGTTGACTCAAATTTAATATTTTCTGAGATGCATAAAAAACTTGGAGATAATTTTACTAGTTATTCTGTAAATTTTAAAGATTCAAAAAAATATAATGTTGACCATGATTATGCCAAAAAAATTTCAAATAAATTTGGTGTGAAATTTTTTTCAATTGAGACAAGTTTTAAGGATTTTATAAATCGTGCAGAGGATGTAGTGAATATAGTAGAGGAACCCACAGGCAACACGAACTCAATAGCTAATTTGGTATTAAGCGAGAATATCAGTGAAAAAGTTCTCTTTTCTGGAGACGGAGGAGACGAGGTTTTCACTGGGTATGATAAATATAGGTCAATAAGCTTACTAAGTAAGATTATTAAGATAAATTTCTTAAAAAGTTTAAAAATAAATTTTAATTCAAAGTCATTTAAACGTCTTTTTATAGACAGCTCTAAAAAACTCTATTTATCTTTCAGTGAACAAAATTTGTTTCAAAGTCAAAAAAAAATTTATAAAAATTTTCAATTTTTTGAAGAAAACGAATTAGATAATGTACTCAATAATTCAAAAAAAAGTAATTTCAAACCTGAACTGTCAAATGTAATGGCACATGATTTAGATACTTGGGTGGTGAATGATATACTTCTCAGAAATGATAAAATTTATTCAAATAAAGGAATTGAATTAAGAGTTCCATTTTTAGATAAAGATTTGATTAAAAATTATTTAATGGCTACTGATCTACAAAAGTTTGGATATCGATTTAGAAATAAAAATTTACTTATTAAAAGTTTTAAAAAAGAATTATCAGAGACCTTAAAAAAAAAATATGGTTTTAATACACCATTTGCTGGTTGGTTAAGATCAGAGCTTTATGAATATGCAAAATCAGTGCTTAGTAAAGAATATTATGACTCTTCAAGTATAATAGATTTAGATGAGTGTCAGAAACTTTTAGATCTTCATAAAAAAAAATATTATGATCCTTTTTTAATTTGGAATGTAATAAATTTACAAATTTTTTTAAGAAAGTTTAAAATTTAATGAAAATTTGTTATCTTTCAAATAGCGCTATACCCTCAACGGTAGCAAGCTCTATTCAAATAGTTAAAATGTGTGAAGCATTTTCTGAATTAAAAAATGATGTTTTATTAATTACGACAAATGTAAAAAAAAAAGATGTCAGCACATTTAAACATTACAATATAAAGAATAAATTTAATATTAAAAGAATTGAGGGATTCACTGAATTTCCGCTTGGTCTTAATTATTACTTATTTTCAATATTTTCCATTATTGAAAGTTTCAAGTTTAAACCTGACATTTATATTACAAGAAATTTTTTCACATGTTTTTTGTTAATTCTGTTAAGAAAAAAAACGATTATAGAATTACATCATGACCTTGAAACAGAATCAAGAATTGTAAAATTTTTAGTTAAATATTTAAAATTCTTAAATTCAAAATATCTAAAAAAAGCTATAGCTATTACAGATGCTATAAAAATTGAATTTACAGAAAAAAAATACTTACAAAAAAAAAAAATTTTAGTTTTACCTAGTGGGTCATCTCTCAACTATAGAAAAAGTTTTTCAAGAATGAAAAATTATTTCAAAATTGGTTATTTTGGTTCACTATATAAATCGAGAGGTTTAGAACTTATTAAAGAATTAGCAAAGATAGATAAAAAAAATGAATATTATTTATATGGTGATTTGACCAATGTAAATTATTTAAAATTTAAATGTTTTAAAAACTTGCATCTTAAAGATCATATACCTTACAAAGATATTCCAAAAAATTTATCAAATATGGATATTCTTATGCTCCCTTATGTGTCGGCTATAACTGTTGCTGGTGATGTTGGGGATATTACAAAATATACCTCTCCCTTGAAATTATTTGATTATCTAAGTGCAGGCAAAATAATAATTTGTTCTGATTATAAAGTATTAAAAGAGGTAATTAATGAAAATAATGCAATATTTGTTAAAAATTTTAAAAATGTTTATTCTTGGAAAAATGAAATTAATAAACTAAGCAATCAAACACAAAAACAATTTATTATGTCAAAAAATAATTATAATTTAAGCAGAAGATTTACTTTAAAAGAAAGAGCTAAAAAAATATTGAGAGAAATAAAATAAATTAGATGTACTTAGTCACGGGTTGTGCAGGATTTATAGGATTCCATATGTGTAAATTACTGCTTGAAAAAAAATATAAGGTTGTTGGAATTGATAATTTAAACTCATATTATTCAGAAAATTATAAGAAACATAGAGTTTCTAAATTAAAGAATGATAAAAATTTTATTTTTTACAAATATGATTTAAATCAAAAAAAAAATATTCAAAAACTTTTTTTAAGTTATAAATTTTACAATGTTATACATTTTGCTGCACAACCTGGAGTGATGTATTCTTATAAAAATCCCAAAAGTTATTTAAGAAACAATGTTGATGCAACGGATTTGTTGGTAGATCAAATAAAGAAAAATAGGATAAAGCATTTTATTTTCTCGTCATCAAGCTCTGTCTATGGAGATCATAAAAGATATCCAATTAATGAAAATTTCAAATTTAAACCCAAAAATTATTACGCCAAAACTAAAATAACTTGTGAAAAACTAATAAAAAAAAAGTTAAAAAATACAACAACTTCCGTTAAAATAATTAGACCATTTACTGTATACGGCCCTTATGGGCGGCCAGATATGTTAATTTTAAAGTTACTTTCATTGATCAAAAGAAATAAAGCTGTAAAAATTTATGATTTTGGAAATCAAAAAAGAGATTTTACTTTTGTAGATGATGTAGTGCATATAATCTATCTTTTAAGTAAAAAGATAGACTCAAATCTTAATGTTTTGAATATCTGTGCTTCAAGACCAATCAAGATAAATGACGTTATTTTAATAGTACAAAACATCTTAAATCAAAAAATCAAAATAAATTATGAGAGAAAAAGAAAAGGTGAAATGAAAATCACATATGGGTCAAATAAAAAATTAATCAAATATATAAATTTTAAAAAATTTACAAATATCAAGGATGGACTAAAGGAAACTATAAAATGGTTTCAAAATTTCAAAAATAAAAGCTTATTTATCAAAATTAGATGAAATTGAAAAAAATAATTATTTTTTACCCATCATTTGAAAAAGGTGGTGTTGAAAAAGTGCTTATAAATTTCATAAATTATATTTTGGTAAAGAATTATGATGTAATATTAGTTAGCTCTAATTTTAAAAAAGATCTAATTCTAAAGAAAAAAAAATTTAGGTATGTAGATATAAATTTTAAAAAAAAATTTTTATTCAATGATAGAATATCTCGATCAATAATTGGTTTCTTGAAACTAAGAGAGATATTATCAATTTATAAAAAAGATAGCACAATAATTTTTTCTTTGCAGAGTAGTA
>CACHIS010000017.1 GCA_902579925.1 uncultured Pelagibacteraceae bacterium
TTTCACTTTTTTTTAATATTAATTTAAGATTTAAGTTTTGATCATCTGGTGGTGAAAATACTCTTTTAATAATGCTTTTTTTATTTTTATTTGAAATTGAAATTTGATTTTGATATTTACCGCCAAACTCAAAAAATCCATTATATCTTCCTTCTTTAAAATTTATAATAAATTTTATAGAAGTGATTAATTTTTGTTTATTTTTTTTTATTTTAATGTTTTTTCTTAATATTTTTTTCAAATTAAATAATCTTGGTATTGAGGAAATATAGGGACCCATATCCATTAAAACGCCACCTTGTAATTTTTTTGACATTAATATGCTTTTTTTGTCTGGTTTAGGGATAATAAATTTGGCAATAATTCTTTTATAACTATCTTTTTCAAACATCTTTACAATTTTTTTCATTTGTAGGTGATAATTAAAAAAAGTGGACTCTACTAATACTTTTTTATTTTTTTTTGAAATATCTATTAATTCCTCTAGTTGTCTTTCGTTAGAAGTGATTGGTTTATCAACAATTGTATTAAATTTACGTTTCAAAGATTTTTTTGCCCAATAAAAATGTTCTGAATTTGGTAGAGAAATATAAACTAAATCTGGATTACATTTATTTAATGCATAATTATATGACTTAAATTGTTTTTTGACTCCTGGAATTTTTTTTTTAAAGGTTTTTGAAGCAATAAAAAAAATAATCTTTTTTTCCTTCAATACACTTATAACTCTTCTTCTTAC
This sequence comes from uncultured Pelagibacteraceae bacterium, assembly GCA_902579925.1. Lineage (GTDB taxonomy): Bacteria > Pseudomonadota > Alphaproteobacteria > Pelagibacterales > Pelagibacteraceae > Pelagibacter. Next base: position 740 of record CACHIS010000017.1, read on the forward strand.
TATATTTGAGTAACCTAAAATTAAAATTTTCAATTAAATTGTTTCCTTAAAATTTAAAATACCAAAAAGTAATCTCGCTTCTATATCAATTTTTTGTTTTTTTATGAGATCAACTATTTGATTATGAGAAAACCAAATATAGTTCTCAGGTAATGTGATATCCTCATTTTGATTTATTTTGTAAGCCATATATCTAATTTGTGATTGATAAAATCTTCCTCCCTCATCAGATAAAATATTATCATAAAGTATTTTTGCATTCGAATTAATAAAATATTTAGAAATTAAATTTTTTTGAAAATTTGTCAGATCTTTATTCTTTTTATAACCGCTAAATTTAGACATATTTATTGAACAGGTATAAGTGCTTTCCTTAGAACCTGGCTTTAAAATATATCTACATAGATAATGATTTGTATTTTGAAATTTTTTAATCAAATAACCTGCAAATGCCATTTTTGATCCCTGTATAATAGGTTGATCCCAATGAGTTATCTCTCGTTGGTTAGTTTTAACTTTAATCCCTATAATTGAAAAATAATTATTTGTCTGATGAACAATATTTTTTTTAGTAATTTTCCAATTTTTTATTAATTTTAGATTAATAATTTCATTTTTTAAAAAATACTTTTTATTAAGAGATTTTTTCCATTTAGCAATTGAAATTTTATTATTAATTGGAAAGTCTTTTTTTTTCTTTTTAATAAATGATGAAAAAACAGATAAAGTATCCATGTTTATTAAATTTTTTTTTTTTAATAAACTGCTAATTTCTTTTTTAGAGAACCATTTAAAATTTTTATCTGTATTTATTTTTTTTGATACATGAGTAAGAATATTTGAATTCTTTTTATTAAAATATCGAAAAGCTTGCTCTGTTTGTAGAGAAAAATTCTTATTTTTTCCAAGAAAATATTTTAAGTAAGGAATATTTTTTCCCCCATGAACTCTTGAATAGTTGCTTTTAGTAGCTTGAACGGTTGGTGAAATTTGAATTTTATTAATATTTCCTGGCTCTACTTTCGCTTGTAGGAGGTATTTATTAGTTTTACTACTTTTAATAATTCCTAAAATACCAATTTCATTTTGAACTATTATTGGTTGATCCCAATTTCGCTTTTTATAAAAATTAGATTTAATTCTCAAGCCTACTATTTTAAAAAACTTTTTACTATTATGATAAATTTCTTTTTTGTTAAATACCCAATTGTTTAATTTATATAAATCTTTTTTTTTAACTAATAGAGAATGTTTTTTTCTTTGTTTAATAAGCCATTTAGATATCATCGCATTATTTATTTTTGATTATCTTTACTTGTGGAACGTGAGTAATAAATCCTCCACCTTTTTTTAAAAATCTCCTTTCTTTTTTAAAAATTTCTTTTTTAAAATTCCAAGCACCTAGAAAAGCAAAGTCCACACTATCATTCATTCCTTGCTCAGGAGATATTATTTTAATATGGGTTCCAGGTGTATACTTTCCCTGTTTATTTAATGTTGTGTCAGTAACATAATCAATTATTTTAGAATTTAACTTACAATAATTAAAAACAGTGGTGGATTTATATGTAGCTCCATAACTTATTATTTTTTTGTCTTTTTCTTTTAATCTTATAAGTAAGTCATATAATTTTTTCTTTGATAAATTGACTCGCTTGGAAAATTTTAAATAAGTTTCAATCTTATGAAGCTTATAAGAAATTTCTTTTTTCATCGCTTTTTTTAATCTAGAACTTTTTTTATATTTTCCTTTTTCTTTACAAATATAATATCTATTAGAACCACCGTGTGTTGTTAAATGCTCAACATCAAAAAGTCTTAATCCAAATTTTTTAACAATATTGTTTATTGAGATTGATGAAAAAACATAAACATGTTCATCATAAAATTGATCATAACTATTATTTTCAAAAACTTTAATCAAAGAAGGATCCTCAATTACTAGAACTCCTTCTTCGGATAAAATATTATGAATTCCTGTAAAAGTTTCTTTCAAATTCGGTATATGAGAGATTGTGTTTGCTGAAAAAATTAAATCTATTTCACCTTTTTTCTCTTTTATTAATCTATTCGAGAGTTTTAAATTCCAAAATTTATCATAAGTTTTAAATAATTTTTTTGTTATTCTTGCTAAATTTTTACAAGGCTCTACAGCTATTACAGATTTTTTATTAAAATTTTTTAAAAAGATGCCATCGTTACTTCCAATTTCCATAATTTTTTTAGGTCTAAATCTTTTTAATAATTTTTTTGAAATTTTTTTGAAAGCTAATCTCATGGTTTTTGATTCTGAAGCCCTATGAGCATACTTATCTGTGTATTGTTTTTTTGGATTAACAGGGTTAATTATTGAAACTAAATAATTTTTAGTGTTAAAGCATATTTTAAGATTATAGAAAAATTCATTTCTTATTGTTTTTTTCTTAATGTCTTTTAAAAAAGAGTTTGCTAGAGGTTGTCTGCCTAAATTTAAAAATACTTTATTCATTGTAGTTTTGGTTATATATTTATATATAAAAGAAACTATTCTAATTTAAATTGAAAAAAAATATTAATAAAATTGTTGTGAGTGGGGGTAGTGGAAGATTTGCTACAGTGTTGAAAAAAGCAATTAATTCCAAAAATTACTATTTTCCCAGTAAATCTCAAATGAATATTCTTAATCTTAAATCATTAGAGAGATATCTAAAATTAAAAAAACCAAAATATTTTATACATGTGGCTGGTCTATCAAGACCAATGAACATTCATGATAAAAAAATTTCAAAAAGTATTGATTTGAACATAATAGGTACATGCAATGTTGTTAAAATTTGTGAGAAATTAAAAATAAAACTAATCTATTTTTCGACAGGGTATGTTTATCCTGGTATTAGGGGTAACTATACAGAGACAGACTCTCTAAACCCAATTAACAAATATGCATTTTCTAAACTTGGTGGTGAATGTGCAGTTAGGATGTATGATAACTCATTAATTTTAAGAATAATTATGTGTGAAAAACCCTTTGTACATAAATCGGCTTTTTATGATGTCAAAACAAATTTTATTTTTCAAGATGATGTTGCAAAAATGATACCAAGATTATTAAATAAAAAAGGCATAATCAATATTGGTGGCAAAACACAATCCGTTTATAATTTTGCAAAAAAATATAATAATAGGATCAAACAAATTTCTGGGAGAAAAATTTTTCCACCAAACCCCTCGATGAATTTATCAAAGCTTAAAAAAATTTTAAATTAAAATTATGACAAAATGGTAGCGGGAAGTGGGATCGAACCACTGACCTCGGGCTTATGAGTCCCGCGCTCTAACCAACTGAGCTACCCCGCCATAATTATTTACTGCTTTATAACTTTTTTAAAATTTTTTACAATTGTTAGATATTATAAAGTTTAGTAATTTTATTAATTAATAAACTTAATGTTTTTTTTTCTTTTTCAGCTGAATATTGATTCTCAAGTTTAAGTCTATTTTTCTTAGTTTTAACAATCCAATTCTTTTTATAATTATTAATCTCGTACAATAACCTTTTACCAAAATTACTAATATCACCATTTTCAATTTTTTTGAATATTGGTTCTTTCCAATATTCTACCCCTCCACCACCAGTATAACCAATTACTTTATTTCCTGATAAAGCTGCTTCAATAGGTGGTATACCTAAACCTTCAAGATTTGAAAAAGATAAAAAAAACTTAGAGCGAGATAAAGATTTTATTAAGTAATTTTCACTCACATTTTCTAACGGAATAATTTTCCAATTATTAGGTAATAGATTTTTTAAATAAAACAGAAGTAACTGTGAATGATCAGAAAGTTTTCTAGGCATGTATGTGATAGTATTGGTTTTTTTTGATATTTTTAGTTTTTTATTATTGATAGAAAAATTTATTCTTAATATTTTATTTTTAAATTCAGGAAACATTTCTTTAAAATATTTAATATTATTATCTGAACTAATTAATATGAATTTAGCATTTTTGTATGCTGCTTTTAACTTTTTAAAATTACTGGTTGAATTCATGTGATAAAATCCTTGGATAAAAATTGCATAATTAATTCCTTTTTTTTTTAAATTTAAGTCCTCAGGAAAATGTGACCATATTTCTGGAATTATCAAAAAATCTTTATTTTTATCTAATGAAAGTTCTTTTTTTAAGTTTAACTCTTTGTTAAACCAATTTTTGTTTGGTGAAAAAAACCTTGAGACCACCATTTTATTAGGATTCCATCCTGAGTCTTGCTCGTGAAATATATTAAGTTTCTTTGATAAAGAATTTTCTATTCTATAAGAAAATTTTTTTTTAAGATGAATTACACTTGATGATATATTTTTTTTTAAATTATTTAATTTAATTGAATGATTATATATAACTTTTGCACCACCTGAGGCACCCTTCATTTCAGGTAAAAGATAAATTATATTAATTTTTTTCATAGATTAGATATGATACTAAATCATTCAAATTGAAAATTCATCTTTAAGATTAAAGTGGTTAAATCTTATAATAAACAAAAAATAATTTTTAATGTTGATCAATTAAGTAATTTGATGAATAACAGTTTTTTTTAAAAAAAAATAATTGTTTATGAAAAAACAATCATCCCAAATAAAATTAATCCTGTAGATGCTGCAGTAAAAAAATAAAATTTCTTTTTAATTTCATTTCTTTGGTTTAATTTTACTTTATTCAATAGAATATTTATATCTGTAGATCTATTAGAAGATTTTAAAATATCTGTATTATTATATTTCGCGGATAAATTATCTTTTATACGATCTTTAAAATTTTTCATAAGATCAATTAAACATCATTTTACATTTTTGGCAATCAAAATTAGAGTGACAAATAAACTCCGATTGTACCTAATAAAAAAATACAAAAAACAAAAATTGTCAAATTTTTTTTAAATTCTTTGCTTTCTTGATTTTCAAGTTTTGATCTCAAAACATTAATATCGACCCTTTGAGATTTTGTTTGCTTAGAATCCAAATGTTTTTTAGAAACACTTACATCTTCTGGTGTCTCAAAATTATTAATATTATTAGATGAGCCCTTAAAGTTCATATAAAAAATTAAAACATTTTAAATAAAATATGACAATTTTAAATGGGTTCAATTTGGGTCATAAATAAATTGACAAATGTTCAATTTGGGTTTCAATAGAAGAAAGTATAATTTATGACCATTCATCAAATAGATTTTTCCAAAACACTAACAGACGATCAAATATATGAAACTATTATGAGTAACTATTCTCATTTTAGTAGAGACTGGATAGTTCATCAATGGAATTGGATGAACCATGTTTATATCCCATTTAAAGATCACTACAAGTATTTGATAGTGATTTCATTAATTGAAAAAACTCTACAGTTTTTTGATCAAATGAATATTCAATATACTTATGATGAATATTATTCAAAATCATATTTAGAAATTGAAAAATTTAATATTTCAGAACTCAGTGAAAAATTAGATTTACCAAAGGAGACTGTTAGAAGAAAAGTTTTGGAACTCGAAAAAGAAGGAGTAATAAGCCGTAATAAAAAGAAAATTATAATTGATAGAAAAGCTTTTAACTTTTTAAAACCAGAAAACCAAATTAAATTTTCATCAAAATATATCCATTTAGTTTCAAAATCTCTAAATAAAAATAATATTTATTCCAAAAAACTCGATCAAAAATTAATTGAAAATATTTTCAAAAAAAAATTTTCATTATGCTGGCGTTGGTTTTATAGAATGCAAATACCGCTAGTGATTGGCTACCACAAATTCATGCAAGACTTGACTACATTTCATATTTGGGGAACAGTTGCAATGAACCAAGCTTTAAATGTTTCAAAACAATTACATACTAGTATAGATAAACCCTCATCAGATTATTTAACAACTTCTAATATTTTAATAGATAATTTAGGAACTAACGTTGGAATAAGTGCAATGTCAATTGCGGATATGACTCAAATACCACGCGCAACAATTATTAGAAAATGTAAATATCTAATGCAGAACGATTTAATTAAAATTAATGAAAAAAAACAATACATCTTAGGTTCAACAAATTATAAAAAAATTTTACCTTATCAAACAGAAGTTTTTTGGTTTAAAGCAAAATTTATACGTAAAATTTTAAATCTTCTTATAATTTCATAAAAACCTTTTTTAATAATATTTTTTATATAGTATCTAGAATTTATTAACTTCATCTGAGGGGAAATGGAAATAGTAACAAAAATAGCTCCTATAATACTGGCATTAATAATGTTGGGATTGGGTTTGGGTTTAAAAATTCAGGATTTTACAAGAGTGCTAAAAACTCCTAAAGATTTTTTTGTAGGTTTTGTTTCTCAACTAATTATTCTTCCACTAATTGCTTACTTATTAATTATTATTTTAAAAGCGCCACCTGAAATATCAATTGGCGTTATGATCATTGCTGCTGCACCAGGTGGAGTTACATCAAACATATTAACTAAGTTTGCTAATGGAGATGTTGCTTTATCTGTTACTTTAACAGCTGTAATTAGTTTAATTAGCATTATTACAGTTCCAATTATAATTTTTACATCTGCAGATATATTTGGGATTAAAAATATATCACAAAATATTTCAATGACTGGTATTGCATTAAAGATGTTTCTAGTTGTAACTGTACCTGTTATTTTAGGTATGGTTATAAGAAAATTGGCTGAAAATTTTGTAAAGTCAAAAATTAAAGTTTTTGAAAAACTGAATTTGGTATTGTTTATCATTTTTTTTATAGCTGCATTTTATGAAGAGAGAGAAAGTTTTATAAGTTTTTTAATGGAAGCAGGTATAATTACTTTAATTCTCAACATAACGATGATGATTATAGCTTATTATCTTGGTAAAACCTTTGCTTCAGGAGTGAAACAACAAAAATGTATTGCTTTAGAATGTGGATTACAAAATGGTACTTTAGCAATATTTGTTTCTACGCAAATATTTGGTTCAGATATAATCTACATAACTCCCACGGCTGCATATGCATTAATTATGTATATAACTGGTTTTATATTTGTTTTTCTTATAAAAAATAAAGCTTAATTATTTTTAAAATTTGTTTGTTTTAAAGGTTTATCAATTAATTCTATAGGATATTTATTTTTCTCAACCTCAATAAATAAGTTTTTATTTTGAAGTTCTTTGTTAGAGAAAACGTTATTAATATACCCGAATACTAAATTTTTTTTGAAATTAAATGAGTAATTTCCTGATGTAGATCTCCCTATAATCTTTTCACCTTCATAAATTGGCTCATCATGAAGTAAGAGTGGTTTTCCTGGTACACTTTCTTTCAAAGTAAACATTGCAAATCTAGTTTTGACTTTATTTTGTTTAATTTTTTCAAGAGCTTTTTTGCCTATAAAATCTATTTCTTTTTTAGAACTAATTGTAAATGATAAACCTGCTTGATATAGATTTTCCTCAGGAGAAATATCGTGTCCCCAATGTAAGAAACCACTTTCCATTCGCATTATATCCATTGCATGCAAACCACAATTAGAAAGATTGAAAAATTTACCCTTCTCTATGATCAATTCATATATTTTTTTTGCATCTTTAGGTTCAACATACAGCTCATAACCAAGTTCACCTACGTAAGATAACCTTTGTGCCCAGATTTTAATCCCATCAACTAAAATAAATCTTGCAGTTCCAAATTTAAACTGATCATTCTCAAAATTGTCTTTACTCAAAGTTTTCATTAAATCTCGACTTTTTGGACCAAACAATCCAAGTACACATAAATTGTCTGTCACATCCTTTAATTCTATATCTTCAGAAAGATATTTTTTTATATGAAATTTGTCTCTCTCTCGCGTTGCTGCAGAGCTTATTATTCTAAAATGATCTTTATCTAAACAAACAACCGTTAAATCTGTTTCAATTCCACCATCAGGATTTAACATATGTGTATAAACACATTTGCCGAACTCATTTTTAATATTTGCTGTGCAAATTTTTTGTAATTCATTGTGAGCTTTATCGGATCTTATCTCAAACTTTGAAAAAGGAGTTAGATCATATATGCCAACGTTTTTAATAGTATTACTTGTTTCATATTCTGCTGAGGGATACCAATTTTGATAATTATAACTATATTCGTATTCTGTTTTTTCTCCATCTAATGCAAACCACATTGGTCTTTCGTATCCACCAGAAACACCAAAACAAGCACCGAAACTTTTCAATTCATCGTGATATGGAAGTGTTTTTATATCTCTAGATGTTTTGTGTTGTTTGAAAGGCCAATGCATCCCATATAAATCTCCTAATGACTCGGTAATTCTTTTTTTAATAAAACCAAGTTCAGAATGAAATTTTTGAAATCTTTTAATGTCGTAACAGAAAATATCTTCATTAACGTGTCCATTGATTAACCATTCAGCTGTAACTTTACCGACTCCTCCCCCGCTTCCGATCCCAATACTATTTAAACCGCAAGATACAAAAAAGTTTTTTACCTCAGGCACCTCTCCTAGTAATGTGTTTGTATCTGGAGTAAAAGACTCGGGACCTGAAAAAAATTTTCTAATTCCTGCTGTTTCTAAAATTGGAAATCTTTTAATTGCGGTTGCTAGATAGGGTTCAAAATGCTCAAAATTTTCCTGAAATTCTCCATACGAGAAATCCTCTGGAACTTTATTGGTTTTATTCCACGCTGGAATAGACTTTGACTCAAAAATTCCAACTAATATTTTTCCAGCATCTTCTTTAATATAAGTTCTGTTATCAAAATCTCTAATAACTGGTAAAGTTTTAGAAAGATTTTCAATTGGTTCGGTGATAATGTAAAAGTGTTCTGCTGGATAAAGAGGAATACTTACTCCAATTTTTTCTCCAATTTGCCGTGACCACATTCCAGATGCTAAAACAATATATTCACAATCAATTTTTTGACCATTTACTTTTATTCCAGAAATTTTTCCATTTTTAACTAAAATTTCATCAACTGGAGATTTTTCAAAAATCTTTACTCCTTCCATTCTAGCTGCTTTTGCTAACATTTGAGTTACACCTGATGGATCTGCAGCACCATCACCTGGCATTAAAATACCTCCTAAAACTTTGTCAGTATTTACAATCGGATAATCTTTTTTAATTTGGTCTTTGTCCAAAATCCTTACATCTACATCAAAGAGCTGTGCTGTTGTTGCTTGTCTTTGAAGTTCTTGCCATCTGCCTTTGTTTTCAGCAATAGAAAGTGCACCGTTTAATCTAAGCCCAGCAGAATGATTAACTTTTTTCTCAAGTTTTTTATAAAGATCTAAAGTATACTTTCTAATTTTAGTAATTGTTGCTGAAGGACCTAATTGACTTACTAATCCTGCTGCATGCCAAGTTGTACCCGATGTTAGCTGATCTCTTTCTAAAAGAATTGTATCTTTCCAACCAAATTTAGCTAAATGGTAAGCGACAGAACAACCTACCACACCACCCCCTATAACAACAACTTTAGTGCTACTTGGAAGTTTTTTTTCCATCTAATTAATTTTTGATTGCATCTCGAGGATTAACGTATTCATATCCAAAAACATCTGCAACAGCTTTATAAGTCACATGACCCTTATGAACATTTAATCCTGCTAAGAAGTTTTTATCTTCATCAAGAGCTTTTTGATAACCTTTATTAGCTAATTTAATTAAATAAGGAAGTGTTGCTTTATTTAATGCAATAGTTGAAGTTCTTGGAACCCCTCCTGGCATGTTAGCTACACAATAATGAACAACATTATCAACTATAAAAGTTGGATCGTTAAAAGTTGTTGGCTTACTTGTTTCTACACATCCCCCCTGATCAATAGCTACATCTACGATTACCGATCCTCTTTTCATTAATTTTAACATATTTTTAGTAACTAACTTTGGCGCTTCAGCCCCAGGGACTAAAACCCCTCCAACTATTAAGTCTGCCTCAGCTACTAATTTTTTTAAATCTATTTTATCACTTTGCTCTGGAATAATTTTTTCTCCAAATATTTCAACTAATTGATTAAGTCTTGATTCTGATTTATCGACAATATGAACTTTTGCCTGCATACCAGTTGCTATAGCTGCAGCATTTTCTCCTACTACACCTCCACCTAAAATTAAAACATTTGCTGGTTCACCGCCAGGTGCTCCACCTAATAATACTCCTCTGCCTTTTTGGTTTTTTTCCAAGCAATGTGCTCCTGCTTGAACTGACATACGTCCTGCTACAGCACTCATGGGTGCGAGTAAAGGAAGTCTTCCATTATCATCAGTAATGGTTTCGTAAGCAATATTAATACTTTTTGATTTTACTAATCCCTCAGTCAATCCTTTTGCAGCAGCCAAGTGAAGATAAGTAT
>CACHIS010000018.1 GCA_902579925.1 uncultured Pelagibacteraceae bacterium
AAATACAATGATACCAACTTTATAATGAGCTATTCTTATGGCCGTGCCCTTCAAGAAAGTGCGTTAAAATTTTGGTCTAAGAATATGGAAAATATTGAGGGAACTCAAAAAATTTTTAACCAAAGAGCAAAAATGAACACTTTTGCTGCTCAGGGTAAATGGTCTAAAGAACTTGAGAATTAATAAAAACAAATTCATTTATCTTATTTCACCAATCAAAATTAATAAGTCATTCTATCAAAATTTAACTAAGGTCCTTGAAAAAAAAAAAGTTAGTTTTTTTCAATTGAGGCTTAAAAAAGAAAGTTTAAAAAAAAAATTAATGATAGGTAAAAAAATTATGAGAATTTGCAAAAAGTTTAAAGTTAAATTTCTTGTTAATGACGATGCCTTAATTGCCAAAAAATTGAACGCAGATGGTTGCCACTTAGGTCAAAAAGACATGAATATTATTAAAGCAAGAAAATTAATTGGTAATAAGATAATTGGTGTTACGTGTCATAATTCTATAAAATTAGCTAAAGAGGCTATAAAAAATAAAGCAGATTACATAGCCTTAGGGGCTTTTAATGAATCAAAAACAAAAAAAATAAAATATATAGCCTCTACTAAATTGCTTAGAAAAGTGAAAAAAATAACAAAAACACCTGTTGTTGCTATTGGAGGTATAAATTCAAATAATTATAAAAAACTTTTATTGAATAAAGCGAACTTTTTAGCTATTTCAGGCTACATTTGGAATAATAAAAAACTAAAACCAACAGAAGCAATAAAAAAACTTAAATGAAAATTAATGCTGGAGAAATAAAAGTGGGCATGTTGCTCGAATATAAAAATGATCTGTGGCAAGTGCTTAAAACTCAACATGTAAAACCCGGTAAAGGGGGGGCATTTGCACAAGTGGAGATGAAAAGTTTGAATAAAAGTACAAAATTAAATGAAAGATTTAGGTCTAATGAGTCAGTGGAAAAAGCATCGTTAGAGGATGTAACATACAATTATTTATATTCAGATGAGAAAAAACTTTTTTTTATTGAACCAAAATCTTTTGAACAAATAGAATTGGCAAAAAACTTGGTAGGTGAAAAAAGTAAATTATTAATGGAAAATTTAGAAGTCACAATTAGTTTCTATAACGACAAACCTGTTTCTCTTGAATTACCAAAAAATATTACATGCGTAATAGAAACTACAGATGTCGCTTTAAAAGGCCAAACGATTTCCTCATCTTATAAACCAGCTAAATTAAATAATGGTTTAAATATTCAGGTCCCTCCTTTTATAGAGTCAGGAGATGAGATAATAATTGACACGCGAAATTTAGAATACGTTAAAAAAATTTAACTTTATGAATTCGATTTCTTCAAATTTAAATATAATGATTAAGGCTTGTGAAAAAGCCTCAAAAATTTTAATAAGAGATTTTGGGGAGTTAGAAAAATTACAAGTTTCAAAAAAAAGCCCATCAGATTTTGTAACTAATTCAGATCTTAAAGTAGAAAAAATTATTATTGAAGAATTAAAAAAAGCTAGGCCAAATTATTCTTTCATTAGTGAAGAAAATGGAATAAAAAAAAATAAAGACGATAGTAATACTTGGATAATTGATCCAATAGATGGTACAATTAATTTTTTACATGGAATTCCACATTTTGCAATTTCAGTCGCACTAAAATCCAATAATGAGATCGTTTCAGGTTTAATTTTTGATCCTATAAAAGATGAAATGTTTTATGCTGAAAAAAATAGTGGAGCTTTTTTAAATAATCAAAGAATTAGAGTTTCTAATAAAAATAAATTAAATGATTGTTTATTCGCAATTGGAGGAAAAATAACAAATGAACTAAATTTTACTAATAGAAGGTCTGGAAGTGCTGCTTTAGATTTGGCATATGTTGCTGCTGGAAGATATGATGGTTATTTTCAAAAAGACCTTAATTTATGGGATATAGCCGCAGGAATAATTATAGTTCAGGAGGCGGGTGGAATAATAAAAGATTTTAACTTAAAGGATATAAAAAATGTAAATGTTATAGCTTCAAATCCAAACATTACTGTCAAATTTAATGAAAAAATAAATAACTTTTAATTGTATATAAAAAATCTTTTGCTATAAATTTGCACATGAAAAAAAATATACATCCCAATTATCACAAAATCAAAGTTGAAATGACTGATGGTACACAGTTCGAGACAAGATCCACATGGGGTGCTGAAGGAGATTTATTAAAATTAGAGATTGATCCAAAATCTCATTCCGCTTGGACTGGTGGAAAACAAAAACTTATGGATAAGGGTAGAATAAGTAAATTCAATAAAAAGTTTCAAAACTTCAAATCAGAGAAAAAAAATTAAATGTCAAATACTCCTTTAATGCCAATGGCAACTGCTGTCTGGCTAGTGGAAAACACAACATTGACTTTTAAACAAATCGCTAATTTTTGCAATATGCACGAAGTTGAGATTCAAGGTATTGCAGACGGTGAGGTCGCAAAAGGAATAAAAGCATATAATCCAATTATAGCAGGGCAACTTTCAAGGGAAGAAATTGAACTATCCTCAAAAGATGAAACTAGGCCTCTCAATATAATGAATACAGATGTCGAAATTTCTAATGATGAAAGAAAAATAAAAAGATATATTCCGCTTTCCAAAAGACAGGACAAACCAGACTCAGCTTTATGGTTGATTAAACAACACAATATTTTAAAGGACTCCCAAATAGCTAGATTGGTTGGTATTACAAAAAATTCAGTCACTTCTATTAGAAACAAAAGTTATTGGAACTTTAATAATTTAAATCCTAAGGATCCAATCGCATTAAACTTGTTTACGCAAAAAGATTTGATAGATGCAATTCAGAAAGCAGAAAGAAGAATTAAAAGAGAAAAAAAAGAAAAAGAAAAACAACAAAAACTAAGTTCTAACTAATGAATAAAATAGATAGACATAGAATTTTAAAGATGATAACAAACCTTTTTTTTGGAGGTAATTATTAAAATAGAAGTTAAAGATAATAATGTTGAGCAAGCTTTGAGGGTTTTGAAAAGAAAGCTTCAAAGAGATGGTTTTTTTAAAATAATTAAACTTAAAAATAATTATGAGAAACCATCTGAAAAGAAAAAAAGAATTCTCCAAGAAAATATTAAAAGAGTAAAAAAATTAAATAAACTTAAAAATAGAATTTAAGTATACCGCGGGGTGGAGCAGTCTGGTAGCTCGTCAGGCTCATAACCTGAAGGTCGGCGGTTCAAATCCGTCCCCCGCAACCAATTTTTTTTATGGAAAAAAATCAATCCTACAAAAATGATCATTTTAAAATTTTCCTAATTAATTTAAAGTAGAGTAAAATTGACTAGATTAACTTTTTTTTTAATACTTTTATTTCCAATTTTTCTTATTACAGGAAACTTTTTAATAAATTTTTTTTACATTTGTATTTCAATTTTGTCAATTTTGAATTTCAAACAAAAAAATGATTTTTTTAGATCAAATATATTCTATTTATTAATATTTTTTCTAATCTATCTATTTATTAATCTTTTATTAAGTGTCAATTTTTCAAATTCTTATCCTAGAGTAATAAAATTTTTACTTATAATTTTATTTGTCAAAGAAATCTTTAACTTTAATTATAAAGGAGAAATTTGCTTTGAAAAAATTATAAAATTTTGGACTATTTTATATATAATTATCACTATTGATATTTTATTTGAATTAATATTTGGTTTTAACACGCTGGGTTATAAATCTTATCTAGAGGGTCGGGTAGCAAGTTTTTTTGGTGATGAGTTAGTAGTTGGTACTTTTTATCATTTTTTATCTTTACTTGTATTGTCATATTTTATCAAAAACAAGTACTCAAACTTTTTAGTCATTTTATTAATAATAACAATTATTTCCATAAGTTTTATGATTGGTGAAAGAGCAAACTTTCTTAAATTATTTTTTTCAATTTTGTTACTTTCGTCACTTATTCTAAAAATCGATTTTATAAAAAAAACTGGTTTAGTTTTTTTAACTTTATTAATAATAAGTTCCATTTTTTATACAAATGATGGCCTTAAGAAAAGATATTATAATCAAATAAGTATTATTTACTCTATAGACGGGTTTAAAAAATACTTTAAAGAATCTCAATATGGGGCCCACCAAAATACTGCTTACGAAATATTCAAGGATAATATTTTATTTGGTGTCGGTTTGAAGAACTTTAGAGAGGAAAGTAAGAAAAGTATTTATGAAAATTCTGATTACAAAAAAACTAACGAAAGACAAGCAACTCACCCTCACCAAATTCACCTTGAGCTATTATCTGAGCTAGGTCTAATAGGTTATATTTTATTTTTAATTTTGATTACACATTCTATTATAGTTTCCGCTAAAAACTATTCTGTGAAAAAGAATCCTTATCAACTTTCAACTTTAATCTATATATTATCTTGCTTAATTCCACTAATACCCTCCGGAAGTTTATTTTCAACTTTCTTTGGAGGAATTTTTTGGTTTAGTTTTGGGTTAATGATCAGCTTTAATAAAAAAATTAAAACTTAAAATTTGACTTTTTGCTGTCCTTAAGAAAACCAGTTACAGTTTCTATCGTAAGTTGGTCAAAAGACTTTCCAAAGTTTTCTATTTTTTCAATAATTTTTGGTGGCACTGTAATCAAATGACAGCCTATTTGTTTCGCTTGTAAAAAATTATAAGGCTCCCTAACACTTGCCCATAATATCTTTATATTTTTATATTTTTTTGACATTGATATACTTTCTTTTAACTGTGGAATTGGATCTTTACCTACGTCTCCTGCTCTACCAGCAAAAATTGAAATGATTGTCTTTGATTTTTTATTTAAACACTTTAAAATTTTTCTTGTTTGAGATGATTTATAAACAGATGTTATATTCAATTTTATGTTTTTATGACTTAATTCCTTTATAAGCTTTCCCATAAAACTTCCTTTAGAATTGATTATTGGAATTTTTACATAGATATTTTTACTCCAAGAATTAATAATAATTGCCTGTCTCTTCATTGATTTATAATCATCACCAAAAACTTCAAATGAAATTGGTTTTTTACAAAATTTAAGAATTTCCTTTGAATAATTCTCGTAATTTTTTGCTCCAGCTTTTCTCATTAAACTTGGGTTAGTTGTAAAACCTTTAACAATACTTTTATTATTAAATTTTTTAATTTGTTTAATATCTGCAATGTCGCAATAAATTCTTGTGGTCATATAAAAATTTTACAGATTTTTAGTAATATCTTCTGTCATTTTTTTTGCATCAGCAAATAACATAAGAGTATTTTCTTTATAAAATAAATCATTATCTATCCCTGCATATCCTGGCGATAAACTTCTTTTTACAAATAAAACGGATTTACACTTTTCAACATCAAGAACGGGCATTCCATAAATTGGACTTTGAGGATCAGTTTTTGCAACAGGATTTGTAACGTCATTTGCACCAATAACAAAGGCTACATCTGCGTTAGCAAAATCATTATTGATTTCCTCTAACTCAAAGACCTCATCATATGGAACATTTGCCTCAGCTAATAAAACATTCATATGTCCAGGCATTCTTCCAGCCACAGGATGAATGGCATATGAGACTTTAATTCCATTTTTTTTCAATGTGTCAACCATTTCTCTTAGAGCATGTTGAGCTTGGGCAACCGCCATTCCATAACCAGGTACGATAATTACTGATGAAGCATTTTTCATTAAAAAAGCTGCATCATCTGCATTTCCACTCTTAACAGGTCTTTGTTCTTTACTTTGATTATTCGTAGACTGCTCAGACCCACCCCAGCCTCCTAGGATAACATTAAAAAAAGATCTATTCATACCCTTACACATTATGTATGAGAGAATTGCTCCTGATGATCCAACTAACGCCCCTGTAATTATTAGGGCAGTGTTTTCCAAAGTGAAACCAATTCCTGCAGCAGCCCAACCTGAATAAGAATTTAACATTGAAATTACAACTGGCATATCGGCACCACCAATAGGAATAATTATCAAAAAACCAATTAAAAAAGAAATTGCAACTAAAATCCAGAACAAATTAGATAACTGTGTTGAGCAAAGATAGTAAGTGAGAATTAAAATTGAAATTAATAGTAGAGCATTGAGCAGATGTTGACCTTTAAAGGTAATTGGAGCTCCAGACATAATTCCTTGAAGTTTTAGAAAAGCAATTATGGAACCTGAAAAAGTTATTGCACCTACAGCTGCTCCAATTGCCATTTCAATTAAACTTGCAAGTTTGATATTACCTGGTGACCCAAGATTAAAAGCTTCAGGGTTAATGAAAGCCGAAATTGCTACAAGCACTGCAGCAAGACCGACTAAACTGTGAAAACCTGCCACTAACTCCGGCATTGCCGTCATTGGTATTTTGTATGCAATAAATGCTCCAATACTTCCACCAATAGCTAAAAAGATTAATACATAAATAAAACCTGATGAAAAATTACCAACGGAAAGGAATGTAACAGAAATTGCAATAATCATTCCAACAATTCCAAATAAATTACCTTGTCTGGATGTTTCGGGTGAAGATAATCCTCTTAAAGCAAGAATAAATAATATGCCTGAAACAAGATATAAAATTGCTGAAAGATTAGCAGACATTATTTATCTTTCTTTTTTTTTTTATACATAGCCAGCATTCTTTGCGTTACGAGAAAGCCTCCAAAAATATTAACAGCTGCTAAAATAATTGCTAAAAATCCGTAAATACTTGATGAGGTAAATATTGCATCGTCATTACCTGACAATGAAGCAATTATTGCACCCACAATTATAACGGATGAAATAGCATTAGTAACTGACATTAGAGGTGTATGCAGAGAAGGTGTTACACTCCATACCACGTAATAACCTATGAATATTGATAATATAAAAATACTCAATCTAAATATAAAAGGGTCTATTTCCATAAATTTATTTTATTAAAGTTTTTTCAATAATCTCGTCTTCTAAATTAATGTTCAATTTTTTATTTTCTTTATCATATAAATTTGAAATAAAATTAAATACGTTTTTAGCATATAAATTAGAGGCGGATACCGGTAATTTATTTAAAATATTTGCCTCACCTAAAATTTTAACACCATTTTTATCTACAATTTTATTTACTTCTGTAAATACAGTGTTGCCTCCTTGTACCGCTGCTAAATCATATATAATTGAACCTTTTTTAAAATTTTTAAACATATCTTCTTTGATTATTTTTGGGGCTTCTTTCCCGGGAATTAAAGCCGTACAAATAACAAGATCAATTTTTTTTAAAGTTTCGGATAAGAGATCCTCTTGTTTTTTTTTAAAATCATCAGACGCTTCTTTTGCATATCCCCCCTCGGTTTCTAGATTTTCCATCCCGTCTACCATCAAAAATTTTCCACCCAAGCTCTCAACTTGTTCTTTGGACGCTGCTCTCACATCTGTTGCAAATACTATTGCACCCATCCTTTTGGCTGTAGCAATAGCTTGTAATCCAGCTACACCTGCGCCAACTACCAAAACTTTAGCAGCTGGTATAGTGCCAGCAGCAGTCATCATCATAGGAATTGCTCTCTCGTAAATTTGGAATGCTTCTATAACTGCTTTATAACCTGCTAGATTAGCTTGAGATGAAAGAATATCCATTGATTGTGCCCTAGTAATTCTAGGTAACATTTCTAGTGAAAAACAATTAATTTTTTTTGATTTTAAAGAAATTAATTTTTCTTTATTAGAAAAAAAATCTAAAGAGCCAACCAATATTTGATTTTCCTTTAAAAGTGAGAGTTTTTGATCTTCAGGAATTCCTAATTGGATAATTATATCTGACTTATCAATAATATCTTTTTCATTATCTAAAAAATTTACTCCAAGACTCTTATAATCATTATCATCAAAACCTAAATGATTACCATAATTGTTTGGCAAAAATAAATTAAAACCTAGGTCAAGATACTTTTTTGTAATTTCAGGTGTAATAGCTAATCTTTTTTCAATTTTTTTATTTTCTGAAAGCGATGCAATATTCATAGATTATTATAAGAGAAATATTGCCATTAGAACAAGAACCAAAATTACCGCAACCGACCCCCACAAAACAAACTTTGTAAAACTATTCCAAGTTTTTTTATGGCTTTCATTATCCATAAACTATTTTTGTCTTGCTTTAAATTTGGGGTTATTTTTGTTAATTATATAAACTCTCCCTCTTCGTCTCACTAACTTTGAGTTAAGATCTCTTTTTTTAATCGATTTTAGTGAGCTTTTAATTTTCATCTATTTAATTAATGCTGGCAACGACCTACTCTTCCGTATCTTAAGACAAAGTACCATCGGCGCTGAAAGGCTTGACTTCCGAGTTCGAAATGGGATCGGGTATAACACTTTCGCAATAGCTACCAGCAGGCATTATCTACACAGAAAATAGGAAAATGTAAATATTAATATTAATTTATTGAATTTTTTTTATCTTAATAAACATAAATAATCCAAGAAAATTGTTAAATGGAGATAAAATAAATTCAATAATTCTGATAATTTTTAAAAATAACTTATTATTAAAAATTGGCTCGTAACTAAAACCTCCAGAGAGCACATAGTGGATAGGTTTAAATTTATATTTCTTAATTAAACTGAAACTAGAGAATTTTTCCTTAAAAATTTTTAAATCTCTCTCAAAAATTATGTAGGGTATAGCTTGATTAGCGTTTGATAATCTTCCACCATTTTTCGTTAAATTCCATCCACCATTTTCATCAAAATCCTCATGATTAAAATTCTTATAAATAATTCTCGAAAACCATGTATTTGCAGGTTCTATTAGTAATATTTGTCCATCATATTTTAATACCCGATGACATTCTTTCAAAAATTTTTCTGAATTAGTTATATGGTGTATTACATTTAATAAAATAATCACATCTAAACTTTTATCTGTAAAAGGTAAATGTTCTGCATTAATTGTTAAGTCTACACCTTCTAATTCAATTATTTCTGAGGTTATCACATTGGGTATAAATTTTTTGATAAATCCTGCACCACTACCTATTTCAAGAATTTTCAATTGGTCATAATTTTCTATTTCTCCCTTAAAAATTTGATAACAATCTTTATAAAAATTTTTTAATATTAAGTTTTTATTTAAAATTTCTTTATTTGTCTCATTTGTGGTGGGAGAATCTAAATCGTCATGATTTTTCTTTTTTGAAAGTACGAATTTTTTAATAAAAATTAAAACTGATTTTAACATTTAATTATAATATATTATAAATTTGGTAAAAAAAATATATGTTTGTATCTATCATTTGACCTGAAGGATTATTTGGTAAACAGCTAATAAAAAATTTTAAGAAAAAAGGAATTAAATATGAGTTACTACTTAAAAGATGTAAAGGAAAAATTAGACTATAATAATTTAAAAAATTTTTTACAAAAATATTTAAGCAATTATATCTCACAA
>CACHIS010000019.1 GCA_902579925.1 uncultured Pelagibacteraceae bacterium
TTACTTTTTGTTATGCGAGCCATCACAAAAAGGTTGATCATTTGTTTGTTTGCATACACAGAAAAATATTCTTTTTTTTAATTCAGCTTTATAAACCAGGGGTTTAAATTCTGTTCCTTTGTGCGAACCGTCGCAAAATGGCTGCTTAGAACTTTTACCGCAACTACACCAATAATAAGATTTTCCTTGTTCTACGTCTATAGCTAATGCGCCTTCTCCTGCTCTTTGTCCTTTATTCATGTTTCCTTATATTCTAATTTAAATTAAATCGATAAGCTCGCCTAAATTTTTAACTTGATTATCGGGTTTGAAATCAAGATTGTCAAAGATATTATTATTTCGGTTTACCCAAATAGAATGATAACCATAATTTCCTCCTCCCGAAACATCCCAAGTGTTTGCACTTAAGAAAGCAACTTCATTGCTTTTAATTTTGTATTTTTTTATAGGTATGTCATAAACTTTCGAACTCGGTTTATAAATTCCAACTTCCTCTATTGAAAACAAATCATCGAATAGATTACCTAAATTATTACTATTAACTAACTCTTTTAGAAGAGAGGGAGTTCCATTTGAAAGTATAGCTAATTTAAAATTTTTTTCTTTTAATTTTTTAAGAGTTTCTGGAACTTCCTTAAAAGGTGAAAGAACTTTATATAAATTTAATAATTCATTTTTCATTGAATCATCTATATTAAAAGTCTTCATTGATTTATCTAAACTATCATCGGTAATTTGCCAAAAATCCTTATGTCTTCCCATAAGGCTTCTAAGCCAGGTGTATTCTAGCTGAGTTGTTCTCCAAAAGTTTGCGAAACCTTCCCACTTAGCTCCGATTTTATCTTTACATTTTTCAGCAGCTGAATTTACATCAAACAATGTACCATAAGCATCAAAAATTATTGCTTTAATATTTTTCATAAATTAACTTAACACAAATGAGTAATATTAGATTATTTTTTTCAGATACTTTACTAGTAAACATGATTGATAAACTCGATAAGGATCAATCACATTATTTAAGTAAAGTGATGAGAATTAAAGAAAATGAGGTTTTCTCTTTATTTAACAAAGAGGGAGAGTGGGAAGCAAAAGTTTTGGGAATATCTAAAAATACTGTTAAATTCAAAATAATAAAACAACTCAGACAAAAAGAGATTACCAAAGAATTATGGTTAGCGTTTTCTCCTATTAAATCAAACTATCAGAATTTTATGCTGCAAAAAGCAACAGAGCTTGGAGTTACAAAATTTTTACCAATTATTTTTGATAGAACAGTGGTTAGAAAAATTAATAAAGATCGTTTAGAAAAAATTATAATTGAAGCCAGTGAACAATCAAACCGTATCAATGTACCAATCATTGAAAGTGCTCAAGATTTAAATAGTTTTTTAAAAAAAAATTCCATGAATTTAATTTTTACAGATTTAAATTCAAAAATTAAAAAAGTTGATAAATCAAAATTTATGGATAAGCCTGTTTGTATAATCATTGGTCCAGAGGGAGATTTTTCAGAGATCGAAAGAGAGAAGATTCTCTCTTTTAAGGGTGTTCAACCGATTAAAATTAATGAAAATATTTTAAGGTCAGAAACTGCGGTCATA
The DNA here is from genome assembly GCA_902579925.1 of uncultured Pelagibacteraceae bacterium. Lineage (GTDB taxonomy): Bacteria > Pseudomonadota > Alphaproteobacteria > Pelagibacterales > Pelagibacteraceae > Pelagibacter. The sequence continues at coordinate 1,605 of CACHIS010000019.1, forward strand.
TCTGCAATTTCTATCGTAAATTATGTGATTAATTGATAAATTGTCGCGAAAACTAAAGTGTAATTTTTATAAAAGAGCTTTATATAGCTATTAAAAATGAAGAGAATTTTATTTATAATTTTAACACTATTAGTCTCACACAAAGCTTTCGCTAATCAGCCCACTGATTGGCAATTAGGTTTTCAGAATGCTGCCTCTCAGTCTATGCGAGAAATTGTTTCTTTTCACAATTATTTACTTTTGCCAATCATTATTGCCATAAGTGTATTTGTTTTATTTTTAATGTTATATGCATGCGTAAGATTTAGAGCTTCAGCAAACCCAAACCCGTCTAAAAGAACTCATAATGTTGCGGTTGAAGTTTTATGGACATTAATCCCATGTTTAATTTTAATTGTAATGGCTGTACCATCATTTAAAATTTTGTATAAACAAGATGCTATTCCAAAGGCTGATCTAACGATTAAAGCGATTGGGTACCAATGGTATTGGGGATATGAATACCCTGATGAAAACATTATATTTGAATCATACATGTTAGAAGATAAAGATTTAGGACCTGATCAACCTAGACTACTTGCAGTAGACAATGAAGTTGTTGTGCCAGTTAATAAAGTTGTAAAAGTTTTGATAACTGCAAATGATGTTTTACATGCCTGGGCCTTGCCTTCATTTGGTGTAAAGAGAGATGCTGTACCTGGGAGAATTAATGAGACGTGGTTTAAAGCTGAAAAGGTTGGAACTTATTATGGTCAATGCTCTGAACTTTGTGGTATTAAGCATGCTTTTATGCCAATTACAGTAAAAGTTGTGAATGAAGAGGATTACCAGATGTGGTTATTGGAAGCTAAAGAAAAATTTGCAAAAGAGGAAATTAAAAATAATAATCTTAAGTTAGTGAGTAAATAAATATGTATACACAAGCAGCATCACACGACAGCCACACTCCAACTGGTTGGAAACGTTGGGCATACTCAACAAATCATAAAGATATAGGAACAATGTATTTAATTTTTGCAATTGTCGCAGGGGTTATTGGTACGGCATTTTCTGTTTTAATGAGAATGGAGCTAATGCATCCAGGCGATGGAATCTTAGGTGGTAACTATCATCTTTATAATGTTTTAGTAACTGGTCATGGATTGATAATGATTTTCTTTATGGTCATGCCTGCCATGATTGGTGGTTTTGGAAATTGGTTTGTTCCAATTATGATTGGTGCACCAGACATGGCCTTTCCACGAATGAATAATATTTCTTTTTGGTTATTACCAGTTTCTTTAACTTTATTAATATTATCTGTTTTTGCTGATGGCCCTCCAGGACAAACTGGGGTTGGTGGTGGATGGACTATCTATCCTCCTTTATCTTCTAAAGCAGGTCAACCAGGACCAGCGATGGATTTGGCAATATTAAGCTTGCACTTAGCTGGTGCTTCTTCAATTCTAGGAGCGGTAAACTTTATTACTACAATTTTAAATATGAGAACTCCTGGCATGACACTTCACAAGATGCCGTTATTTGCTTGGTCAATCTTAGTGACAGCTTTTTTATTATTATTATCTCTACCAGTTCTAGCAGGAGCGATTACAATGTTATTAACTGATAGAAATTTCGGAACTGCATTTTTTGATGCACAAACTGGAGGAGACCCAGTATTGTTTCAACATTTGTTTTGGTTCTTTGGTCACCCAGAAGTTTATATTCTAATTCTTCCAGGATTTGGAATGATTAGTCATGTGGTGTCAACGTTTTCAAAAAAACCAGTTTTTGGATACTTAGGCATGGCATACGCAATGGTTGCAATAGGCATAGTAGGTTTTGTTGTTTGGGCTCACCATATGTATACAGTTGGATTAAGTACAGATACAAAAGCTTATTTCTTAGCCGCAACTATGATTATTGCAGTTCCGACTGGAATTAAAATTTTTTCTTGGATAGCAACTATGTGGGGTGGATCAATTTCTTTTAAAACACCTATGATGTGGGCGCTAGGTTTTATATTTATGTTTACAGTTGGTGGAGTAACAGGTGTAGTTTTAGCTAATGCGGGAGTAGATACAGCAATGCACGATACTTATTACGTAGTTGCACACTTTCATTACGTTTTGTCTTTAGGAGCCGTTTTTGCGATATTCGCTGGGTTCTACTATTGGTTTTCAAAAATGTCTGGTTATGAGTATTCTGAGTGGCTTGGTCAATTACATTTTTGGTTAACTTTTATTGGTGTAAATTTAATTTTCTTTCCGCAGCATTTTTTAGGATTAGCTGGAATGCCTAGAAGGTATGCTGACTATCCAGATGCTTTTGCTGGATGGAATTATATTTCCTCTATAGGATCATACATTGCGGTTGCAGGTTTAGCGGTCTTTTTTGTAAACCTTATATACGCTTTCGCTAAAAAGAAAGCTGCTGCTCAAAATCCATGGGGTGAGGGCGCAACTACTTTAGAGTGGACAGTTCCATCACCACCAAACTTTCATACTTTTGAAGAATTGCCAAAATTTGTTGATGATCAAGAAACAGAAAAATCTCCTAGCTAAAAATAAGATAAAGAAATACTGATGGATAATTTAAGGTTAAAGAAAAGAAGTTTATCACAAGAAGATTTATTTAATTTTTCTGAATTATTTAAACTTATGAAACCAAGGGTGATGTCTTTAGTTATATTTACCTGTGCAGTTGGTTTGTTGACCTCACCAGATCTAGTTTCTACCAAAGATGCAATAATTGGAATTTTGCTTGTTTCATTAGGCGCGGGTGCAGCTGGAGCTTTAAATATGTGGTATGAGTCTGATCTTGATGCATTAATGTCTAGAACATGTTTAAGACCAATTCCTTCGGGAAAAATTAATAAAAATCAAGCTTTGATATTTGGAATAACTCTTTCAATCTTTTCAGTAATAGCTCTAGATTACTTTACTAATAGAATTTCTGCAGCAATATTGCTTCTAACAATTTTATTTTATGTATTTGTCTATACAATTTGGTTAAAGAGACGAACCCCTCAAAATATTGTGATTGGTGGGGCAGCAGGTGCATTCCCTCCAGTGATTGGGTGGACCATTGCAACCGGTTCTCTATCTCTTGAGCCATTGTCTTTTTTTCTAATTATATTTTTTTGGACCCCATCTCATTTTTGGGCTTTAAGCTTGTATAAGTCAGGAGATTACAAGAAAGCAAATATACCAATGCTTCCTATAACAAATGGAGTTGAAAGTACCAAAGTAAACATATTTGTTTACTCTTTATTAATGCTTCCAGTTGTCATATTCCCATATTTGATAAATTTTGTTGGATTGCCCTTTTTAATACCATCATTATTATTAACTCTTTATTATAATTTTTTGTGTTATGAGTTATACAATTATAAAAAAAATAAATTTAATTCTAAAAAAGCTAAATCAATATTTGGTTTCTCAATTTTATATTTATTTTTGATTTTTGTACTTTTTTTGATAGATAAGGTAGTATGATAATTCCTGATAAGAAAACTAAAAAAAAGAATGTTATTACCGCACTAGCAATTATAGCTTTCATGATATTTTTATTTTTATTTACTTTGTACAATACCGGTGTATTTGAAAGAACAATATGATCCAAAAAAAAAAGCTAACCCCGATCATTCTGATAGGTATATTTGTATTTATGCTTGGATTATCTTATGCTGCCGTTCCTTTGTATGATCTATTTTGTAGAGTGACCGGTTTTGGTGGAACAACTCAAATTTCAAATAATGCACCAAAAATAGTATTAAACAAAGTAGTGAGTGTAAGATTTGATACAAATGTGAATAATCTAACTTGGGATTTTAGAGCAAAATCAAATGTAATTGAAGTAAAAGTTGGAGAGGTAAATAAAATAGAATTTGAAGTAGAAAATTATGGTAATGAACCTACAGCTGGAGTAGCGAGCTTTAACGTTTCACCTGCAAGTTTTGGAAAATATTATAGTAAATTAGGTTGTTTTTGTTTTGAAAAACAAGAGCTAAAAGCAGGGGAAAAAGCTACTTACGTAATGACTTTTTATCTTGATCCTGAAATGATAAATGACCCTAGTGTTAAAAACTTAGAAGACGTAACTATGTCTTATACTTTTTTCTCGACAGATTATTATAAACAATCATAATTAAAATATGTCAGCTGAAAAAAAACATGATTACCATTTAGTAGACCCAAGTCCTTGGCCTATTTATGTATCATTTTCTTGTTTAGTATTGGCTCTTGGTGCGGTGTATTACATGCACTCAGACGTCTCCTGGGGGCTATACCTTGGATTTGCACTGTTAATCTATGGTGCATATATGTGGTTCAGAGATGTTGTAATTGAAGCTGAACATCAAGGGCATCACACTCCTGTAGTTCAAATACATCACAGATATGGAATGACATTATTTATTGCATCTGAGGTGATGTTCTTTGTTGCATGGTTTTGGGCTTATTTCGATGTAAGTTTGTTTCCTAATGATTTTGTTGGAAATGTATGGCCACCAAAAGATATTGAGACTTTTGACCCTTGGGATATTCCATTAATAAATACCCTTGTTTTACTTTTATCAGGCACAACGGTTACATGGTCTCATCATGCGTTGTTAGAAAATGATAGAAAAGGTTTTATTCAGGGATTAGTATTAACAGTAATTCTTGGAGCATGCTTTACAGCACTTCAAGCATACGAATACCATCATGCTACATTTGCCTTTTCAGACCATATTTATGGATCTGTTTTTTACATGGCAACAGGCTTTCACGGTTTCCATGTAATAGTTGGAACAATTTTTTTAGCAGTATGTTTATGGAGAGGAAAATTAGGCCACTTTACCAAAGACCATCACTTTGGGTTTGAAGCAGCTGCATGGTACTGGCATTTCGTTGACGTTGTATGGCTATTTTTGTTTGCTGCAATTTATATTTGGGGAAGTTAATTTTGTTCTTTGAAAAATAAGTTTTTATTTTCTGTTTTTATAATTTTCTTTATTCTTGTTTTTGTTGGCCTAGGTACATGGCAAATAATTCGTTTAAATTGGAAAAATAATTTAATTTCGGAAATTGAAAATTCATTAAAAAATCCCCCAATGGAATTAGCTCAATCAAAAAAAGAAAATTTTCTAAAGATTAAAACATCTGGGTTTATAGATTTTGATAAACAAATTTATCTATATAGTTTAAATGATTCAGGTACTCCTGGGTTTGAAGTAATAAATCCAATTACTATTGAAGATGAGAATTATTTAATCAATAGAGGCTGGATACCATTCGAAAAGAAGGACACTCAAGAGATCAATTTATTTGATCAAAAAAATATTATTGGAACTTTGAAATTGCAAGGTAGAAAAAATATCTTTAAACCAGATAATGATTTGGATGAAAATTACTGGTTTAGTTTAAACAGAGAAGATGTTTTAAAATTTACAGGTAAAAATTTTTCAAAATATATTATTTATTTAGATGGAGATTATCAGTTTCCTAGACCAAAAAAAATTACTGCAAATATTTCTAATAATCATAAAAAATATGCAATGACATGGTTTTCATTGGCGCTTTCAATTCTTTTGCTATATCTATATTTTAGAAAAAAGAATTATTAAATGAATTATATTAGTACCAGGAACAATCAGAACAATTATACTTTTAAAGAAGTTTTCCTCAAGGGTTTAGCTGATGATGGAGGGCTTTTTGTGCCCAGATCAATAAAACAATTTAAAAAAGAGGAATTAGATGATTTAAAAAGGATTAGTTACAATGATTTAGCTGCTGAAATAATTTATCCATTTATAGGAGATTTCATGACTAAAGATGAACTAATCTCTTTAATTTCAAAATCCTACTCAAATTTTAGATCTAATGATGTTGTAAAAATTTCCAATCTTGGAAACCTAAAAATTTTAGAACTATTTCATGGTCCAACACTTGCTTTTAAAGATATCGCAATGCAATTAATTGGTAATTTTTATCAATATCATTTAGGCCGTGATCAGAAAAAAATTAATATAATAGTGGCAACGTCTGGTGATACTGGTGCAGCTGCAATAGATGCTTTAAAGGGAAAAAGCAATTTAAATGTTTTTGTATTGCACCCAAATAATAAAATTTCACCCGTACAAAGAAGGTTAATGACAATACATGAAGAGAGCAACGTATTTAATATTGCAGTAGAAGGCAACTTTGATGACTGTCAAAATTTAGTAAAAGCAATGTTCAATGACAAAAAATTTTCAAAAGCTATTAATATGTCAGGTGTAAATTCAATTAATTGGGCAAGAATTATTGCTCAATCGGTATATTTTTTTTACGCTTTCTTTAAAGTTGGAAATGGTCAGCCTTTATCCTTTTCTGTTCCAACAGGAAACTTTGGTGATATTTATGCTGGTTACTTAGCAAAAAAATTAGGCCTTCCAATTGATAAGCTAATCGTAGCTACAAATAAAAATGACATACTTCATAGAGCCATATCAGATGGCGACTATAGTCAAAAGCAAGTTGAGGAAACAAATACTCCAAGTATGGATATACAAATAGCAAGCAATTTTGAAAGGCTTTTATATGATGTAAAAGATTGTAACTCAGAAGTTACAAAAGATGTAATGGCTGAAATAAAAAATAATACCTATAAAATTGATAAAAACGATTTAAATAAAATCAAAAAGAATTTTACATCTGAAATGCTTGATGAAAACGAAACTGTTGAAATGATAAAAACTATCAATGATGAACATCAGAAGGTAGTTGATCCGCATACCGCAGTAGGTATTGGTGCTGTTAGAAAATTAGGATTAGAAAAAAATTGTGTTGTATTATCAACTGCACACCCATCTAAATTTCCAAAGGCAATAAAAGATGCAATATCAAAAACTGAAAATTTACCAGAAAGTCTTAAATATGTTTATGACAGAAAAGAAAAATTTGAACTCCTTTCAAATGATGTTGAAAAAGTTAAAAAATATGTAATGAATTCGATATGAAACTTAAAATAAATGATCAAATACCAGATACGGAGATTTTTCAACTAGTTGCTGGAGAGCCTCAAAAAAGTAACTTAAGAGAAATCATAGGTAATGGAAAAATTGTTTTGTTTGGTTTACCTGGAGCATTTACATCAACTTGCTCCAAACTTCACTTACCAGGTTTTGTGGCACATGCAGATAAAATCAAAGCAAAAGGAATAGAACATATATTTTGTTTATCGGTAAATGATCCTTATGTTATGAACGGTTGGGGAGAGATTAATAATACTGGAGATAAAATAAAAA
>CACHIS010000020.1 GCA_902579925.1 uncultured Pelagibacteraceae bacterium
AAATATCCGCATCCATGATTGTCACCAGTATTAAAATCTTTTGTTTTAGGAATACCAAATTCTTCAGCTGCATTTTGAAATTCATTTAATAGTGGTAATTGAATTCTTTGATCAGAAACAGATAAAGGACCACCAACTCCATGATAATCGTTTTCCCCCCGCTCTTGGTTTTCTGCTTTGATAAAATAAGGAAGAACATCATCCCAACCCCAACCAGTATTGCCTGATTGACGCCAAACATCGTAATCTCTACTTTGTCCTCTTATGTACAATAAGCCATTAATAGCGGAACTACCACCAAGAGTTTTTCCTCTAGGATAACGAATTGACCGATTATTCATTGTTTCGTCTGGCTCAGTTTTGTAACACCAATCTACCGAGGGATTGTGCATTGTTTTAAAATAGCCAACCGGGATATGTATCCAAGGATAATTATCTTTACCACCAGCCTCTATTAATAGAACTTTATTTTTTGGACTCTCCGATAATCTATTAGCTAGAACACATCCAGCAGATCCAGCACCGATAATTATAAAATCAAAAATTTCCATCTCAAGTTGAATTATTTTTTTACAAATCTTTTATAATCATCTTTACACTCATATTAATCAATTGTCACTTGTATCAACTTTGTTTTTCTGATTGAATGTTTTAGTTAAATTTAACTAACAAGAGGAATAATAATGAAAAAAATCATTTCAATGTTGTTTGCAACTGTTTTAGTGCTTGGATTTGCATCCAGTGCTAATGCTGCAAAAACACTAAAATGTCAGACTGTTCTTAACACTAAAGCTGATGAAGTTAAGATGTTAAAGGACTTTACTGATACAGTAACAACACTTACATCTGGCTCGTTAAAATTTGAGATTTTACCAGCTGGTGCAGTTGTTGGAGTTAAAGAAACTCTAGATGCGGTTGATAAAGGTTTGATTGATTGTGGATTCGCATGGACACACTATTGGTCAGGTGATCACCCTGCTGCTATGTTATTTGGTTCGCCGGTAGCTGGTGGTGGTGTTGGTATCGACAACTTAGCATTTCTATCATGGTTTCAATATGGTGGTGGTAAAGAATTATACGACCAACTTTGGAAAGAAATGGGAAGAGACATCAAAGGATTTATGCTTCAACCAGTAGGACCAGAAGCTTTAGGTTGGTTTCCAAAACCAATTAAAGATATGGCTGACTTTAGAAAATATAAATTCAGAACTCCTCCAGGAATTCCAGGACAAACTTACAAAGACATTGGTATAGCATCTGTTGCAATGGGTGGTGGAGATATCTTACCAGCTCTTGAAGCAGGAACTATTGATGCCGCTGAATGGTGTTGTCCTAAACCAGACTTAACATTTGGTTTCCAAAAAGTATTAAAGCACTATTATCTACAAGGTTTACACCAAGTAGTCGTAAATGCTGACTTTTATATTACTGGAAAAACTTATAATGCTATGAGTGATCATGAAAAGAAGTCTCTTGAGGTTGCAGCTAATGCTTCATTAGCTAAATCTTTAAGTTACAGAATTTATGAAAATGGAAAAGCATTACAAGAACTTACTACTAAGCATGGAGTAAAATTAGAGGATACTCCATCAGACTACTTTACAGAATATATGGCAGCTGCAAAAGCTACATTGAATAAAAACGCTGCGAAGAATAAATTCTTCAATGAAGTTTATACTTCAATGAAAAACTTTGCAGATGTTGCTGTTCCTTTCTGGAGTGGTGCACAAATGTCTAATGCGAAGCTTGGAATGGCTCACGCTGCAACATTAAAGTAATCAGTAATTAATCTTGATTTTTTAGAGCGGACTTTTACAGTCCGCTCTAATTTTTTTAACTAGAATTTTATGGCAGAAGAACCTAGTAAACTCGATATTTCAGATGAAATGATTGCCGAAAGGCGAGGTGGTTCAGGTAAAATGCCAAGTGATATGCCATTGTGGATGGCAAAATCTATTATCAATATCGACAAATTTAGTAGGTGGATCGGTAACATTGTTTGTTGGATATTGATGCCACTCATTTTTGCGATGACTTATGAAGTTCTTGCAAGAAAATTATTTTTAGCACCCACAATTTGGGCTTATGACATAAGTCGTTTCCTTTATGGAGCTTTATTTATGTTAGGTGCTGGGTATGCACTTTCTCGAGGAGTGCATATTAGAGCAGATTTTTTATATAGAAATTTTAAGACTAAGACTCAAGGTATTATAGATTTTTGGCTTTATTTAATATTTTATTTTCCAGGTCTTTTAGTTTTTTTATATATGACGATTGGATTTGTGGAAGAGTCTATAAGGAGGGGCGAAAGAGGTATGGATACTACCTGGATGCCTTTTATGTGGCCTATAAAAACTTGTTTATTAGTTGGTATTATATTTCTACTTATTCAAGGCTTCTCAGAATTACTTAAGAGCTATTGGGCAGCAAAAAAAGGTGAGTGGCCTGGAGAAGGACATAAGTAATGTTAGCTGAGTTAATAGATCCAGCTATCTTGGGTTTTATTTTAGTAGGTGTGATGCTTTTTGCAATCTTTGTAGGATTTCCTATTTCATTTACTTTAATATTTTTAGGATTTGTGTTTGGCTATCTTGGCTTTGGAAAATTAGTTTTCTATTTAATGACCTTACAGTTTTCGATGGTAATGACTGAGCAAACCTTAGCAGCCGTTCCACTTTTTGTATTTATGGGAATTATGATGGAACAGGCTGGATTAATGGAAAGGTTGTTTTCGGCTTTTCAATTAATGTTAGCAAAAGTTAAAGGCTCATTATATTACGCAGTTTTGTTTGTCTCAGTAATTTTTGCTGCTGCTACAGGTATTGTCGGAGCATCAGTAACAATTCTTGGAATTATGGCAGCAAAATCAATGAATAGATCGGGTTATGATGTAAGGCTTGCTGCAGGAACAATTACAGCAGGTGGAACTTTAGGAATTTTAATTCCTCCAAGTATTATGCTTGTTGTAATGGGACCAATAATGGAAATCCCAGTAATAGATTTATTTGCAGCCGCAATATTACCAGGAATTCTTCTTGCTAGTCTTTATGCCGCTTACACAACAATTAGATGTATAATTAATCCTAAATTAGGGCCAGTATTACCTGAAGAGATGAGAGCTGCTAGCATGAAAGAAGTTTGGATTGAATTTTTTCTAGGTCTAGTTCCTCCTGCAGCTTTAGTTTTTGCTGCTTTGGGAAGTATTCTATTTGGATTTGCAACTCCTACTGAGGCAGCAGGATGTGGAGCAATGGGAGCATTACTTCTTTCTTTAGCTTATAAAAAATTATCGTTACCTAAGTTACAGGAAGCGTTAGTAAAAACTTTAGAGATTACAGCTTTAATTATGGTATTAGTTGCAGCATCAAATTTTTTTGGAGCAGTTTTTGCTAGATTAGGAACTCCAACTTTGTTGACTGAATTTCTATTAGGATTAGAAATGAATAAATACTTAATTCTGGCGATGATAATGGTTATGATTTTTTTATTAGGATGGCCATTAGAATGGGTTCCTATTGTAATGATAATAGTTCCAATTATCTTACCTTTAGTAGAGGCATTAGGTTTTAATTTAACTTGGTTTGCAATATTGGTTGCAGTTAATCTGCAGACCGCCTGGTTATCCCCACCCGTGGCTTTATCTGCGTATTTTTTGAAGGGCGTTGTTCCAGAATGGGATTTAAAAGATATTTATTATGGAATGATGCAATTTATGGTCTTACAGGTCATAGGTTTGGTATTAATTATTATATTTCCTAAAATTGCTCTTTGGTTACCAACTCTCTTATATGGACAGTAGAAAGTTTAAGTTTTATATTGTTTAAGTGAGTCTTCAAAATTCAAAAAAAAATCTTACGAATTGGGATCTAGTTTCAGTCAATCCAAATGAAAAAAATTGGGATTGGAAAGTTTTGTTTTGTTTTTGGGGAGTTAATATTCAGAGTGTTATTGGTTTTTCATTAATTACATCTCTATACTTAATTTATAATCTAAATACATTTGTGGTGTTCTTTGGAACAATATTAGGATCATTGCTGGTCTATTTTTTTTCAAATTTGATAGGAAAACCGTCACAAAAATATGGATTACCTTTTGTAGTGTTACTTAGATCTTCTTTAGGAATTAATGGCGCGAAATATTTAGGTTTAATTAGATTTTTAGTTGGGGTTTTTTTATTTGGTATTCAAACATATTTCCTTTCAAAAGCTTTCAGTTATTTAATAAGAATTGCAATTTTTTCATTAGATCCCACTATTCTTGATCAGCAAGTTTTTTTAACATTTTTACTTGGCATGAACTCTATTGATTGGATTGCAATTATTATAACAATAGTTTTTCAAGGGTTTTTATTTAGTGTTGGCATGAATTTTAACAAAAAAATAATTATTTTTTCTGCAATATCAGTTTATTTTGGAATAATATTATTTTTTTTATCAGTCTTATTAAATGATGTAAAATCTACTTCTCAAGCTTTTGTTAATATATTAAATCTTGAAAATTTCTTAGACAAAAATAATTTTGGACCTTTAATAACTGTTACTGGCACAATTTTTGCGTATTTCTCTTTTGCAATTCTAAGTTTTGGAGATTTTTCAAGATATGTAAAAGACGATAAAGAACTTAAAAAAGGAAATTTAAGTTTAATTTTAAATTTAATAATTTTTTCATTTTTATCTTTGTTTATTGTTTCTGGTATGGATAGCTTTCTAAAAGAAAATCCGGAAAACCTCTCCAGAATACTCACAAATCCAAATGATATTATTGGTAAACTTAATAATTTGTTAATAGTAGCGCTAGCTATAATTTTTATTATAATAGCTTCAGCATCAACAAATTTAATCGTTAACTTTATTCCATCTCAATATACTCTTATAAATTTTTTACCTTTTTCTCTTTCGATTAAAAGTGCAGGTTTAATAATTTCAATACTTGGTTTTATTACTGCTGTATTTTGGTTAACTTATCTAAGCCAAGTTGGCGCCTTATCCATTATAGACACTTTTGCATGTTTTTTAGGGCCTCTATTTGGTGTGATGATTTCTGATTTTTATTTCATTCAAAAACAAAAATTAAATAATAAAGATATTTATTCTTTAGAAAATAATGGTTTTTATTATTATTCAGGAGGCTGGCAAATTAAAGCAGTTTATTCAGTAATATTAGGTTTCATATTTTCGGCTTCAACTATCTGGAATACTAATTTAATGTTTCTACAATCATTATCATGGATAATAGGTGCCATTATAACAGCATTTACGTTCTACTTATTAGCTAAAAAATAATCCTATGCAAAAAATTACTTATGATTTTAAAAATAGAACTGCAGTAGTTACTGGAGGTGCCCAAGGATTTGGTTTAGATATTTCTAAAAGACTTTTAAAATCTGGTGCTAAAGTAATTTTGTGGGATAACGATCCTAAAGCTTTAGAGTTAGCTGTGAAAAACTTAAATGATCAAAATTTAAGTTTTCGAGTCATTGATGTGGCTAATTTTGAGGAAGTTGATAGAAATGTTAAAGAAATTTTAAATAATTCTAATATTGATATTTTGATAAATAATGCAGGCATAACCGGTCCGACTGCAACTTTGTGGGAATATGATATTGAGATGTGGAAAAAAGTTGTAGAAATAAATCTAATGGGTTCTTTTAATTGCTGTAGGTCAATAGTCCCAAGTATGATTAAAAATAATTATGGTAGAATTGTTAACGTAGCTTCAGTAGCTGGGAAAGATGGAAATGCTAATGCTAGCGCATATAGTGCAGGAAAAGCTGGAGCTATAGCATTAACAAAATCATTAGGTAAAGAGCTTGCGGATAAGAATATAGCTGTCAATGCAGTAACCCCAGCAGGTGCAAAAACCAGAATTCTTGACCAAATGACCAAAGAACATGTTAAAAAAATGCTTTCTAAGGTGCCAAGAGGAAGGTTCCTAGAAGTTGAAGAATTTACCTCTTTAATTTGTTGGCTTTCCTCTGAGGAAAACACTTTTTCAACAGCAGCAGTATTCGATATTAGCGGTGGTCGCTCTACCTATTAACTTCACAGTTTTTGTTCAACTAACTTAAAATTATTAATTTTAGCTCTACTAAACTTGATATCTTTGGACATTACTGGTGCAAAAATCATTATCGACCAATAAATAAGTAGTATAAAAATTGAAATTGTCTTCATATTATTTATATAGAGATGAATGTTGAATTTTGGATGTTTAAATCTTGTCCAAATAATGTATTAAGAAATTATTTTAATTTTTAATGAAATTTTTATTTTTTACACTATCGATCGTTCTCGTATACTTTAACATCTTATTAGCAGATGAATTAAATGTATTCAATTTTACTGAAAATGAGCTTTCTGAATTACAAGTTAGGAAGGTAAGGGGGGCGGATAATAAAACAATTTATAGCGTTGGTTCTAATGAAAACGGTAATTTTTTAAAATCGGTAGCTGATAATGCTGCATCTGGTTTAGGTAAAGAAATCAAAATTGATTTAAATAGAACGCCATTTATTAATATCACCTGGAAAGTAGAAAAAGACTTGTCTGGCATTAAAGAAAATACAAAAAAGGGACACGATTTTGCAGCAAGAGTATTTGTAATAAAGAAAACAGGAGCAACTCCTCTATCAAATAGGGCTATTAACTATGTTTTTTCAAGTAATAATGAGGTTGGAACAAATTACCCAAGTCCATACACAAAAAAATCTATAGATAATGTTTTAGCAAGTACTAAAAATAATTTGGATGAATGGATAACAGTTAAAGCCAATGTTAAAGAAGACTTTAAAAGGTTGCACGATTTAGATGTTGATGAGCTCGATGGACTTGCAATTATGTCTGATACAGATAATTCAAAGATGAAATCTATAGCCTATTTTCAAAATATTTATTTTTCGTCCCAATAATTAAAATTTAAGATATTTTTTTAGATAAATATTAAATAAAGATAGAATAACAGCAACAATAACATCCTCTAAAGGACTTGCTTGTGGATAGCCAAAGTTCCATGCAGTAACCATTACTAACCAAATCACAAATATATTCATTAAATGATTATATCTTAGTTTCTATTAAATAGTTTACTTTTTTGATATAATTATACTATGCATGAAAATTTTTTTCATACTTTAAAAGTTTATTATGAAGATACTGATGCTGGAGGTATTGTATATTATGCTAATTACTTAAAGTTTTTAGAAAGAGCAAGGACAGAAGCTCTTCATTCAATCGGGTATAGTAACCAAAAAGTAAAAAAGATTTTGGCGCATTAATTATAGTAAAAGCTTGCAATATTGAGTATAAAAAATCCGCTAATCTTGAAGATGAGCTAACAATAAGATCTTTTGTAAAATCTATCACTAAAACGTCTTTTTTTATGAATCAAATAATCTATAAAGACAAAGATATAATTGTTGAAACTCAAGTACATTTAGTTTTTGTAGACGATAAAGGAAAGCCTGTAAAAATTCCTGATGAAATTTACACTAAATTTAAACCTTATTTTTGTGATACAATTAAAACTTAGCTAATTTTTTTGCCTCCTTAAATAGTTTTACCATCATTTTATTTGAAATTAACTTTGTGTTAACATTTCTTGGACTTGGATGGTAACTTGATAGAATTATTAAACCATTTGGCAGTACTTGTTTTTTACCATGTTTAAAAACAAATTTTTGATCAATATTAAATTTTTGTTTAAACAGTTTTATACAATTATCGAAAGCGACTTTACCTAGTGTAACTATTACTTTCAATTTTTTTAAACTTAATATCTCTTTATCAAAAAATTTAGAACAATTTATAATTTCATTACTTAATGGTTTATCTTCAGGTGGAACACATTTGAGAATATTTGTGACGTAAGTAGAATTCAATCTTAAATTATCATTTAAATTTTTTTGAGAGAGGTGTATTTGAAATTCCTACCTCGTATAAACACTTAAACAAAAAATCTCCAGATTTATCTCCTGTAAAAGCTCTTCCTGTTCTAGTTCCACCATGAGCCGCAGGCGCAAGGCCAATAATAGCTAATTTTGAGTTTATATCTCCAAATCCAGGAACGGGTTTACCCCAATAAACTTCATCAATATTTTGTTTTCTTTTTTGAACGCTAACTTTTTTTACATATTTTACTAATCTTGGACATTTCTTACAATTAACTATTGTTTTGTTTAATTTGTTTAATTTAATATCCATATTATGAAACTTTTAAAATTATTTATTATTATTTTTATATCTTTAACAACACCTATTAAAGCAGATTCATATAAAAATTTAATAAATCAACTTGAGGAGGGTGGGAAATTAATATTTATTAGACACGCTTATGCGCCAGGAAATGGTGATCCTGATGGTTTTAATTTAAACGATTGCTCTACACAAAGAAATTTGAGCGAAGAGGGAAGAAAACAAGCCCAACGCATTGGTGAATTTTTTAAAAAAAATAAAATTAAAATTAATATAGTTCTTTCAAGTGAATGGTGCAGATGTAAAGAAACAGCGAAAATTGCATTTAAAAACTTTTCAACAAATAGTTTCTTAAATTCTTTTTATAGTTCAAAATTTTCTAAAAATAAAGATAAGCAGATTATAGAATTTAACGATTATATAAAAAATTTAGAAAGTAAAAAAAATTTGATTTTAGTAACCCACTATGTGTTTATATCTGAAGTTTTAAATTATGGTCCCTCATCAGGTGAAATGGTTGTTTCGGACAAAAAGTTTAATATAATAGGAAATGTAGAAATTGAT
>CACHIS010000021.1 GCA_902579925.1 uncultured Pelagibacteraceae bacterium
AATTACAAAATCAATATTGTTTTTTGAATCTGCCCTAATAAATCTTTAGTTATCTTTCTGCATCCTGATAATCCAACAACATCACCTAAAAATAAAATTTTCATAAAAAATTATTTATTTGTTATAATTAAATCTAACCCAATATCATAATTATTAGTTGGTATTTTTTTTACTTTTTGAAAAGAGTAAGCAAATCCAATTGTTATGACTTTTTTTCGTTTTCTAACTTTCTTAATATACCTATCATAAAATCCTCCACCGTAACCAATCCTGTTGAAATTTTTGTCAAACGCTACAAGGGGTACTAACAAAATATCTGGATGTTTTACCATTTTTGAAATTGGTTCTGGTATTCCAAATTTATTTATAGCTAAAGGATCATTTGTCGACCACTGATGAAAGTTCATTTGTGAATTTTTCTTTATTTTGGGTAATGTTATAATAAATTTTTTTTTTTCGAATTTTTTTAAGATTTGTAAAATATCTACTTCATGATTATATGGGTAATAGCCGCCAACTATTTTACCTGAGACCTTTTTTGTTTTTAAAATATTCAAAATTAAATCAAAATTAAAAATAAATTTTTTAATCTTTTTTTGTTTTCTTATCTTTAGGATTTTTTTTCTAATTTGACATTTATTCACAAAATTCTATTAAGATATCTTATCTATATTTGCTTTTTCGACAAAATTTGAAATCTCATCAGCAGCTGAGTCAATCAACTTTTCATAATGTTTTTGACTCTGCTCGATTTCATCTTTTAATTCTAGGTGATTTTTACTCAAATTTTTAATTTCTTCCTCTTTTCTGTCCTTGTATTCATAAACTAATGATTTTAGCTCTCTAAATTTATTTGAAAGTTCTTTTAATTCTGTCTTTTTCTGCTCAACTTTTTTTTTGGTTTCATGATATTCATCCATTACTTTTACCGCGGTAATCAGTAAAAGTTTATTTTCACCAATATTTCCTAAATCATTTTTTAAATCGTTAAACTTTTGATTGATTTGAATTAATAATTCTTCAAGATGTTCTTCTTGTCCATCGTCACATGATAATAAGAACTCTTTGCCATTGAATTTTATAGTTACGTTTGCCATTTATCAATTTCATCCATTAAAGTATTAGTTTCTTGATTTAATTCATCTATTTTTTCTGAAAATTCTAATCTTTTTTTTTCCTCAATTTTTTTCTCTATTTTGCAATTCTTCTAATTTTCTCGATAAATCATCATGCTCATACACTAAAGTTTTGTATTTTTTTCTCTATTTCAGATTTTTCAATTTCTAATTGATTTTTTTGCTCTCCAAGCATTTCAATATTTTTTTTTATGTCTGGATTTTCTAGGTTTAAATTTTTTAGTTTCGTTAATGCTAAATTTAGCTTTTTTTCTTTTTCAAGAATAGAATTCATATATATATATTTATATTATTAAATAGAATCTTCTAAGTCTAGACAGGATAAATTTGAGTAAATTTTATAAAGAATTAGCTAATTGTATTAGATTTCTCTCAATTGATGCTGTTCAAAAAGCGAATTCGGGACATCCAGGAATGCCGATGGGAATGGCAGATGTTGCTACAGTACTTTTTAAGGATTTTTTAAAATTTAACCCAAAAAATCCTAGCTGGATTAATAGAGATAGATTTGTTCTTTCTGCTGGGCATGGATCAATGTTGCTTTACTCTCTTCTGTATTTAACCGGTTACAAAAGTGTTACTTTAAATGATATTAAAAATTTTAGACAATTGGAGTCCATATGTGCCGGACATCCCGAATATCATCCTAATACGGGCATTGAAACTACTACAGGTCCATTAGGACAAGGGATCTCAAATGCGGTCGGATTTGCAATATCAGAAGAAATTTTAAAAAAACAACTGAGAAAAAATAAGATTAACCATAAAACTTATGTCCTTGTAGGCGATGGATGTTTAATGGAAGGAATCAGTCACGAGGCATTGAGCCTAGCTGGACATTTGAAATTAAAAAATCTTATTTTATTATTTGATAATAATTCTGTCTCAATTGATGGTCCCACTAACCTTGCTGTTTCAGATGATCACGAAAAAAGATTTAAGAGTTACGGTTGGGACTACCTAAAAATTGATGGTCATAATTTCAAAGAAATATCTAAAGCTTTAAAAAAAGCACAAAAATCAAAAAAACCTATTGCAATTTCTTGTAAAACTACAATTGGTTATGGATCACCAAATAAAGGGGGTAAAGCTTCTTCACATGGAAGTCCATTAGGTGATGAGGAAATAAAACTTGTAAGAAAAAAACTAAAATGGAAATATGAGCCTTTCAAGATTCCAGCTGAATTATTAAGTGAATGGAGAAAAATTGGGGAAAGTGCCTCACAAAGAGCTCAGAAAAATAAAATTAGCTTTTCAAGTTCTAAAAATTTAAACTCATTAAAAAAATTAATCGAAAAACTAAAAATTGAACATTTTAAAAATACAAAGCAAATTGCTACAAGAAAATCATCTGAAATATTTTTAAATATTGTAGCAAAATTTCCCAATTTAATCGGAGGCTCATCTGATTTGGCTGGGTCAAATAATACTAAAACTAAAGATCATAAAATAATCAAACCAGGTAATTTTTCTGGAAACTATATTCATTATGGAGTTCGGGAGCACGCAATGTGTGGAATAATGAATGGAATAGCATTGCACAGTAGTCTTATTCCTTATGGTGGAACATTTTTAATATTTAGTGATTATTGCAAACCCGCTATCAGGTTAGCTGCAATGATGAAACAAAGAGTTATATACGTATTTACACATGACTCTATTGGCTTAGGTGAGGATGGTCCAACTCATCAGCCTGTTGAGCAATTAACTAGTTTGAGATCTATTCCAAATCTAAACGTTTTTAGACCTTCAGATACAATTGAAACTTTTGAGTGTTGGCAATTAGCTCTTGAAAGTAAAAATGCTCCAAGTGTAATTTCATTAACAAGACAAGGGGTTAGTCCTATTAGACTTAAAAATTCTTTCAAAAATGAGTCATCTTTTGGAGCTTATGAAGTTTTGAGAACTGGAAATAATATAAGTGTAACAATTTTATCAACTGGGTCTGAAACAAGTTTAGCAAATGATGTAGGTCATAAATTAGCCACAGATGGTATTTATTCCAAAATCATATCAATGCCTTGTCAAAAAATATTTGATCATCAAAGTGAAGAATACAAAAAAAAAATATTAGGTGAAACTGAACTAGTAGTATCAATAGAGGCCTCTGAAACGAATTATTGGAAAAAATATACTGGAACAAATGGATTAAATTTTGGAATTAATGATTTTGGAAAAAGCGCTCCCTATAAAAAAATTTATAATCATTTTAAATTAAATTCTGAAAATATTGTAAAAAAAATTAAAGAAAAATTATGAAAATAAAAATTGGTATTAATGGAATGGGAAGAATAGGAAGAATGATTCTTCGTTCTATTTTTGAGAGTAACAAAAATATAGAGATTAAACATATCAATAATAGAACTAATTCTGAGACTTGCTCAACTCTTTTAAAGTACGACTCAATCCATGGAAAATTCAAGGCTGATATAAGTTTTAATGAAAATAATCTTATTATAAATAATAGCAGAATTTCTTTTGCTCAAGAAACGGATTTGAATAAAATTAATTGGGAAAATTATGATGTTGATTACGTTTTTGAATGTACTGGAAAATTTAATTCTAAAGATAAATTACAACCACATCTAAATAATGGAGCGAAAAAAGTGATTGTCTCAGCTCCATGTAAAAATGCAGATAAAACAATTGTTTTTGGAGTAAATGAGTCTGAATTAAAGAAAGAGGATAAAATTGTTTCTGCTGCTTCTTGCACAACAAATTGTCTGGCGCCAGTTGCTCATGTTTTAAATGAAAATTTTGGAATTGAAAAAGGTTTTATGACAACCATACATGCTTTTACAAGTGATCAAAGAATTTTAGATAATTCACATAAAGATCCAAGAAGAGCTAGATCTGCTAGTCAATCAATCGTCCCAACTTCGACAGGTGCATCTAAAGCTATAAGTGAAATAATTCCTTCGCTAAAAGGAAAACTAGAAGGTATCGCAATGAGGGTACCAACCCCGAATGTTTCATTAGTTGAATTTGTCTTTTGCACAAAAAAAGATTTGAATATTGAAAAAATAAATTCAGCATTTGAGGATTTTAGTAAAAAAAATAAGGTTATTGAAATCACAAAAGAAAAACTTGTTTCTATTGATTTTAATCATAATCCTGCATCATCAATTATTGATGCAAGTTTAACAAATGTAGTTGGCAAAAATATGGGAAAAATCTCAGCCTGGTATGATAATGAATGGGGTTTTTCAAATAGGATGTGTGATATAGCTGAATACCTTCATAAAATTTCTTAATGAATAGTATAAAAGACCAGAAAAATCTTAATGAAAAAAAAGTTTTATTAAGGTTGGATTTAAATGTTCCATTAAAAAATGGATCAATTGCAGACGAAACAAGAATAGATAAGATTATTCCAATCATAGATTTTTTAATAAAAGAACAATCAAAGATCATAATAATTTCTCACATGGGACGACCAAAAGGTAAGGTAGCTACGGATCTCTCACTTAAACCAATTTGTGAAAATATAGAAAAAAAAATAAATAAAAAAATTAGATTAGTTAAAGAGGATATTTTTACATTAAAAAAAGAAGATTTGTTTGAAGATCCAAATGATCAAATAGTTTTTTTAGAGAATATTAGATTTTACAAAGAGGAAGAAAAAAATGACACTAATTTTGCTCAACATTTAGCTAAACTTGCTGATTTGTATGTAAACGATGCTTTTTCTTGCTCTCATAGAGCGCACACCTCTGTGAGTAAAATAACCAAATTTCTTCCTTCTTTTGCTGGATTGCAGTTGGAAACAGAAATTAGTGCTTTAAAAAAAGTTACTACAGAAATCAAAAAACCAATCACTTGCATTATTGGGGGATCAAAAATTTCAACAAAAATTGGAATAATAAAAAATTTAATATCTAAATTCGATAATATTGTCATTGTTGGTGGAATGGCTAATAACATTATTAAATACAAAGGAAACCAAATAGGTAAATCGATTAAAGAAGAAAATTGTGATTTAATGATAAAAGAGATTTTTGAAACTTTAAAAAGTCATTCTTGTGAAATTATTTTCCCAGAGGACGTTTTGATTGGAAAAAATTTAAATGATGAACCTCAAATCAAAGAACTAAATAATATCAAAGAGGATGATATCATTTTGGATATTGGTCCTAAGACATTAGATAAGATAAAAAGAGTCATTGAAAATAGTGAAACAGTTCTTTGGAACGGACCAGCAGGTTATTTTGAAAACCCAAATTTTGCTAATGGTAGTTATGATATTGCAAAAGCTATAACAAAAAAAAATAAAAATAACTCAATTTACTCAGTTGTTGGAGGTGGAGATACGATAGCTCTTATCAATAAAATTAAATTAATAGAAAATTTTAATTTTGTTTCAACTGCCGGTGGAGCATTTTTAGAATATCTTGAAGGAAAAGAGTTACCTGGTATAAAAGCATTAAACTAATATGTCTGGATTAAATAACATAGCACTAAAAATACTTAATAATGGAAAAGGTATTCTTGCAGCTGATGAAAGTACTGCAACTATGACTAAAAGATTAGAGTCAGTCAAAGTTCAATCAACAGCTGAAAACCGTTTATTATTTAGAGAAACATTGTTTAGCGCGTCTGGTATGACTGAATATATCGGAGGGGTAATTTTATATGATGAAACAATAAAACAAGTAACTTCAAAAAAAAATAAAATCCCAGAATTAATTTCTGCTATGGGTAGTACGCCAGGTATTAAAGTTGATACTGGAGCAAAAGTTTTGGCTGGTTCACCAAATGAAAAAATTACTGAAGGTTTGGATGGATTAAGAGAAAGATTAAAAGAATATTATAAATTAGGAGCTAAGTTTACAAAATGGAGAGGTGTTTATAACATATCAAAAGTGCATCCAAGTAAACTCTCAATTCAATCTAATGCACATGCGCTAGCTAGATATTCTGCATTAGTTCAAGAATGTAATATGGTTCCAATTGTTGAACCTGAAGTCTTAATGGATGGTGAGCATTCAGCAAAAGAATGTTATGAAAAGACTTCTGAAGTGATAAAAAAATGTTTTGAAGAATTAATCTCTCATAAAG
>CACHIS010000022.1 GCA_902579925.1 uncultured Pelagibacteraceae bacterium
ATTGTTCCTTTTTATGAGGACACACCACAAACTCTTTTATCTATTGCAAGAAAAATTCTAACTGAAAGTAAAATAAATTTATCATCAGAAAATTTAAATTTGATCATTGAAAGGTCACAAGGCGATAGAGTTAATTTAAAAAATGAGTTAGAAAAAATTATAAACTTTTGTCAAAATAATAAAAAATTAGACTCAAAAGATATTTTAAGATTAACAAACTTAAGTGAAAATTATAGTGCTGGGGAATTGGTCGATAATTGTTTGAGTAAAAATAAAAAAAAAACTTTGAATATTCTTAATGAAAATATTCCATCCAGTGAGGACAATATTTTGATTTTGAGAACTTTTTTAAATAAATTAAAAAGACTTAGAAAGCTCAAATTGAGTTTAGAGCGGAGTAATAATATCGATCAAGCAATTAATTCTTTCAAGCCTCCAATATTTTGGAAAGATAAAGATTTAATTAAACAACAAATTAAAATGTGGGATTTAAATGATATTGAAACGTTTATCATAGATTTGAACGATACCGAGAGTTTAGTAAAAAAAAATCCCCAGGTTTCCAATCAAATAATGAGCAATATGATTTTAGATAAACTTAAAAAAACTAATATCCAGATTTAATTATATCAATTATCTTATTTAACTGATCAAGTTCTTTGTAGTAAAAGGATATAGTGCCTTTATTGTATTTATTATTTTTTATCGAAACATTGAGCCCAATTTTTTCAGAAATAGAATTTTCTAAATCTCGAATATTTGAATCTGCTTTATTCAAGGTGCTTCCTTTAGGTTTCTTAAATATTTTGACTAAATTTTCTGCTTGTCTAACGGAAAGTTTTTTTTCTATAAATTTATTTGCTAGAAATACCGCATTATCAAGCCCTACTAGTATCTTTGCATGACCAGACGAGATTTTTTTTTGTTCAATAAAATTAAGCACTTCTTTTGGTAAATTAAGCAATCTTAATGAATTAGAAATATAGCTTCTACTTTTACCTATAAATTTAGATACCTTGTCCTGATCATATGCAAATTCATCTATCAATCTTTTATAACCTTGTGCCTCCTCTAAGGGATTCAAATCATGTCTTTGTACGTTCTCAACAATTGCAAATTCTAAAGATTTAAGGTCGTCAGCATCCGTTACAACTACAGGGATTTCATGTAGTCCTGCTTTCTGAGCTGCTAACCACCTTCTTTCTCCAGCTATAATCTCGTATTTTAAATTATTTGTTTCAGATTTTCTGACTATAATTGGCTGAATAACACCACGTTCTTTTATTGAATTAACTAAATCATTCAAATTTTCCTCATCAAAATTTTTTCTTGGTTGATATTTGTTGGGGGCTATGTCGGCTAAATTTAAGTTATTTGTTTTATTCTCAACCTTAGTTTCACCGATTAAGGAAGATAATCCTCTACCCAGCCCTTTTTTTATTTTGTTCATTACGCTGCGCTCCCAACTTTATTTTCTTGAGCCATGAACTCATCTGTAAAACTATAATATGACTTACTTCCCAGACAATTCTTGTCATAAATCAAAACTGGAATACCGTGAGATGGTGCTTCTGATAATCTTACATTTCGAGGTATTACAGTTTGGTAAACTTTATCTTTGAAATAATCTCTCGCTTCTTGTTCGACCTGCGATGAAAGTTTGTTTCTTCGATCGTACATAGTCAAAAGTATGCCTTGAATTTGCAATTCAGGATTCAGGTTAGTTTTAATTCTTTCAATGGTCTTCATAAGCTGTGTAAGTCCCTCTAAAGCAAAAAATTCCGTTTGTAGTGGTACAAGTAGTGAGTTAGATGACACCAAAGCCATTACTGTTAGAAGACTCAAAGAAGGGGGGCAATCTATAAGAATATAATCATATAATCCTCTAGAATCGTTTAAATACTTGGTTAATTTAGCCTTAAGTATAAAGGCTCTATCACTATCACCAGCAGTCTCAACCTCCAATCCAGACAGATCTACATTAGATGATATTAAATCAAGATTTTGAAAGTTTGTTTTTTTTATTACGCTTGCAATTGACGTTGTCCCATTAAGAATTCCATAAATTGTTTGGTCAGATTGAGAGTTATTGGATAATCCTAATCCTGTAGTAGCATTCCCTTGGGGATCTAGATCAATAACTAAAATTTTTTTACCAAGTTGAGATAATGCTGAAGCTAAATTAATAACTGTTGTTGTTTTTCCGACACCACCCTTTTGATTTATAATTGAAATTATTTTCATGAAATTCTTTTTTTAATTTTTTTAATATTTAATATAAACGAGTCATTGTTAGTTAAACTTTTTTTTTCTTCATAATCTAAATCCCACTCCTGAAGAGTTTCATTAAGAATTTTTCTTCCACTACTTCCCATAAAAAAAATAATATTTTTATATTTTTTAAAATTTTCATTAACCAAGTTTAAAATGACTGGCATTGGCTTAAAAGCCCTTGACATTATTGTTCCTGTTTCAATATTTTTAAGAGAAAAAATATCTTTCTGAATTATTTCTGTATTTAAATTCAGTTTTTTTGAGACTTTCCTTAAAAAAATACATTTGTGGTAGCTCTTTTCATAAAGGTTTACTTTTATGTCATTTTTTATTTTTTTCATCACTATAGCTACAATCAACCCAGGCATACCTCCCCCTGAACCTAAATCTGAGGTTGTATTACATTTTAAATCAATAAAATCAATGATTTGTGCTGAATCTAATATATGTCGCTCTCTTATAATTTTTTTTTCACAAGTTTTCTTGCTTATAATGTTAATTTCCTGATTTTTTTCTTGTATCATCGAGATTAGGCTCTCGAGTTCATTACAAGTTTCACGTGAAAAATTCAAATTAGAGATTTTGGAATAAGAATTTAAAATTAAATTATCCATCAAGCTATATGCTTAATAGACTTTCTTTTGACATGTGACAACAAAATATATACGGCTGCAGGAGTTATACCATCTATTCTCAAAGCCTGGCCCATAGTTTTGGGCCTTATTTCCTTAAATTTAGATTTTACCTCATTAGAAAGACCTGAAAATTGATCATAATCAATATTTTCTGGTATTAATAAATTCTCATCTCGCTTAAAAGCTAAAATATCAGCCTTTTGTTTCTTCAAATATCCTTTGTAATGAGAATTAATCTCAATCTGCTCATCAATTTCATTCCCATAATCAGGGATTTCAGGCCAAATATTCCTTATTTTTGCCATATCAACATTTTTTTGAGTAAGGATTTCCTCTGCTGATCTAAAAACACCGTCTTTCGCTATTTTTATTCCAAATTTATCTGCCTTTGTAGGGGAAATGTTCAAATTAGACATCTGTAGGGATATTTTGCTTAATTTATTAAATTTATTCTCAAACAGTTCTTTTCTATTTTCTGCTATTAAACCAATTTTAATTCCTTTATGGGTGAGCCTTAAGTCTGCATTGTCTGACCTAAGACTTAGTCTATATTCTGCTCGAGATGTAAACATCCTATATGGTTCAGCAACACCTTTTGTAACTAAATCATCTATCATAACTCCAATGTAAGCATCCGATCTATCTAAAATAAAAGGTTCCATGTTCTTTAGGGATAAAGCCGCATTTATCCCAGCTATAAGACCTTGAGCGGCTGCTTCCTCATAGCCTGTAGTTCCATTAATTTGACCAGCGAGATAAAGATTTCTTATTTTTTTTGTCTCCAATGTTAAAAAAAGCTCTCTTGGGTCAATATAGTCGTATTCTATAGCATATCCTGGTCTAATTATTTTAACATTCTCTAAACCACTGATATTATTGAGTATTTCATACTGCACAACCTCTGGTAGAGATGTAGATATGCCATTAGGGTAAATAGTATGATCATTCAGACCCTCAGGCTCTAGAAATATTTGATGTCTTGTCTTGTCAGCGAATTTTACTATTTTATCCTCAATAGAGGGACAGTATCTCGGGCCGACGCCTTGTATGCTGCCAGAATACATTGCACTTTTAGATAAGTTCTTTTCAATTATTTTGTGAACCTTTTCGTTAGTATAAGTCATCGAACAAGACACCTGTTTGTTAAAATTTTTTTTAGTTAGAAAAGAAAAAAAATATGGATCTTCATCAGCAAATTGTTTTTCCAAATTTTCGAAATTAATTGTTCTAGAATCTAACCTAGGAGGCGTCCCTGTTTTTAATCTTCCAAGTTTAAAATTGTACTTTTCTAACTGTTCGCTTATACCTGTGCTCGGTTTTTCATTAAACCGTCCGGCGGGGGTTCTTTCATCTCCGATATGTATCAAACCATTCAAAAAAGTGCCTGTTGTTAGGATTAGCTTGTTACAACTAACTTTGTTGCCTTTTAACGTTATGAATCCATTTATTTGATTATTTTTAAAAATAAATTCTTTTACAGGATCTGAAAAAATGCTTAAATTACAGTAGTTTACAAGTTTTTCTTGCATATATTTTCGGTACAACGATCTATCAGATTGAGTTCGTGGTCCTCTCACTGCTGGTCCTCTACTTCTATTTAATAATCTAAATTGTATTCCAGACTTGTCAGCAACTTCTCCCATAACACCATCTAAAGCATCAATTTCTCTGACTAAGTGACCTTTGCCTAAACCACCTATAGCTGGGTTGCATGACATTTCACCAATTGTATTTTTATTATGTGTAAATAGTGCAGTGTTTACTCCAAGTCTTGCCGAAGCAGCTGCAGCTTCACACCCAGCATGACCACCACCGATGACAACCACATCAAATTGTAAATCTTTTTTCATGGGATAAATTTATATTCGATTGGAATATTTACAAGATTTCTGTTTTTTTTATTAAATAA
>CACHIS010000023.1 GCA_902579925.1 uncultured Pelagibacteraceae bacterium
TTAATAGCACTAATTGCAATATTTATTGCTTTAAGACAGCTTCCATTAGCAACTGTTGTGAGCATATCTTTTGCTGCTCCAATATTTACAACTATATTGTCTATTTTCTTACTTAATGAGAAAGTTGGAATTTTTAGGTGGTTAGCAGTGATCATAGGCTTTGTTGGAATTCTTGTAATCACAGAACCTGGGATCACTGAACTAAATATTTATTATATTTTTCCGATTATATTTTGTTTAGGCCTTTCCTATGTAGCTATAACTATTAGACAACTGTCAACAACCGAACCAGTATGGTTAATTTCTTTTTATTTTTCTTTAGCAATTACATTATTAAGTTTTTTAACTATCCCCCAGGGGTGGATTATGCCTACTTTGAATCATTTCATACTTTTATCTTTGATAGGTATTTTTGGAGGTGTTGCAAACTTGTGGTTAAGTCAATCATATAAATTTTCAGAAGTTTCTTTAGTAACACCTCTTAAATATTTGGCTTTAGTTTTTGCTATTATATTTGGATATTTTATTTGGGATGAAATACCAACGCTTAAAACATTAATAGGGGCTTTATTGGTAATTGTTTCAACACTTATAATTTTTAGAAGGGAGATTTATAAGAAAAAAATTATAACATCTAGGCCAATTAATGACTAAAGTACCTAAATATTGGAATAAGGCAAAAAAATATTTATCTAAAAAAGATCAAACTCTTTCTAGCTTAATCAAAAGTTACGAAAGTCCCTCAGAAACTATTTTAACTTCAAGGCGGGATATTTTTTTTTCTTTATGCAAAAGTATAATTGGACAACAAATAAGTGTTGCAGCAGCTAATTCTGTTTTTTTAAAATTTAAAAAAAAATGTAAAAATAGAATTAGCCCAAAAACAGTATCTAAGTTGACTTTTATCCAATTGAAAAGCTGTGGATTAAGCAGACAGAAAGTATTAGGTATAAAGAGCTTAGCCAAGCAAATGATTGAAAAAACTTTTAATCCAAAATTGATTGATAAGATGTCTGATGAGGAGGCAATAAATTATTTATCGCAGTTAAAACAAATAGGAAGATGGTCAGCTGAAATGATCTTATTATTCACATACAACAGATCAAACATTTGGCCAATCCAGGACATTGGTCTATTAAGAGCTATTTCAAAAAATTATAAAAAAAAATATCTACCACCTGAAAAATTTGTAACTTTATTAAAAAAAAGATTTAGCCCTTATTGTTCTGTTGCCACTTGGTATTTATGGAGAAGCATAGATCCTGAACCTATTCAGTACTAAATCCTTCAACTACCTGCATATGTCTTTTCGTAGTTTTTTTTGCTACTGCCCAACTTTCTTGATATTCTTTTGAAGAATGACATTCTAAGGCTTTAGCGTAACTTGGAAATTCCCACACAACAGTTCTACTAAAATCATCACCATCAAAAGTATTGTGTTTGCCACCTCTTATTAATGGCACACCGCCATAACTTTTGATAATTGGTGTAGCTAACTCTGAATATTTTTTCAGATTTTCTTGATTATCTATTTTAAAATACAAACTAACCCAATATCCTTTTTTAATCATGCTAACCACTCTTCATATTTTTTTAAATTACGGCTTATATAACTTGGCAAATCATTATTTTCCATTACTTCTAATTCAACTCCCTCAGCGAATTGATTCTCTCTTTTATCTGATGAAAGATTGTAGACAGATCTCTTGTTTCTAATTCTATCTTCAATATTCTTAATTCCAATTGGATTTAAATCATACTCCCTATGATGAGTATATGATTTAAGTTTTTGTTCTATTAATTCTGGAGTGTTCAAATACGAAAAATGCCATCCACCATCATTTATAAAACAGATGTTAGAATATTTGTGTTTAGAAAAATATGTATCAAGCCTCCATTTTGGATATTTTTTCGGTTTGACGTCTCTTATCCATTGAGGTGATATTAAGTTTTTCTTTTTACAAGCTCTTGAGCCATTCCAATTGTAATTTTTTTGATATAAGTTAAATTTATAATAACACATTTTCTGATTAAAAAGAATTAAGTCATTTTGAATTTTGTTTAAATCTAACTTTTCTAAATTTGGTATCTCATCAATATCAGATATGATTATAACATCATTTAAATCAGCTTCGTTAATACCATTGGATATATAATTTCTTTGAAAATGATCTCTTTTATAACCATTTAAAATATATTTTTTCGATTTTTCATCCTCTGATTCATTATCTTTAATTTTTTCTAGATTTGAAGGTTGAGCATCTAAAACAAAATATTTAATTTTATCTTTAAATTTTGAAAATTTATTAACGTTAAAGTTTAAATTTTTCTTTTGTCCTCTGTGATTAAAGGTACTTTCTATAATTATGAATTGATCAACAAATTTATCCAGATAGTTTAATCTTAACTCGAGAACTACATCCTCATTAAAATACATAAAACAATCAAATACTCGCATAATTTTGTTAATAATGATTATTAAATTTGATGTAAAGTTTTAAATAATTTGATAATTAATATTGAT
This sequence comes from uncultured Pelagibacteraceae bacterium, assembly GCA_902579925.1. Classification (GTDB taxonomy): domain Bacteria; phylum Pseudomonadota; class Alphaproteobacteria; order Pelagibacterales; family Pelagibacteraceae; genus Pelagibacter. The sequence continues at coordinate 2,525 of CACHIS010000023.1, forward strand.
GAAAAAAATCGTTATAACAGGTGGTCTTGGATATATTGGAACTGAATTATGCAAAATTTACTCTGGTTATAGTTGGAATGACAAAATAACTGTTATTGATAATAGGTTTATTTCTGAAAGAGTAAATCAAATAAGAAACTGGAATATGAACTTTATTCAAGGTGATATCCTTGATCGAGAATTAATTAAAAAACACTGTCAGGATGCCGATATTGTTCATCACCTAGCTGGTATTACTGACGTTCCTAGAGTAAAAAGCGAAGGGTCAGAAGATAAAAATCGACAAATCTCAAAGGTAGCAGAGGAGGGAACACAAAATATTTTAGATGTAATTAGTGATAAATGTAAAATAATTATGCCATCATCCCACGTAGTCTATGAAGGCATTGAAAGTGTGAAGATGAAAATCAAAGAGAGTGAACAAACAAATCCCGTTCTTTCATATAGCAAGTCAAAAGCAATAAATGAGGAACAATTAAAGAATTCAGGAAAAAATTATATCATATTAAGATTAGGTTCAGTTTATGGGTACTCATCAGACACTGCAAGAATTGATATTATGGCAAATCTTTTTGCTAAAACTGCATCTCAAGATGGAACATTAAGATTGTTTGCAGGTGGTAAACAAATAAAAAGTCTTGTTCCCCTAATTGACGTAGCTAGATGCTTTAAGTTCATGGAGGAGAGAACAGATATAAATAATCAACTTTTTAATCTAACTAAAGATACTGTGACTGTTAAAGAAGTTGCTGAAATATGTAAAAAGTATAATTCAAAAGTAACTTTGAGAGAAACTAATAATGAAATACCAAACTTAGGTTTTTCATTATCAAATGAAAAAATTTTAAAAACAGGTTTTAAATTTTTGTATGCGTTAGAGGAAAGCCTTAAAGAAATGATCTTTAAGTGGTCAAAACAGGATTTAATTAAAGATTTAGAGCATGTAAGAGATGGTGATAATGAGTTTGTTGATAGTAGAGGAAAGATTAGTAATCACGAGCTTACAGAGCCAATAAATATGATTGGCTTAATAGAATCTAAAAAAGGAACCATCAGAGCAAATCATTATCATCCTCAACAAGAGCAAAAATGCCTTTTTACTAAAGGACAAATAATTGAAATTTTTCAAGATCTTTTAAATCCTAATTCTCCAAAAATTACACAAGTGGTAAATGAGGGACAATTATCAATAATAAAACCTAATGTTGCACACACTATGGTTTTTTCAAAAGACACGACATTTTTGAATTTAGTTAGAGGTGAAAGAGAGCATGAAAATTATGGAGTGACACATACAATAAAACATGTTTTTGTCGATGAGAAAGAAAAAAATCTTTTATTAAAATATTATAAATTTGAGTGTAGATCATGTGGAAATGAAAAGTTAAAAAGAGTTATATCACTAGGATACCAACCTTTAGCTAATAACTTATTAAAAAAGAAAACAGATAAACCAGAACTATACCCATTAGAGGTAAATTATTGTGGTAATTGTCATAATTGTCAATTATCGATAGCTGTAGATCCGAAAAAGATGTTTTTGAATTATCTTTACACCTCATCTACATCCAAAGTATTCAGAGAACATTTTGAAAAATCTGCAAAAAAATACATTAAAGAATTTAAACTTAAAAAAAAATCTTACATTATTGATGTTGGTAGTAATGATGGAATTGCCCTGTTACCATTTAAAAACTTGGGTTTTAAAAATATATTAGGAATTGAACCTGCAAAAAATTTAGCCAAATTAGCCAATAAAAAAAGAATTAAAACTTTTAATGGTTTTTTAAGTATTAAAAATTTGAGGAAAGTTAAAAAAGGAGCAGATATTATATTGGCATCAAATGTTTTTGCACACTCAGATAACCTCAAAGAAATGGCTGAGTGCATGAAAAGATTACTTAAAAAAGATGGTACAATAATTATTGAGGTTCAGTATTTGTTAAACACATTAAAAGATTTGACATTTGATAATATCTATCATGAGCATTACAACTACTGGTCTTTGA
>CACHIS010000024.1 GCA_902579925.1 uncultured Pelagibacteraceae bacterium
ACAAATCCCCTTTCAGCACTTTCAGCCCAAATATAAATTTGAACTGGTAAGCTTGCAGCAGGATCCATGGGTGATCCAGGTATCGTGTTAACAAAAGCAACCATTCCAATTAAAATTAAGGGTGCAGTTTCTCCTAAAGCTTGAGCTAAACCAATTATTGTTCCTGATAACGTGCCAGGCATAGAAAGAGGAACTGTATGATGCATTGTGGTTTGCATTCGACTTGCTCCCATAGCAAGTGCTGCCTCTCTTATACTTGGTGGAACTGCTTTTAAAGATGCTCTAGCAGCTATAATTATTGTTGGTAAAGTCATTAAGGACAAAGTGATACCTCCAACTAATGGGGTAGACCTTGGTAAATGAAATATAGCCAATAAAACTCCTAACCCTAATAGACCAAAAACTATAGATGGAACCGCTGCTAAGTTGTTTATATTAACTTCAATAAAATCAGTAAATCTATTTTTAGGGGCAAATTCTTCAAGATAGATTGCAGCTAGAACCGCAACAGGAAAAGCTATCATTAAACAAACAAGTATAGAAAAAATTGAGCCCATAAATGAACTTGCTATTCCAGCTAGCTCAGCTTCTCTTGAGTCAGCATTTGTAAAAAAACTTATATTAAATTTACTTTCAACCTTACCATTTGCAACAAGTTGATCAAAAATTTTTAATTGATAATCGCTTACTCTTCTTTGGTCTTCAGGTAAATCTCTTGGATAATTTCCTTTAAAGACTTGGTCTAAATCATCTGAAGCAGTTAGATAAACTTCCTTTGTTTTTCCTATTAAATTAGGGTCATTTAAAAGTTCATTTTTAATTTCTTTTTCAAAAAAATAAGACACCATTCTCTTCAATTCATTTTCTTGATCTTCATTGGCGTTTGGATCTAAATCAGCCATTGATTTTAATGCTATATCGTAATAATCAGCGTCCTGTAAATCTTCTTTAGAAGGATTTTGGTCTAACATCATTAATTCAGCATCGAAAGTTACTGGAACAATAAGCCATGTTTTTTGAAAAGCTGAATAGCCAGTTGAAAAAATTTTAAAAATAAAGATTGTTAAAAATAAAAGTGCCATAAAAATTGCACTCAGACCGTATAAGCGAAATCGCTGTTCAGCTTTATATCTTTTATTTAATAATTGTTCTTTATTTTTATTCATATTTTTCTCTATATTTTTTAACTACTCTCAAGGCCACAATATTTAAACAAAGTGTTACTAAAAATAATGACATACCTAAAGCAAAAGCAGCTTGCGTTTTTGGGTCGCCAAAAGCTTGGTCACCAATTAGAATAACTACAATTTGAGCTGTAATCGTTGAAGTAGACTCTAAAGGATTTAAAGTTAAATTAGCAGCTAAACCAGAGGCCATAACAACTATCATTGTTTCTCCAATAGCTCTTGAAACACCAAGTAAAATAGATCCAACAATCCCCGGCAATGCCGCGGGAAAAATAACTCTCTTAATTGTTTCTGATTTAGTTGCTCCCATAGCGTAACTTCCATCTCTTAAACTTTGAGGCACACTTGTAATTACATCGTCACTTAAACTTGAAATAAATGGTATAATCATAATACCCATTACCCCTCCTGCTGCTAAAGCACTTTCAGCTGAAACTTCAAGACCCATTGAAGTTCCTAATTCTTTCAAAAATGGTCCAACAGTTAGGGCAGCAAAAAAACCATAAACAACTGTTGGTATACCAGCTAAAATTTCAATTAATGGTTTTGCATATTGTCTAACTTTAGTTGATGCATATTCAGCTAAATAAATTCCACTCATTAATCCAATTGGGATAGCAACGCACATAGCAATAAATGCAATAAAAAAAGTACCTGCAAAAATAGGGACTGCTCCAAAAGTATCTGAATACATTGTCGGATCTAAAGCCTCAGAAGAATCTCTAACAAAAGCTTTTGCTGGATACCAGTGAGTTCCAAAGACAAAATCAAATAATGGAATTACTTTAAAAAAATCTATAGTTTGAAATATAAGTGAGAAAACTATTCCAACAGTAGTTAATATTGCAGCTAAAGAAGCTGTAAATAAAACTGCGTTCAAAAATTTTTCAACTGGTTCTCTTGTTCTAGAATTAGATGAAATTCTTTTATACGCATAAGCAACAGAGGCAATAATTGCAGATAATACTATAACAACTTTTGAACTTTGAGCTATTGATCGAAGACTTAAATATTTTTCAGCTGAAGCTTCAATAAAAGGTGTAATTTCTCCAGTGAATTGCCCTCGAGACAATGCTTTTGATTTTTCGTATAATAAATTTAATTCATCATCAAGATAACCTTGATTTGAATAATCACTTAAGATTAATAGTTTTACAATTGTGGGCTCAAAAATTGCCCATAATGAAAAAATTATAAAGGCTGGTATTGCACACCAGATTGCAAGATAATAACCATAAAATTGTGGTAATGCGGTTAATCTTTTTTTTGTAGATTGAATTGTATATGCTTTTTTGCGTCCAAAATAATAGCTTGTGAAACCTAGAAGAACAATAAATGTAAATAATATTAAGTTCACAGAATCTCCTTAAGTGAGGACCTTACTCTTTTTTTAAAAAAAAGGGGTCTAAAAAGACCCCTTTTTGATCATTTGTTAACTGAGGAATAATTAATTACCCATAGCAACTAGCTTCGTAGCATTAGTTCTAGTTGTTTTATACAACTTAGAGTCTAATGGCACTAAACCAATGTCTGCTAAGTAACCACCTTTTCCAATAGCTTTCTTAGTTGTGAATTCTTTCACAAACTCATGTAAGCCTGGAATTACTCCAACGTGTGCTTTTTTCACGTAGAAGAATAAAGGTCTAGCAACAGCATAACTGTAGTCTTGAATAGACTTTAATGACGGTTGTCCACCATCAATACTTGCTGCTTGCAATTTATCTTTTGCAGCTAAGAAATAACTGAAACCAAAGAAACCAAACATTTCTTTATCTTGAGTTAACTTTTGGATGATTAAACTATCGTTTTCTCCAACTTCAATAGCAGCACCATCTTCTCTGTAAAGTTTTTGAGGTTTTTTGTATTTTTTATTTCCAGCTTCAAAACCAGCTTTATAAAGAGCTTTAGCTTCTTTAGTCATACCTTTTTTCATTACTAAAGAATTCCAAGCATCTCTAGTTCCTGATGTTCCTGGTGGGATCATCACTGAAATTTTTTGTTTTGGTAAGCTAGGGTCAATTTGGTCCCAAGTTTTATAAATATTTGGAACTAATTTACCATCAACAACTGTATGAGCAGCAAGTGCTAAATATAATTGTTCTTTAGTAAAGTTTACTGGTTTTGCATCTTTGCTGTAAGCTAATGTAATACCATCGTTACCAATTACGATTTCAACGATATCATTAACACCATTTTTCTTACATAAAGCTTTTTCTTTATCTTTCATAGCTCTTGATGCATTTGTAATATCTGGATGTTGTTCACCTACACCAGCACAGAATAGTTTAGCTCCACCACCAGTACCAGTAGACTCGATCACAGGAGTTTTAAATCCTGAACCACCAAATCTTTCAGCAACAACTGTTGCGTAAGGGAATACCGTAGAAGAACCAACTATCTTAATTTGATCTCTTGCTTGAGCAACAGTTGCTATTGATAAAGCAACTAAAGAAGCGATCACTATAGTTAGTTTTTTCATTATCTTTAATCCTTTCGTTATTAATTAATATAAAGATGAATGACTCGTATAAATTAATTGAATCTTTAATATTACAGAATTGTTACACTTTTGTTAAAAAGATAACTTTTTAGTTGTATTTCATTGAGATTTTAATCTCATCATTTTCTGTTTCTAAACCACCTTTACAAGAAACAGGGTTAACTTTATCTTTAAAAGCAAGCTCAGTTGTAGGTCTCAAAATAACTTCAAGTTTCACTAAATTAACTAATTCTTCTAAGACGCTTTGATCGTATCGCCATCTTGGCCATGTGCTTGGAGTAGAAAAAACAGATGTTAAATAACTAGTTGCCATAGTAAACCTATAATTACTTAAATTTTCGTTTCTCAACAAATGATCTCTTACTGAATTAAATATATTTCTACATCTAAATGAGTCTGACATATAATTCTCTTTTTTTAAATTTTCATTTACTGGGATTGAAACAATTAAATCTACTGTATTTCTCCAATAGGAACTGACAACATCCATATATATATCTTCATAAGGCACATTTTTATGTTTCTTTACAGCAGGATAAGAACTCTTTAAGTCCTCTTCTAATCTAAAAATACCTATGTCAAAAACTGTTAATTGCTGAGTACGTAAAAGAGTAGAAAGGTCTTTTGAGTATACACTAGTTGTGAAAAACAAGATTAAATAAAAAAAT
>CACHIS010000025.1 GCA_902579925.1 uncultured Pelagibacteraceae bacterium
TCCGATCCTTCTTTTTCGTAGATTTTTGCAATATTTTCAAAAACTTCATCATCAACTAAAATTTTCTCAGTTTTCTTGTTAATAAAAATAGGTAACGGAACCCCCCATACTCTTTGTCTGGAAACACACCAATCAGGTCGTGTTTCAATCATCGATTTTAATCTTTCTTTTCCTTTGCTCGGATAAAAGGTTGTTTCATCAATCGCTTTTAAAGCTTTATTTCTAAGTTTATGACTGTCCATAGAAATAAACCATTGAGGAGTTGCTCTGTGAACTAATGGTGCTTTAGACCTCCAAGAGTGAGGGTAGGAGTGGATAAGTTCTCCATTAGATAATAATTTTTTTTGATCTTTTAATTTTTCAATCACAATAGAATTAGATTTAAAAATATGTATTCCCTCAAAAAGTTTTACATTTTTTGTATATCGTCCATCACCATCAACTGTTTCAATTGCTTTAATTCCATTATTGATACATAAATTAAAATCATCAGGACCATGACTTGGTGCACAATGGACAATTCCGGTTCCTTGCTCTGTAGTAACAAAGCGTGCCTCCAGCATTGGTATGTCATAGTCATAACCAAGTCTAAAAAAAGGATGGTTGCATATTGTTCCTTTTAAATCTTTACCTTTGAAATCTTTCAATTTTTTGAAGCTTTGGATTTTGGTGTTTTTTATAAATGAGTCTAATAATGCATCTGCAATCACAATTTTTTTATTTTTAAAGTCTCCTTCGTCATTTATTTCTATTAATAAATAATCTAAACTTTGATTATAAGCTAAAGCTTTATTAGCAGGAATTGTCCACGGGGTAGTTGTCCAAATTACTATTTCACCATCATTTAAATCTTTAATATTTGATGATTTGACCGGAAAAGATGCATAGATAGTATCCGACTTATGATCTTGATACTCAACTTCTGCATCTGCTAAAGCTGTTTTTTCAACAGTAGACCATAAAACAGGTTTGAACCCTCTATACAAACTTCCTTCTTTTAAAAACTTTCCTAATTCTCTAACTATTTGAGCTTCAGCATCAAAACTCATCGTAGAGTAGTAATTATCCCAATCTCCTACTACTCCTAATCTTTTAAATTGATCTTTATGAATATCTATCCATTTCTCTGCAAAGGCCCTACACTCTTTTCTAAACTCAACGATTGGAACTTCATTTTTGTTTTTTTTATTTTTTTTGTATTGCTCTTCAATTTTCCATTCTATTGGTAGTCCATGACAGTCCCATCCTGGAACATAAACAGAGTCTTTGCCATCCATTTGGTGAAATCTAACAATAATATCTTTTAAAATCTTATTTAAAGCTGTACCCATGTGTATATTACCATTCGCATAAGGTGGACCATCATGAAGAACAAATTTTTCTTCTCCCTTTCTCGATTTTCTTAGCTCATCATAAAGATTTATGTTTTGCCAAAACTCTAAAATTTTTGGTTCTCGAATTGGCAAATTTGCTTTCATTGAAAAAGCAGTTTTAGGAAGATTTATTTGAGATTTGCTCATTTTATTTTTTTGCTATCAATAAGTCAGTTTTAATTTGTTTTCTAAGTTGTTCGACATTTTTAAATTTTTTTTCTTTTCTAATAAATTTTTTAAATTCTACTGTTAAATACTTATTATAAAGATTTCCAGAAAAATTAAATAAGTGAACTTCTAACAATATTTTTTTTCCATTAAACGTTGGTCGATAGCCTAAATTTGCAATCCCTTTTATGTAACTGTTTTTGCCGTATCTTTTTACTTTTACTGCATATACACCTGGGCAGGCTAAAATATAATCTTTAATATCAATGTTTGCCGTCGGGAAACCAATTTTTTTTCCTAATTGTCTTCCTTTTTGAACCTTTCCAACAATTGACCAATTTCTATTCAGAATTTTATTGGCTTTTTCTAATTTTCCTTTTTGTAAAAGTATTCTAACCAGTGATGAAGATGCTATTTTTTTATTAGTTAACAGTGGTTGAGGTTTAACTACCTTATAACCACACATTCTCTCAAATTTAATTAACTGTCTAACGTTACCTTCTCTCTTATTCCCAAATCTAAAATTGTTACTTACAAAAATGAATTTTGGTTTTAACTTTTTACCCAATATTTCTTTAATGAAAGATATAGATTTTATTTTTGAGAATTTTCGATCAAACTTTTTTATTATCAAAAAATCTACATTAAGATTTTTGAGATTATCAATTTTTTGCTGCAAATTAGAGATTCTAAAATTATTTAAATTCTTATTAAAAAACATTTTTGGCATTGGTTCAAAAGTCAATACACCAATTTTTGAGGAATATTTTTTTTTATATTTTTTAGCCAATAAGAATAATTTTTGATGTCCCTTGTGAACTCCATCAAAATTTCCAATTAATATTATTGATTCTTTATACCTTTGATTGATATTAAAATTTTTATATATTTTTTTTGATTTTACCATTTCAATTCTGATTGAATATAATTACAAATTACTTCGTAAGATTTTGCAACTTTTTCAATTCCTTTTTCTTTAATCTCATGCTTATGAATTCCATTTGAAATTATCAAAGAGTCATAATCTAAAAGATTTGCTCCTTTTATATCGGTATTTAAATTATCACCTATGGAAAGAATTTTTTTATTTTTGTTATTGATAGATTGATTATAAACTTCAGGATAAGGTTTTCCAAAGTAAACAACTTGTCCACCCATTTTTTCAAAAACCATTGCAACTGATCCAGCACAAAGTTCTCTGGTACCTCCTCTATCAACAATTAAATCAGGGTTGGTGCAAATCATTTTTTTTTTAATATTTTTTTCAAATAAATTTTTATAGTATTTTAAATCTTCATAATGATCATCAAATAATCCTGTACATAAAATATAATCACATTCGTTAATTTGACCTAGTTTCATTTTTTCAAAATCTTTGAATAAATCAAAATCCCTTATTGCACCAACATGAAAAAACTCTTATTTAATAAATTTTTTTTCAAATAAACTAAAGCTGCTTCACCAGAAGAAAAAACATGATCTCTAATTTCTTTTTCCATGCCTAGCTTTTCTAAAAAAGATTTCACAGCATGATTAGGCCTTGGTGCATTCGTAAGCAATACATAATCCTTACCCTTTTTGCTTATTTCTTTTAAAGTTTTTATTGCTTTATCATGCAGGGAAACCCCATTATGGACTACTCCCCATAAATCGACATAAAATAGTTGATAGCTGTCTACGATGGAGCTTAAACCCTCTATGTCTAAATTTTTAGTCATTAAATTAATCTATAAACCATAAAACCCTTAAATTCCTTTATTTTTTAACTAACTAATTTTGAACTATATCTTGAAATAGTAATGCCAATCTCTATATGAAGACCATATTAATAAGGAGAATTTATGAAATTTAGACCATTACACGACAGAGTTTTAATCGAAGTTTTAGATAGCAGCGAAAAAACTGCAGGTGGAATAATCATACCTGATACGGATCAAGAAAAACCTCAAGAAGGTAAAGTAGTTGCAATTGGTGGAGGAGCAAAAACTGAAGACGGAAAAACAATTCCAATGGATGTAAAAGTTGGAGATAAAGTTTTATTTGGTAAATGGTCAGGAACTGAAGTCAAAATTGATGGTAAAGAATACAGTATCATGAAGGAATCTGACATTATGGGTATTTCAAGTAAGTAAATTAATTTAAAGGAGAAAATAAGATGGCAAAAGTTGTAAAATTTGATGCAGAAGCAAGAGCGGCAATGATTAGAGGAGTAAATATCTTAGCTGATACAGTTAAAGTTACTCTTGGACCAAAAGGAAGAAACGTAGTGATGGATAAGTCCTATGGTGCACCAAGAATTACAAAAGATGGTGTTTCTGTTGCTAAAGAAATTGACCTTGAGGATAAATTTGAAAATATGGGTGCTCAAATGGTGAAAGAGGTTGCTAGCAAAACGAATGATGAAGCAGGTGATGGAACAACTACAGCAACTATTCTTGCGCAAGCTATTGTAAGAGAAGGTGTAAAATATGTAACTGCAGGCATGAATCCTATGGATGTAAAAAGAGGAATAGATGCGGCAGTAGATGTTGTTAAACAAAATCTCGTATCTTCAGCAAAAAAAGTAAAAGACAGTGATGAGATTGCTCAAGTTGGAACAATTTCCTCAAACGGTGATAAAGAAATTGGTTCAATGATTTCTAA
>CACHIS010000026.1 GCA_902579925.1 uncultured Pelagibacteraceae bacterium
AAAATTAATTATTATGTCAAATAAAATGATTGTAGGATGGGAAGAGTACAAAAATATAGTTGAGAAGTTAGCTGTTCAAATTAACGATAAATATGACCCCACAGTGTTAATTGGCATCATGAGAGGAGCAGCTCCTATTATTGATATCTTGTCGAGAATATTGAAACTTCCTATAGCTTACATTGTTATCCAAAGTTACTCAGGAAAGGGAATGGAGGATCAACAAGGTCAGTTAATGTTCGCCAGAGAAATAAGCTCACTAGCAAATGATAAAGATTTTAAAAAAGTACTTTTAATTGATGACTTGTCAGATACAGGCTTAACTTTAAATAAAAGCATTGAATGGCTTAAAAATTATGGACCTACAAAAAATTATATTGAGGAGATTAAGACAGCTTGTTTATGGAAAAAAAAGTCATCCTCTTTTGAACCTGATTTTTGTCCAATCAAACTAGATTACGACCCTTGGATTGTTCAACCTACTGAACATTATGAAGAATTGTCAATTGAAGAAATTATTGAGAGAAATAAACAGGGCTAGTGTTAAAACTAGCCCTGTTTAAAAAATTATTTATGCAACTGCAAAGCTGACAACACTCAAAATTGCAACTACCCATATAGCAGGAGAAGTAGTTGAAAATTTGCCAGTAAATATCTTGATTAAAGCATATGATACAAAAGCTAAAGCAATACCATTACTAATACTATACGTTAAGGGCATTGAAATCATAGCAAGTATCGCAGGAGCAGACTCAGATATATCATTCCATTCGATATCGGTAATATTTCTGATAAATAGAACTGATACAAAAAGTAAGGCTGCACCATCAATTTGTTTAGGTAAACTCGTAGCTAATGGTGCAAAAAATATGCAAGCTAGAAATAGTATCCCAATTACTAATGATGTCATTCCAGTTTTTCCACCAGCTTTAACGCCTGCACCAGACTCTACATAACTTGTCACCGTTGTAGTGCCCATCATTGCTCCAGCAACAGTGCTAACACTATCAGATAACATAGCTTTATTTATATCCTGGACCTTGCCGTCTTTTCCTACTTTACCAGCTACATTGGCTACTGAAGTTAAAGTGCCCGCGGTATCAAAGAAATCGATAAACAGTAAAGTAAAAATTACTGTAGACATTCCTGCTGTCATTGCAGCCGATAAATCAAAGTCAAAGAGATACGTCATTGGCGGAGGTGCACTTGCAATACCATTGAATTTTGCAAGACCTGTTGCCCAAGCTATAATACTAAAAACCAATATACCTATAATGATATTACCTTTCACATTCATTTTATCTAACACAATTATTGCAATAAATGTTGCACAACCTAATAATACTAAAGGATCACTTAGGTTACCAAGTTGGACAAGAGTGACAGGGTTATCAACCACTACTTCCATAATTTGTAAACCAATTATTGCTAAGAATAGTCCTATACCTGCACCTATTCCTAATTTAAGACTTTTAGGTATTGAGTTTATTAACCAAGCTCTGATTGGTGTTAAAGAAATAATTAAAAATAATACCCCAGCTACTAAAACGGCTCCAAGCGCCTCTTGAGGTGTGTACCCCATTCCAGCACAAACACCGAATGCAACAAAAGCATTAATTCCCATACCTGGGGCAAGTCCTATCGGCCAAGTTTTTCCGTAAAAAGCCATAATAAAGCAAGCCAGGGCTGTTGCTAAAATTGTTGCCGTATAAACTGCACCAAAATCAAAAAATCCTTTTTCAGGTCCAGCAAATTCTCCAGATAATATGAACGGATTTAAAAACATGATGTAAGCCATAGTCAAAAACGTGGTTGTTCCTGCTATTACTTCTGTTTTAAAATCAGTTTTATGTTTTTTATAATCAAAATATTTATCAAGCATTAATCCTCCTAATCATTGATAAATATTTGATTCTTGAATTTATTACTCTTCAAAACTAGTTTTTATCAACAATTTTCAACTCAGAAGTTTATATTTATGCCATAATTACCTTGATAATATAAAATAATGAAAACTTTTAACTTTTTTTTGATAAATTTTATTGTGCTCTTTTTGTTTTCAGGTTGTCAGACTATAAAACAAAAAACAGATGCTATAGTTGAGAAAGAAAATAAAAAATTGAGCCAATTTATCGGTAAATCTTCTCAAGATTTAAAAAATAGTTTAGGTAATCCGGATGAAGACTTTAAGAATGAAAATGGAAATTTAGTTTTAGTTTATAATACTAAAAAGTATGGAATTCCATGCGAGAGAAGATTTGAAATAAATTCAAAATTGGTTGTAGTTGGATTTGTATCTAATGGTTGTTTTTAATTTACCTGCGGAGCTTTAATCTCCGCAAGTAAGGTTAAACTTATTTAATTTCTATAAGCTTTTTCTTTTTATGCTCAGGCACAATTCTTTCACAAGATATTGTCAAAAGACCATCTTTAAGCGCTGCACCATTTACCTTTACATCGTCAGCAATAGTGAAAGATCTTGCAAATTGTCTTTGAGAAATACCCTTATGAATAATTTCTCCATCTGCATTGTTACTGTCAGATTTATTGATCTGCTTTGTTCTGACAGTTAATAAATTATCTTCAAACTCAACCTCTACATCATTCTTATTAAAACCAGCTAGAGCTACTTCAATAGCGTAATTGTCTTTACCAGTTTTTCTGATGTTATAAGGCGGGTAATTTGACTGCATAGTCAAAGAACCATTACCAAGCATATTTTCAAATTGATCAAACATATCGTCAAAACCAATTGAAAAAGGTCTTAGTGAGTTAAAGATTGATAAATCCTTACTTGTCATAATTTCCTCCTTTGTTAAGCAAGTTTATTTATGTTAGCCCCATCAGGCGACCAACAGATCTTATATGGGAATTATTTTTATGTTTTCAAGATACTAGGTTTAAATTTTACCTGAAATCTTTAAGGCAAAAGCATAATCGAAAGCTATTTCTTCAATAGCACCATCTCTTCCAGACCTACCTCCATGGCCCGCATTCATCTCAGTTTTTAATAACAATAAATTATTATCAGTTTTTAGATCTCTTAATTTGGCAGTAAATTTTGTTGGTTCATCAAACAAAACTCTATTGTCACTTAAGCTTGTTGTAATTAATATGTGAGGGTAATCCATTTTTTTAATATTGTTATATGGAGCATAAGAGTAAATGTAATCAAAATGATCTTTTTTGTCTTTTGCATTTCCAAATTCATCAAACTCCCCAATAGTTAGTGGTAAAGAATGATCAAGGTTAGTTGTTAAAGAGTCTACGAATGGCACTGCCATAATAATTCCTAAAAATAACTCAGGTGCTTGATTTACTACGGCACCCATTAATAAACCACCCGCTGATCCACCCATACCAATAATTTTTCCTTTTGATGAATATTTCTTATCAATTAAAAATTTTGCTGCATAAATGTAATCTTCAAAAGTATTTTTTTTGTTTAGAAGTTTTCCCTCTTTCCACCATTTCATTCCTCTTTCCATCCCACCTCTGATATGTGCAGTCACCCAAATAATATCTCTATCAATTAAACTTAATCTAGTTGATGAAAAATCTGGTGTCATTGAACTTCCATATGATCCATAACCATATAAAAGTATATTTGCTGATCCATCGATTTTTGTTTTTTTGTGTCTTGTTATTGTGATAGGAACTAATCTCCCATCATGAGAGGGGCACTCTAATCTTTCAACCACATAGTCATCTGGATTATGGCCAGATGGGATTTCTTGTTCTTTTACTAATTTTTTTTCTTTTGTTTTTAAATTATATAGATAAGTCTTGCCTGGTGTTTTAGGTGATGAGTATGACAAGTAAACATAATCGGTATTTTTATCTCTTTGTATTAATGAAACACCAGGTACAATCACCTTCTCATCAGTGAATTTTAGCTCTTCTTCAACTCCTGAATGTTTATGTCTTACAAATAATTTTCCTAATGCATTTGATTTTTCCCCTCTAATGATCCAATCATCTAAAAATACTAATCCTCCAATTAGTACCTCATCTTTAGCGGCTATATAAATTTCCCATTTTTGATTAGATAAATCATCGCATCTTTCAATTTTGAAATCTTCAGCATCATCATTAGTATGACAATAAAAATGTCCATCCCAAGAATTGACTGAATAAATTACACCCTTTTTTCTTTTTTTAATTAAATTTGGTTTTGGATTTTT
>CACHIS010000027.1 GCA_902579925.1 uncultured Pelagibacteraceae bacterium
TGATGATGAAAACCAAAGAGATTTAAATTTTATAAAAAAAATTCAACAAATTGATAAAAGGATTAATTTATTTATCAATCAAAAGTCTTTAGGTGCTGGTCAGTCGAGAAATTTTGGAATTGAAAAAGCCAAAGGAGAATATATAGCTTTTTTAGATGCTGATGATATTTGGAAAAAAGATAAGATAAAAAAACAAATTGATTTTATGATGATTGAAAGAGCGCTTATTTCTCACACGTCCTATGAAGTAATTAATGAGAGTGGTGAAGTTTTGAATGCAAGAAAAGCAAAAGATTATAACAATTATAATAGTCTACTATATTCTTGTGATATTGGTTTATCTACAGTGATAGCAAAAAAGGAATTGTTTAATAGTGATATTATTTTTCCAAATTTAAAGACAAAAGAAGATTTTGTGTTATGGTTAAAAATTCTCAAAAATAATATAAAAATTTACTCTTTAGATGAAAATTTATCTTTTTGGAGGAAGTTAGATAATTCTTTATCATCTTCTATTATGCAAAAAGTAAAAGATGGATATTTGGTATATAATAAATTTATGAAGTTAAATTTTTTAAAGTCCTTATTTTTTTTGTTTTTGCTAAGTTTAAATTCTCTTTTTAAATAAATGGAAAAAATTGTAGCGATCATAATTAGTTTTTTTATATTTCATTTTTTAAATAATTTTTTAATTAAGAAGAAGATTCTATTAAATTACAGTGGTTCAAATCATCAAAAATTTTCTGGACTAACTGATGTTCCATTAACTGGTGGTATATTTATTTTTTTTTCAATTTTATATTTCTATTTTAATGAAATAGAGACTATTATTTATCTTTTCTCTCTTTTTTTTATATTGGGATTAGCAACTGACCTAAAGATAACAGACTCACCAAAATTAAGATTGTTAATTCAAACAACATTATTATTTTTTATTGTTTACTTATCTGATTTAAGGATAAATTCAACGAGAATATATATATTAGATCTATTAATCTCAAATACTTTATTGAGTTATTTTTTTTCTACTTTTTGTCTTCTAATTTTAATTAATGGATCGAATTTCATTGATGGATTGAATGGATTGATGCTTGGTTACTATTTATTAATATCTATTATATTTTACCAATTAGATTTAATTAACTATTTAGATATTGCAAATAACAATATTATATTTTTTTCAGCAATCTTATTTATCTTACTTTTGCTTAACCTTTTTGAAAAATCTTTTATGGGAGATACAGGTGCATATGTTCTAAGTTTTTTTTATGGATATTTGTTAATAAAAATTTATTCTGAATATCAGATTTTTTCACCCTTTTTTGTTGTATTGCTTTTATGGTACCCATGTTTTGAAAATTTATTTTCTATATTAAGAAAATTTCAATTAAAAAAATCTCCAATAAAACCTGATAATAATCATTTACATCAACTGATTTTTTTTTATTTAAAAAAAAAATATAAAATAAAAAATATTTTTGCTAATAATTGTGGGTCGCTAATTATCTTATTATACAATTTAATTATTTTTAGTTTTGGAATACAAAATATCTCAAATACACAATATCAGATAATCTTACTTATATTAAATTTATTTATTTATTGTGCAGTTTATTTTAAACTATTCACTTATAAATATAATCTTAAAATTTAATTTTTAATAGTATTAGAAAAAAATGAGCATAGCAATTATTACTGGATCTAACGGACTTGTGGGTGCAGAAGCTACAAATTTCTTTTGTGATAAAGGTTTTGATGTTTTTGGTATAGACAACAACCTCAGAAATTTTTTTTTTGGTAAAGATGGATCAACTATTTGGATCAAAAAAAAATTAGAAAAAAGAAATAAAAAATATAAACATTTTAAGATAGATATTAGAAATTATGTTGGTCTAGAAAAAATATTCAAAAAATATAACAAAAATATCTCAATAATTATTCATTGTGCAGCTCAGCCATCTCACGATTATGGAAAGCAATATCCTTTTTTGGATTTCCATGTAAATGCTACAGGTACACTTAACTTACTAGAATTAACTAAAAAATTTTGTCCTGTTGCGCCATTTATATTTATGTCTACCAATAAAGTTTATGGGGATAATCCAAATAATCTAAAAATTATTGAAAAAAAAAAAAGATGGGAACTAAATAATAATGACCCATATTTCAAAGGCATAGATGAAAAATTTTCTATTGATCATTCGATCCACAGTTTTTTTGGTGTTTCTAAATCCTATGCCGATCTTATTGTTCAAGAATATGGAAAAAATATTGGATTAAAAACAGTTTCTTTTAGAGCCGGATGCATTACTGGACCTAATCATAGTGGTGCTAAACTTCATGGATTTTTATCATTTTTAGTAAAAAAATCATTAAAAGAAAAAAAATATACTCTAATTGGTTATAAAGGAAAACAAGTTAGAGATAATATACATAGTTTTGATTTAGTAAATTGTTTTTGGGAGTTTTTTAAAAACCCTAAATATGGGGAAGTATACAATATAGGTGGTGGTAGATTTTCAAACTGTTCAATTATTGAGGCTTTAGATTTGGTAGAAGAATATAGCAATATTAAAATCAAAAGAAAAATTTTAAAAACACCACGAACTGGTGATCACATTTGGTATGTAACCAATTTAAAGAAATTTAAACGTGATTATCCTAAATGGATTCAAAAATATAACACAAAAAAAATTATCGAAGAATTAATTAATACTTCAAGCTAAAAGTATTAATATTAAAATCTTATTTTAATAAACCCATTTAAAATTATATATAGCATTCTAAGACCATTTAAAAAAACATTGGTCATTTTAGTATCTCCTTCAATTCTATCTTCATAGGAAACTGGATATTCTCTAATTTTTAAATTAATTCTATAGGCTCCTAATAATAAATCAAAATCACCCCACTTATCTTTAATACCCCAAGCACCATTATATTTTTCAAATCTTAAAAAATCTTTTTTATAAAAAACTTTAGTTCCGCATAAAGTATCAGTTATTTTTTGTTTAAAAATAATACTAAAAAAATTAGCAAATAATATATTGCCAAAAAAATTTGATTTTTTCATAGATTTTTTGGATCTTGGGTAAATTAATCTAGTACAATTTAAAAAATCTATATCACTTTCAATGAATGCACCCAAAGCCATTTTCATGTCTGATATTTTAACAGTCAAGTCAGCATCTAAAATTACTATAATTTCATTACTGGCGTAATGTATGCCTTTATAAACATTTTCTGACTTACATATTCCTGGTCCTTCATAAAATTTAATCCTTGCCCTATCTTTTGGTTGATTTTTTATTAAGTTATAGATTTCATCTTTGGTTTTATCTTCAGAATTATCATCACCAAATAGAAACTCAACATTATCATCGAATTGAGTGATTACATTTTGAAATAACCTTATATTTTTCTCTTCATTTTTACATGGAACAACAATACTTATTGATGTTTTGGTATCCCTAAATTTCAAAAAATTGCTTTTCTTTAGAATTAACAAATTAGTACTTGCAAAAAAATTAATCAGTGGAAGGCGAATAATTTTATTTAAAAATTTTGTTAAAATTGGAATATTAAAAGGAATAAGACAAAACTTAATATTTCTTATTAATGAATTTCCACTCACATCGATAAGGCTTTGAAAAAAATTAAATGGTAAAAAGTTTGTTTTAATCTTTTTTTTAAAAAAAAGATTATTAAAAATTAAGTTATAAGCAAAATTCCATATTAAACTCTTAGTAACTATAAAAATCTTAGAATCATAATTAATATTTTCAGAAATATTTCTTAAGTTATGAATTACATTATTTTGGTAATATAAATCTAAAATTACAATATTT
>CACHIS010000028.1 GCA_902579925.1 uncultured Pelagibacteraceae bacterium
GAGTATCCGTGTACTTCAAAAGCTTTTTCAGAAACTTTTCTTTCTGGATTTAAGTAGCAGTGAAACTTATTTTTTGTTGGTATTAAATTATCTAATTCGATACATCCGATTTCTACAATCCTGTGTCCCTCTTTTACTGAAATACCAGTTGTCTCTGTGTCTAAAATAATCTCCTTCATATTAGATTTTTTATAATCTCTTTTACTCTTATTTTAACAGAATTTTTCTTAAAATTGTTCTTTATTATAAATTGAGACTTCTTTCTTTTTAAATCAAGTGAAAGTTGAATCTTATGAAAATTATTTAGTATTTTCATGTTGAAATTTTTTCTTTTCCTTAATCTTTTTAAAATTTCTGACTTCTTAGATTCAACAAAGATCAATATATCCTTTTTTTTATTGATCTTATTCTCCAATAGAAGAGGAACATCTAATACAACAAATTTCTTATTTTTATTTTTTTTTAAAAAATTATTCATTTTTTTTCTAACTTCATAATGAACAATTTTAATAATTTTTTTTAAATTCTTCTTGTTGGATAAAATTGCATCAATAATTTCTTTTTTTTTAATCGGAAAAGAACCGAAATAAAGTGGAAGTTCTTTTTTTAATTTTTGAAAAACTTTTTTGTTTTCTTTATAGATTTTTGCAACTTCTAAATCAGCGTTAAATACAGGAAAACCAAAACATTTAGCTATATAAGATTTACCAGATCCTATATCGCCTAAAATACCTATTCTTTTCATAAATCTAAAAAATTCTTTAATTCATCATCAATTTTTGGCTTAACTTTATGCCATAGTTTAAATGCCTCAAAAGCCTGATAAATAAACATCATTTTACCATTAGAAACCTGACAGCCTAAACTTTTTCCAGTTTTTAAAAAATTAGTCTCTTTTGGATTATAAATAACATCAAAAAATAGCTTTTCTTTATTTATATTTTCAAAATTTAAACCTATTTCATCTTCATTGCTTAGACCCAAACTGGTAGCATTAATAATCAGATCAAATTCTGCTTGATCTCCCCAGTCAACTAAACCGATGTTTGGAAAGTTTTTCTTTAAATCTTCAGCCTTAACCTTTGTTCTATTACTTACTGATATTTTAGAAACACCCGATTTTTCTAAAGCATAAACTATAGAAGGCACTACACCTCCAGCTCCTAAAATAAATATTGATTTATTATTTAAATCAAATTGAGTATCTTTTAGACTTAATTCAAAACCTTTAATATCAGTGTTGTGACCTACTAGTTTTTTATCATGCATATAAACGGTATTAACAGATTGAGTAATCTGAGATTCTTGACTAAGCGTATCTAAAAAAGGAATGATATCGGTTTTAAAAGGAACAGTAACGTTTATTCCATCTAATTTATTATCCTTAATTTCATTTATGATCTCTTGAATTTTGCTTTTATCTATTTTTCTTCTATCATAATTTGCATCAATATTATTTTTTTCAAACCAATAGTTGTGTAATTTGGGTGAAAGTGAATGTTCGATAGGATTTCCAATTACAAGATATTTTTTCATTTATAATTATCTAAATATTTTTTAATTTTTTCAATCGGGAGTCCCATTATTGTATTTTCGTTTCCATCGATACTTGAGAATAACTCTCTTCCCTCGCCTTCAATTTGATAAACATTATAAGCATATAAAGCCTCATCAGAAATTTTGGCTAAGTAATTTTTAAGCTCATCATCATTCAATTTTTTCATTGTCAAAGTTGCCTTATCTGTATGATTCCATACCATAAATCCATTTTTAGAGATACATACTGAACTAATTAAATAATGTTTTTTATCATTAAGTTTTCTTAAAATTTCTAAAGCTTCTTCTCTATTGTCTGGTTTTGATATTAGTTCTCCGTTTAAATCTATGACACTATCAGCGCCTAAAACTAAATTATCACTATATTTCTCGCTTATTTTGTTGGCTTTTAATTCAGCTAAATTTTTAGATATTATCTCTGGTGAAGCTTTTTCTTTTAATAAACTTGATTTAACAACATCTTCGTCAACATTTGATGGTCTAACTTCATTCAAAATATTGTGTTCATCAAGAATTTTCTTTCTAACTTTGCTTTGAGAAGCAAGAATAATTTTAAGCATTTTTTTTAAAAATTTCGTGTATTTTAATTACTGAAGCTGCCGTTTCTTCTACAGATTTTCTAGTTACATCAATTGATGGCCATTTATATTTTTTAAAAGTATTTTTTGCCATGTCCACTTCTTTTTTTATCTCTTCTAAATCAGTGTATAATTTATTAGTATTTTCTTTGAGAGAGTTCATTCTGTTTTTTCTTATTTCCACCAACCTTTCTGGTTCGGTGTTTAATCCCACAACACATGAAGTTTTTGGGTTTTGTTTTAAAATCTCTGGAATAGAGTCTTCTGTTATTAAAGGAATGTTGGATGTTTTAAGGCCTTTGTTTGCTAAAAAAATAGCTGTAGGAGTTTTGCTTGTTCTACTGACCCCTAACAATATTATATCAGATTGTTTTATTTCTTTTACAAGATTGCCGTCATCATGATTCATTGTAAATTGAATCGCTTCAATTCTTTTATAATAATCTTCATCTAGAGCATATTGACCACTTGGTTGGTGTGAGGCTTTTTGATTTAAAAGTTTTGAAAAACTTAATATTAGATCACCCAGCACTCCAAAACATGGAATTTTTTTCATATCACTATTTTTAGCAAGATATTTTGCTAGGTTACTATCAACGATGGAATATAAAATTATTGAGTTTTTTTCTTGCTCTGCGTTTTCTAAAATTTTTAAAATCTGATTTTCTGTTCTAGTAAAAGAATAAGTGTGTACTTTGTAGTTTATATTTTTAAATTGTGCTTTAATAGCTGTAAAAATACGATCTAAAGTTTCACCAGTTGCATCTGATATTAGATAAATTTGATATAAATTACTCATGTATAAAATGTGTATAAATTTGTATTATATTTATCATATTGGACATTTTTCATAATTTTAAATTTACGTTGTAAAACAATACTTTTATTAACAATATTAAACATGTTGAAATCTTTAATGATCATTTAATGTATTTGGTTAATAAGCTTCAATTTTGCGTATATATTTAATAAAATTTAAACCTTAAATATTAATAAATTGTTTATAAAATGTTCACTAAATTTAATCATCAATACTCACAGACTATACTAACATTACTACTAATTATATTTAATTATTAAAATGTCTCCAATCGAGGAAGTAATAATAAATAAAAAAAGTGATATTAATCCGATTTGGATTATGAGACAAGCAGGAAGGTATTTACCCGAGTTTAGAGAGATAAGAAAACAAAATCCAGATTTTATTAAACTTTGCCTTAACGAAAAATTATCTAGTGAGATAACGTTACAACCTTTAAAAAGATTTAACTTAGATGCAGCAATAATTTTCTCTGATATTTTAATGTTACCATACGGTTTAAATCAAAATGTTGAATTCAAAAAAAATATAGGCCCGTTACTTGGCAATCTTGACTTAGAAAAAATCTCTGATGTTAAAGAAGTTAACTTTGTTGAAAAACTTTCACCTATTTATAAATTAATTAAATTAGTTAGTAATTCTCAACACACTAAAAATAAAACTACTATAGGTTTTATAGGAGCACCTTGGACTTTATTGGTTTACATGTTAAACAAAAAATCGCCAAAATTAAACTTAAATGATAATTTTTATGAAGATAAATATTTAATTGATAATGTTTTCAAAAT
>CACHIS010000029.1 GCA_902579925.1 uncultured Pelagibacteraceae bacterium
ATATTTTACAGGTATTATTGTTATTGTTTGTATTTCATTAATTTTTAAATTTATTATTTTAGATGACAAGCTTCTATCAGTGTAAGATTTGGGTAATTTCCATAATAAATCAAAAACATTATTTATTTTTTTTCTTTTAAGCAAATTTGATGTTTTAATCCCAACACCTTTAAGTGAACTTAGGTCAGACAACAAGTATTCATAACTTCTTTTAATATCCATAAACTGATATTATATTCTTATTATGACTGCTGATATAGAACAAATTAAAAAAAAGATTATTTATAGATCAAATTATCGTGGCACTAAAGAAATGGATAAACTTTTAGGAGCTTTCACAAGCAAGTACTTAGATCAATTAGAAGATGAAGATTTAAATCAATTGATTAAACTTTTAGAAATTGATGATAATAATCTCTACAATTTTTACAATGGCTTAAATACAGATGTAGAATTTGAAGACAATAAGATTAATAATTTATTTAAAAACTTTAAATATTAGCTTTTCATATGGCGGAGAGACTGGGATTCGAACCCAGGAAAGAGTTGCCCCTTTGCCGGTTTTCAAGACCGGTGCTTTCAACCACTCAGCCATCTCTCCGTGAGCAAGGTTTTATAAGTATAATATTAAAATTCAACAAAAAAACAGAGTTTTAATTTTAAAAAATATTGACTTTGTTTCTAGTTAGTTTCTAGTTATCCTATAAAATCCTATGAAAATTTTTAACTATTTAATTTTATCTTTGTTTTTCTTGTTCAATCAAGTTCAATCGCAAATTATTGAAATTGGAAATTGTTACAGAATTGATGGATATCAGATTCAAAATAAATGGAATGTGAATGATTATGTCAACTCAAATACTCTATATTATAAATTTTTAAAAGAACCTGTAAGAAAAAAAAGTTCTTCAAATAGTTATTGGGTAACACAAAATATTGAGGCTTTTATTTGGGAAGATGACGAAATTAAAAAATATCAAGAATCAGGATACAATCAATTTAAAAAATGGGAAAAACATGTTTTATCAATTAATTTGAATAATGGCATAATAACTGAACTTAAAGTTCAAACAGATGAAAGTATAAATTATAATAGAGAAAATATAACCATATTGAAAAAATTAAAAAAAAGATTTCCAAATAAATGGACTTATGGAGATTATGGAGATCAACAAAATTTAAATTATTATAAAAATAGGATTTTAGAAAAAACCGATATAGACAAGCATCAAATAGAAACCTATGTTGATGGGTTAATTATAGCTCGTAATCTTGAAGATCTCCAATATTCAAATGGTAGAGCAATTAAGATTAATCTTAATACAATGAAATATGCATGGGGTTTTTTTGATACAATTGTCAACAGTGAAGATGATTATTTTTGTAATAAAAATTACAAAAACATTAATATTAAAAAAGATACAACAAAACAAAAATCAAACTCAGGTTTAAAAGAATTACTAAAAAAGATATATTAAATTATGATTCTAGCACGATTAAAATGGAATACTCCATTGTATAAAGTAGACGAATTTGTAACAAAATTTAAAAAAAAATATAAAAACAAGAGATTAAGAATGGATTTAAAACTCACCGATACTGAGTGTTTAATATATATATTTAGAAAGCTTCATTAATGAAAAGAAATAAAAAAATTAAAAATATATTAGTTAAATACTGGGACGGAGATTTCTCTCTTGCTAAATCTTTTTGGATTGTTGGTGTTCTAATTGGTTCCATAGTAGCTTTACCGAGCGCTCTAATTGATGATGGTACTATTACAGCATCAAGTGATGGTGTTACGGTCTTGATTGCGATTTATACAATTTTTTTTAATTTTTTCTTAGTTTATGTCTATGTTGGTTGGTGGCGCAGCTCATCAAAGTACATTGCTCAAAAGAAAAAAATTAAAAGATCTCCTTTTTGGGGGTATGCTGTATATGTTTCTGTGGTCCTTGGTTTCTTTAGTATTTTTATGGGTCTCTTAATTCCATTGTTGACTTAATTTATCATATTAGTTTCTAGTTAGTTTCTAGTTTTGTAACTTAGGCAAGCCAACAATGATGCATTTTTTGTAAAAGCTAAATTTCAAGAAGTAAGCAATGACTTGATAAGTATGTGAATCGTTTTGAAATGGGTAGGGGTTACTTGGAATTTCAAGACCGGTGCTTTCAACCGCTCAGCCATCTCTCCGTGAGCTAGGTTTTATAAGTATAATCTATTAATTCAACTAAAAAACAAAGCTATATTTTTATAAATTTGAGTAATTAATAATAGCCTTTCATATAAAAATGTTTAATCATTTGGTAAAGTTATAACTTAAAATCAATCTCTTAATGAAATACGATTTTTCTAAAACATATAATGTAATAATAATATTTTTAACTCTTTATATTACACTTATTGTTGGTTTTTTTTTTGACGAAAACTTAAACCTAGGAGCTAAACCAGATTGGTATACTAGCGATATACCAGTGTTAGAAGCATTTTCCACTGACTTTAAAAAAACATTTCTTAATTACGATATTTATGGACACCGTCATTCGCCAATATATTTGATTTTTTTAGGCTTTTTGAAAAGTATTGGTTTGGACTTCGATTTAATTAGATTTATTCATCTTAATATATCTATTTTATTAATCTATTTTTTTTATAAATGTTTATCATTAAAATTTAACTATATCGATAAAAACATACTTTTAATTTTTTCATTTTCAATTTTTTTATCACCAACTTTTAGATCTTTAGCAATTTGGCCAGATACCAGAATAATAGGACTATTGTTTTTTACGATTTCAATATTAGAATTTTTAAAATATTTAAAATACAAGAAAAAAATATATATATGGAAAAACACGATTTTTTTAATTCTTTCATCATATATAAGTCCCAATTTTTCCCTATTTATAATCTTTTTTTTATATCACTATATAAAAGAAATTAATTTTAAAGATTTATTTTTTTTATATTTTTTTTGCTTAATAAGTTCTTTACCTGTTTTTTATTACATATTTATATTGGATGTAAATTTTTTAATGGTAAATACACCAGGTGAAGTGCCAAGTGAAAATGTAAGCTTAAGCTTCAATATTTCAGACAAAATCTTAATTATAAGCAGTATTATATTATTTCATTTAATTCCTTTTATTTTAAATAAAGATTTCTTGTACAAAATTATTAAAGATCAGAAAAAAGATCTTTTGATTGTAAGTATTATATTTATATTTCTTTTATATTTTTTTAATTACCAAATTAGCTATACGGGAGGAGG
>CACHIS010000030.1 GCA_902579925.1 uncultured Pelagibacteraceae bacterium
TCAAAATTGACTATTACCATTGTTTGTTTATTGTCATTAATTGCCTATAATTTCGTTATTGATAAAGATCTTCCAAAACTTGAGTATTTAACTACATTAGATTGGATAATTTTGATATCTTACTTTTACGCAACAGTTCCTAACTTTTTTGCAATAATATCTTTTAATTTAAAGAGTAATAAACAATTGGGACCAAGGATTGATAATTTAGGAAAAAAGTATGGAGCAATTTCGTATTTAATTATAATTTTTTTGATAATAATTATTAACGTGAACATTAGCCCCGATAATTCATCGACTGTAGTTTCCTGGATGTCAGCTAGATAATCTGTCTAAAAATACAAAAATCTTTTCACATTAATAAAAAAAAATAATTCCTACCTACCAAGTATACAAAGGAGGAAAATGAGAAACACATATAAACCATTTAACTTGATCGGAATTGATACAGGTTTTGACTTAATCTTAATAAATAGAAAGGAGATTTTATGAGAAAACTTGGTTTATTATTAACATTGTTAGCTGTTATGGCTACAAGTGCTAATGCAGGGTATTGGAGATCAACACCAAATATTTATGGTGGTTATGATATGAAGTACCATAAAGATGCTAGTGATTTTTATAATTGGTAACTAGTGATCACCACC
This sequence comes from uncultured Pelagibacteraceae bacterium, assembly GCA_902579925.1. Taxonomy (GTDB): domain Bacteria; phylum Pseudomonadota; class Alphaproteobacteria; order Pelagibacterales; family Pelagibacteraceae; genus Pelagibacter. The sequence goes on from CACHIS010000030.1 coordinate 648, forward strand.
CCGAGAATAATCGGGGTGGTAAATCTTATGGAAATAATTATTTTTTTATTCGTTCTTTTAGGCTTTTACTTTTTTTATATTCATCAAAAATATTTGTGGGTTGGATTAGCTATACTAGCCGATTTAGGTATGTTAGGATTTCTTATGTCAGGCGCTTGGCCTTTGATTTTTCTTACAGCAATTCCTGTAATAATTCTTAATTATTGTGCGTTTTCGACAATTGATGATTTAAATAAAAACTAAAATTTATCTAGAGACAAGATTTTGTCTAAGATCATTTATAGATCGCAGTTGTTTTCCAGACTGATAATACCAATAAGTCCACCCATTACAGCTCTCGGCACCTAAAATAGACGCTGCTACTTTGTGAATAGAACCCTCAGTATTTGCATATTTTATACTGCCATCAGCCATAATTTTTGCACTGATTTTCTTTTTATTATCAAAAATAGTAGTGCCTGGCTTAATTATTCCTAATTCAACCAATGATCCAAAAGGTATTCTCGGTTTAGATCTATTATTTTGCAAAGTATCTAAATAATCATCTTCTATAGGTTTTGCTTTCTTTAATCTTTGTTCGGCAGCTTTAAAATAGGTTTTTTCTTTTTCAATTCCATAATAATTTCTACCCAATTTTTTTGCTACTGTTGCTGTTGTTCCCGATCCTAAAAAAGGGTCTAAAACTAAATCATTTTTGTTTGAAGTTGCTAATAAAATTCTGTGAAGTAGAGCCTCAGGTTTTTGAGTAGAATGGACTTTTTTACCATTCTTTTTTAGTCTTTCAGAACCACTACAAATTGGCAATTCCCAGTTAGATCTCATTTGAAGATCGTCATTTAAACACTTTAAGGACTGATAATTAAAAGTGTATTTTGATTTTTTAGACTTAGATGCCCAAATTAAAGTTTCATGAGCATTCGTAAAACGTGTTCCTCTAAAATTTGGCATGGGATTTTTTTTGTTCCAAATGACGTCATTTAAAATCCAAAAACCTAAATTTTGAATAGCCGTCCCAACTCTAAAAATATTATGGTAACTACCAATTATCCAAATAGCTCCATCCTTTTTTAAAATTCTTTTACATTCGCTTAACCATGAATAGGTAAAGTCATCATATTTTTTAAAATTTTCAAATTGATCCCATTTATCATTTACTGCATTTACTTTAGATCTATCTGGTCTTGTTAATTCACTTTTTAATTGCAGGTTGTAAGGAGGGTCAGCAAAAATTAAATCAAAAGTCTCATCAGGAATTTTTTTTAGCTCCTGAAGGCTATTTCCATTAATTAATTTATTTCTAAAATTTAAATTCATTTTGAAAAAATAAATTAGACTCCAAAAAGATTCTTGGGTCAACCTAGGATTGAATTAATCAGACTTAATTTGTGTTACATTTCTCGGCTATAACAACATATTGTGATAATACGTGAAAACTATCTAAATTTATTTATTGGTGAAAAAGTTTTTCTATGATGTTTAGTAATTCCTAATATTTTTAAGGCCTTAATATGCTCACTAGTTCCATATCCAAAATTTTTTTGCCAATTGTAGCCTTTAAATTTTTTTCCTAAATTAGAAATTATTTTGTCACGCGAAACCTTTGCAATAATTGATGCCGCAGAAATTGATGGTATTTTTTGATCTCCTTTTACGACTGATTTTAACTTATAATTTTTCACATTTGGTAAATTATTACCGTCAACTAAAACATGTGTTGGTTTCTTTTTAAGTTTTTTTATCGCTCTTTTCATTGCTAACAGACTGGCATTTAATATATTAAGATTTTCTATTTCTTTCAAAGATGCTTTGCCTATAGCCCAAGTAGAATTTTTTTTAATGTATTTACATAGAATTTTTCTTTTAGAGCTTGATATGCTCTTTGAGTCTTTTAATAACTTTTTATCGATCTTTTTTTTTAATATAACTGCTGCAGCATAGACGGGCCCAACTAAACTACCCCTACCAACTTCATCAACTCCAGCTATTATTTTCATCAATTTTTAATTTTTAAATCTTGAATTTTTTGTTTAATTTTTTTTAAATCTTCCCAAGAATATTTCTTATTTTCTGGATACCTTAATAAATATGATGGGTTAAAAGTGATCATTATTGGTATTGTTTTGTTTCCAATAATTATTTCTTTCCATTTACCTCTTTCATTTGTAATTTGATTATTTAAACCGGTCACAGCCTCCATTGCGGTACTTCCCATGAGTATTAAAAGTTTTGGATCAATTATCGAAATATGTTCTTTTAGAAAAATTGAGTAACGTTTTATTTCTTGACCAGTTGGTTTTCTGTCTTCAGGAGGTCTAAAATTTACTGAATATGTGGAGTATATATCTTTTCTTTTAATATTTATTGCTAATAACATTTTGTTTAAAAGAGCCCCAACATCACCACAGAAAGTTTGACACTCTAAATCTTC
>CACHIS010000031.1 GCA_902579925.1 uncultured Pelagibacteraceae bacterium
CTTTTTTTTCTGAGCAACAATTTTAAATAATGCCATCTCTTTAAATATAACTTTTTTATCCTCTCTCTTAAAATCTGCAACTTTATGAACAGGGACTAGTTTTTTTAATTGAAGTTTAATTTGATCAATCACTTGTGGTGTTCCTGTAGTTACGATTGTTATTCTCGAAATATTTTTCGTAGCATCAACTTCAGCAACTGCTAATGACTCTATGTTGTAACCTCTTCCAGAAAATAATCCAACTACTCTTGCCAATACACCAGACTCATTATCAACCCAAACAACGAATATATGAGTATCTAGCTTACCTTTTTTAGTTGGTATACTATATGCTGATTTTGGAGATGACATTAAACTAATGATTTCCCTTTACCAGTAATCTTATTTTCCTCTTTATCATTAGGGCCTAAAATCATCTGATTATGAGGTTTTCCAGATGGTATCATTGGAAAACAATTTTCATTAGGATCTACATGACAATCAAATATTACTGGGCCATTATAATCGATCATCTCTTTAATTTTATCATCTAATTCATCGGGGTTATCGGCTTTGATACCCTTGCATCCATAAGCTTCTGCTAATTTTACAAAATCAGGTAAAGCTTCAGTGTAACTCTCTGAATAGTTTTTTTCGTGCAGGAGTTCTTGCCATTGCCGAACCATACCCATGTACTGATTATTCAAAATAAATATCTTTATAGGCAAATTGTACTGAACTGCTGTAGACATTTCTTGCATTGTCATTAATACGGATGCTTCACCAGCAATATCGATCACAAGTTTATCTGGATGAGCAATTTGAACACCTACTGCTGCAGGAAGGCCATATCCCATAGTTCCAAGACCTCCAGATGTCATCCATCTATTTGGTTTATTAAATTTATAATGTTGTGCAGCCCACATTTGATGTTGACCAACCTCAGTTGTAATAAATGTGTCTTGATTTTTTGTTAATTCATATAATCTTTTTACAGCATGTTGAGGCTTGATATCTTTATCACTGTTAATAAAACCTAAAGAGTCTTTTCTTCTCCATTTTTGGATTTGTTCCCACCATTTTGAAATTCTTTGTTTATTCGAATCTTTTAATCCATTTTGTTTTTTATTTATTTTATTGATAGCTGATTTTATTACTTCATTAACATCTCCAACAATTGCAAGATCCACTTTTATGATTTTATTTATTGATGATGGATCAATATCAATATGAACTTTTTTTGATTTCGGAGAAAACTCATCTATCTTACCCGTTATTCTATCATCAAATCTTGCACCGATATTAATTAACAAATCACAATCATGCATTGCATTATTAGCCTCATATGTTCCGTGCATACCTAACATGCCAATAAATTGGTTATCATCCCCAGGAAATGCACCTAAACCTTGTAGAGTTGATGTAATTGGGAAACCAATTAATCTTACAAATTCTTTTAAAGTTTCACTTGCCTGTGGGCCTGAATTTATTACTCCACCCCCGGTATAAACAATTGGTTTTTTTGCTTTTGAAATCAAATCAATTAATTGATTAATTTCATTTTCAGAAAATTTATTATGTATTTTTCCATTTAGTTTTTTTTCTTTTTTAAATTTTGCATAATTAGTCTTTGCAAATTGGATATCTTTAGGGATATCAATTAGCACAGGTCCAGGTCTTCCTGTAGTTGCAACTTTAAAAGCCTCATGCATAACTTTTGGTAATTCTTTAATATCTTTAACTAACCAATTATGTTTGGTACAAGGTCTGGTAATTCCTGTTGTATCACACTCTTGAAAAGCATCAGTCCCTATTAAATGAGTGGGTACTTGTCCAGAAATACAAACTAAAGGTATTGAGTCCATATAAGCATCAGTTAATGCTGTAACAACATTAGTTGCACCTGGTCCAGATGTTACTAAAACTACTCCAGGTTTACCCGATGATCTTGCATAACCTTCTGCGGCATGACCTGCTCCTTGTTCATGTCTAACAAGTATATGTTTAATTGATGAATGATTTTTAAGTTCGTCATAAATTGGTAAAACTGCTCCACCTGGATAACCAAAAATATATTCAACCTCTTGATCTTCAAGACATTTAAATACAATTTCTGCACCAGTATATAATTTAGACATTCAAGCAATCTAGCTGAAGTTGTGCTAATTGGTCAAGACTAAGTAGAGAATATCTAAATTTTTTTTAAGAGCTTATCCAAACCAACTGGATTAAGCTTATTCCAATCTCTCATATGTCCTCGGGCCCAGGTGCTCTGTCTTTTGGCATATTGCCTGGTCTTTATTGATATTTT
>CACHIS010000032.1 GCA_902579925.1 uncultured Pelagibacteraceae bacterium
TCAGCTCAAATTTTAAAAAAAAAGTTCAAGATTTTAATTGAAGATTACACAAAGATAGAAAAAATATTATTTTGTAGTGTTGTTCCTAAAAACTTTACCTCAATAAAAAGTTTTTTTTCAAAAAAAACTAGAGTTAAATGTCATGAAATAAAAGATTTAAATTTAAGATCATTTATAAAAATTAAAGCTAATTATATGCAGGTTGGTTCAGATAGACTAGCCAATGCTATAAGTTTATTGAATAATAAGAATAATTTTATCATTCTTGATTTTGGAACAGCTACTACATTTGACGTCTTGATTGGTAACACTTATCATGGGGGTGTAATTGCTCCTGGTATAAAAATTTCGCTTAACACTTTATCTGATAAGGCTTCTTTAATACCAAAAATTAATTTAAAAAAAATGAGAAAAGTTGTGGGTGTAAATACAAATACAGCTGTGAGATCAGGCTTTTTTTGGGGTTACGCCGGTTTAATTGACAATATAATTAATTTGATTAAGAAAGAGACAGGAAAATCTTACAAAATAAATATTACCGGAGGATTTTCTAGTTTGTTTAAAAAATCAATTAAAACAAAAGTAATAGAAAATAAAAATATCACAATTAAAGGTTTGATTAAAATTTCAAAGTTGATTTAAAAATGAAAGAGGAATTACTATTTTGTCCATTGGGTGGATCCGGTGAAATTGGAATGAATATGAATCTTTTTGGCTATGGTTTACCGGGAGATCATAAGTGGATAATGGTTGATATTGGAGTAACTTTTGCTGATGATACTCTTCCTGGCATTGATTTAATATATCCTGATCCGGGATTCATTGTTGAAAGAAAAGATAATCTATTAGGTATAGTTTTGACACATGCGCATGAGGATCATATAGGTGCAATAGCTCATTTATGGCCAAAACTTAAATGTAAAATTTTCGCTACTCCATTTACAGCAGTATTAATCAAAGAAAAATTCAAAGAAAAACATATTGATATCACAAAGGATTTAAACATTGTTGAATTAAATGGAAATGTTTCATTAGAAAAATTTGAAATTGAATATATTACTTTAACTCACTCTATATTAGAGCCAAATGGCTTAAAAATTAAAACTCCAGCAGGAGTTATTTTGCATACAGGTGATTGGAAAGTTGATCCTAACCCACTAATTGGTGAAGAAATAAATTCTAAAAGATTAAAAGAAATTGGCGATGAGGGAGTATTGGCTATGATCTGCGACTCTACAAATGTATTTAGTCCTGGTAGATCAGGATCTGAGTTAGATGTAAGAAAAAATCTTTTAAATATTATGAGCCGGTTAAAAAAAAGAATTATAGTTACTTCTTTTGCATCTAATGTTGCAAGAATGGAGTCCGCTTTTTATTGTGCTGAGAAAACTGGAAGACAAATATCTTTAGTAGGAAGATCAATGCACAGAATTTATAAAGCAGCTAGACAATGTGGATACTTGAAGAATAGCATTGAACCAATTGATCCAAGAGAAGCTAAAAATTTTTCTAGAGAGAAAATTGTTTATCTTTGCACAGGTAGTCAGGGTGAGCCAATGGGTGCAATGATGAGAATTGCTAATTATATCCATCCAGATGTATTTATTGAGAAAGATGATGCAGTCATTTTTTCATCAAAAATTATTCCAGGTAATGAAAAGAAACTTTACAAATTGCATAATCAACTAGTTAAAGATGGTATCGAGGTGATTTCAGAGGAAACAGAGTTCATCCACGTGTCAGGTCATCCAAATCGTGAGGACTTAAAGGATATGTATGAATGGGTAAAACCAAAATGTGTAATTCCTGTTCATGGTGAACATAGACACATGATAGAACATATAAATTTTGCAAAAGAGATGCAGGTTCCTCATCCTGTGCAAGTTGAAAATGGGGATGTAGTAAAATTATATCCTGGCGATGAACCTGAAGTTTACGATAAAGCTCCGAGTGGGAGGTTGTACTTAGACGGAAATATAAGTGTAGAGGAGGATTCTCAATCAATAAAAGATAGAAAAAACCTTAGTTCAAATGGGTATTTAGAAATCACTATTTTAATTACTCCAAAAGGAAATATTCACAATAGCCCAATAATAACTTTTAGAGGATTGCCTATA
>CACHIS010000033.1 GCA_902579925.1 uncultured Pelagibacteraceae bacterium
TTCTAAATCTATTCTGTAAGTTATTTCAAATGATTCACCACATTTTTGGCAGTTTTTAGCACCCAAAGTATTTAAAGCATCACACTTATCACAATTTTTGTAAATAGTTTTTTTTGTAGGAAATTCAAAACTACACTCACTACAAACGTTTTCATCAACCCTGCATTCATTTTCACATTTTGGGCATTTCTTAAAATCTTGTTTTATTTTTTCAATATTAAAAAAAGGCTTCATTTCACGTTCAACTCTATCTGCATATTCTTCAAAAATTTTATGTCTTGGCATAATCACATATGCGCTTGAGTCATCCTCGTTATCTGTTGATCTCACAACCCTACCAATTGCTTGCCTAAACGAAAGTTCCGTCTGAGGATTTGGTAAATAAACAAGAAGTCTAAGTCTTTTTATATCAACCCCCTCACTGATCATTGCAACTGAAACGATCCATTTTTTACTGGAATTTCTAAATGCACCTATTTTATCTTCAGAATTAGTGTCATCGCTATGGACTAATATTGGTTTTTCTCCTGTAAGTTTATGAAGAATTTTTGACATGTAATCTGCAACTTTAATAGTTGGTGCTATCACCAAACCACCAGCGTTAGGAATTCTTTTTCTAGCTTCATCTAGTTTTTCAATTCCCCATTTCAACATAGTTGCTTGATAACAATTTAAATCTATTTTTTTCTCATCACTAATTTTTCTTGCAAGTGTATAAAAGTCTAATGATTTTTGGATTGATTTTAAAAGTTTTTTTGGATGCTTTTTTTCATCAACCTTTACTCCTTTATCTCCAGATACAGCTATAATTTCATTATCAAGAACAACTTTAAAATTACCTTCATGTCGATGAAAAAAAACTGGTCTACAGTAACCAGCTTCTACAGCCTCCCCATAAGTTAGAGTGTAAGTGCCATCTTGAGGATGTGTTAAACTACCAGTTTCATTTGAGTAGTAAAACCAAACTGGAGATTTTCCATCTGATCTAATAGGAGTTCCTGTTAAAACAAGAACATATTTTGAGTCTTCAAATGCTTTATTTGCGCTTATTCCCCAAGCTGCACTTACTGCTGCGTGGTGATGTTCATCGCATATGATTAAAGTTTTATATTTTTGACAAATTGCTTGAAAACCGTCTAACAAATTCTCAACTGCACTCCAGGTTGAACATACATCAAAATCATAATCATCTATTTCACCAGTATATCTCATCATGGTTCTTCCAGTCACAGCTTTAAATTCTTCCGACCATTGCTTGACAACCTCTCTCCTTGGTGCAATTACAATTACTCGTTCAATTTTTTTTTCATCCAAAAGCTTTTTAGCTATCATAGATGCACAAATAGTTTTTCCAGCTCCTGGAGCTGCATTAATTAAAAATCTTTTGTCATTTCTTTTATCGAACCATTCAGTCGATTTTTTTATTGCATTTATTTGCCAAGGTCTTAATTCAAAATTCATATTTTTGCTCCTTTTAACAAATTACATTTTTTGCATATGGCTTGACCATTACTTAAAATCGTTTTTCCATTTTTTGAAAATGGAATTTTGTGATCTCCCTCAAAATTTTCTTTTAAAATATTTCGACATAGCTCACATTTATTACCTGATAAAAGTGCTAATATTTTTTTCTGTCTTTTTGAAAACAATCTTTTCATTTACTTATCCACCATTCATGCATAATAATATTTTTTGATGGTAAATTTTTTATAGGTTTAAGAGTTGTAAACTCATTTACTCTTCTAACTAATTTAGCCATGCTCACTTTTTGTTTTTTAATAATGAAGCCATCTCTCTTTAGTCTGCTAATTTCTCTAGTGGGATCTTGCACTCCAAATAATATAAGACCCTCAATTCTTGATATTCTATTTCCACCAAGCAAGTGTTCTTTTAATGCCGAAACAGCACCATATTTAATGTTATTAAGACTTTTCATGCAGCTATATCTCCCAAACTGTATCCTTTGTAATATTCTGGAGTTTCATTAATTTGATAGTCCTCTTCAAAATTATTTTTGATATTTGAAAATTCATTTTTTAGAATTTTCCAAGGATATTTTTTAAAC